>JBCDLT010000003.1:0-177921 GCA_038745065.1 Pseudomonadota bacterium | reverse complement strand
TCCCGCGGCCGGCTATCTTCTGGAAAAGGCGTTCCGAGACCGCGGCATCGATGTCCGCACCAAGGCCAACAGCCACCGGATCGTGGAACGCGACGGCCGCGCCGCCGGCGTCGAACTGGATGACGGCACCCTGATCCCGGCGGCCATGGTCGTGATGGCCGTCGGCATTCGCCCCTCCGCCGGTCTTGCCAAACAAGCCGGTCTGGACGTCAATCGCGGCATCGTTGTCGGCGACGACATGCGCACCTCCGATCCGGCGGTCTTTGCGCTCGGGGAATGCGTCGAACATCGCGGTCAGTCCTACGGACTGGTGGCGCCGCTTTACGATATGGCCCGCGTGCTGGCCGAGACCTTGGCCGGCGGACAAGCCGCCTATTCGGGGTCGGCGACCGCGACCAAGCTCAAGGTCAACGGCATCGACCTGTACTCCGCCGGCGACTTCGCCGATGCCGACGACCGCGAAGAGATTGTGCTCCGCGATGCCGCCTCGGGCATCTACAAACGCCTGGTCCTGAAGGACGAAAAGATCATCGGCACCGTGCTCTACGGCGAAACCTCGGACGGTCCCTGGTTCTTCGACCTCCTGAAAAAGGGCACTGAAATCGCCGACATGCGCGACACCTTGATTTTCGGCCAGTCCTATCAGGGAGGTGCCCCTGTGGACCCTATGGCGGCCGTTGCAGCCTTGCCGGATGATGCGGAGATCTGCGGCTGCAACGGCGTGTGCAAATCGACGATCGTCACGGCGATTGCCGAAAAGAATCTGGGGTCCATCGATGACGTGCGCGCCCATACCAAGGCGTCCGCCTCCTGCGGCACCTGCTCCGGTCTCGTAGAATCGCTGCTGTCGCTGACGCTCGGCGATGCCTATAGCCCGGCGGCGGTCCAGCCGATGTGCGGCTGCACCGCGCTGGGCCACGGCGACGTTCGGCGGCTCATTCGGGCCAAGGGCCTGAAGACGTTGTCGGCCGTGATGCAGGAACTGGAATGGCAGACATCCTGCGGCTGTGCCAAGTGCCGGCCGGCGCTCAATTATTACCTCGTCAGCGAATGGCCGGACGAATATGCCGACGATTACCAGTCGCGCTTCATCAACGAACGCGCCCACGCCAACATCCAGAAGGACGGCACCTATTCGGTCGTGCCGCGCATGTGGGGCGGCGTAACGTCCGCCGCGGAGCTGCGTGCCATCGCCGATGTCGTCGACAAGTTCGACATCCCGACGGTGAAGGTCACCGGCGGGCAGCGCATCGACATGCTGGGTATTTCCAAACACGACCTGCCGGCCGTCTGGGCCGATCTCGGCAAGGCGGGTTTCGTTTCAGGGCACGCCTACGCCAAGGGCCTGCGTACCGTAAAGACCTGTGTCGGGTCCGAATGGTGTCGCTTCGGCACGCAGGATTCGACCGGCCTCGGCATCCGCATCGAAAAGTTCATGTGGGGATCCTGGACGCCGGCAAAGGTCAAGATGGCGGTGTCGGGCTGCCCGCGCAATTGCGCCGAGGCAACCTGCAAGGATGTCGGCATCGTGTGCGTGGACTCCGGTTTCGAGATCCATTTTGCCGGGGCAGCCGGCCTCGACATCAAGGGCACGGAAGTGCTCGGCCTCGTCGCTACCGAGGACGACGCGCTCGAACATGTCGTGGCGCTGGTCCAGATGTATCGCGAGCAGGGATATTACCTTGAGCGCATCTACAAATGGGCGCGCCGCATCGGTGTCGAGGAAGTACGCCGTCAGATCCTGGAGGATCCGGAAAGGCGCAAGGCCTATTACGATCGCTTCGTCTTCAGCCAGAAATTTGCCCAGGTCGATCCCTGGTCGGAGCGGGTTTCCGGCAAGGACAAACACGAGTTCCGGCCGTTGGCCTCGCTCGGATTGGAGGCGGCGCAATGAATGCTGTGACCTCCCGTTGGATTGCTGTGGGACAGCTGGGCGACATTCCGAGACGCGGCGCCCGGACGGTGGAAGCCGGCCCGCGGCGCATCGCGATCTTCCGGACCGCGGCGGACGCCGTCTATGCCCTGGAAGATCGCTGTCCGCATCGAAACGGCCCGCTTAGCGAAGGCATCGTGCATGACGGCTGTGTGACCTGCCCGTTGCACAATTGGGTTATCGCCCTCGATAGCGGCACCGCCCAGGGGGCGGACGAGGGCGTGGTCGAAACCTATCCGGTCCGCCTCGACGGCGACACCGTTCTCCTCGACATCGGGGCATTGCGGTGACGGACGGCCGGTCTGCCTGCCGAAAGGTTCGCACGACGTGCCCCTATTGCGGCGTCGGATGCGGCCTGATCGTCGAGCCGCGTGCCGACGGCACAGTGGACGTGTCCGGCGATCCGGATCATCCCGCGAATTACGGGCGCCTGTGTTCCAAGGGTGCAGCACTTGGCGAAACGCTCGGATCGGCCGGTCGGCTTCTATTTCCGGAAATCGGCGGCCGCCGCGTCGACTGGGACACCGCACTCGATAGCGTCGCCCGCACCTTCTCCGAGACCATTGCCGCGCACGGACCGGACACCGTGGCATTCTATGTGTCCGGTCAGATCCTGATCGAGGATTATTACGTTGCCAACAAGCTGATGAAGGGTTTCATCGGCTCGGCCAACATCGACACCAATTCCAGATTGTGCATGGCCTCTTCGGTCGCGGGCCACCGCCGCGCCTTCGGTTCCGATACGGTTCCCGGCACCTATACAGACCTGGAAGAAGCCGATCTGGTCGTTCTCGTCGGTTCCAATCTCGCCTGGTGCCATCCCGTTCTGTTCCAGCGCCTGACGGCGGCGCGTGCGGCGCGGCCGACAATGCGGATCGTGGTGATCGACCCCCGCCGCACGATGACGGCCGATGCCGCCGATCTGCATTTGCCGATTGCGGCGGATGGCGATGGCGCCCTGTTTCAGGGCCTGCTGGCCCACCTCATCGATGAGGGTGTCGTCCGCGCGGACTTCGTGGCGGAGCACACGATCGGCTTCAACGCCGCGCGCAATGCGGCCAACGCGCTCTCGCTCTACGACATTGCGCAGGCAACCGGTCTGGCCGAGCGCGACATCCGGACGTTTTACGGGCTCGTCGCGGAGACGGAAAAAACCGTCACGGTCTACAGCCAGGGTGTGAACCAGTCCGCGATCGGCACTAACAAGGTGAATGCCATCGTCAATTGCCATCTGGCCACCGGTCGCATTGGCAGGCCCGGCATGGGGCCGTTTTCCGTGACCGGTCAGCCCAATGCCATGGGCGGTCGCGAGGTCGGCGGATTGGCAAACATGCTTGCCGCGCACATGGATCTCGACAATCCGGTGCATCGTGACCGGGTGAGCCGGTTCTGGCAGGCGCCGCGCTTGGCGGAAAAGCCGGGCCTGAAGGCCGTCGATATGTTCCGCGCAATCGCGGCCGGTACGGTCCGGGCCGTCTGGATCATGGGCACCAATCCGGCCGACAGCCTGCCGGAGGCCGGTCTTGTCGAGGACGCGCTCGAGGCATGCCCCTTTGTGGTCGTGTCCGACGTGGTCGACCGCACAGACACCCTGCGTCACGCGGACGTGCGTTTGCCCGCCCTTGGATGGGGCGAGAAGGACGGCACGGTCACCAATTCCGAACGGCGCATTTCCAGGCAGCGGGCCTTCCTGCCGCCGCCGGGCGAAGCGCGGGCCGATTGGTGGCAATTGGCAGAGGTCGGCCGTCGCATGGGCTTTGCCGACGCGTTCGACTATCCGGATGCGGCTGCGATCTTTCGCGAACATGCGGCATTGTCGGCGTTCGAGAACGACGGGTCCCGGGACTTTGACATCGGCGCTTATGCCGAAGTTTCCGGAGAGGACTATGCCGGTCTCACACCGTTCCAATGGCCGCAGCGGGAAGGGGATCCGGCCGGCGAAAGCCGCTTCTTTGCCGAGGGCGGCTTCTTTCATCCGGATCGCCGGGCTCGGTTCGTCGTCCCGCAACCGGTTGCCGAGGTGCCACAGCGTGAGCCGGGTCGGCTGATCCTCAACACCGGCCGGGTGCGGGACCAATGGCATACTATGACCCGTACCGGCCGCAGCCCGCGGCTTGCCGGCCATATCGCGGAACCGTTCGTCGAACTGCATCCGGACGACGCCGATGCGCGCGGCATCGGTGACGCGGACATTGTGCGCATTTCTTCCGCGCTCGGAGAAATCCATGTCCGGGCGCTGCTGACACGCCGCCAGCAACCCGGCGCTATCTTCGTACCGATGCACTGGACCGATCAGGTCGCTTCGAACGCGCGTGTCGACCGCATCGTGCCCGCTCGCACCGATCCGGTATCCGGACAACCGGCTCTCAAGAATGCGGAAGTCGACGTCGCGCGGCTCGAAACGGGCCTGTTCGGTTTTCTGGTTTCGACCCGCCGTCCGGATCTGTCGGCATGCGCCTATTGGGCACTGGCGCCATGTGCGGGCGGTTGGCGCGCCGAATTTACCTTGGCCGAAAAGCCGGATGACCGGTCGGCCGCGACCCTGCGCCTTCTCGGGTCCCCGCTGCACGAAGCCGGCGCGCTAAGCGTTCTCGACGACGCGGCACAAGGCCGGTTCCGGGCCGCGCTGTTTTCCGGGGATCGGCTGACCGGGGCGCTCTACCTCGCGCCGGAACCGGTCGGCGTTTCCCGGAGCTGGGTCGTCGCGCGTTTGTCCGATGGCGGGCTTTCCACCGCGGATCGACTTGCCATCATTGCCGGCCGGCCCGGCGAGGCCGGAGCCGATCGCGGCGCACTGGTCTGCTCCTGCCTCTCGGTCGGCGTGCGCGACATCGTGCGTGCCGTCGAGGCCGGATGCCGGACCGTCGATGCGGTCGGCAAACAATGCGGCGCGGGAACCAATTGCGGCTCCTGCCGTGCCGAGATCAGGGGAATCATCGATGACATGCACCTTGCTGCAGCAGAGTGAAACAGGCCGCAGACCCCGCCAAACGCCGCCCGGGCGCATGGCGGAACTGGCCAGCCTGCCGGCGTTTTTCCGGTTGCAGGGACGTCCGGTCGTCGTTGTCGGCGGCACTGAAGCCGCGGCCTGGAAGGCGGAATTGCTGGCGGCTTCCGGTGCTCGCGTGTCCGTCTATGCCCCGGAACTCGATCCCATGTTCGACGATGTCATGGCGACCGATCCGGGCAAGCGCATTGTCTGGCATGCCCGTCCATGGGGCTTGGATTGCTTCGACAAGGCCGTTCTTGCCGTTTGCGATGCGAACACCGACGCCGAAGGTCAGGCTCTGCGGTGTGCTGCGCGGGCGGCCGGTGTTCCCGTCAATATCATCGACCGGCCGGAATTCTGCGATTTCCAGTTCGGCTCTATCGTCAATCGATCCCCGGCAATCGTCGCGATTTCCACGGATGGCGCCGCGCCGATCCTCGGGCAGGTCATCCGGCGTCGGATCGAAACCCTTCTGCCTGCGTCACTGGCCGCCTGGGCATCGCTTGCCAAGTCCGTTCGTAGCCGGATTGCCGAAAAACTGGCGCCGGGTGCGCCGCGCCGCACCTTCTGGGAAGCCTTCAGCGCGCGGGCCTTTGCATCCGACTCGACGGTTCCGGACCCGGAGCAGGTGATTGAGGACATCGACCGCATTGCAGATGCGGCGTCGGACAAAGCCGGATCGGTGACGCTGGTCGGCGCCGGTCCGGGTGATGCCGAACTGCTGACGCTGAAAGCGGTTCGCGCCTTGCAGGCGGCCGATGTCATACTGTTCGACGATCTGGTTTCCGACGACGTATTGGAACTCGCCCGCCGTGAGGCGCGGCGCATGCTGGTGGGCAAGCGCGGCAAGCGGGAAAGCTGCCGGCAGGATGACATCAACGCCATGATGGTGCGTCTTGCCCGGTCCGGGCGCCAGGTCGTGCGTCTGAAATCCGGCGATCCCATGATCTTCGGACGGGCCGGCGAAGAGATTGCGGAGTTGCAAAGAGCCGGCATTCCAGTCTCCGTCGTGCCCGGCATCACCTCGGCGCTGGCCATGGCCGCGGCGCTCGGCGTGTCGCTCACGCATCGCGATCACGCGCAATCGGTGCGTTTTGTAACAGGCCACAGCCGGGCAGGCGATTTGCCCGACGACATCAATTGGGGCGCAATCGCGGATCCGCGCACGACGACGATCTTCTATATGGGAGCCCGCACCGCACCGCGGATTGCCGCACGTCTTCGGGAACACGGGCTTGCGCCGCGGACGCCGGCGGCGATCTGCCGTTCGGTCTCCCGGAGTGGCGGAGCAACTTGGACCGGCTGCCTCGACGATCTCGCTTCCGGCGTCGACAACCTCGGCCTCGAAGACCCGATCCTGATCGGCATCGGTCCGGTCTTTGCGGCCGCCCGCAGCGCGACCGATGCCGACACGCCGACAGGCGCGGATCGCATTGCCTCATAATGGTCCCTTGACCTTCCAGTCACTGGAACATTTATATCGGCGCCATTCCTTCGAAAAGCGGAACGGCGCAGCATGCAGGAAATAGTCCAGAAGCGGGAAGCACCCCGTGATGACGGAGCGTGTTGCGCTGCGAGCGAAACCGCTACGCAATCCGCGCAAGACAGCGATTTTCCGATCGACCCCGTCTGCGGCATGCGGGTCGATCCGGAGGCGGGCAATCCTTCCTTCGCCTATCAGGACGAGACATTCCATTTCTGCAGCCAAAGCTGCCGTGACCGGTTCGCCGACGACCCCTGGTTCTATCTCTCGGGAAACGCTGACCTGAAACGGGATGCCGTGGCGCCCGACACCCAGTTTACGTGTCCGATGCATCCGGAA
This sequence comes from Pseudomonadota bacterium, assembly GCA_038745065.1. GTDB lineage: Bacteria > Pseudomonadota > Alphaproteobacteria > Rhizobiales > JANQQB01 > JANQQB01. The sequence continues at coordinate 171,177 of JBCDLT010000003.1, read as the reverse complement.
ATCGTCGAAGACGGTCCGGCCGCCTGCCCGATCTGCGGCATGGCACTGGAACCGATGGGCGGGGTTTCCGAAGGCCCGAATGAGGAACTGATCGACTTTTCGCGGCGCTTCTGGGTGAGTGTCGCCGCGGCCGTGCCTTTGATCGTCCTGACCATGGGAGCCATGGTCGGCCTGCCGATACGGACCTGGATCGGCGAAGCGCTCGCGCTTTACATCGAAGCCGCGCTGGCGACCCCGGTCGTGCTCTGGGCCGCCGCGCCGTTCTTCGTTCGCGGCTGGCAATCAGTGCGCACCGGCAATCTGAACATGTGGACGCTGATCATGATTGGCGTCGGGGCGGCCTATGCCTACAGCATGGTGGCGACTTTCGCGCCGGGTCTTTTTCCTGCCGACCTGCGCGTCAACGACCATGTCCCGGTCTATTTCGAAGCCGCTGTCGTCATTGTAGCGCTGGTGTTCTTGGGACAGGTGCTGGAATTGCGGGCGCGCGAACGCACCGGCGACGCGATCCGCGCTCTGCTCGATCTGGCGCCGAAGACCGCCCGACGGATTCTGCCGGACGGATCGGAATATGACGCGCCGCTCGAAAACGTTCTCGTCGGGGACCGCCTGCGGCTCCGGCCGGGCGAGTCGGTTCCGGTTGACGGTATCGTGCTTGACGGCACGTCTGCCGTCGATGAGAGCATGGTGACCGGCGAACCGCTGCCGATCGAAAAAGGCGTCGGCGACAAGGTGACCGGGGGCACGGTCAACGGCACCGGCGGTCTGGTGATTGAGGCGGAGTGGGTCGGCAGCGAGACGATGCTTGCCCGGATCGTCGATATGGTCGCGAGCGCCCAACGCTCGCGGGCGCCGATTCAGGCGCTCGCCGATCGCGTCGCCGGGATCTTTGTGCCGACTGTCGTCGCGGTGGCGGTTCTGGCGTTTGCGGTCTGGTGGGCGTTCGGTCCGGAGCCGGCGCTCGGTTTTGCGATCGTGTCCGCCGTTTCCGTGCTGATCATCGCCTGTCCCTGCGCGCTCGGCCTGGCGACCCCGATGTCGATCATGACGGCAACCGGGCGCGGCGCACAGGCCGGCATTCTCATCCGGGACGCTGAGGCGCTGCAGCGCATGGCCGAAGTCGATACGATCGTGGTCGACAAGACTGGCACCCTGACGGCCGGCCGTCCGCACCTGACTGACATCGTCGCGTTCGGAAGCGAAACCGAAGACCGGATCCTGGAGCGCGCAGCTGCACTTGAAGCGGGGTCGGAACATCCGCTGGCCGCGGCGATCCTCGCTGCGGCTGACGAACGGCATCTCGCCTTTGACACGGCAACGGAATTCGAGGCGCTGGCCGGCAAGGGCATCAAGGGGCGGATCGGCGATCAGGCGGTCGCGCTCGGCAATACCGCGATGATGGTCGAAATGGGCGCGCCCGAGGCACCGCTCGCGGATCGTGCCGATCCCCTGCGGCGGGCCGGCAAGACGGTTATGGTTCTGGCCGTCGACGGCGAGCCGGTCGGTCTTCTGGCCGTGGCGGATCCGGTGAAGGAGACAACGTCCGCGGCACTTGAGTCGCTTCGGGGCAGGGGCCTCGCCGTCATTATGGCGACCGGCGATACCGAATTGACAGCGCGGGCGATCGGCGCCGAATTGGGCATCGACGATATAAGGTCCGGTATTCTGCCTGCGGAAAAGAAAGCACTGGTGGATGCGTTGCAGGCCGAAGGCCGCAAGGTCGCTATGGTCGGCGACGGCATCAACGACGCTCCGGCGCTCGCCGCCGCCCATGTCGGCATCGCGATGGGCGCGGGCGCGGATGTTGCCGTGGAGAGTGCCGGCGTCACCTTGCTGTCCGGCGATCTCAACGGCGTGGTCGGCGCCCACAGATTGGCGCAGGCGACAATCCGGAACATGTGGCAGAATCTCGGCTTTGCCTTTGTCTACAACACGGCCGGCATTCCGATCGCGGCCGGTATTCTCTACCCGCTGACCGGCATGCTGCTGTCGCCGATGCTGGCAGCGGCGGCGATGAGCCTCTCGTCCGTTTCGGTTATCAGCAACGCCCTGCGTCTTCGATCGGCGAACCTGTAACAGCGTGATTGGTGAGGAAAGTGTTCGGCAACAAACCTCGATCCAGGCCGACGACGCAGCACGAAAGGCGGACGCGATGAACATCGGCGAAGCGGCAGGCCTGGCCGGTCTGCCCTCCAAGACGGTCCGCTATTACGAGGAAATCGATCTGATCAAACCGGCCCGCGCGGCCAACGGCTATCGGGACTATTCGCAAAAGGATGTCCACCGCCTGCGCTTCCTGCAACGCGCCCGCAGTCTCGGATTTTCCATCGAGGAATGCCGCCTGCTCCTGTCGCTCTATGAGGACGAGCACAGGGCGAGCGCCGACGTGAAGTCGCTGGCGCTCGACAAGATCGGCGAGATCGACCGCAAGATCAAGGAACTGAAATCCCTGAAGGCCACCCTCACGACGCTGGCCCGGGATTGCCAGGGCGACGACCGCCCCGATTGTCCCATCATCGATGACTTGGCGGGCAAGCGGGTCGAATAAGCGCGCGCCGTCAATCTGGATCCGGCCAGCGATCAGACACCGGCAGTCTCTCCAGTTGGGTGGCAAGGATTCCTCATCGGACAACCCGGCCCGGTCTGCTTTCACCGCCGGCCCGAAAACCGCGGCCTGTCCCAGGACTTTCAATTGACGTTGGCACTGCCTTGCCGGTCGGCGAACCCTTGTCGCGAATGCGTCGCGTTCGCATTGCAGGGGTCCGGATTTTCTGCAAGACTGTGCGGGACGCTGAAGGATGCTCGTAACCCGCTGGCGCGACGTGATCCGTCGAAATGCAGTTCAGGATATCTGCAGGGGGTACGATGACGTCCGAAAACGGAAAATTGTCACCAAACGGGATTTCCAGAAGGGCTTCTTCGTTCGGCTACAGATATACGGATCTGACGAGTGACTCCTCCGTCGGGGACCGGGAAAGCCCGCAATTCGAGGGTCGGATCGGATTTCAGGCGCTCCCGTCCGGCATCAGCCTCTTCACCAGCGATGTGGTCAGTCTGCACGACGCAGAACATCGCGGTGTCGCCAACAGATCCCTCAACATGGCCTTTATCCTCGAAGCAGGCGGCGCCGATTGCTCTTTCGGTCTGGAACGGCCCGTGTCCATGGATCGGGATATGGCGTCGATCGTTTCCATACCGGACAGCGCGCCAATTGCGGGGCGCTACCAGGCCGGTCGGCGGCTACGCAGTGTACTCCTGCGGACCAGACCCGAAGACATCACCGACGAAGCGCTTGCCGAACAGGTCGAAACTGTCTTGCGGTCGACGACGGTTTCGCAATTGCCCGTAACGCCTGGCCTGCTGCCGCTGGCCCAGGAGATTGCAATGCCGTCGCATGACGGCGTGGTCGGCCGGCTGTTCGCCGAAAGCTGTGCCCAAAAGCTTCTCGCCTGTGCGCTCCTGACGCTCGGTAGCAAGGGCGACGCCGACCACCCGCGGTTGTCCCGCCGCGATCTTGCCGGGCTGCGGCGCGTGCGGGACATGATTCTCGCCAACCCGGCGTCGCATTTCACGCTCGATGAGTTTGCGCGAGAGGCCGGCATGAGCATGACGGTCCTGAAGGCAAAGTTCTCCACTGCCTACGGGCAGTCGGTGTTCAGTTTCCTGCGCGATGCCCGGCTGCATCACGCCAAGGACGGGCTTGAAAAGGAAGGCTGGACCGTATCGCAGGCCGCACACTTTGTCGGCTACCGCCACCACAGCAACTTTTCCACGGCGTTTCGGCGGCGCTATGGCGTCTCTCCAAAACGGTTCAGGAAAGCCTGACGGCTGCCGGCATAAGAAAACAGTCTCCAGCCATAAACCTCGGATCTGGCTTCTTTTGGCCTCGATCTCCTAGGGTTATCTGCACGCTGCAATTGCCAGTCAATCGCACTTGCCTGGTCGGCGACAAAGCGCTGGCAGGAAAGCGGTCGACCATTGCGCCGATATGTGGGGGCGTGCGCGCGACTGAAACATGCGATGGCTGGGAGCAGATCCAACTATGTCTATTCGGCACCAAAGGCAAACAATCGAACCTGTTGGCGTTTCGGCTTCGATCGCGTCGATCGTGTTGCTCACCGTCGGAGCTTTCGGTGGCGCGGTCCGCGCCCAGGACGTGACGGGGGAACCGATCGTCTCAGGCACCGTTATCCTTGATCCGATTATCGTCAATGCCCGAAAGATCGAGGAGGAAATCCAACGTATTCCGTTCGGCATAACGGTCTTCGGACCCGACAGCATTGCCGACCGGAACATCGGCGAGGTCAACGACTTTGCCCGTGACACGCCGGGTCTGAATGCGGTCGACGTCGGATTGCGCGGTGGCAACATTCCCAATATTCGCGGTGTGGGATCGTTCTTTCCTCAATCGCCCGACGATGCCTCGGTGCCGGTATTCATCGACGGTGTGCCCTTGCCGGTCCGGGCACAGGACCGCGAATTGTTCGATGTCCAGCAGATCGAAGTCCTGAGGGGTCCGCAGAACTCGCTCTACGGACGCAACGCCCAGGCGGGTGCCATCAACATCACGACCGTCAGCCCGACTTTCGAGCCATCATTCGAAGCGCGCGGCGAATTCGGCAATCAACAGCACCGGCAGATCAGCGCGATCGCCAGCGGGCCGCTGACCGAAACGCTGGCGGGTCGGATCGGGGCGCAGTTCCGGTCGCGCGACGGAGATATCCCGGATCTCAGTCTCGGCGACAGCGCGCGTGACCAGGAATTGACGAACGCCACCGGCAAGCTCCTGTGGGTCCCAGGCGACGCGACGGATGTCACGCTGGCCGTCAGATACGGGAAGTATGATGAACAGCCGACCCAAGGTGTTTGGGGTGAAGATCCGGATTTCCCCCGACAGTTTCTGGACACGGCAGCAGAGTTGCAGACGGAGACGATTGGCGCCGGCCTAACCGTTCGGCATGATTTCGGCGGGGTGAATCTGACGACGGTTTCCGGCCTGCAGCGGTATAACTCGGTTTACCGGACCGATGATTCAGACGGTTTGGCATTCAGTTCGCTCTTCGGCCTTCCGCCCGTTTTCTTCAACAATCCGAACGTCGACTTTCGGCGTCTGGAAGACACTGATCTGCAACTGTCCCAGGAAGTCCGCCTGGATGGTGAGCTTGAAAACGGCACACGCTGGGTCGCCGGTATCAACGTGTTCCGGGCGGATTTCGATTTCGATGTCATCTTCAACAGCAGCAGCCTGCCGCTGTTCGGCGATTTTGCAAACCAATTCACCACAACCAGCGTGGCCGGGTTTGGCGAGGTTACCGTGCCGCTTTCTGACCGCATGCGTGCCATAGCCGGGCTCAGATACACCTATGAGGTAAAGGATTTCGACGGAACCTTCGTCGACCTGTCGCAAGCGGGCCCGATCGCAAGAGCCACCGAATCCGACAGCGAAACCTTCAATCTGGTCACCGGGCGTGCCGCCCTGAGCTACGATATCCTGCCCGATCTGACCGGATTCGTTTCGGTGGCGAGAGGCGCCAAATCCGGCGGGTTTCAACTGCTCGACACGGACGTAACGCGGGGGTTTGCGCAAAGCCGCTTCGATTCCGCCTTTACCTGGTCCTATGAGACCGGCGTGCGCGGCGTACTCTTCGACGGGATCTGGGATGTCAGCGCGTCGGCGTTTTTCAACGATACCAAGGACGAACATGTCCAGGTGTTCGATTTCACGACATTTGAAGCGAACATTCAGAACATCGACACCCAGACCTATGGCATCGAGCTCGAGACGACCGTGCGGCCCGTCACAGGCCTGACCCTGACCGGCGGGGTTGCACTGCTCGATACCGAAATCACCGCTTCCGAGGATCCGACGGTGCAAAAGGGCAATGAGGTTCCCTTCGCGCCGCAGGTCACGTTCAACATTGCCGGTCAATACGACCATTCCGTTAAACTGATGGGCACCGACGGGAAGGTCTACGGCCGCGTGGAGTACCAATATGTCGGATCGCGTACGGTCGATCCCCAGAACAGTTTCGACCTGGAGTCACACGACCTGGTCAATCTGCGGGCCGGCTGGAAAACCGACAATATCTCTGTGCACGCCTTCGTCACCAATCTGTTCGATGAGAGCTATGCCGAGACGGCATTTCTGTTCGGCAACTCGGTTGTAACAGGCAACCGGGTTTCGCTGGCCAATCCCGGTCAGCCGAGGCTCTTCGGCGTCGGAGCCAAGGTCCGGTTTTAGGATAACGCCGCCATGCGCCTGGCTTCGATCATGCTCGTCAATGCGGGCCTTGCCATTCCATTGACGTTCTTTTCTGTCGGCTTGCCGTCCGTCATGCGCGATGCGGGCGTGTCGCTGACAATGATCGGTCTGACTGCGCTGGTTTACCTTCCCTATGCATTTGCCTTTGTCTGGGCGCCGCTGGTCGACACGCGCTCGCTCGGCGCGCTGGGCCGGCGGCGGTCCTGGATCGTGGTCATGCAGATCGCCATGGCGGCTTTCACCGCGCTCGCTGCCGTCATGCCGCCTGATCAAGGTGTTGCCGGGATCCTCTTACTCGCCGTGCTCATATCCGTGTTTGGTGCCACGGCACGCACGGCATTGTTCGGCTATGTCGTCGAGACCCTTTCCCCGGACAAGCGCCCTTGGGGTGGCGCGGCGCTTCCGGCCGGCGGCGCTCTCGGAGCCCTGATCGGCGCGAGCGGATTGATTGTGCTTTACGGTCGGCTTGGCTGGGACCTTACAATGGCGGCCATGGCCGGCTTGCTGGTGGTCTTCCTGCTGCCGATCGCTTTGGTTGACGAAACCAGCAGCAACGGTCGTCGGAAGCGCGCACCGCGACCCTCGATCCGGCGCTTCTTCAAGCGTCCTGACGTTCTACCCGTTCTGGTTTTTCTCATGCCGTTGGCGATCGGTATCGGTCTCGGCTTCGGCATGGTTCAGCCTCGCCTGGTAGATCTCGGATTGACGCTGGATCAGATCGGTCTGATCAACGGTGTGTTCACCTGCGTCGCTCTTTTTACCGGCGGTCCGCTTGCGGCCTTTCTGATCGGCCGCTTCGGGCTTGCGGCAATATTGCCTGCTGGAATTGCATTGAATGCCGCTACACTCGTCTTGATGGCATCTGCCAGCTATTGGCAATTGAGCGCAGTTTATGGCGCCGCCTCAGTGGTATTTTTCTACTTCGGTTTCAGCTTCATCGGCGTGATGACCAACACGATTTTCATGAACCGGAGCGAAGCCGGCCAGGAGGGCACCGATCTGACGCTGTTCGTCTGCATCTTCTGGCTTTTATCGATGATCGGAATCGGTTTTTCGGGTTTTGTCGCGGACAATATCGGCTACGCGGCAACATTTGCGGCGGGTGCGATCGTGCTGAGTGGAAGCCTCGCATTCGTTCAGCGTCTGCGCCTGAGAAGCGTCCCTGAAGGCGTGTCCCCGTCTCCGTCGATCTGACGTCGGGGCCTGCAAGCAACCGGGAAAGACAATGGACAACGGATCACTGTTGGATCGTCAGGAAACATCGCCCGTGCACCTTTCCGGCGTGCCGGAAACGATGTTGTGGCCCTTATGGAATCGAGCCGTTGAACACGGCCGGGCCGACCGGTTGATTGACGATCCCATGTCCGTCGAACTGGTTTCGCGGATTGAATACGATTTTGCAAAGAGCTTCGGCCGGCCCAGCGTCTTCCATCCGATAAGGGCACGGATCTGTGACGATCTGATCCGCCGATACGCGCAGAACACGGATGCGGCGCCGGTTGTCGTAGCACTCGGCGACGGTCTCGAAACACAGCACTGGCGCACGGACGACGGCCGGGTCGACTGGATCAGCGTCGATCTTCCGGAGGCGGTCGAGGTTCGCCAGAATCTGTTGCCGTCCCATCCGCGGGCGACAGTCGTTGCCTGCTCCGCCCTGGATCCGGCGTGGATGGACGTGGTTCCGAAAGGCGCGACCCCTTTTATCACGGCGGCCGGGCTTCTGATGTATTTCAATGAGCCGGAAGTTCGCGAACTGCTCGGTCAGATCACGCAGCGCTTTCCCGGCGCCGAACTGTTCTTCGATACGATAACCCCCCATATCTCTCAAAAAACGCTGAAGGGATTACGGATCACCCGTCACTACACCGCACCGCCGATGCCGTGGGGCATCATGCTCGACGCAATTCCCGGCTTTCTTGGCTCGATAGACGGACTGGAGATGGTCAGCGTGCAGAGCTATGCGGACCCTTTCCCGACACGCACCCGGCTGTACAGCTTCCTGTCCCGTTTCGCATTCATGCGCAGGCGGTATGCGGGAGCGCTTGTGCATTGTCGCGCGGCTCCCCGCCGGGATCCGTGACCGCTTGCATTCGCCTGGATCCGAGCATTTCGATCTGCCCGGCTTTTTGTGAGATGCGCTGGCGTCAGACTGGTGTTCGTCCCCTGCGCGTGATCCGAGCCCATAAAGGCGTCTGCGATATCAGCATGGCAAAAAAGGCGATCGTCAGCACCAGCGAGATCGGGTGGGAAACAAAATCCCAGGCAAACACCAGCGGATCGCCGCGCGCGCCGATCATCGCCCGCCGGAAATTGGCATCCATCATCGGACCGAGAATGACGCCAAGGATCACCGGACCCACCTGGAAGCCGTAGATCTTCAGGAAGTAACCGACGACGCCGAAGGCGAGCATCCAGACGATATCCACCGGGTTGTTCTGGATGGCATAGGCGCCGACCGCGGACAGCACGATGATCAGCGGGATCAGGACGCCCTTCGGACATTCCACGACCTTGGTGAAGATGCGGATCCCGGTCAGGCCGAAGATCAGGAGAAAGACGTTGGCAAGCGTCAGGTTGCCGACGGTGAACCAGAACAGGTGCGGCGTGTCGGTCAGGAGCAGCGGGCCGGGTTTCAGCCCGTGGATGAACAGGGCACCGATGATGACGGCCGTCACCGCGTCGCCGGGAATACCCAGCGTCAGCATGGGCACGAAGGCGCCGCCGACGGCGGCATTGTTGGCGGCTTCCGGTGCGACGAGGCCCTCCTTGTTTCCCTCGCCGAAGGGCGGGTCGGGATTTTTGGTCGAGCGGCGCGCATGGTCGTAGGCGAGCAGCGCGGCAATGTCGCCACCGGTGCCGGGCAGGGCGCCTATGACCGTGCCGATACCGGAGGCCCTGAGAGCCAGCGAGAAGTATCGTTTGATGTCGGAAAGCCGTGGCACGATCCGGTCGATCTTCTGCTTGATCGCCGGCAGGTCGAGCGTGTGCAATTGCACCAGGGCCTCGGCCACCCCGAAAAAGCCGATCATCGCCACGACATAATGGATGCCGCCCATCAGATTGATCGAGCCGAAGGTGAACCGGCCTTCGGCGGTCATCGGATCGAGCCCGACCATCCCGATCAGTACGCCGAGCGCGCCGGCAAAAGCGCCCTTGGCAAAGCTTTCTCCTGAAAGCGTCCCGACAAGCAGGATGCCGATCAGGCCGAGCAGCAGGTAATCGCGCGACTGGAACTGGATGGCAAAACTGGAGATTGCCGGCGCGAACAGCGCCAGCGCAAGGATGCCGATCAGCCCGCCGAACACGGACATGACGGTTGTCAGGCCGATCGCCTCGCCGGCCTCGCCGCGCTTGGCCATCGGATACCCGTCGAGCGCGCTGGCGATCGCGCTCGGCGCGCCGGGAATGTTCAAAAGAATGGCGGTACGCGAACCGCCGTAGACGCCGCCGACAAAAATGCCGGCGATCAGGGCGAGCGCGTCGTTGACCTCCCATTTGAAGGTGAAGGAGATCAGGATCGAGACGGCCATCGTGACAGACAGGCCGGGGATCGCGCCGACATAGATACCGGCGAGCGTCCCGGCACCGGTCAGGAACAAAAGCCAGGGATCGAACCAGGAAAGCGAAAGCTGGGCGAACACTTCTGCCATGTCAAAAGAGACCGCGCAGCAGCGTGCCCTGCGGCAGCACAACCTGAAACACGATCCGGAACACGACATAGATCGCGGCCGTGGTCCCGGCCGTCAGGATCAGCGTTGCCAGCAGCGATCGGCGCCAGAGAAGTTTTGTGGTGATAAACAGGAACACGGCCGAGGCTGCGAGAAAGCCGAGCCAGGGCATTACGGCGAGGTAAGCGGCTATGAGCGCGACGACCGTCACATGGCGCGGCGGCACGATTTCCCGAAAGAACCGACGGATTGTTTGGCCCGCGGTTTCTCCGCTTCCCGGTTGGACGAACGCGCGGCGCAGGATGACCAGCGCCGACAGTACCATGGTCGCTGTTGCAAGCATCGGAAAGATGCCGGGCGTGGACAGCCCGCTGAAGCCTGAGATGCTGTAGGCCTGCCAGAGGGCGGCAAGGCTGAAGCCGACCAGGACCACGCTGAACAGGCGTTCTCCCGGCCGCTGCGACGGTTTTTCGGACATGCAACGGGCCCGGTCTGTGTGACCGGCATCGGTCCCGCTCCAACTGAATGCGGAACCGATGCTGGGTTCGATCAGGGACGCGGAATGCCGAGTGTTTCAGGATTGACCTTGGCCGCGCCGGTATCCTGCAGGACCCAGGCCGTGACCTGCTGCCATTTTGTCAGGAAGGCAGCGGCCTCATCGCCTGAAATGTTCATCACGACGTTGCCGCGATTGGCCATCAGCGTCGTGAATTCCTCGCTTTCAGCCGCCGTCTTGAAGGCGGCGACCAGCGTGGCCTTTACGTCGTCAGGCACGTCGCCCTTGGTGAAGACCCCATAGAACGGACCCCAGGGCAGGAACTTCGCCATGTCCGGAATCGCATCGGTGATCGCGGGGACGTCCGGCAATGTGTCGACCTTTTCCGTATTGACCACAGCGAGCGCGCGCATCTTGCCGGCCTTGATCTGTTCGGCTGCGGCAGAAATGCCCGATGGCATGAAGTCGACTTCTCCGCCGAGCATCGCCGTCAGGCCGGGGCCTTCGCCGTCGAACGGAATGGCGGTGACATCGAAATCGACCGAGTTCTTCACCAGCGCGCCGACCGTGCTCGGCAGGCCGCCCGGACCGGTCGATCCCATTTTCACCTGTCCCGGATTGGCCTTGATGTCGGCCAAAAGGTCTTCCATCGAGCCGTATTTCGAACCCTCCGGCACGACGATGACAGCGACGCCGCGGCCCAGGATGTTGACCGGGTAGAAGCTGGAATAATCCAGTTTCGAGACGCCCATGATCGGGTGCAGTTGCGGGTTTTCCGCGCCGTAGAGGAACGTGTAGCCGTCGGCCGGCGCGGCATTCACGAAGGCGGTCGAGATCGCCCCGGCGCCGCCGGATTTGTTGAGCACCACGATGGGCTTGCCGAGCGCGGCTTCGGCGGCCGGGTTGACGGCCCGCGCGACGGTATCGGTGGCGCCGCCGGCGCCCCACATCACGACACCGAGCACTTCGCGTTCGGGATAATCGCCGGCAAATGCGAGACCGGTCGAAAGGGCAAGCGCCGCGGCGGTTTGGAGCAATCTTGAGACCATGTTTCCTCCTGCCGGCCTGTTCGACCGGATTGTTTTGAAAGGGCGTTGTGTGGCGTGGTCGGATCCGGTGGGCGGATCCTCACTCCACCTTAGGAGAGCTTTCGTGGCCCCGTAAAGGGGGTAGACGTTGTGGATCGGTCCCTGTCGCACGCTTTAGGCGTGCCCGGATCGCGTTGAATTGCTTTGCTTTATTCTATGACGGCGACCTGGACACCGGGTACGGGCCCGGCGACGGCCCCGGCCGTTTCGCCGGCACGCGAACCGCCGGGCGGAATGTGGCCGGCGATCCTAGGCGCGGCCGCCAGCGGGCCGGAAACCGGTGTCAGTGAGGATCTTGCGCAAGCGGATGACGTCGGTGATCTCCCGTCCGCCGCAACCGATCACGGGACCGTCGATCGTGTAACCTTTCAGGGCGAGCACTTCGGCAAAGGCGCCGCGCCGGTGCTTTTCGACGACGAAGCCGTGCCTTTCGTAAAACGCCAGGCCGCCTGCATTGTCGTTCGTCGTATCGAGCTCGATCTGGCGCGCCGTTATTGCGCGGGCGCGTGCCATGAGATCGTCCAACAGCGCCGATCCGATCCCGATCCGGCGCTGCAGGGCCCTGAGCGCGATGACTTCCAGGACATCCGGCGCCAGGTTTCGGTAGACCAGAAACCCAAGGCGTTCGCCTTGAACCGATGCAACGAGCGCGGGATGGTCCGAAACGTCGACCAATTGACTGTCGGTGACGATCAGGGGACCGCCGATCGATTCCGATGCCGTTGCGATCCAGGGCCTGTCGTGCCCGGTTGCGGTCCGGATTTCGATCATCGTGTTGTGTTCCCCTTGCGGCTTTGGGGCCGGCTGGTGAATGGTACGGTTTCGGTCGTCGCGGTAGGGCGATGATACGGCATCGCCGGAAGACGCTGTACCTGTCTGTCCGGCGCTGTACCAAAGGGAGGACCGACCGCATGGCCGGCACGATAAAAGGGCCCGCGCTGTTCCTGGCGCAATTCGCGGGCGACACGGCGCCGTTCGACACGCTTGACAACATGGCCCGTTGGGCTGCCGGGCTTGGCTACAAGGGCATCCAGATCCCGACCTTCATCGGATCGCTGTTCGACCTGGAAAAGGCATCGACCTCGCAAGCCTATTGCGACGAAGTCAGGGGCATGTGCGCCGATGCCGGTGTCGAGATCACCGAATTGTCCACGCACCTGCAGGGCCAGTTGGTGGCGGTGCACCCTGCCTATGACCTGCAATTCGATGCCTTTGCCCCGGAGGCTGTGCACGGCAATCCGAAGGCCCGTCAGGAATGGGCCGTCGCGCAGATGCTGATGGCTGCGAAGGCCTCTCGCAATCTCGACCTCGATGTCTCAGTGTCCTTTACCGGCGCGCTCGCCTTTCCCTACCTCTATCCCTGGCCGCAACGCCCGCCGGGCCTGATCGAGGAGGCTTTCCGCGAACTGGCAAGGCGCTGGAAGCCGATCCTCGATGCCTATGAGCAACAAGGTGTTGATATCGGCTATGAGATCCATCCGGGTGAGGACGTCTTCGACGGGGCCACGTTCGAGCGTTTCCTGGAAGAACTCGGCGGCCACCCGCGGTGTACGATCAACTACGATCCGTCGCACTTTGTCCTGCAGCAGCTCGACTACCTGGCGTTCATCGACATCTACCACGAACGCATCTCCGCCTTTCATGTCAAAGACGCCGAGTTCAACCCGGACGGCCGTCAGGGCGTCTATTCCGGCTACCTGCCTTGGACGGAGCGGGCCGGCCGGTTCCGTTCGCTCGGCGACGGCCAGGTCGACTTCGCCGGCATTTTCTCCAAGCTCGCGCAATACGACTACACGTCTTGGGCAGTGCTGGAATGGGAATGCTGCCTGAAACATCCCGAACAGGGCGCGGCCGAGGGCGCGCCGTTCATTCGCGACCACATCATCCGGGTGACGGAGAAGGCATTCGACGACTTCGCCGGCGGTGACACGGATACGGACACGATCCGGGCCATGCTCGGCCTGACGGGAGACGGCCGATGATCGGTTCCGATACAAACCGTCCGATCCGCCTCGGCATGGTCGGCGGCGGGCAGGGCGCGTTTATCGGCGCCGTCCACCGCATCGCTGCCCGGCTCGACGATCGCTACAGGCTGGTCGCGGGTGCGCTCGCCTCCGATCCGGACCGGGCGCATGCTTCCGCGCGGGAGCTCGGCATCCCGCAGGAGCGCAGCTACGCGGACTATGCCGACATGGCCAAGGCGGAGGCAGAGCGAGCCGATGGCATCGAGGCGGTTGCGATCGTCACGCCAAATCACCTGCATTACCCCGTGGCGCGGGCCTTTCTGGAAGCCGGCATTCATGTGATCTGCGACAAGCCGCTGACCGCGACCCTGGAGGACGCCAAGGCGCTCGCAGATCTGGCTGAGGGGGCCGGCCGGCTGTTCGCGCTGACGCACAATTACACCGGCTATCCGATGATGCGCCAAGCGCGTGCCATGGTGGCGGCGGGCGAGCTCGGCACGATCCGGGTCGTGCAGGCCGAATACGCCCAGGACTGGCTGACGGAACGGCTGGAGGCAACAGGCCAGAAACAGGCGGAATGGCGAACCGATCCGACCCGGTCGGGCGGGGGCGGCTGCATCGGCGATATCGGAACCCATGCCGTGAACCTCGCCGGTTTTGTGTCCGGCCTGGAGATCGAGGAACTCGCCGCCGACCTGACCGCCTTTGTCGACGGACGGCAATTGGACGACAACGCCCATATCCTCCTGCGGTTTGCAGGCGGCGCGAAAGGCATGGTCTGGGCGTCGCAGGTGGCGCCCGGCAACGAAAACGGCCTGAGATTGCGGATCTACGGCACCAAGGGCGGCCTGGAATGGGAGCAGGAGCATCCCAACCACCTCTGGTTCACGCCGTTCGGCGCCGAAAAACGATTGATCACGCGGGGCGGTGCCGGGTCGGGCGAGGAAGCGGGCCGCGTTACCCGCGTTCCCGCCGGACACCCGGAAGGTTATCTGGAAGGCTTTGCAACGCTCTATACCGAGGCGGCCGACGCGATCCGTGCGCTCGAAACCGGCGGTGCGCTACGCGACGGGTTCGTGCTGCCGACGGCTCGGGACGGATTGAAGGGCATGCAATTCGTCGAGGCCTGCATTCGCTCTTCCGCTGCGAACGCGGGATGGGTCCGGTTGGCCGATTTATGAGGCCGGCAGGTATTTTGCGATGAAGGCATCGATGTCGAGCGACTGAAAGTCGTTCAGGCTGTCGCGCAGTTTGTCGCGCGGCCAGTCCCACGTTGCGATTGTCAGGAGCGCGGCTTCCTGGTCCCGCGTGAACCGCCGCCGGATCGGTTTGGCCGGCACGCCGCCGACGATCGTGTAGTTCGGCACGTCCTTGGAAACCACGGCGCCCGCGCCGACGACGGCGCCGGTCCCGATCGATACGCCGGGGAGGATGGTAACGCCGTGCCCGATCCACACGTCATGACCGATCGTGACCGCATTGTCCTTGCGCCATTGGAACAGATCCGCATCGTCCTCGCCGAGGCCGTAGGCGGCAGCCCGGTAGGTCCAATGGTGCTGACTGGCGCGCCAGACCGGGTGGTTGCCGGGATTGATCCGGACGTCACTGGCGATCGAGCAGAACTTGCCGATCGTGGTCCAGACGACCTGGCCGTTCTGCATGATGTAGGAATAATCGCCGAGCGATGTTTCAAGCAACGTCGTGTGGGCGCCGATTTCTGTCCATTCCCCGAGCGTGCAGGCAACAGCCGCTGCACCGTCGCCGAGCGTCGGTTCCGGCGTCAGCGTCTTCATCGGGGTCGGATTGTGGGTTGAGGATTTTTGCATCGAAGGCATGGCATGTCCGGATCGCGGGGCAGGGCCGAGGGCGGCCCGTCTATGTGCATTGACGCGCTTAGATTGCGAATTTGTGACGCCGGGATGCGGCTGTGCGCAATCGACTTGCGAGGATTGGTTGACGGTGTAGTGTGACCATCCGATCGGCGGCCGTTGCCGACGAGAATTCAGCGCCGAAGAAACGCCTCTCGGCCAATCCAGCGCGAAGGACCCGATGATGTTGAAAACCGGCTTCAAGGATCTGCTCGCTCAGGCCAATGCGGTTATCGAGACGGTTTCGGTCCAGGATCTGCCCTATCTTCTGGACGATCCGGATGTCGTTCTCGTCGACGTGCGCGATCCGAACGAATGGGAGGCGACCGGAACCATACCCGGCGCCGTCCGGGCGTCCCGTGGCATGCTGGAATTCCACGCCGACCCGGAAAGCCCGGTCCATCTGGACGCGCTCGATCCGCAAAAGCGCCTCGTCCTGTATTGCGGCAGCGGCGGGCGTTCCGCGCTGGCGGCCAAGACTCTCCAGGATATGGGTTTCCAGGACGTCGCGTCGCTTGCCGGCGGCTATGCCGCCTGGAGCCAGGTCAACAAGACCTGATCGCTGTGGGCTGCGGAATACGCGCCTGACACGCGATATGTCGCTGTGCGCCGCTTGATCCGGATCAAGACCGGCAGTTCACCGACCGTCTACTCACCGATGCACTGATTCACATCGCCGGGGCGAGCGTGAAAGGATAGCGCAATGGCCGAGGCGGCGGAAAAGCAGCCGGCCGGTTCGATCGATCAGGCGACACTCACGACACGGGCAGTGACCAAGGTCTATCGGACCGGCGACGTGGTCGTGCATGCCCTGCGCGGCGTCGACCTTGATCTGTTTGAATCCGAACTGGTCGTCCTGCTCGGACCTTCCGGCAGCGGAAAGTCGACCCTGTTGAACATTCTCGGCGGCCTCGACGTGCCGACCGAAGGCGATGTCCGGTTTCGCGGCACCGATCTGGCGGCCATGACACCCGACGCCCTGACACGCTATCGACGCGACCATGTCGGGTTCGTGTTCCAGTTCTACAACCTGATCCCGAGCCTCACGGCAAAGGAAAATGTGGCGCTCGTCACCGAGATCGCCCGCGATCCGATGACACCGGACGATGCGCTTGCGCTTGTCGGCCTGGCCGAGCGCATGGACCATTTCCCGGCGCAATTGTCGGGCGGGGAACAGCAGCGGGTCGCGATCGCAAGGGCTGTTGCCAAGCGGCCCGAAATCTTGTTGTGCGATGAACCGACCGGAGCACTCGACAGCGAGACCGGGATCCAGGTCCTTGAGGCGATCGAGTATGTCAACCGTGAAGTCGGAACGACCACGGCGCTGATCACCCACAACACCACCATCTCCGACATGGCGGATCGGGTGGTGTCTTTTTCCGACGGCCTGATCGTCGATGTCGCCATCAACAAAGAGCGCCGGCATGCCCGCGACCTGCACTGGTAGGCCGACGTCATGAACGCGCTCAACCGCAAACTCTTTCGCGATGTCTGGCGCCTGCGGGGTCAGGGTCTGGCGATTGCCCTGGTCGTCGCGTCGGGCGTCGCCGTGCTGGTGCTGTCGTTGTCGACGATGGAAGCGCTGCGCGAGACCATGGACGCCTATTACGACCGCTACCGGTTTGCCCACGTCTTTGCCGGCGTGAAGCGGGCCCCGGAGCGCCTTGCCGACCGCATTGCCGCGATCCCGGGCGTGCAGAGCGTTGAAACCCGCGTCGTCGAGTTTTCCGTACTCGACGTTCCCGGTTTCGACGAGCCGGTCACGGGCTCGCTCGTCTCCATTCCAGAAGACGACGGGCCGCATCTCAACCGGCTCGTTCTGCGGTCCGGCCGGCTCGTACGTCAGGGCAAGAGCGACGAGGTCGTGCTCAACGAGCCGTTCGCCGAAGCCCATGGCCTGCAGCTCGGTGACACGCTGGATGCGATCATCAACGGCACAAAACGATCGTTGCGGGTCGTGGGGACGGCGCTGTCGCCGGAACACATCTACGTGCTCGGCCCGGGCGCGCTGATGCCCGACAAGAAGCGCTACGGCATCCTGTGGATGGGCCAAGACGCTCTGGCCGGGGCCTATGATCTGGAAGGCGCGTTCAACGACGTGGTGCTGACGCTGATGCGCGGCGCGGAACCGCAGGACGTGATCGACCGGCTGGATACGCTGCTTGATCGTTACGGCGGGGTCGGTGCGATCGCCCGCAAGAACCAGATTTCGAACTGGTTCCTCACGAACGAGATGCAGCAGATGCGCACCATGGCAACGGTCCTGCCCAGCATCTTTCTGACGATCGCTGCATTTTTGACCAATATGGTGCTCAGCCGATTGATCGCGACCGAACGCAGCGAGATCGGGCTGATGAAAGCCTTCGGCTACGGCACGTTCGCGATCGGCTGGCATTACCTGAAAATGGTGATGATCATTGCCGGCCTTGGCATTCTGATCGGCTGGCTGTTCGGTGCCTGGCTCGGTCGCTTCAACACGCAGACCTATGCGGAAATCTATCGGTTTCCGTTCCTGCTTTATCGGCCGAGCCCGATGGCGTTCATGATCTCCGGTCTGGTCAGTCTGTCGAGCGCGATGCTGGGTGCCCTTATCGCCGTTCGCGCGGCGATCAACCTGCCGCCCGCCGAGGCGATGCGACCGCCGGCGCCGCCGCTTTACCGAAATCGCGGTCTGCTCGCGACCGGTTTCGGCGGATGGTTCGATCAGTCGACCCGCATGATCCTGCGCCAGATGGTGCGGTGGCCGGGGCGATCGCTGGTGACCATCATCGGCATCGCCACAACGGTCAGCGTCATGATCATGACGCTGCAATGGCTCGATTCCATCGATGCGCTGGAGGTCACCCAGTTTCAGGACGCCCAGCGCCAGACGTTGATGGTCAGCCTGACGGACGCCAAATCCGAAGACGCGCGCTTCGCCTTCAAACACATGCCGGGCGTCCTTGCGGTCGAGCCGGCCCGCGGCGTCACCGTGCGCTTCACATCCGGCCTGCGAACCCATCGCGGATCGATCGAAGGTGTCCTGCCGACGGCACGGCTTCAGGTGGTTTTCGACACGTCCGGGCGCGTGATCGCGGTGCCGGATGACGGTCTTGTCCTGTCCTCCGTACTGGCCGCCAAACTGGAGGTTGGGCGCGGCGACAGCGTCACGGTCAAGGTGCTGGAAGGCAGGCGACCGGAATTGACCCTGCCGGTGGTGGATATCTTCGATACCTATATCGGCACGCCGGCCTACATGCATCTCGACGCGCTCAACCGGCATTTGCGGGAGCCGCCGAGCCTCCAGACGGTCAGCCTGTTCGCAGACGAGAACGACCTGCCTTCCCTGTTCGCCGAATTGAAAGAAAATCCGTCGGTCGCCGGCGTGGTCCTGCGCCAGGCCGCCATCGACATGTTCAATGAAACCCTTGGCCAGACCGTTTTGATCTTCGTCTGGATCTTCATAGGCTTCGCCTGCACCCTGGCGATCGGCATCGTCTATAACGGCGCCCGCATCGCGTTGTCCGAACGCGGCCGGGAATTGGCGACCTTGCGCGTGCTCGGGTTCGGCACGACCGACATCACCTACATCCTCCTGGGCGAAGTGGCGATCCTGACGCTGATCGGATTGCCTTTGGGCTGCCTGCTCGGCACCGGCTTGTGCTGGGTCATGAACACGGCCTTTGCAACGGAACTGTTTCGCGTGCCGCTTGTCATCGAAGCATCGACCTACGGTTTCTCGGTGGTCTTTTCCGTTGTCGCCACGGTGATTTCTGCGGCGCTCGTCCAGCGACGCCTGTCGCGGCTGGACCTGATTGCGGTTCTCAAAACACGGGAATAAGAAAATGACGGCACGTTGGCGGCGTCTCATCACCTGGACCGGCCTTTTCGGCTTGCTTGCTGCCGGCCTGGTATATGCTTTCTGGCCGCGCCCGGTTCTGGTCGACATGACGGTGGCAGAGCGCGGCACGCTGGTCGTGACAGCGGATGAGGAAGGTCAGACCCGGGTTCGGGACATCTTCATCGTCTCCAGCCCGCTGGCCGGTCGGGTGCGGCGCATCGAGGCCGAGGTCGGTGATCAGGTGGTGGCCGGCGAAAGCGTGGTCGCACAATTGGAGCCGACCGACCCGGCCTTTCTGGACGTGCGCAGCGAGGCGGAAGCACGGGCGGCCATCCGTGCCGCGGAAGCCGCCAAGACACTGACCGAGGCCAAGCTGCGCGAAGCGGCGGCCGAACTGGATTTCGCCCGGACCGACGTCGAGCGGGCGCGCCAGCTCATTCGCAACAACACGATATCGCTGCGCCGGCTGGAAGACGCCGAACGTGTCTTCAAGACCCGCACGGCATCGCTCGCCACCCTGCAGGCGGAAATCAAGATCCGGGACTACGAACTGGAGATCGCCCAGGCCCGGCTTGTCTCGCCGGTCGAAAGCCGGGTGCGGAACGAGGAATGCCCCTGCATTTCGATTCCGGCCCCCGTGACCGGTCAGGTACTGCGGCTCATCCGGGAAAGCGCCGGTGTGGTCGATGCCGGACAGGGATTGCTCGAAATCGGCGATCCGAAGGATCTCGAAATCGTGGTGGACTTCCTGTCGGCGGACGCGGTGCGCATGGAGGCCGGCCAGCGCGTGCTGATCGAGGATTGGGGCGGCGACCGGATTTTGGCCGGACGGGTGCGCCGGGTCGAACCCTATGGTTTCACCAAGGTGTCAGCGCTCGGCATCGAGGAGCAGCGGGTCAACGTCATCATCGACTTCACCGATCCGCTCGAGGAACGGGCACGCCTTGCGCACGGATACCGGGTCGAAGTGCGTGTGGTCCTGTGGGAGAACGACGCCGTGATCCGCCTCCCGCTGACGGCCCTGTTTCGCCA
This sequence comes from Pseudomonadota bacterium, assembly GCA_038745065.1. Lineage (GTDB taxonomy): Bacteria > Pseudomonadota > Alphaproteobacteria > Rhizobiales > JANQQB01 > JANQQB01. Next base: position 150,979 of record JBCDLT010000003.1, on the reverse strand, counting down.
GGACGGAGACTGGCATGTCTTTGTTGCCGAAGACGGCGTCGCGCAGCTCCGCCCGGTGCAGATGGGTCAGAGCAACGGTCTGGAGGCGGAGATAGCCGAAGGCATTGCGCCGGGCGACCAGGTCATTTTGCACCCAAGCGATCGGATCGCCTCGGGCGTCAGGGTCGCGTCTCGTTAGTATCAGCGGCACCGTTCCCCGAGGCCAGAAGGGTCGGCGGGACACGGACGATAGCCGGTTCAGACGGTGGCGTGTCGAGCAGGCGAAACGCTTCGCGGATCAGGCCGTTCACATCCTGGCGCACGCTTATAATCGGAACTTTCAGGTAGCGTGTCAGCGGATCGTAGTCGTAGCAGCCGACCACAAGGGACTGCATTTGGGCCGCCGGCAATTCGGCGAGCACACCGAGCACACCTTCAAAGGCGAGCGTTGAATTGACCAGAAGCGCGCGCGGCGCACGGCCCGTATCGGCAAACAGGATTTCGGCCTCGTGCGCGCTCTTCACCGGGTCGTATCCGGTCGCTCGGATCTGGGCGGCGTCGCATGATCCCGTCCGGCGGCGTACGACATCTTCGAAACCGGTGATGCGTTCGCGGGTCGCGAAGTCGCCGGGCTCGCCGCCGACGAGATAGATCCGGCCGGCGAGCGCCGCGTCCGGCCCGTCATGGGCGTCGAACATGGCTTCGGCCAGCGCTGAGGCACCGCCGCGATTGTCCGAGATCACGCTGGAGGCGACCGATCCGGGAAGGTCGATATTGATGTTGGCAAGACCGGCGCGGTCGCACATCCGGCTGATCGCATCCGGGTCGCTGGCCCCGGCCGTGAAGACTGAATCGACGGCGTAGGAAATCAGGGTTTCGACCGTCTGCTGCTCTTCAGCCGGATCCCGGTTGGTGCTGACCGTAATCGGACACAGACCGCGGGCGCGCGCCTCGTCGTCGAAACTCTGGGCAAGCGAGGAAAAGAAGCGGTCATTGTAGATCGGCAGGATCAGGCCGGCGAGGCCCGACCGCGACCGGCGCAGGCCGCGCGCCTGCAGATTGGTGCGATAGCCGTTCTGGTCGGCAATGCGCTGGATCTCGCGGGCGGTATCTTCCTTGATGCGCCGTCCGCGCCAGGTGCCGTTCAGGCAGGCGCTGACCGTCGAGGCGGAGGCGCCGGTCAGCTTTGCCAGATCATAAATCGTGATTTTCGGCACGGCTTCCTGATGGTCGTTCGACTCGGGACAGTTGGTCGCAAGGCTAGAAAGTGTCCCACTGCTTCACCATGGCGCTTGACTTAGATTGTCAGTTTTTTACCATCAGCACCATCGATTGTGCAACTTGGCGAACTCGACGTGCCGGACAAAGATCCGGTGCACTCCGGCCAACCGGTCAAAAGAACCGGATCGTGTCGCAGCCGTCCCGCAACGGGTCGGCGCCCTCAAAAAAACGGGAGGAACGCATGTTTGGAAAAGTGCTCAAGGCGGTAGCATTCGCGATTGCGCTCGCGACAGCCTCGACGGCGCTGGCAGCCGACAAGCCGCGGCTCGGCGTGGTCGTGAAGATCGGCGGTATTCCGTGGTTCAATGCGATGGAAGTGGGCATCAAGGAACAGGGCGAAAAGCTGGGTCTCGACGCCTTCATGATCGGCCCGACCAGCGCCGATCCGGCGCTTCAGGTGCGCGCCATTGAGGATCTCATCGCGCAAGGCGTGGACGCGATCGGCGTCGTGCCGAACGATGCAGAGGTTCTGGAGCCGGTCCTCAAGAAGGCTCGCGACCAGGGCATCAAGGTCATCACCCACGAAAGCCCGGACCAGAAGAACGTCGACTGGAACTTCGAACTGGCCTCGTCTGACGGCTTCGGCGAGGCGCATGCCGATCTGCTTGCGGAGAAGATGGGCAAGGCCGGCCAATACGCGGTCTTCGTCGGATCGCTGACCGTACCGCTGCATAACGCCTGGGCGGACGCGGCGATTGCGCATATCCAGAAGAATTACCCCGACATGGCGCTGGTCGGTGATCGGCACGGTGTTGCCGAAAGTGCTGACGACAGCCGCAGGACGGCCCTGGAACTGATTTCCGCCAATCCGGACCTGAAAGGCTTTCTGGCCTTCGGAAGCCAGGGGCCGATCGGCGCCGGCCGTGCGATCGAAGAGCGCCGCAAGACCGGTGAAATCCATGTCCTCGGTCCGTTTTCACCGGGTCAGGGCAGCAAGTTGATCAAGTCGGGTGCGATTTCCGGCGGCTTCATGTGGAATCCGAGAGAAGCCGGGCAAGTCTTTGTAACTATGGCAGATATGCTGGTCAAAGGTACAGAGATATCCAGCGGCACGGAAATCGACGGATTAGGTGCCGTCACACCGGATGGAACCAATATCATCGTCGACAAGCTGGTGCCGATCAACACCGACACGGTCGACGAACTGGCGGCCATGGGACTGTAGGAGATCTGCGGCGGTCCTCGTTCCGGCAAGGGCCGTCCGGTCGTCCGGGTTCGGTTTGCAGACAATCCGCGCGATGGGTTGTTCAGAGCCAAGACCGCGATGACGGCGCCTCCTGTTTGCCTGACATCCGTCAGGCTGGCAGGATGGCGTCGTCAATGCAGATTCCTGGACAGATCCGGGTTGGGGAACATCCGTCCATGACCGAGTTGCCGGCACCGTCCCGGTCCATGCCGGCGCGCCCTTCGGCGAACCAGCCGGACGCGGAAATGGCGCTTTTCATGCGCCATGTGTCGAAGACATTCGGCGGGGTGCGGGCGCTGTCCGATGTAACCTTTGCGGTGCGCCCGGGAGAAATCCACTGCCTTGCCGGGGAGAACGGCTGCGGTAAGAGCACGCTGATCAAGATCGCAACCGGCGTCTATAAACCGGATCCCGGTGCGGAGATCGAAATAGCCGGCGAAAGCGTTCCCGCACCGACACCGGCATTGGCCCGGCGTTTCGGTATCGAAGTGATCTGGCAGGATCTGGCCCTGTTTCCCGAAATCAGCGTGGCGGAAAACATCGCCATTGAAACCGTGCTCGGCGGGCCTCCGCGTTTCATCAGCCATTCCGCGATGCGCCAGGCGGCCGAGGCCGCGCTGGCCCGCCTCAATGTCGACCTGGATCTCGGCGCGCCGGTGCGCAGCCTGCCGATTGCAAAGCGCCAACTGGTCGCCGTTGCGCGGGCGCTGGTTGCCGGTCAGCCGCGCCTGATCTTCATGGACGAACCGACGGCCTCGTTGACCCAGGCCGAAACCGATCATCTGCTGACGGTGGTCCGTCGGCTTTCCGAGGCCGGAGTGGCCGTCGTCTTCGTCAGTCATCGCCTTGCAGAAGTGCTGGACATAGCCAATGCCGTCACCGTGCTGCGGGACGGAAAGCTTGTGGGCGTCTTTCCCGGCGCCGATCTCACGCCGTCGCGCCTCACCGAACTGATGACCGGAGAAACCTTCGATACCAAGGTCAGCGCAGAGGATCGATCCGGTGCCGCGCCGGTCATCGAAGTACAAAAGCTGACGCGCGAAGGCGAATACCGGGACATCGACCTGACAATCCGCGCCGGCGAGATCGTCGGTCTGACCGGCCTGATCGGGTCAGGGCGCACCGAGATCGCCCTGACGCTGTTCGGCATGACCCGGCCCGACAGCGGCACGATCCTGCTCGACGGCAACCCGGTCCGGTTTGCGCAGAACCACGATGCCATCGCGGCCGGGATCGCTTATGTCTCGGAGGACCGTCTGGCGCTCGGCCTCATCCAGCCGCAATCGATCGCCGACAATACCGCGATCACCGTGCTCGACCGGCTGCTCGCCGGCGGGCTGATCTCGCGCCGTCGCAAGACGCGGCTGGTCGACCGCTGGATCGCGGACCTTGCCGTCAAGATCGGTCGCCCGTCCGATCCGGTCTCCACGCTGTCGGGCGGCAATCAGCAGCGCATCGTGCTGGCCAAATGGCTCGCAACGGAGCCGCGGCTCCTGATCCTCGACTGCCCGACGGTCGGCGTCGACGTCGGGGCTCGGGCCGGCATCTTCGAAATCGTCCGCACTCTTGCCGGGGAGGGCATGGCCATTCTCCTGATCTCCGACGAGGTGCCCGAAGTTTATTTCAACGCAGACCGGGTCCTGCATATGGCCGAAGGCCGGCTGGCGGCGGAATACGATCCGAGGTCCGCCCGGTTGGAAGACCTGGAAGAGGCGGTCTATGCGTGACGTGCTGCGCACCCACCTGACCGAAACCTGGCTGGTCCTCGTGATCCTCGCCTTGGGGATCGTGCTGTCGCTGTCGACCGATCAATTCCTGTCGCCGGTCAACATGACCGACTTGCTGAACACCTCGGCCGTCAATCTGATCTTTGCGATGGGACTTGTCGTCGTGCTGATTGCGGGCGCCATCGATATCTCGTTCGCGGTCGCGGCATCCGTCGTGCAATACGTCACGGCTTTGGTCGTTCTGTCGCTTGGCGGCGGCAATTGGATGGTCGGCTTCCTCGTCGCCGGGTCCTGCGGCGTGCTCCTGATGGCGATCAACGCCGCGCTGATTCACCATTTCCGGATCATTTCCATCGTCGTGACGATCGCGACCTTCAACGTGTTTTTCGGGCTTCTGATGTTCTTCACGCGCGGCGTCTCGATCTACACGCTGCCGGACTGGTGGACCGATCGTGTGATCTTGTGGGAATACGAGACCGCCAGCGGCGCCTGGGCGGAACTCACCTTGCCGGTCCTGGTCATGGCGCTCTGCGTGGCTGCAACGTGGCTGTTCATCGGCCATACCAATACCGGCCGGCAGCTCTACGTTTTCGGCGACAATCCGGACGGTGCCCGGCGCATCGGCATCAACGCCGCCGCTATGCAATACATCGCCTTCGGCTGGCTCGGCCTGATGACCGGCATCGCCGCGCTCATGCAGGTCAATTACGCCCAGGAAGTGGTGCCGAACGCGCTCTACGGCCGCGAGCTCGACGTCCTCGCCGCCGTCGTGCTTGGCGGGGCCCGCCTCGGCGGCGGGCGCGGCACCGTGCTCGGATGCGTGCTTGGCGTGCTTCTGATTGCGATCACCGAAAACGGGCTCAACCTGCTCGGCGTGTCGTCCTATGCCTTCAAGATGGTGGTCGGTGCGATCATTCTGGCGGCGATTACGCTGTCGAACGTTTCGCTCCACCGGGAGAAGGGGAGCCGGGCATGATCGCCGCGTGGAAGGACCGGATCGGCGCCGATGTGCTCGGTCTCCTGGTATTCCTGATTGCCGTGATCGCTTTGTTTGCGGTGACAACCGACCGTTTCCTGACCGCTGCGAATTTCGGCTCGATGGCGGTGCAATTGCCGGAACTCGGTCTCCTGACGCTCGCCATGCTGTTGCCGATCCTCTCCGGCGGCCTCAATCTTGCCGTGACGTTTACGGCCAACATTTCCGGGCTGGCGCTCGCCTGGGTGCTGCAGATGGGCGGCGGCCCGGATGCGGGGCCGGTCGTGTTCGCGCTCGGGGTCTTGCTGGCGCTTTCGGTCGGCGCGCTTGCCGGTGGCGTTACGGGAGCGGTAGTCGCCTATTCGGGCGCGCACCCGATCCTGGTCAGTCTCGCCATGATGATTTTCCTGCGCGGTCTCGGCGAATTCCTCACGCGCGGCGGTGATATCTCCGGCTTTCCGGATTTTGTCGCCTTTCTGGGCCATGGCAGCCTTTTGGGCATTCCCGTTCCGCTGCTCGTCTTCCTGGCCGCGGTCGCGGTCTGGCACGTATTTCTCGGCCGCACGCCGCTCGGATTTTCCACCTACATGATCGGCTCCAACGTGGAGGCGACGCGCTATTCCGGCATCAATACGAAACGCGCCATCACGCTCATCTATACCCTGTCCGGCCTGATGTGCGCGCTGGCCGGCATCATCATGATGGCCCGCTTCAATTCGGTCCGTGTCGGTCACGGCGAAGCCTATTTGCTGATCACCGTACTGGCCTGCTTTCTCGGCGGCGTCGATCCGTTCGGCGGCTTCGGGCGTGTAATGTCGGTGCTGCTCGCTCTGGTCATCCTGCAGGTGCTGTCGTCCGGCCTCAATCTTCTGGGTGCCAACCAGCATCTTGGAACGGCCGTCTGGGGCCTGTTCCTGATCGGGGTCATGGTGCTGCGCCACATCTGGAAACACCGGGTCGAAGGGAGGAAAAACGAATGAAGGGATTTGGGGTACATACGAGCCTCTGGGCCATGGAATGGACCCGCGAGGGCGCCGAACGGGCCGTTGCCGAAGCCAGTCGCTGCGGTTTCGATTTTGTCGAGATCGCCTTGCTCGATCCGCCTGCCGTCGACGCGGACCATACCCGCGCGCTGCTGGAGGCGAACGATCTGCCGGCCGTCTGTTCGCTCGGCCTGCCGGAGGAATGCTGGGCCTCGGTGCGGCCCGACAACGCCATCGATTTCCTGAAGGTTGCCATCGACAAGTCCGCCGATCTCGGGGCCCTGGCACTCAGCGGCGTCACCTATGGCGGCATCGGCGAACGCACGGGCAACCCGCCGACCGAGGCGGAACTCGACAACGTTGCGCGGGTGCTCGAAGCGGCTGCCGCCTATGCCGGATCCAAGGGGCTCGCCTTTGGCATCGAGCCGGTCAATCGCTATGAAAGCCACATTCTGAACACCGGCTGGCAGGCGGCGGACCTGATCGACAAGGTCGGGTCGGACAACATCTTCATCCACCTCGACACCTACCACATGAACATCGAGGAAAAGGGCGCCGCCAACGGTATCCTCGCGGCCCGAGAGCACCTGCGCTACATCCACATGTCGGAAAGCGATCGCGGCGTTCCGGGTGCCGGCACCTGCGACTGGAACGAGATCTATGCCGCGCTTGCCGCCGTCGGCTTTGACGGCGGTCTGGCCATGGAAAGTTTCATCAACCTGCCGCCGCAGATCGGTTCGGCCCTCTCGGTATGGCGGCCGGTTGCCGACAGCGCCGAACAGGTGATCGAAGAGGGTCTGCCGTTCCTGCGCAACATGGCCCGGCAATACGGTCTGATCTGATCGGCAGCCATTTTTATTTGTGAACAAAACAAAGAAACCTGACCAGCATTTGGTATTTGCGCATTTTTATTGTAAAGCGGCGCACCGTTTACCCAACAAAGGGTATGTGCCCGAAGACCAGCGCGTCGCAGAGTTAAGAAAGCGTTGACCGGTCTGTGCGAAGACGAAGAGTGCGGGGGTTGAGCAAGGAGACGCTCATGAAATCGATTTTCAAGGCTGCGCTGGTTGTTGCAGCCGGGTTGTTCGCAGCCGGGACGGCACCGGCCCATGCCCAGATCGGCGTGTACACGATCACCGACCTCAACATCCGCAGCGGGCCGGGTGTCGACTACACGCGGATCGCAGTAATCCCCGAAGGTGGCGAAGTCACCGTGTTCGGATGCACTCCGAGCCGCATCTGGTGCGACATCGCCTGGGCCGGATGGCGCGGTTGGGTCGCGGCCGATTACCTGCACCACGCCGGCTACCGTCGGCCCCTGTATGAGCCAGGCCCGGGCTTCGTACGTCCGCCGGTCGTGCGCTACAATTACCGCCGCTACCACGATCGGTATTATCGTGGCCGCCCGTTCTACCGCCGGCCGTATTACCGCAGCCGCTATTGACCGCTGCCGCCGGTCGATGCCGGCGGACGGCCTTTTGTGACGGTCAGCCGGCCGCAGGGCGCGGCATGAACCGCGCCTGCGCATAAAGCGAGGCGGCGATCAGAACACCGGCAATGTCGGTGCGCCAGTCGCCGGCAATCATGCAGAGCGCACCCGACAGAAGCACCAGCCGCGCAATGCTGCCGATCGGGCCGAGGAACCAGCCCTGGACCGCGCCGGCCAGCATGTAGACGCCGATCAGTGCGGTGAGCGCGTTGCGCATCACCTCGTACCAGGCCGCCTCCATCAGAAGCCCGGGACTGTAGAAGAACATGAACGGTACGATGAAGGCTGCAAGCCCGACCCGGAAACTTGCCACCGACGTGCGCATCGGTTCCGAGCCGGCAATCGCCGCTCCGGCATAGGCGGCCAGCGCGACGGGCGGCGTGATCGCCGAGACGACGGCAAAGTAGAACACGAAGAAGTGTGCGACGAGCGGCTGGATTCCGATCTCGATGAGACCCGGCGCGACCACCGAGGCCGCAACCGCGTAAGCGGCCGTCGTCGGCATGCCCATACCGAGAATGACGGCAATTCCCATGGCAAAGATCAGGGCGAGCAGCTGGCTTTGTTGCGCGAGGTCGAACAGAAGTGCTGAAAAGCGTGCGCCGACGCCGGTGAGCGAGATCACGCCAACGATCAGGCCCGCGCAGGCGCACACCACGATGATCTGCACCGACATCCGCGAACCGGAAGACAGCGCCTCGATCATTTCCTTCGGCCCCATTTTGTAAGGCGTCAGCCAACTGACGACGGCTGCTGACGCGATCGCAAGCGTGCCGGCGCGGATCACCGAATACCCGGTGAACAGGGCGCCGATCAGGATGACGATCGGCAGAAACAGATAGGCCTGGCGCACGAGATCCTTGAGCTTCGGGAGCTCGTCGGACGACATGCCGCGCATGCCGGTGCGGCTCGCCTCGAAATCGACCATGAAATAGATAGAGGCGAAATAAAGCACCGCCGGAATCAGGGCGACCACAACCAGTTCGGTGTAGGGAATGCCGGTGATCTCCGCCATGATGAAGGCGCCGGCGCCCATGATCGGCGGCATGATCTGACCGCCTGTCGAGGCGGCCGCCTCGATGGCGCCGGCCGATTGCGGCTTGTACCCGACCTTTTTCATCAGCGGGATCGTCAGCGACCCGGTGGAGACCACATTGCCGGCCGACGTACCGTTGATCATGCCCATCAAACCGGAGGCGAAGACGGAGACCTTGGCCGGTCCGCCACGCGCCCGGCCGGCGGCGGCAAAGGCGAAGTTCACGAAATAGTCGCCGACCTTGGAACTCTGCAGGAAGGCCGCGAAGATGATGAACAGGATGATGTAGGTCGACGAGACGGCCGTCGTCGGACCGAGCACGCCGTTGTCGGTGAAGACGTAGGAGAAGAACCGCTTGGCGTCATAGCCCTTGTGTTCCAGGAAGCCCGGCAGCCAGGGCCCGAGGAAAGCGTAGGCGAGGAACACCATGGCGATCGCCACCAGCGCGAGACCGGCGACACGACGCGTGAGTTCCAGGATAAGAAGGATCGCGACAAAGGCCGCCCAGGAATTGTTCGGATCGGCAAACGGGGTCCCGGCGCGCAACCTCAGGCCAAGCGTGTCCAGACTGAACAGGATGAAGCCGGTTGCTGCCAGCGCGGCCGCCATCAGCACCCAGTCGCCGGCGGCGACACGATTGCCGTCGGCTGGAAAGGCCCAGCCGGCGATCACCGCAAGCAGGACGCCGCCCGCAAGCAGCCAGCCGAAATAGGCAAACAGCCACTCAGGAACCGCGTCGGCGGAAGACACCGCCTGAATGCCGAAAGCCGCGGCGACACTTGCCAGGGCCAAACCGACGCCGATCGCCGAAACGGCGACGAGCGCGGTTTCGAGGCTTGACGACGCGGAGGGTCGCCGCGTCGCCCCATCGACACGCAAAATGGCGCTCAGACCGAAACCGAGGACCAGAGCGCCGGCAATGTGCAGGATCCGGTAGGTCCAGGTTTCCAGCGGCACGACGTTCAGGCTGAACAGGTGCCAACCGCTGTAGAGGACGCAGAGCAGGTAGAACAGCTTGCCCTGCCAGCCGTCCAGCATGACGGCTCTCGTCGTCTCGGCTTCGGATTGGGCAAGGTCGAGGGGGGTGGCGTCGGCGTCGCGGGCGCTTTGATCGGTCATGGCTGTCGGAACGGTTCGCGAAACGGGAAATACCAACGGTAACGACTTTTAACCCATCTGACCGGAATGATTTGGCGCTGCGGGTAGGCGCGGTCCGCGCGGTGATGCCTAGCATCATAAGCGGACCGCAACGCCGCCGCAGCGTCAAAGCATCCGGCCTGCGGTGGCCTCTGCCAGCCCGCCGGACTGCGTTGCGTCACTTGACCGATGCCCCGCATCGCTCTTCGCAACGCGCCTTGCCGGCGGGCCGGCAAAGGCCATCAGATCGGTTAAAAGTCGTTACCGTTGGTATGACGCTCCGGCAGGAAAAATCCGTGCCGGAGCGTCTTCGGGAAGCGGCCGGTTGGCCTAACCTTCAAGTGCGGGGTCGATCTCGTAACCGTTTTCGCGGAACCAGCGCACGGCGCCCGGATGCCACGGAATGATGGTGTTCTTGTCGACGTTTTGCGGCAGCGTCTCGATCGCGGCCTTGTGGATCTCCATCATCTTTTCGTTCTGGGTCATGACCGTGTCGACGATGGCGTAGACGAAGCTTTCCGGCAGATCCGCGTGGCCGATCGCAAAGTTCCACATGGACACGCTGGCATGGTCTTCACCCATGCTCGGATAGGTGCCGGAGGGGATCGTGAAGGCCGAGACCGGCTGATCTTCCAGGAGTTTCGCGACGTGTGCGTCCGTCAGACCGAAGAAGTTGACGTCCGTCTGCGCCTCGACTTGGGAGAAGGCCGGGAAGGGAAGGCCTGCTGCCCAGGCATAGACTTCGATCAGGCCGTCCTGCAATTGGCCGGCAAGGTCGGCCGCGCCGCCGTGCCGGATTTCGATGTTCTTGCCGAGTTTTTCAAAGAACCGCGGCCAGTAAGTACCGGGCGTGCCGCCGGCTGGCCCCACGCCGACCACCGTGCCGTCCGGGATCGCGTCGAAGCTGTCAATGCCGGAGCTCTTCAGGGCCACCATGTGGAAGGCCGTCTTGTACATCGGGAAGATCGCGCGGATCTTGTCGTGTTTCAGGCCGGGCGCCAACGCGCTCTTGCCGTTGATGGCATCATGCGCCGGTCCCATCGTTACCATGGCAAGGTCCAGGTCGCCGGATTGCACGAGCGCGGCATTCTGAACCGGTCCGCCGGTTACTTCCGTACCGCCGTTGATCTTCAGCGCCTCGGAGACCATGTTGGTCCAGCCGGCGCCGTAAACGAAATAGGTACCGCCCTGGCTTGCCGTTCCGACGGTGAAGCTGTCAGGCCAGCCGGCCCGGTCTTCGGCCAGCGCTACCGGCGCGGAGAGCGCCAGTGCTGCGCTGAGCGACAGCGCGGTCAGAGCGGATTTCTTGAAAGTGTGGCGGTGGAAATTCCTGGTCATTCCTGTCCCCTGTTGTGTTCCGGCCCCCACCGGGCCGTTCCTTCGGCAGGTATATGGAACGCTCTCGATAGGTTTTTCCGTCAAATGTGATCTGATTTTCCGATGTCGGGGTGCCGGCCGATCGGACCGGCCGGCGTCACGCCGCTTCGACGTCGGAATCCTTGCCGAACTCATCGCGCAGCGCCGCGCCGTGTTCGTCGAGGCCGGGCACGGAGCCGTAGGTTTCGGTACGTCCCGCCACGACGGCGGCCGGGGCGAGCAGTTCCACCGGTCCGTTTTCCGTGTCGACGCGGATGAAGCGGTTTTGCGGATGCACTGACAGGTCGTCGAGGTCCGAGAGCCGACCGTAGGCGATGCCGGCTTTTTGCAGGAGGGCGATATTGTCTTCCCGGTCGTGTCGGCCGAAGAAGTCTTCGAACAGCGCATCGACGGTCGACCGGTTGGCGACCCGTTCGGTATTGCTTGCAAAGCCGGCTTTGTCCGCCAGCGTTTCGTCGCCGAGCACATCGCGGCACAGCTTGCGCCATTCTCGCTCGTTCTGGACCGAAATGAGTAGCACCTTGCCATCGCGGCAGGAATAGGCGCCATAAGGTGCGATCGAGGGGTGTCGCAGGCCGATACGCCCCGGTGTCGCGTTGCCGTACCGGTGCTGCAGGTAGGGGACGTTCATCCAGTCGGCGAGCGCATGGAACAATGAAATGTTGATGCGCCGGCCTTCGCCGGTCCGTTCCCGGGCATAGAGCGCCTGGAGGATCGCCTGGTGGGCGCTCATGCCCGCGGCGATATCGCAGACCGAAATCCCGACCCGGGCCGGCGCCTCCGGCGTCCCGTTGATGGCACACAATCCGCTCTCGGCCTGAATCAGCAGGTCGTAGGCCTTCTGGTCTCGCCAAGGTCCCTCATGGCCGTAGCCGGAAATCGAGCAGGTGATCAGCCGGGGATTGTCTTCGCGCAGCCGCACCGGATCGAAGCCGATCCGCTCGATCACGCCGGGTGCGAGGTTCTGGATGAAGATGTCGGCCTTTGCCAGGATGCGCCCCAGAATGGCGCGATCGCTCGCGGCCTTCAGGTCCAGCGCGATCGATTCCTTGCCCCGGTTCAACCAGACGAAATAGGCGCTGCCGCCCCGCACGTGGTGATCGTAATTCCGGGCGAAATCGCCTTCCGGCCGTTCGATCTTCAGGACGCGGGCGCCGGCATCGGCCAGCTTGCCCGACGCATACGGCGCCGCCACGGCCTGTTCGACCGACGCTACCAGCACTCCCTCGAGATCATTCATATTCGGTCTCTTCTTTTGTTTCTGGGAGCGAACCGCACCGCTCGGAACGGGTCGCTTCGGGAAACGGAGCAGCCCTATATGCGCGGTCCCCCAACCGAGCCGCAAATAGCGTGTTCCTTGACGGGCAATAAGAATTTCCAATAGCTTTGTTATTTGGGAGACGACAACACGTGGATATCAAACAGCTCCGCTACTTCGTGGCGATCGTGGAAGACGGGTCGTTTTCCGCAGCCGCATCGCGGATCGGTATCGCGCAACCCTCGCTGTCGCAACACCTGAAAAACCTGGAACAACAGCTCGGTGTGGATCTGCTCGTCCGCTCGGCGCGCGGCGTGACCGTGACGGATGCCGGCGAAGTCCTGTTCACTCATGCGCGCCAGATCGTTGAAGACGTCGAACGCGCCAAGGACGAGGTCAGCCAGCTTGGGCGCGAGCCGTACGGCCGGGTGTCTTTCGGCCTGCCCAGCTCGGTTTCGATGGTTCTGTCGGTACCGCTGGCGGAAACCGTGCGCCAGGAAGCCCCGAAGATCAGTCTGCGGGCTGTGGAGTCAATGAGCGGCCATATCCGCGAATGGCTGCAGGACCATTCGGTGGATCTTGGAATCCTTTATGAAGTCAATACGTTGCGCAACATGCATCTGAGGCTGCTTCTAACGGAAGACTTGCATTTTGTCTCCGCGCCCGATGCCTGGCCGCTGAAATCCGAGCCCGGGCGGCCGGTCAAGCTGGTGGATTTTTCGCGGCTCGACCTTGTGCTGCCCTCGCTCGACCATGGGCTGCGCGCGATGATCGAACGTTTTGCAAAGGTCCATGACATTCGGCTGAATGTTGTTGTCGAGATGGATTCCCTGAGCCAGATCAAAACGCTGGTCGCCCGCGGCAGTGCATTCACGATCCTGGCGCCGGCCGCATGTCAGGACATGGTGGCGGCCGGACATCTGGTCTCTTCTCCGGTCGTCAGTCCCGCCATGCGGCGCCCGGTCTATCTTGTGCGCAATCCGGAAAAGGTCATGAATCGGGCGACCCGCGAAGTCGAACGCATGACCATTACGGTGATCCGGGATCTCATCCTGCGCGGCATCTGGCCGGGCAATCTGGCCGACACCGAGGAAGAGCTATAGCGATTTCCTATGGATGGGATCGAAAAACGGTATTTTCCGCTGACCGCCTCCTTCTCCTAACCATGCGTTACCGGTCGGTTCGTCTGAAGCCGACACGTCTTTCCGTGGGAGGAGAAAAACATGAAAACGATCGCCATCAAGGCGCTTGCACTCGGGCTGCTCGGCGCAACCGCGCTGTCGCCTGCAATGGCCGCGGACAAACCCGACGCCGTCCAGATCGGGATCACGGCGTTCCTGTCCGGCCCGGCATCCGTGTTCGGCGAGCCGGCAAAGGCCGCCGCGGAAATGATGATCGAGGACATGAACGCCGCCGGCGGCATCGGCGGCGTGCCGATCAAGGCACAATTCATCGACGAGGGTGCCGGCGGCGAAGCCGTGCTCTCCGAATACCGCCGCATGGTCCAGGACGTGAAAGTCGACGCCATGTTCGCCTCGATCTCATCGGGCAATTGCAACAAAGTCGCCCCGCTTGCCGAAGATCTGAAGGTCTTGAACCTGATGTGGGATTGCGGCACCCAGCGGATCTTCGAGGAAAACTCCTATCGCTACGTGTTCCGCACCCAGGCGCATGCGACGCCGGAAATGCTGTCCACGGTGCTCTATCTCCTGAAGACCAAGCCGGACTTCAAGACGATCGCCGTCGTCAATCAGGATTATTCCTGGGGACGCGATTCCTGGGAGATCTTTTCGACTGCCTTGAAGGCCATGAAGCCGGATGTCGAAGTGGTCGCCGAATTCTTCCCGAAGTTCGGCGCGCCGGACTTTTCGACCGAGATCTCGCGCCTGCAGGCCCTGCGCCCCGACGTCATCCTGTCGACCTCCTGGGGCGGCGACCTTGACACCTTCGTGCGTCAGGCCTCCCAGCGCGGCCTGACGAACTCCTCCACGCTCGTCCTGCCGCTTGCCGAAAGTTCGCTGGAGCGCCTTGGCAATGCGCTGCCCGCTGGACACATCGTCGGCACGCGCGGGGATCATTATTTCCTTCATCCCGAAAAGAAGGACGATCCGGCGTTTTCCGATTTCGTGAAAAAGTTCAAGGACGAGACCGGCGCTTATCCGATCTATCCGGTCTATCACATGGCGCAGGCGCTGAACGCGTTGAAGGGCGCCTATGAGAAGGCGATGGAAGCCAATGGCGGCGCCTGGCCCGACCGAGAAATGGTTGTCGATGCCATGAAAGGGTTGCGTTTTGCCGGGCTCGGTCGCGAAGTCCATATCCGCGACGACGGACAGGGCGTGGAGGACCAGCTTGTCGGCACCACGGTGATGGTCGACGGTTACGATTTTCCGTTGCTCGACAACATGATGATGTTCGACGGCGACGAGATCACGACGCCCGTCGGCGAGAACTCCATCACGTGGCTCGGCACGCTGACGCCGGACTTCATCAACGGCATCGAAGTCGAAAACTTCAGCCACGGCTCCTGATCCATCCCAGGGCTCCCGCCCGCCTTTGCCGTAAGGCTTAGGCGGGCGGGCCGCCGCGGCATCGGCCGCGGACCGGAAAGCGAACCCGCATGTCCTTGCAACTCCTCGCCCTGGCCGCCTTTGACGGTATCGCCTATGCCGCGCTGGTTTTTGTGGTAGCGGTCGGCCTGACGCTGATCTTCGGCGTGCTGCGCATCCTCAATGTCGCGCATGGATCCTTCTATGCGATCGGTGCCTACACGGTGGCGAGCGTCGGCGGCGCGGTTTTCGCAGCGGGCTGGTCGCCCTGGCTGGCCTTTCCGCTGATGCTGATCGCCTCGGCCATCATCGGCATTGCGCTCGGCGGCGCGATCGAACGCTTCCTTCTGAAACGCATCTACGCCAAGGAGGAAGTGCTGCAATTGCTGGTGACCTTTGCCGTGTTCATGATCCTGGAGGACGTGCAGCGTCTTGTCTGGGGCGTGCAGCCCTATTTCGAGGCCTCGATCCTGCAGCAACTCGGCAACGTCTCCGTGCTTGGCATCACCTACACGGTCTATCAATTGATGGTGTTGCCGGCGATCGCGCTGGTCGTGCTCCTCGGCCTTCGCCTGTTCCTGCGGCGCACGCTGTCCGGCAAGCTGATCCTGGCCGTCACCGAGGACCGCGAGGCGGCGACCGCAATCGGCATCAACGCGGACCGGATCTACACGCTGACCTTCATCATCGGCGCAGCGCTTGCAGCCTTCGGCGGCGCGCTGGCGTCGGCCACCACATCCGTCGTCCCCGGCATGGGCGCCGACATGATCGTGCTGAGCTTCGCCGTCGCCGCAACCGCCGGCCTCGGCCAGATCGAGGGCGCGGCCCTGGTCGCGCTGCTGATCGGCCTTGGACGCAGCTTTGCGGTCTACCTGATGCCGGAATTGGAAGTGCTGGTTCCCTATCTGATTATGCTGCTCGTCCTGCTCTGGCGGCCTGAAGGTCTGTTCGGCATTGCCCGGACCCGGAAGATCTGAGGGGGAGGGGATGCTGACCCGCCTGGATCCGCGCCTCATCGGCCTCGCCGTCCTCATTGTGCTGGCAATGCTACTGCCGCTTTATGCGCCCTGGACCAAGGTGATGCTGACGCTTGCGCTGGCCAAGGGCCTTGCCGTGCTTGGCATCGTCGTGCTGCTTGCGGCCGGCCAGGTCAGCTTCGGCCATGCCTTGTTCTTTGCCGTGTCGGCCTATGCAGCAGCATTTCTCGGCCGCGCCTTCGGCGGCGGCGAACTGATCACGATGGTGGTTCTCGGCGTCGGTGCATCGCTTGCCGTGGGTCTCGTGGTCGGCCTGTTTGTGGTGCGCTACCGGTACATCTTCTTTGGCATGTTGAACCTTGCCTTTTCGATGATCCTGTTTTCGATCCTCGAAAAGTTCTACCACTTCACGGGCGGATCCGACGGCATCCAGGTCGCCCGCCCGACCGTGCTCGGCGCGAGCCTCGATCGCAATGCCTTTGAGTTCCTGTTGTTCTATGGCGGGCTCGTCATTGCCGTTTGCGTCGCGCTCCTGGTGCACCGGTTCCTGCAATCGCCGCTCGGCAACATGATGCGCACGATCGCCAGCAACGAGACGCGGCTGGAATATCTCGGCGTGTCCGCGCGCGGCGTCCTGTTGACCGGCTATCTGGTGTCGGCCGGTCTGTGCGGTCTCGGGGGCGTCATGATGGCCGTCGCGCAGGGTATCGTCACACCGGAATACACCTGGTGGGTGCGCTCCGGAGAACTGGTTTTCATTGCCATTCTGGGCGGCGCGCATTCCGTTGCCGGCGCATTCATCGGGGCGCTCGTCTACGAGGCCGTACGCACCTACGCCTCGGCGTTTGCCAGCGATGTCTGGCAGATGATTCTCGGCTTCTTTCTGCTCGGTATCATCCTCTACGCGCCGAAGGGCCTGATCGGCCTGGCCAACCGCTTCCTGCCCGCGCGACGTGCTGCCGCGCAAGCCGCGGTCGACGACCCGCCGGTTGCGTCGCCGAGCCGCAAGGCCATGGAGCCGGGCGAATGAGCGTGCTCTTGGAAACCCGCGGGTTGGAGATCCGGTTTGGCGGTGTTGTGGCCGCCAATGACGTCAACATCGCCATCCACGAGGGCCGCAACCTGGCGATCATCGGCCCGAACGGTGCCGGCAAGACGACGTTCCTCAACATCTGCACCGGATATCTGAAACCGTCGTCGGGATCGGTGCATTTTGCCGGGACCGACGTCACCGCGAAGTCGCCGCGCCAGATTACCCGCATGGGCGTCGCCCGGGCCTTCCAGATCCCGCAATTGTTTGCCGGCCACACCGCGCTCGATAACCTCCTGATCGCGGCCGCCGCCCGCGAGAAGCGCTGGGCGCCGTTCACCCGTCTCGGTGTCATCCCGGAAAAGGCGGAGATGATGCACCTCCTGGACATGGTCAATTGCAGCCATGTGGCGGACCGGCCGGTCGAAGAATTGCCTGAAGGCCAGCGCAAGCTGATCGACATCGCCGTCGCGCTCGCGCTGAAACCGAAACTGCTCTTCATGGACGAGCCGACATCCGGCGTTGCCTCGGCGGAAAAGTTCGGCGTGCTCGACATCATCGCCCGCGCATTGGCCGAGGCCAAGGTCACATCGGTCTTTGTGGAACACGACATGGGCATCGTCGAGCGGTTCGCCGACGAGGTCGCGGTGTGGAACCGCGGTGAGGTTCTGCATCGCGGCGCGCCGGACGACGTGCTGTCGCATCCGGAAGTCAAACGCGAAGTGATCGGCGAGGAAATCTAGATGCTCAAGTTCGATGGCGTCACCGTTTCAATCGCCGGCGTTCGCATCCTGCGCGACGTCCGCTTCACGGTCGAACAATCCGCGACCCTTGCCCTTATCGGCACGAACGGCGCGGGCAAGACGTCGCTGTTGCGCACGGTGATGGGTTTCACGTCCGCAACCGGCACCATCACCTTCGATGGCAAGCCGCTCGATAAGGTGCCGGCGGCTGACCGGGCCGGTCTCGGCATCGGCTACGCGCCGGAAGATCGCCGGTTGTTTTCAGCCTTCACGGTGGAGGAAAACGTGCTGATGCCCGGACAGGTGGCCGGGCTCTCAGCGCAGGACCTCGCGGCGCGCCGCGACCGGGTCTATGAGATCCTGCCGGAATTGCAGGAACTGGCACCACGCCCGGCAGGCTCGGTCTCCGGCGGCCAGGGCAAGATGGTGGCGCTGGCCCGCGCGCTGATGATCGGCACCCGGCTCGTCATGCTGGACGAGCCCTTCCAGGGCCTGGCGCCGGCGCTCGCCCGCCGCTACGCCCAAGCGCTCAGGGCGCTGCGCGACCGGGACCCTGACATCACCCTGATCATCACCGAATCCAATCCCGGCCTGTTGAAGAAATTCGCCGATTCCGCGCTCGTCATCGAACGCGGCGAGGTGCGCAAGGCCAATCTCGACATCGTGGAGGCTGCATGAACATCCCGGCCAATATCAGCCCGGCCCGCGGCTGCCTGATCGGCGGCGAATGGGTGCGAACGGCGGAATCCATCCCCGTCCTCGACCCGTCGACCGGCGACGTTTTTGCGATGCTCGCCGCTGGCGGCGCAACGGAAATCGAGGCGGCGGTCGCGGCAGCGCGCGCGGCGTTCGACGACGGCGACTGGTCGAAGCTGACGGCGGCCGAACGCGGCCGGTTGCTCGCCGCGCTCGGTCGCGCGGTGACGGACAATGCGGAAGACCTGGCACAGCTGGAAGCACGCGATACCGGCAAGCCGCTTACGCAAGCCCGGGCGGACATGGTCGCAACTGCCCGCTATTTCGAATTCTACGGCGGCGCGGCCGACAAGGTGCACGGCGACACGGTTCCGTTCCTGGCCGGGTACAACGTCCAGGTCTGGCACGAACCCTACGGCGTTACCGGGCATATCATTCCCTGGAATTACCCGGCCCAGATGGTCGGGCGATCTCTGGCACCGGCGCTCGCCATGGGCAACGCGGTTGTGCTGAAGCCGGCCGAGGAGGCGGCGCTCACGCCGCTCCGGATTGCCGAACTGGCGCTTGACGTCGGCTTCCCGGCTGGCGCCATCAACGTCGTCACCGGCTATGGCGAAACCGCCGGCAAGGCATTGACCGAAGCCCGCGGTGTGGACTTTCTCTCCTTCACCGGGTCGCCCGAGGTTGGCGCGCTGGTCCAGATGGCGGCCGCCCGCAACCATATCGGTTGCACGCTGGAGCTTGGCGGCAAGTCGCCCCAGATCGTTTTTGACGACGCCGATCTCGACAAGGCTCTTCCGGTCGTTGCCGGAGCGATCGTCCAGAATGGCGGCCAGACCTGTTCCGCCGGATCGCGGGCGCTGATCCACAAGCCGATCTGGGACCGGGCCGTTGCCTGGCTGAGCGATCGGTTCGAGACGCTCATCGCCGCGCCGTTCGCGGAGGACAAGGCGCTTGGACCGCTGATTTCCCGAGTCCAGCGCGACCGCGTCAATGCTTTCATCGAGCGCGCCGGTGCGCCGCTGATCGCCCGGGGAGGCGTCTCCGGGGCGGCCGCGGCAGACGGTTTCTTCGTAGCGCCGGCGCTTTTCGGACCTGTCCCGGAAGCCGATGAACTGGCACGTGAGGAAGTCTTCGGCCCCGTGCTTTCCCTTATTCCTTTCGAGGATGAGGCCGATGCCATCCGCATCGCCAACGACACCGATTACGGCCTTGTTGCCGGCGTCTGGACGGAAAATGCCAGGCGTCAGATGCGGCTCGCCAAGGCGTTGCGCTGCGGTCAGGTCTTTCTCAACGGCTACGGCGCCGGCGGCGGCATCGAATTGCCGTTCGGCGGCATGCGCAAATCCGGCCACGGCCGGGAGAAAGGGTTCGCCGCGCTCTACGAATTCTCCCAGACCAAGACGGTCGTTCAGGACTATCGATAGGAAGATCTTGTGAGCATAAACGGAAGACTGGCCGGCAAAACCACCCTTGTGACCGGCGCCGCCTCGGGGTTCGGCCGCGCAATTGCGCATCGATTTGCAGAGGAAGGGGCGAAGGTCGCAATCGTCGACCTGAACGAGGCCGGTGCCCGCGACGTCGCCGCGGAAATCGGAGAGGCCGCGCTGGCCGTGAAAGCCGACGTTTCGGTCGGCGCCGACGTGTCGGCGGCAGTCGCTGCTGTGATCGAGGCTTTCGGGACAGTCGATATTGTCGTCAACAATGCCGGCTGGTCGCACAGGAACCAGCCCTTGCTCGACGTGGACGAGGCGACGTTCCGAAAGGTCTTCGACATCAATGTCACGTCGATCTTCCACATGACCCATGCCGTGGTTCCGCATTGGCGCGAACAGGGTTCGGGCGTCATGCTCAATGTCGGGTCGACCGCCGGCATCCGGCCGCGGCCCGGGCTTACCTGGTACAACGCCTCAAAGGGCGCTGTGAACCTGATGACCAAGTCGCTCGCGGTGGAACTGGCGCCCGATGGGATCCGCGTTTGCGGCCTGGCCCCTGTAATGGGGGCAACGGCGCTGCTTGAAACCTTTATGGGCATGCCCGACACGCCGGAAAACCGCAAAAAATTCGTCGCGACCGTGCCGCTCGGACGCCTCAGCGAGCCCAAGGACATGGCCGATGCCACCCTGTTCCTGGCCTCCGACGAAGCGGCCTTTCTGACCGGCGTGATCCTGGAGGTCGATGGCGGTCGAACGATCTAGCCCGCAAGGGCGACGGCGACAAACCGGTCGGAAAGGGTCCGCAAGAGGCCCGGGGGGCGCCAGCGCAAGCGGGTCGGTCCGCGGACCTGTTTGCGCCTCAGCAGATGATGACGTGACGCAGACACAATCACCGAGGGAGGACATTATGACGACCAGCGATCGAAACGACAGCCGTCTCGAACAGGCGGTCCTGGACTATCATTGCGGCCGGACCAGCCGCCGCAGTTTCATCCGCGCCGCTTTGGCCGCCGGTGTGACGGCCGGTCTTGCCGGGGCGCTTGCGAGCGCCTGGTCGCCCCGAGCCTGGGCCGCATCGACGTTGAACACACCGAAACCCGCGCGCACGTTCGATTACATCATCATCGGGTCGGGATCGGCCGGTTCGGCCGCCGCCTATCGCCTGGCCTCCGGTTCGGATGCCAGCATTCTGGTGCTGGAGGCAGGCGGCGACGACGATCTTCCCGAAGTGCACAATCCCCAATCCTGGGCAGCGTCGCTCGGCACGCGGGCGACCAAGTTCTTCAACACCGTGCCGCAAAACCACGCCGACGGGCGCACGCACGCCTGGCCGCGCGGCAACGTGCTGGGCGGAACATCGGCATTGAACGCCATGATTTATGCCCGCGGCCACAAGTCCGACTACGATTCCTGGGCCTATGCCGGCAATTCCGGCTGGTCCTATTCGGAGGTGCTGGAGCACTTCAAGGCGATGGAGACCTGGGAAGGCGGGGCGAGCGAATACCGGGGCGACAGCGGCCCGATCCACATTTCCACGCCGGCATCGGACAAGCGCCATGAGGGTGCCGTCGCCTTCATGGACGCCAGCGCAAGCCTCGGCTATCGCGAGACCGCCGATTTCAACGCCGAGCGCATGGAAGGCCAGGCCTGGGTCAATTTCAACATCAAGGATTTCAAGCGCCAGTCGTCCGCGACCGCCTTTCTGCGTCCGGCGATGGAAAAGGGCAACGTGACCGTGCTCACCGACGCGCCGGCGCTGAAGCTGGTCATCGACAAGGGACGCTGTAAGGGCGTCACCTACCTGCACAACGGCGCGCCGCACACCGTGCATGCCGACGCTGAAGTGATCCTGTCGGCCGGCGCGATCGACAGCCCCCGGCTCCTGATGCTGTCCGGCATCGGCCCCGCTGGAGATCTGAAAGAAATAGGCATCGATGCCGTATCCGATCTGCCGGTCGGCGAAGGCTTGCAGGATCATATCCTGGGTGCCGGCGTCAATTACGAGGCCAAGGGCCCGGTTCCGCTCAGCCATTACAATCATTCCGAAGTCTACATGTGGGAGCGCTCCGATTCCCGGCTTCCGGCTCCCGATATGATCGCGCTGTATGTATCGGTGCCGTTTGCCTCGACCGGGCACACGCTCGGCTATGAGCATGGCTATTGCATCCTGTCCGGTGTTGCCCGGCCGCATTCGCGCGGTTCCCTCAAGCTGGCATCGGCGGATCCGGCCGTGCCGCCGATCGTCGACCCGAATTACCTCGCCGAGGAACAGGACTGGAAAGCCTATCGCACGGCGACCGAACTCTGTCGCGCCATCGGTGCGGACGCCGCCTATGCGCCGTTCCGCAAGGCCGAGGTCTTGCCCGGATCCGGCGACATGAGCGAGAGCCGGTGGCGGGAATTTCTCGCAAAGTCGCTCAACACCTATTTCCACCCGACTTCGACCTGCCGGATGGGTGTCGACGAAACCGCCGTCGTGGACCCTGAATTGCGCGTCTACGGCATCGAAGGCTTACGCGTCGCCGACGCCTCGATCATGCCGTCGATCACAACGTCCAACACCAATGCGCCGTCGATGATGATCGGCTGGAAATGCGCCGAGATGGTCCGTGCGACCGCCATCTGACGCTCCACTGGTATTAGGGAGGACTCCATGAGCATTGCATTCACCGTCAACGGGTCCAGGGTCTCCGTCGACTCGGATCCGGATACGCCGCTTTTGTGGGTGCTGCGCGACACGCTCGCGCTCACCGGTACAAAGTACGGCTGCGGTATCGCGGCCTGCGGATCGTGCACGGTCCATATCGACGGCGCGGCGGTCCGAACCTGCGTCCTGCCGGTCAGTGCGGTTGCGGACCGGGACGTGCGCACGATCGAGGGATTGTCGGCCGACGGAACCCATCCGGTGCAACAGGCCTGGCGCGATCTGGACGTGCCGCAATGTGGTTATTGCCAGTCCGGCATGATCATGGCGGCATCCGCCTTGATCGCCGAGTCGCCGGATCCGAGCGATGACGAGATTGATCGGGTCATGACCAATATCTGTCGGTGCGGAACCTATCCAAGGGTCCGCGCTGCCATCCACCGCGCCGTGCGCGGCGACGCGTGACGGGGAGGTCATTATGAACGCTTCGACCGCAACCCGTCGCGCTGTCCTGAAATCCGGTGTTGCCGCTCTGGTGCTCGGTTTCGCCGTTCCAGCCACCGTACGCCATGCCGCTGCCTCCACGGGTGGTGAGCTGGGCGCCTGGCTGGAAATCACCGCGGACGGCAAGGTCCGCATCGCGCAGCCGCAATCCGAAATGGGGCAGGGCATCTGGACATCGATGGCTCAACTCATTGCCGAGGAACTGGAAGTCGATTGGGAGGACGTCGAGATCTTCTCGCCGATCGCCGGCGCGGCTTTCAACCATCCGTTTTACGGCTTCCAGACAACCGCCGAGAGTTTCTCGATCCGCGCCTTCTGGGAACCGGCGCGCCAGGTCGGCGCAAAGGCCCGCGAAATGCTGAAACGCGCGGCGGCCGAGCGTTGGGGCGTCTATCCGGGCGGCCTCCAGGCGCGGTCGGGATCGATCGTCAATCCGCTGACCGGCCAGAGCCTTGCATATGGTGTTCTCGTTTCCGAGGCCGCGAAGTACCCGGCACCGGATAACGTGCAACTGAAACGCCCGGACGAATGGCGCATCATCGGGCGTTCGGTCGGACGCAACGACACACCCGCAAAGCTCGACGGCTCCGCCATCTACGGTACGGATGTCCGCGTCGAGGGCATGCTGACGGCGGTACCGGTGTTTCCGCCGTCGTTTACCGGGAAGGTCCGTTCGATAGATGACGCGGCTGCCCGTGCCATCTCCGGCGTGCGGCACATCGTGTCGCTCGAAAACGTCGTCTACGTCGTTGCAGATAGTTTCTGGCCGGCCACCAAGGGCGCGGCGGCGCTTTCCGTTGATTGGGATCTGGGCGATGCGGCGGACCTGTCGACGGCGGCCGTCAGGAGGGACCTTCGGGATGCGGTCGCCAACCAGCGCGGCAAACCGGTGGAGGAGGTCGGCGACATCGAGGCCGCGACATCTTCTGCCGCACGCATTGTCGAGGTCACGCTCGAGGCGCCGTACCTGGCGCATGCCACGATGGAGCCGATGAACACAACCGCCCATTACACGCCGGACAAGCTCACGATCTGGTCGCCGACCCAGGCCCAGGGCCTGATGGGTTTTGTCGCCGGCGCAGTCGGGCTCGACGGCAGTCAGGTCGAGTGCCACACGACGTTTCTCGGCGGCGGGCTCGGCCGGCGCTTCGAGATCGACCTGCCGATCCACGCGGCCCGCGTCTCCAAGGAGGTCGGCGCGCCGGTCCAGGTGATGTGGAGCCGCGAGGACGACATGCGCGGAGGCTTCTATCGTCCGGCGGCAGCGGCACGCCTGCGTGCCGCAATCGATGCGGACGGCATGGTGACCGGTTTCGACGGTGCGCTCGCCTGTCCGTCGATTCTGGCCCGCGCGGTTCCCGACCTCGCCAAAGGCGATATCGACCACACCAGCGTCGACGGCGTGGCCGAGGGAAAAAGCCCCGCCGGCGTTCCCTTCCACCGCCAATACGAATTCGGTGCCGCCTCCCGCGTGGTCTATGCCATGGAAAACAGGGCGATCCCGGTCGGCTTCTGGCGGTCGGTCGCGCATTCCCAGAACGCCTGGTTCATGGAGGGTTTTGTCAACGAAATTGCCCGCGAGACAAACCAGGATCCGGTTGCGCTGCGAATGAAGCTGATGAAGTCGGATCGCAACCGGACGGTGCTTGAACGCCTGGCCGAGCGGGCCGGCTGGGGATCTCCGGCCGCCGGACACCACCAGGGAATCGCGATCCACGAGGCCTTCGGCACGGTGCTCGGCAATGTCTTCGAGATTGCCGTCGAAGGGAATGCCATTCGCCTGGTCAAGGTCACGTCGGTCGCCGATGTCGGCCACGCCGTGCATCCCGATACCATCGAGGCCCAGATGGTGTCCGGCGCAATCACCGGCATCACAGCCTCTCTTTGGGGCGAGGTGACCATGCAGAAGGGCAGGGTAGATCAGGGTAATTTCGACACCTACCGCATGCTGACGCTCGCCGAGACGCCTGAATTCGACGTCGAGATTCTGCAGCTTGGCGGGCCGGTCGGCGGGATCGGTGAGCCGGGCACGCCGCCCGTGGCGCCGGCATTGGTGCACGCTGTCCAGAATGCGACGGGCAAAACGATCCGGTCGCTGCCTCTGACGGCATCCGGTTTCGACCTGGCGTGATTCCCCCGCCAGACCTTCGGGAGCCGGGCAAAGGCTCGGCTCCCGCCTTTGGCAGTCTAACCGGATCGCACTGTCAGTTCCTCCGTGCAGCCATGAATGCGGGTTTGCCGTGTCCTGTGACATACCGGGTCGTGCGTCGGGAGACGTCTCGGCCTATGCTGGTAGTTGAACTCCGTCTCGGACCCGCAGGCATGAAAACTCAAGCGCGCGAAGAAGGGCTGTCATGACGATCATCGAGGAAGATCATTTCGTCGACAGTATCGCCGACGCGCTGCAATACATTTCGTATTTCCATCCGCCGGATTTCATCCGGCACATGAGCGATGCCTACGCGCGGGAGAAAAGCCCGGCGGCGCGGAACGCGATCGCGCAGATCCTGGTGAACTCGCGCATGTGCGCGCTCGGGCGCCGGCCGATCTGTCAGGATACCGGCACGGCACACGTCTTTATACGCCTCGGCGTAGGGGCCAGGCTGAATACGACGCATTCGCTGCAGGCCCTCGTCGACCGGGCGGTCGCCCGTGCCTATCGCAGCGACAGCAACCCCTTGCGCGCTTCCATCGTCACCGATCCGCTGGGCGGCCGGAAGAATTCCGGCGACAACACACCGGCCATCGTGCACACCGAGATCGTTGCGGGCGACCGGATCACAGTCGACGTTTCCGCGAAAGGCGGCGGCTCGGAGAACAAGGCGCGTTTTGCCGTGCTCGAACCGTCGGACTCAGTCGCCGACTGGGTGGTCGATACGGTCTCCACCCTCGGCGCCGGCTGGTGTCCGCCCGGTGTGCTTGGCATCGGCGTCGGTGGCAGCGCCGAAAAGGCCATGCTTTTGGCCAAGCAGAGCCTCAACGAACCGATGGACATGATTGCGCTGAGGCAAAACGGGCCGGACTCGCCCCTTGAGAAGCTTCGCCTCGAGATCCATAACCGGGTCAACGCCCTTGGCGTCGGCGCGCAGGGGCTCGGCGGCCTTGTCTCGGTGCTTGACGTGCGCATCCGAACGTTTCCGACCCATGCAGCGTCGCTTCCTGTCGCGCTGATCCCCAATTGCGCGGCGACCCGCCACCTGCATTTCGAACTCGAAGGGTCCGGACCCGCCCGCTTCGATCCGCCGGATCTGGACGACTGGCCGGATGTCGTGTTGGAACAGACTGCCGATCTGGCCCGCTCCGTCGATCTCGACGGCCTGACCGACGCGGAAATAGCGTCATGGCGGCCCGGCGAGACGCTGCTCCTGTCCGGAACGCTCTTTACCGGACGCGATGCCGCGCACAAGCGGCTGGTCGAGACGCTGCGCGCAGGCGATGAACTGCCGGTCGATCTGAATGGGCGCGCGCTCTATTATGTCGGTCCCGTCGACGCGGTGGGAGACGAGGTCATCGGCCCGGCCGGGCCGACGACCGCAACCCGGATGGACCGGTTCACCGACGAGGTGCTTGGCGCAACGGGCCTGAAAGTCATGATCGGAAAAGCCGAGCGGGGCCCCGAAACGGTGGACGCGATTGCCCGGCATGGCGCGGCCTACCTGATCGCCGTCGGCGGCGCGGCCTATCTGGTTTCAAAGGCGGTGAAGGCCGCACGCGTGGTCGCCTATGAAGATCTCGGCATGGAGGCGATCCGCGAACTGGTCGTCGAAGACATGCCGGTTACGGTCGCCGTCGACACGCGCGGCGAATCCGTTCACCGGACCGGTCCGGCGCTCTGGCGCCGGTTCGTGAAGGATCCGGCACCGGCTTGACCGCCGACAAAGGGATCGCCAGAACCGGATCAAACCGTCACGACAGATCCGGAGCGCACAAATGGCCGATCCCCACCACGAAAGCATGATGAACAATCTTTACTGGTGGGGTGTGCCGACGCTGTTCCGCTGCCCGCATGTCGGGCCGGAGGGCCATGACATCGCGCTGGCCGGCGTGCCGCATTCGACCGGTAACGGCACGACCGAACGCGACCAGCATCTCGGGCCGCGCGCCGTGCGCCACGTTTCGGCCCTGCAGCGCCGCATGCATGGCGGCTTCCGGCTCGATCCCTGGTCGAGGGCGCGCATTGCCGATGTCGGCGACGTGCCGCTGCCGCGTGCCAACGATAACGAAGACTGCATTGCGCAGATCACGGATTTCTATCGGGAAATCGACGCCGCCGGGGCGCGGCCCGTGTCTATCGGCGGTGACCATTCGATCACCGGCGGTATCGTGCAAGCACTTGGCGGCGGCGCGCTTTCCGGAGGCGAACCGGTTTGCCTCCTGCATCTGGACGCCCATACCGACGTCTTCACCAAGGTCGATCACTTCCTGGGCGCCAAGAAGTCTGCCGCGCACTGGGGCGCCTATCTTGCCGACCAGGGCCAGGTCGATCCGAAAGGGTCGATGCAGATCGGCATTCGCGGCCATCCGCGCACGCTCGACTGGATCGAACCGTCCTACGAATACGGCTACAATGTCGTCACCATGGCCGAATACCGGACCCGCGGCGCCGCCGACGTGATTGCCCAGATCCGCGACGTGCTGGACGGACGACCCGTCTACATCACCTTCGACCTGGATTGCCTCGACCCGACTGTGGCGCCGGCCGTCGCGAACATCGAACCGGGCGTGCGCGGCTTCGACATCGACGAAGCGGTGGCTCTCCTGCATGCCGTACGCGGCATGAACATCGTCGGCGGCGATGTCGTCTGTCTCATGCCGACCAAGGACCAGCCCAACAACATCACGGCGATGGTCGCGGCCGCCATCATGTTTGAGATGATCGCCCTGATCGCCGATACGCTGCCGGATCGCTGAGACCGGTTGCCGGGGGCAGATCAGGCCTTTGACAAACGAATCCGGAAAAAGCTGGTTCCGTTGGGTGCGAACTCGATCGTCAGATCGCCGTTCATCGCCTGCATGATCGCCCGGCTGATCGGCAGACCGAGCCCGGCACCCTGATCGCGCCCGGACCGGCTGCCGCGCGCGAACTTCTCGAACACGAGTTCCGCCTCTTCGCGCGTAACCCCGCCGCCATTGTCGATGACATCGATATGCACGTCGCTGCCCCTCATGGCCGTGCGGACCGTGATCTTCGGATCGTCGACCGGGTTGTATCTGACGGCGTTCGACAGAATGTTGATCAACACCTGGCGCAACCTGTCCGCGTTGGCCTTCAGCGGCACGCCGTCGGGCAACGGTTCCGTTGTGATCGTCACGCCGGCGCTGCGCGCGACCCCCGTTATCGTGTTGACGGCGGCGCCGATCACCGCATTCGCATCGATCGGCTCCAACTGGAAACGCGCCGTGCCGGCCTCCAGCCGGCTGATATCGAGGATTTCATCGAGCAGGCGGGTGAGGCGCAGGCTTTCGTCGTGGATGATGGAGACGAAGCGGGCGCGTTCCTCGACCGTGGTTGCGTCGTCGTCCTGCAGGATTTCCGTGAACGACCGGATTGAGGTCATCGGCGTGCGCAATTCGTGCGAAACCTGGCTGAGAAACTCGTCCTTTTGCTGGTCGAGCGCCCGGAGACGCTCGTTGGCGGTGCGCAATTGGCGAGCCGCGTTTTCCAGCTGGTCCGATTTGACGGCGAGCTGTCGGGACGTTTCGATCAGGCGCTGGGTTTCATCGGCAATGTCGATCAGTTCCGTCATGCCGACGGTCTGGCGCCCGGCAATGCCGGTCACCATGGCATGGGCCGATGCGGCGCCGATCGAGCCGGTCAGTTCCCGTTCGAGCCGTGCGATCATGGCATCGGACGGATAGGGCAGACCGCTTGCCGTGCCCTGGGTCCGCGCCATTTCGTCGAACAGCCTTCGGGCCGGATCGCGCCCCAGAATACGCTGGGCAAGCACGAACAGGTCTTCCGAATGGGCCGTGCCGGCTGTGATCAGGGTCGGCGAACCGCCGGCCGAGCGGTAGACGTCGACGAACTGGCCGCCCTGAAGCCGTTCCAGGTCGTCGGCCCGGGTCAGGCTGGAAATCGTGACGAAGACCAGCGTGTTGATGCCGACACTCCAGATCACGGCATGCACCAGTGGATCGTATCCGGTAAGGCCGAACAGCGCCTGCGGACGCAGCAGGACAAGGCCCCAGGGCCCTTCGGACAGCGCCGCGGCCGTGAGGATCAGGTCGCCCTCGAAACTCGGAAGGAACAGCGTGTACGCCCAGAGCGTAAAGCCGGCGAGCAGTCCCGAAAGCGCGCCGGCGCGCGTCGCGCCGCGCCAGAAAATGCCGCCGATCAGGCTCGGCAGGAATTGCGCGACACCGGTAAACGCAATCAGGCCGATGGAGGCCAGCGCATCGGACCCGCCGCTAAGATGAAAATACAGGAATCCGAGGCCGAGGATCACGCCGATGCTGACCCGCCGCGAGATGAGTAGGAGACTGCGCACGTCGCCGCTGACGCCGCGGCTCGCAGCAATCAGCTTCAGGGCGGCCGGCATGACGATGTGGTTGGACACCATGGTCGAGACGGCGATCGCCGCCACGATCACCATCGAAGTGGCGGACGAAAACCCGCCGAGAAAGGCCAGAAGCGCCAGTTCGTCGCGCTGTTGGGACAGCGGCAGCGTCAGCACGTAGAGGTCTGGATTCGACCCGGCCGGCATCACTTCCTGGCCGACCAGAGCGATCGGCATGATGAACAGCGTCATGCCCAACAGATAGAGTGGAAACAGCCACGAGGCGGTCGACAGGTGGCGCTCTTCGATGTTTTCCACGACCGTCACCTGGAATTGCCGCGGCAGGCAGATGATCGCGGTTGCCGAGAGGAAAGTGAGAACGACCCAGCGTGGTCCGAAAATGTCTCCGGCGCCCCGGATCGCCTCAGTAGGGACATCGGCGAAAATACCGCTGAACCCGCCGGCAATCCCGTAGGTCGCGAAGATGCCGACGGCGATCAGCGCTACCAGCTTGACGATCGCTTCCACGGCGATCGCGGCCACCACACCATGGTGGCGTTCATTGGCATCCAGATTGCGCGTTCCGAACAGGATCGCAAACAGCGCCATGCCGGCGGCGATCCAGAACGCGGTGGCAAAGCTTTCCGCCTCGCTGGCGATCACCTGGTAGCTGCGCGTGACCGATTGCAATTGCAAAGCGATATAGGGTGTTGTGGCGATCACCGCGATCAGTGTGACAAGCACCGCCAGGCTCGGGCTCTTGCCGTAGCGCGAGGAGATCAGGTCTGCGATGGAGGTAATGTTGTGGACCCGGCCGATCCGAACCAGCTTGCGCAACAGCCACCACCATCCGATGAAGACAAGCGTCGGCCCCAGATAGATCGTAATGAATTCCAGCCCGTTGCGGGCGGCGGATCCTACAGCGCCGTAGAACGTCCACGATGTGCAATAGACCGAGATCGACAGGGTGTAGACCAGCGGCGAATGCAGCCATTCGACCGGACGCCGGCGCGCCCGGCGGTCGACGACGAACGCAACGGCAAAGAGCAGGGCAACGTAGCTCAGGCAGGCGATCAGAAGGACGTTGCCGGTCAGCATCAGCGTTCGGTTTCGTCGGACCCGCCCGGTGTGCCGGTCTCATCCTGTTCCTGCAGGGCCGGAGCGAGAGCCGCCGCGCCGACGATGAGCGCTGTCCAGACAATGAAGACATAAAGCACAGGTATCGGAATGCCGGCGACGGTGCCGTCGATCAGCGCCATGCCGGCTACCGGGGGCAAGAGCGCCACGATGCCGACGAGCACCAGCGCAATCGAACGGTCGCGCATCTTGCGCCGTGTGACCTGCAGGTTCGCGCGATCTCTCACCGGATTGGTCCTGGAGCGGTGTTAGTGCCGCTACTCTAGCTGCTCACCGCGGTGACCGGTTTCGGTCGTCCTTCCGACAATTCCTGCACGGCGGCAATGATGTCGGAATTCGCGAACGGCTTGGTGATGAACAGGTCGGCGCCGCGTTCCAGGGCGGCCTCGCGGTCCTGCTTTTGTCCCTTCGCGGTCAGCATGACGATAGGCAGCCCTTCCGCTCGCCGGTCGGCCCGCAATTGCCGGAGCACTTCATAGCCGTCGACTTCCGGCAGCATGACATCCAGGATGAGAACGTCGGGCGGAGCATCCAGGGCCGAGGTCAGCGCTCCACGACCGTCGGTTTCGACCGTCACTTCAAAGCCGGCGCGATCCAAAAGGAATGTCAGCGATTCGGCAATGTTTGGCTCGTCCTCGGCCAAAAGCACGCGTTTTGCCATTGGTTGTGCATCCTCCCCCAGAGCGCTCATCTTGCGTGAGCGTGCTGGCTAATTAGACCTTAGATTCCGGCGGGTCGCAACCTTGGCATTATTCGGCAAGCGGATCTTCAACCCGATGTACACAGGATCGCCGTGGGCAAAGGCGACAGGTCGGTCCGACGTCCTCGGCACGTGTGGTCGGTTCGGGCGCGTAGACCGTGCGGGCGGCATCCGCTTCGGACATGGCGATCATGTCGGTCACATAGTGGCGCGGTTTGCCGAAACCGATGACGCCGGTATGCCGGGCCCGGGCGACGAACACGAAGCGCTGTCCGGAGGGAAACGAGGCATGCTGGCGAATCATCGTTTCCGGCGCCTGTTGGGCCCGGTAGAGAACCCATAGCGGACAAGCGGAGGCGTAGCGGGGCAGAGCAAGCCCGTCGAGTCCCAGCATCTCAATGATGGTGCCCGCGGCATTCGCCCGGAAATAGCCGAAGCGGGGAACATCGTTGCGGCGCGGCAAGGCCGTCAGGCGATGGCACACACTGCCGATTTCGGCCGAGAACGCCTGGGCGAGTGCCTCTGCGTCGTAACGCAACGCCACAGCTCTTTCGCCGAACGCGTTCAGCGGCATCAGGATGGCGCCGACAGCATAATTGAGGAGGGCCTTTTGCGCCCGTTTGCGGGCGGCGGCCGTCGTGACTTGGGACTGGCCGTCGATCAGCTCGGCAATCGGATCGGTCAGGTTTTGCTCGGCGAGCGTCCGGGCCAGCGTGCTGCGCGGGATCGGCCGCGGATCGGTCAGGCGGTCCGACAGGGCGCCCGCTGCGGCTTCGATTTCCGAAAAATGATTGTCGCGCGCTTCGAACAGGGCTTCGACCTCGTCGAGCGGCGTCATCACCCTGTCGGCCTCCTCGGCCTTGTCCAGGTAGACGGCCAGCGCTTCTCCGACATCGGAAAGCGACCGGCTTTCTTCGTGCACCATACGGCTGAAGCGCTCGCGCCTGTCGGCCGGTAGGTCCGGATAGTCCGACAGGATGTCGGCTGCTGACCGGACGGCCGCGATTCGGGTCAGCATGTGGTGCACAGTTTCGCTGAGGAACGGGTCGTTGGATAACCGGTCCGACAGAATGTTGGCATGCGCCCTGGCTTCCCGTTCAGAGCGCGCCATGGCGGCGACCGCCTTAGCCCAGCCGGGAAACCGGCCGATCAGCTCGGCCGTGTGCTCGCGCTCGACGCCAAGCGGTTCGAGCGCCGGCAGATGCGCGATTTCGGTCAGGGTTTCCAGGAGCCGGCTCTCGGAAGCGCCGTCGAGCAGGTCGGCCGGAAGATCGAGAGCCCGGGCGGTCCGGCGCAGCAGATCCGGTGAAATCCGCCGTTTGTTCCATTCGATCAGATTCAGGTAGGAGGGCGAGATACCGATTTTTTTCGCGAGTTCGGCCTGACCGACGCCAACCTCCCGCCGTCTCTGGCGGATTCGCGTACCGACAATGGTATCCGGCATGGCCGATTCCTGTTTATTTCGCGCATCTTATGGCGATGCAGCGTAAATTATTGACAAAATTTTGGCTCTGCAAGGAAAAATTTTGACAAAAAAATTCAATTAAACCAATTGCTTATTGACTGATTGACAAATGGTGCGCAGGTTCGTCGCCGGATGAAACACTCGTCCGTCGGCCGGCTCGGACACACAACACCAACCGGGTTCGGCCTCCTAGCGGGAAACGCTCATTGGGAGAACTTTTATGAAGAAGCTGCATATGGACCGCCGCAACCTGTTGAAAGCGTCGGTCGCGGGCGGGGTGACCCTGGCTGCGCCGACGATCTTTACCAGTTCCGCCTGGTCGGCCGGCTATACAAACGAACCGAAGGGATCAAGCGTGATCCTCGGGTTCAACGTGCCGCAGACCGGCGCCTATGCCGACGAGGGCGCCGACGAATTGCGCGCCTACCAGCTTGCCGTCGAACACATCAACGGCGAAGGCGACGGCGGCATGCTGAACACGTTTTCGTCCAAGGAGCTGAAGGGCGACGGCATCAACGGCAAGAAGGTCGAATACGTCACCGGCGATACCCAGACCAAGTCCGACGCCGCCCGGGCCAGCGCCAAGCGCATGATCGAAAAGGACGGCGCCATCATGATCACCGGCGGCTCATCGTCGGGCGTCGCCATTGCCGTCCAGGGCCTGTGCCAGGACGCCGGTGTCATCTTCATGTCCGGTCTGACCCATTCCAACGACACGACCGGCAAGGACAAGCGCGCCAACGGCTTCCGTCACTTCTTCAACACGGAAATGTCCGGCGCAGCGCTCGGTCCGGTGATGAAGAACGCCTTCGGCACCGACCGCGTCGCCTATCACCTGACGGCCGACTACACTTGGGGCTGGAGCCAGGAAGGCTCGATCAAGAAGTATTCCGAGCAGCTCGGCTGGCAGACCGCTGCCGCTGTCCGCACGCCGCTCGGGGCAGGCGATTTCTCGCAATACATCACGCCGGTCCTCAATTCCGGCGCCGACGTGCTGATCCTGAACCATTACGGCCGGGACATGGTCAACTCGCTGACCCAGGCCGTGCAGTTCGGCCTGCGCGACAAGCAGGTCAACGGCAAGGACTTCGCCATCGTCGTGCCGCTTTACAGCCGCTTGATGGCGCAAGGCGCCGGCGAAAACGTCAAGGGCATCTTCGGGTCCACCAACTGGCATTGGTCGCTGCAGGACGAGGGCTCCAAGGCCTTCGTGAAATCCTTTGGCCAGAAATACGGCTTCCCGCCGTCCCAGGCCGCCCACACCTGCTATTGCCAGGCTCTGCTCTACGCCGATGCCGCGCAGCGTGCCGGCACGTTCCGTCCGTCCGCGGTCGGTCCGGCCCTTGAAGGCTTCAAGTTCGACGGTCTCGGCAACGGTCCGACGGAATACCGGGCTGAAGATCACCAGTGCTTCAAGGACGTGCTCGTCGTGAAGGGCAAGGAAAACCCGTCGTCGAAGTTCGACGTTCTCGAAGTGGTCGAAGTCACGCCGCGGTCCCAGGTCGAGTATCCGGTCGGCATGTTGGGCGGCGAACTCGGCCCCTACAACGACGGCGCCTGATTGGCTTCCTGAAAGACCGGCCGGTCGCCCGTGCGGGCGGCCGGCTCTTCGGACCGACAGGTTTGCGGCACTGCGCCAGCGAACCCCGATGATCGGTCCCATCCGGTAACCGGAGTATGCCGCGCGTGAACCAACCCGCCGATCCGGAGGCGATCGGGCAGGGCGCGCGTTGGCGGATGCTCGAGCGCGAGTGGGGATGATGGACGCGATATTCTTGCAGATACTCAACGGTCTCGACAAAGGCGGCGCGTACGCCCTGATTGCGCTCGGCCTTACCGTGATCTTCGGCACGCTTGGCGTGGTCAACTTCGCCCATGGAGCGCTGTTCATGCTCGGCGCCTTCTGCGCGGTTTCGGTCAAGGCGCTGTTGAGCCTGGAACAGGTCGTGGAGGATCCGGACCAATTGACCGCCTGGGGCACGCCGGTCGAGATCCGCACGCCCTATGTCGAAACCTGGTTCGGTGATTTTGGAACGACGCTGCTGGACTACTCGGTTCCCGTCTCCATTCTGATTGCCATCCCGGTGATGCTGTTGGTCGGCATCGCCATGGAACGCGGCCTTATCCGCTTCTTCTACAAGCGCCCGCATGCGGAACAGATTCTCGTGACGTTCGGGCTTGCCATCGTGATCCAGGAAATCATCAAGAGCCAGTTCGGCGCCAATCCGATCCCGCAACCCGCGCCGGAAGCCGCCAAGGGCATGATCGATTTCGGCATCATGATCGGCTTCGAGGCCGGCAACGTCGTCTATCCGGCCTGGCGGTTGATCTATTTCCTCTTCTCTGTCGTTACCATCGGCGCGGTCTTTGCCTTCCTGCAATTCACCACCTTCGGCATGGTGGTGCGGGCCGGCATGGCGGATCGCGAGACCGTCGGGCTTCTCGGCATCGACATCGACCGCCGGTTCACCATCGTCTTCGGCATGGCCGCCATCGTCGCCGGACTGGCCGGCGCCATGTACACGCCGATCCTCAGTCCCGACTATCACATGGGCATGGACTTCCTGGTGCTCAGCTTCGTCGTGGTCGTGGTCGGCGGCATGGGCAGCCTCGGCGGCGCCGTCGCGGCCGGCTTCCTGCTCGGCATCCTGCAGAGCTTTGCCTCCATGAACGAGGTCAAGAACATCCTGCCGGGCATCGATCAGGTGATCATCTATCTCATCGCGGTTGCCGTTTTGCTGCTTCGGCCGCGGGGCCTGATGGGCCGCAAGGGCGTGATGGAGGGCTGACCGATGAAAAATCTGATCCCCGAAAGAAATGACCTGCTGCTCCTGATCGTGTTTGCCGCAGCGGTCATGGCCGGACCGTTCCTGCTTGCACCGCTCGGCGCCGGCTATCCAGACCTGCTTCAGAAGTTTGCGATCTTCGGCATCTTCGCGATCGGTTTCAACATCCTGTTCGGTCTTACCGGCTACCTGTCCTTCGGCCATGCCGCGTTTCTCGGCGTCGGGTCCTATACGGCGGTCTGGACCTTCAAGCTGTTGAGCATGAACCCGATCCCGGCGGTCATCTTCGCGACCCTCCTGGGCGGTCTGTTCGCGTTGGCGATCGGCTACATCTCGCTGCGCCGGACGGGCATCTACTTTTCCATCCTGACGCTCGCCTTTGCCCAGATGAGCTACAACCTGGCCTATTCGGTGCTGACCCCGATCACCAACGGCGAAACCGGCCTGCAGCTGACCCAGGCGGACCCGCGCGTCCTCGATGTCGCCTTCGGCCGCGATTACGGTGCGGTGCTGCCGCCCTCCGATCTTTTCGGCATTACGATGACCGGCTATCCCGGCTTCTATTTCTGCGGCGTCGTCCTGATCATCTGCTTCTACATCGCCATGCGCATTTTCCGCTCGCCGTTCGGCATGATGCTGCGCGCGCTGAAGTCGAACCAGAACCGGTTGAACTATACCGGCGTGCACACGCGGCCCTATGCGCTGACGGCCTTCGTGATTTCCGGCATGTATGCCGGGCTCGCAGGCGGGCTGATGGCGGTGACGGATCCGCTGGCCGGAGCCGAACGCATGCAGTGGACCGCGTCCGGCGAGGTGGTTCTGATGACCATTCTCGGCGGCACCGGAACCCTGCTCGGTCCGGTGATCGGCGCCGGCGCCATCAAGTACTTCGAGAACATCTTCTCCGCCTTCAACGAAGGCATGCTGATGCAGACATTCAGCTTCCTGCCCGAGGGCCTGCAGCATTTCGCCGTCGCGATTTCCTCCAAGTTCGTCGGCGAAGGCTGGCACCTGACGCTGGGCGCGCTGTTCATGCTGATCGTCATCTTCCTGCCCGGCGGGCTGATGGAAGGCGTTGAGCGGATCAAGCGGTTTGTTCTTCGCCGCTTTGGCGGCGAACGCCGCAAATCGCAACAGCCCGCGCCGACGCCGGCCGAATAAGGGAGACGGTCATGAGTATTCTCTCCGTTCAAAACGTCAACAAGCGTTTCGGTGGCCTGAACGCACTGAGCGAGGTCAATCTCGAAATCGAGGAAGGCAGCGTGCATGCCATCATCGGGCCGAACGGCGCCGGCAAGTCCACCTTGCTGAACTGCTTCGTCGGCCGGCTGGTGCCGGATTCGGGTACGGTCATGTTCAACGGGCAATCCCTGTTGGGCATCAAGCCGCACGAGATCAACCAGATCGGTGTCAGCCGGGTGTTCCAGACGCCGGAGATCTTCGGCGAACTGACGCTGTTGGAAAACGTCATGATCCCCGCCTTCGCCAAGCGCGACGGCGCATTCAAGATGCACGCCTGGAGCCCGGTCGCCGACGAAGGATCGTTACGCGAAAAGGCTCTGGAAATGCTTGGCGAAGTGGGGCTTGCGGCCAAGTCGGGAGAGATCGCCGATCAATTGTCGCGCGGCGACAAGCGCCGCCGGGTACTGGCCATGTGCCTCGTCCAGGATCCGAAGCTCCTGCTTCTAGACGAACCGACGGCAGGCATGGCCCGGGCCGATACCAACAACACAATCGACCTGTTGAAGCGCATCGCCACGAAGGGCATCACCATGGTCGTCATCGAGCACGACATGCATGTCGTGTTTTCGCTGGCCGACAAGATCAGCGTACTCGCGCAGGGAACGGTGATCGTCGAGGACATGCCCGAAAAGATCAAAGGCAATCCGAAGGTACAGGAAGCCTACCTTGGAGGCGCGCACCTCTGAAAAGAGGGGCGCAGCGAGTGGAGATCCCCATGGACAGCCAGGAACAACCCCATACGCTGATGGCGAAGGATCCCTTCCAGGGAGCCGCGCCCGGCAAGAAGCCGACGCTGACGACCGGCGGCCAGCCGGCCTATTTCTCCTGCTGGGACATTCACGCCTATTACGGCGAGAGCTACATCGTCCAGGGTGTGAGCTTCGACGTCCGCGAGGGCGAGATCGTTGCCTTGCTCGGCCGCAACGGCGCCGGCAAGACATCGACCTTGCGCACGATTGCTCGGGTGGACGATCCGGAGCTCAAACGCGGCGAGATCTGGCTGGACCACAAGCCGCTACACGAGATGAAGGCGCATCAGGCGGCCCAGATCGGCCTCGGCCTCGTGCCGGAAGACCGCCGCATCATCCAGGGGCTGACGGTCGAGGAAAATCTGAAACTGGCGCAGATCGTGCCGCCGCATGGCTGGACGATCGAGCGCATCTACGACCTGTTTCCGCGGCTCGGCGAACGCCGCAAGCAGGAGGGCACGACGCTGTCGGGCGGCGAGCAGCAGATGCTGGCCATCGGCCGCACGCTTGCCCGCGACGTCAAGCTCTTGTTGCTCGACGAACCCTATGAGGGGCTTGCACCGGTCATTGTTCAGGAAATCGAAAAGACCCTGGAACAGATCAAGGCGCTCGGCATGACGACCATTATTGTGGAACAGAATGCCATTGCCGCCCTGCATATGGCCGACCGCGCGATTATCCTGGACATGGGCCAGGTCGTATTCGACGGCAAGTCGCAGGAAGTGCTGGACGACGCAGAGTTAAGGCAGCAATACCTCGCGATCTAGCGCGGCCCACCTGAAGACTGTCTGCAGGCTCCCATTCGCGGAGGACAACATCCATGGTCGAGGACAGGCCGGTTCCTGATCCGATGCTGGCGCTCAACACCAAGGTCGAGGACGACTTTGTGGCGCCGCTGACGGCGATCCGCGGCGCGCTGGAAATCCTGCGCGACGTGGCGGACCTCGATGCCGCCGAACGCCAGCGCTTCGTCGAAACCGCACTTGGCGGCTGCGCGCGGCTTGAAACGGCCGTTCAGCATCTGGCTGATTCCGTCTATGCAGCCGGCCGCAAACTTCATGCAGAGACGTCGGGACGTCTGTCCGACGCCGAATGGGACCGCTACGATGCCCGGATCCGCATCGATTTCGTTGCCGACCTGATCGAAATCGATTTCAGCGCGTTCGAATTCAACAGTTCCAAGATCGTCAATGACTTCTACGACGTGATCGACGCGCGCATCGAAGCGACACGCCGCGACTGGTACTTCGTGGTCAATTACCGGGCCTGCAGCATTTGGCCGGAAGCCTGGGTCGCCTTTGCCCATCGCGGCAAGAAGGTCAACGTGACCCATTCCCTGGGCACTGTGCGCTTTGACGAGGATCCGGCAACGGAACCGTCCGGTGAGCGCAGCGATCCGGACCTTTTCGCCTCTCGCGATGAGGCCCTTGCACGGATTGCCGCCATGAAGGCGGCCAACGCCGCCGGCCCGGACCAAAGGCGGCGCACGGCCGTCTGACACGACAACAGCCGGTGCCTCGTTTCCAAGTGACAGCTGACGACCGCCAGCGGATCATCGGTGTCGGCTCATAACGGCTCATCGGCGCTTGATGAACCGGCTGTCGTCAGGTCCGCCGGCTGAAGTCGATCCTGCGCCGGGGGCTCGGCGCCGACCACCCGATCCAGATTCGTGATCAGCTTTGTCAGCAAAGCAACGAGTTGCGCTTTTTCTTCTGCCGAAAAACCGGCCAAGACCTGCCGGTTCCCTTGCATAAGCACAGCGATTGCGTCGGGCAGGTGCGCCTCTGCTTCTTCGGTCAGCATGATGCGGCTGCTGCGCCGGTCGGCCGGGTCCGGGGTTCTTCGGATCAGGCCGTCCCGCTCCATGCGTGCGAGCATCTGGGCCATGGGCGGCTGCTCGACCTTTGCGAACGCCGCCAGATCGCGCTGGGTTCCCACCCGGCCGTCCCTAAGCGCGACAAGCACGGGAAGGTGACCGACCCCGAACCCCAGCGGTTTCAGGCGCATCTCGCTCAATCGAGCGAAGCGGCGTGCCGCCAGGCTGATCAGGTGCCCCGGCGTCGAGAGCACGTCCATGGTCATGAATCGATTCCTTGTCCGATCGTTCCGGAAAATATATATGTACGTATATATCATATGGCCCGCACCTGTGCCAACACCAGGATCCGACAGAGGAGAGACCGGATGAGCGCCGATATCGAAGCCCTCAAGCGCATGTATACGGAATTCAACGACCGGAACATCGATGGCGTGCTGGCCGCGCTTAGCGATGACGTCGTCTGGGCAAACGGCATGGACGGGGGCTACGAACACGGTGGCGAGGCCGTGCGCGCCTATTGGAAACGGCAATGGGAAATCGTGAGCCCTCGCATCGAGCCGGTCAGCTTTGAGCCGGCTCCGAACGCCACGATCGTCGTCAAGGTGAAACAATCCGTCTTCGATCTGGAGGGCAATCCGCTGCAGGATCAGGCCCACGGCCTGAAGGACAGCATCATCGAACACGTATTCACCTTTCGAAACGGCAGGGTCACCCGCTTCGACATCCGAGAGGCCGGCTGACCGGTTGCCGGACGCCGGGTGTGTCTGCCGCGCAAGGCCGATGGAAAAGCC
Organism: Pseudomonadota bacterium; assembly: GCA_038745065.1. Lineage (GTDB taxonomy): Bacteria > Pseudomonadota > Alphaproteobacteria > Rhizobiales > JANQQB01 > JANQQB01. Next base: position 110,785 of record JBCDLT010000003.1, on the reverse strand, counting down.
ACTGGCAGAGACGCAGGATCAGAAAGCGCGACCTTCAGGCCGGTCATTTACAATAGGCGTGACTACAATAGGCGTGACGGATCTGGCAGGTGGCGACCGGCGCGCCGCGCGAGCACCAGTCGAGGGCATAGCTTTTTGCCTGACCGTCGGAATGGGCACGGCCGATACCGGCGAAATAGCCGTTATACCGGCTTTCGGCAAAAGCCATGCAGCGCACCTGCGTGGTGTCGGCGACCCGGCAATTGGCGTTTCCGCAATAGCTGAGGGCGAAGTTTTCGGCGGCCCGCCGCGTCGGCGCGCGGCCATGGCCGACCGCACCTCGATCGTCCATAGCATAGGACATCCAGTCCGCCAGAGCAGGTGTTGCGAGACTGCTCCCGAAGCCGATGACGGCGAGGCAAAGGACAATGCGGCAGACGGACAACATGGCTTTTCCCCCCAAAAGACAGGTCCCCTGAAGCCGATGCCGAAGCGCCGGCCGGCGGTCGGACCCGAGGGATGGCATCTCAATTTACGGGTGTATAAATAGGCCGTCCAGCACTTCAAAAGTGCGCGGGTCGCGTCGGTGCACGTATCCTTACGCTAGGTTAGTCAAGTGACCCTGCCGGATGCCGGAATACGAGCGTTGCATCGCCGTCCGGTGTTTTTGCGTCCACATCGCAATGGCAGCCGAGCCGCTCGGCGAGCGCGATCGAGCGGGCGTTGTCGGGTGCGATGTAACTGACGGCGGTCTCCCATCGAAGATCGTCGAAGACGTGTTGCCGGACTCGGGCGGCTGCCTCATAGGCAAGGCCGAGGCCCTCAGCTTCTTCCGACCAAAGAGACCAGCTCAATTCGCGTTCCGGCCAGCTTTCCGGAAACCAGGGGCCCGACAGGCCCACGGCCTTGTCACCGGCCTTTGTCAGGCACACGAACGGCCCGCATCCGTTGAGCGTCCAGTGGCCGGCGATCGATGCGAAGGCGCGCCATGCGACCAGGGCGGAGTGCTGCGGACCGCCGCCCAGCGGCTTGGCCCGTTCCGACAGGAAAAACGATGTCCACGGCCTCAGATCTTCGGTTTGCGGCGACCGCAGGATCAGCCGTTCGGTGTCCAGCCGGTACATGGCGCATCCTCTTGTCGGAGGGATAAACAAACCGGATCGCCGATGCCGTTCAGGTCGACTTCCGGTCCGCCACTTTGCGGGAATAGTTTCGAGACGCCTTTGCCCGGTTTCCGCAGGTTTCCATCATACACCACTTGCGGCGGCCGTTTTTAGTTTCGTCCAGAAACAGCCAGCCGCAATCGCTCCCCGGGCACAGCTTGATGCGGGCGAACTCCCGCGGATCGCCAATCAGCGCGATGGCCGATGCGGCGATCAAACTGAGCGCGGGCAGGGATTGCGTGGCCCGGTTCAGGTCCGCGCCCTCAAGCGTGATCCCGTGCAGGGCGGTCTGAAGATCCGCCGCTACCTTCGGGTCGGTTCTGCCGCACAGGAATGCGCCGCGCAGCCGCTTACGGAAGCCGTGCAGATCCGCCACTTTGGCCGGGCAGGGAGCATCGGGTATGCCGACGGCGCGGAGCCAGACTTTCAGGTCGTCCCGGGTTTCGATCTTTTCGTGGAAGACCTCTCCGGTGTCCGTCCAGTCGGCCGTGTTGAGGAAATCGAGAGCCAGCCGGCCGCCGATCAACCGGACGGGATGATGCTGCGCGTAGGTCATCACGGAATTCTAACCGGTGTAGTGGTTGACAGGCAAGTCATCCTCAGATCTAACCATTACACCAGTTAGAAGCCTAGAACCGTCGGAACCGGATCGATGAAACCCGTCACCGTGACGATAGCGGGCACGACGCGCGGCATGCGCCGCCTTCTACCAATTGCGATTTTCACGATTCCGTTCGGGATCGCCTTCGGTGCCGCGGCAGCCGAACGGGGTCTCGATCCGGGATTCACCATTGCGATGAGCGCCATCGTGTTTTCCGGCGCGGCGCAATTCGCCACGCTCGATTTCTGGGGATCCCACATCGCCTATGGATCGCTGGCGCTGGTAACGCTTGCGATCAGCGCGCGCCACATCGTCCTGGGCGCCGCTGTGGCGCCGTGGGTCAACCAATTGCCCCTCGCGAAGCGACTACCGGTTCTCGTCTGGCTGAGCGATGCCAATTTCGCTGACAGTCAGCCGGCCTTCCGCTCGGGTGAGACCGATGTCGGCCTGCTGCTCGGGGGTGGCCTGGTTCTATGGGCAAGCTGGATCACCGGCACCGCATTCGGCGTGATCGCGGGCCGTGCCATCGGCGACGTCGCGACCTACGGCCTCGACGTTGTGATGATCTGTTTCTTTGCGGCGATCCTTGCCGGTCAAATGCGTGTCCGCTCGGCAATCGCGCCGGCATGCGTTGGCGCGGTAACGGCGGTCGCGGCCCTGGCCTGGCTGCCGCCCGGTTGGACGATCGTCGCCGGTGCAGTGGCGGGTGGATGTGTGTCGGTCCTGTTCCATGCCGAGTGATTGGTCGACCTGGCTGGCGCTGGCCGTGGTTGCGGCGATGACCTACGGCACCCGTTTCGCGGGGGCGCTGTTGATGGCCCGGATCGAGACATCGCCGCGCATCGAACGATTCCTGGAAAGCCTCTCGGTTGCCGTCATCGCCGCCTTGGTCGCATCCGCGCTCGCTCAGGCCGGCGGCAGGGAGGCCCTGTCGGTTGCGCTTGCAATCCTGATCATGGCCGTGACGCGCAGCGCAATCGGGGCCATGGTGGCGGGCATGGCCGGCGCGGCGCTTTGGTCCTACGCCTTGCCGTGATCCCGGCATTGATCACCGGGGTCGATCGCCGCATCCGCGTGCCAGGCGAGATGCGAGGCTGGCTCAATGCGCGCTGAAACTCCCTCTCGGCAACCGGCGCGACTTGAGTTATGTTCAACCTATGGCGTCCCGACAATCCGCTCTGCCGTCGTTCCGCTCGCTGCTGGCTTTCTGGTCGGCCGCGACCCACGACCGGCTGTCCGAGGCCGCGGCAAGCCTCGGCGTGACGGAATCCGCCGTCAGTCACCAGGTTCGCCACCTGGAAGACCAGCTCCACGTCAAGCTTTTCGACAGGAGCTCCGGCCGGTTGGTTCTGACGGAAGCCGGCACCCGTTATCTGGCAAGGATCGACCCTGCATTGAAGGAGATCGAGGCTGCGACACTCGCCATCCGCCCGACGGAAGGGCGCCGGGCCGTGCGCATCACCCTACCGACATCCATGGCGGTCACGTGGCTTTTGCCGCGCCTCGGTGGTTTTGAGGCGGCCAATGCCGATCTCGATGTCCAGCTTGTCCCGACGACGCGCGTGATCGATCTGATCCGCGACCAGGTGGACATCGCGATTCGGTACGGCAAAGGCCAATGGCCGGACGTCGAAGCAACCTACCTGTTCGATGACATGGCGAGCCCGGTTGCCAGGCCCGGCCTTCTCCCGGACGAACCGACCGATATCGGGGCGGCGCTCGCCGGTGTGCGTCTCATCGTCAACCGCAGCATTCCCGATGAATGGCGTGAATGGGCGCAGGCGAGGGGCATCGATCCGCCCGATCTGACGGATGCGTTGATGCTCGACACGGTGGAACAGGTTCTCCAGGTCGCCGAGGCCGGACATGGCATCGGCATGGGGCGGACACCCTATTTCGAGGACCGGCTCGCCCGCGGCGTCTTGGTCGCGCCCTTTGGTGCGGCAGGGCCGACCGGCGCTGCCTATTACCTCTGCCGACCGAAAACCATTACGCCGACACAGGCTGTGCGCCGTGTCATGCGCTGGCTGCAGGATCAGGCGGACACGTATCGCGCGTCCGGGGATTGAAGCGCTTTACTTGAAATTTTCTCAAGTCAATCTGAATCCTTCTCTTTTGATCGCGCTGTCGGTTCCACCCATCTTGCGGTGAGCAGGACGCAGAGCGCGTCCGGTGATCAGAACCGGAGATCGGAAATGAACAGCTTTGCATTCGACGTTCTTGATGCAGACCGGAACGAGACCACGGCGGATGTCGTGGCGCCTCTGACGTTCATAAAACCGCAGGCCGAAAAGCCTGTCTTTCACAGCCAGGCCTATACCGGCGGCGAGTCGGCCTTTTTCTTCGAGGTGGAGGAAAAGCCGGTCCTGATTGCCGACTTGCGGGCCAGTGGCCGGAGTTTCAAGCTTGACCGGGAAGGGTTCGCCCTGCGTACGGAGCCGACTGGTGTCGCGGACCTTTATGACGATCGCGCGGTCGAGACGGACTATTATTCCGAAATCGAGGATCTTCTTACACGCGAGTTCGATGCGAGCCGGGTCGTGATCTTCGATGCCACCCGCCGTTCCGATGGCGGGGCAGGGGCGCGCAACAAGGACGGCAATCGCGGTGCGGCAACCCGCATCCATGTCGACTACACCGCCAAGAGCGGGCCCCAGCGCGCCCGCGATACGCTTGGGGACGCGGAATTCGACCGCTTGATTGCCAACGGCGCCCGCATCGTCCAGGTCAATGTCTGGCGGCCGATCCGCGGACCGGTTCAGCGCGCGCCGCTGGCGCTGGCCGATGCCGCGAGCATCGCGCCGGAGGATCTGATAGCGACCGACCAGGTCTTCCCGGACCGCGTCGGCGAGATCTATCACCTGGAACACGATCCGGTGCATCGCTGGTACTACGCGCCCGAGATGACGCGGGACGAAGTCTTTCTCATCAAGGGTTGGGACAGTCTCAACGACGGCCGGGCGCAATACACGCCGCACACGGCCTTCGCCCTGCCGACCCAGACCGACGAAACGCCGCCGCGCGAGAGTATCGAGGTGCGTACCTTCGTTGTGATCGAATAGGCCTGTCCGCAGAGCAAAACCGGCTCATCGGTCAGACACGGGCGAGGGTCGGAACGCAGGCACGTCGCATGTCTTCGATGTCATGCGGCGTGCACCGCGTTCAATCACCCTCCTGCTGATGCCCCGGTCGGTCTTCCTCCACGTCATCTGCCGGCGCATTGCGGTCGAAACGCTGCAAAAGTGCGCTGATGCGCATTGAAAGCGCCGTGTCTGCGTCAAGGTCTGCGAGCCGCGCCTGTTGGCGGAGCGCATTTCGAAGACCCGTTCGCTTCAGCCGGCTGTCGGGTTCTGCCAGCATCGATTCCGTTCCGTCAGCAAGGGCGCTCAACACCGCCTGCTTCGTCTCGATGTAGTCGGACCGGCCGAAGGTCTGCAGGATCGTCTGAAAGGCCTCGAACCTGTCCTGCCGAAACGCAATGTCTTCCCCGCGCGGACCCATGACCGGACTCGCAGGGTAGAGATGAGCACAGGGCAGCAGACCGTCCGGGATCGGCATGTTCGCAGAATGTGTCCGGCCGGCACGCAGCAATTTCGGCAGCACATGGGTATGGGGGCCGTCGGGCGACACGCCGCCTGTGTCCGGGCCGCCGATCTTCTGATAGATCTCGACGCGGCCGAGCGCGGACAGGACCACCCGGTGCGGATGGGATTTGAGGATGGCGCCCATGGCGGAGGTGCCGGGTTCGGTCAGCGACCGTCCCTCGTGGGCGCGCAGCACTTCAAGAAGCTGCGGATCGCGCACACGTACGCAGAAATCGATCTGAACTTGTGCAAGGCCCATATCGAAAAGGATATCCGCCCGATCAGATGCTCTGAGCGCCTCGCTGTCCGGTCCCAGTTCGGTAAGGACGCTGCGTTGTGCGCCGCGGCCCGCATCGTCCTTCAGGCAAAGAGCCACACCCTGACCCCACCGTTCGGGGCGCGGACTGAGGGTCTCAAAGGCGATGGCCGTGACGGCGTCGAGCCGGTCAGATGCCAATCGGATGCCGCCCTTGTCCGTCACGCGATAAAGATCCTGCGGCTTGTCGACCGACAGCACGTCGTCCGGGCGTTGGTGAAACTCTCCGATTGCCCCGAACGAGCCGATGCTCCAGCCGGCATTCTGGTCCGCAAGTTGCGCGGATAACAGGGAATGAAGATCCGTGGGCATTAGGGTGACCTCCTTTGCGGCATACCAATTGTCTCATCACGGCTCCGGGACGCAAGACCGGCGGGAACGATCGAGGCCGTGCCGTCTATCTCCACCGACACGGTCCGGATGCCGTAGACGTCAGCCATTTCGTGTTCGGTGAGCGTGTCGGTCGGCGCGCCGTCCGAGCGCAACCTTCCATCTTCCAGAAGCAGGATGCGGTCGCACCAACGTCCGGCAAGCGTCAGGTCGTGCAACGAAAGGAAGACGGTGCGTCCCTCGCTGGCAAGATGTCGAAAGGTTTGCATGAGCCCGATCTGGTGCGCCGGGTCGAGCCCGTTCACCGGTTCGTCAGCGATATAGACGAGCGGATCCTGCGCCAGCATGCGTGCGATAAGAACACGCGCCTGTTCGCCGCCGGACAGGGTGTCGAACGGTCGTCGGACGAAGGCCAGGACATCCATGCGTTCCATCGCGTCGCGGGCGAACCGCAGGTCCGCTGCCGACACGCCGGAAAATCGAGAGCGGTGCGGCAGGCGTCCGAGAAGCACGACGTCGAGGCAGGGGATCGCCCAGTGTACGATCCGTTCCTGCGGCATGTAGGCGATCGCTCTGGCGCGTTGCACTTCCGGCATGCGGGACAAGGGGACATCATCCCAGGCGATCGACCCGGAGCAGGATTGAAGCCCTGCCATGGCGCGCATCAAGGTCGATTTGCCGGCGCCGTTCGGGCCGACAATGCCGATCAGGGCGGGAGTGTCGACGCGCAGCGTGATCCGATCAAGGACCGTTTTGTGTCCCAGGACAACGCTGACGGCCTTGCAATCCAATGGCATCATGCGCGATGCCTCCGCAAGGTCAAAAGCAGCCATAGAAAAAACGGCGTGCCGAGGATAGCCGTCACGACGCCGAGCTTCAGGTCGCGTTCCGGCATCACGATCCGGACCAGGACGTCGGCCGCCAGCAGGAAAGCCGCGCCGCCGAGCGCGCTTGCGGGCAGGAGCCTTCCCGGCTTGTGCCCGACCAGCGGCCTTAGAAGGTGCGGCACGATCAGGCCGACAAAGCCGATGGCGCCGCTGACCGCAGTGGCGGCCCCGACGCCGATCGCCGTACCGAGCACCGCCAGACTGCGTGTCCGGCCAAGATGAATGCCAAGGCTCCTGGCCACGTCCGAACCAAGCGACAGCGCATCCAGCGCGCGACCGGTCATCAGGAGCAGGATCGCGCCCAGCGCAATGAACGGTACTGCAAGGCCGACATGCACCATGCTGCGGTCGGTCAGAGATCCAAGCATCCAGAAGACGATTTCGAGCGCCGCAAACGGGTTCGACGACAGGTTCAGGGCAAGCGAGGTGAGGGCAGCGGCAAGCGACGACAAGGCAACGCCCGCCAGGATGATCGTCAGGATGTCTGTGGATCGACCGACCAGCGCCTGCAGCAGGGTGACTGCTACCAGGGCGCCGACAAGCGCGCCGAGCGGCAGCGCATAGGCGTGCAATGCCGTCAGGCCGGAATAGATCGCAACGACGGCGCCGAGCGACGCGGTGGCTGAAATCCCGAGAAGGCCCGGCTCGGCCAGTGGATTGCGCAGGAAACCCTGAAGGACCGCTCCGGACAGGCCAAGGATCGCGCCGATACAGGCGCCTAGAATCGCTCGGGGCAATCGGATCTCGACCAGGATGATCGCCTCGGCACTGTCAGCATTGCCGAGCGCGGCAATCAAGTGCCTGGGGTCGATCCAGACCTGACCGATACCGAGAGACAGAACGAACATGAGAACGCTTGTCGCGGCCAGTCCCGCCAAAAGCCAGAAGTAACGCCGGTCAGCGGCCATGACGGGTGTCCTACTGCCGTAACTGCTCTCTCAAGCGCCGAACGGCCTCTACCGAAAACGGCGTTCCGCAAATCCAATAGCGGCTGTCGTCGGAGATCCGGCGACGGTCCGCGAAGCGACGGGCAAGGGCAGGGTGGGCCAGCACTTCCGTTGAGCGTGACGGTCCGGACCCTGCCCGGTTCCACACCAGAAGAACCTCGGGATCGGCCAGGATCAGAGCTTCCAACGGCAACCGCGTGGTGCCGGATACGCCGATTTCTTCGCCCAGGTGACGGAAGCCGCTCCGCGTGACGATGTCGTTTTCGAGTGTGCCGGCACCGGTCGTGTAGCTGTTAGCGCCGTAGGAGCCGAGCACCGGCGCATCCCGGTCAGGCTGGATCGCGATCGGAGCGGCAAGCGCCGCCTCGAGGCTCGCAACCAGGCGGTCCGCTTTCGATGTGCTCCCAAGCAGTTTGCCCATGCGTCGGACATTGTGGGCGATATCATCGAAACCGTTCGCCGGATCGAATTCGGCCACGGGTTTGCCGAGGCGCTTCAGAAGATTGATCGTGGCTGTCGTTGTATACCGGCCTGCCAGCACGAGATCGGGCTGGAGTCGAAAAATCTCTTCACCGAGCCCATGATTGATATCCAGTCCGGCCGTTTCGTCGCTGAGAAGCGACAAATCCGGGTCCGCTGCAAGGTAGGAAACGGAGATGAGCTGTCCGGGCGCCGCCAGGAGGAGGGCAATCTGATCGGTACACAGGTTCATCGAAACGACGCGCTGCGGTCGCTCGCTCGTTGCCGGTTCTGCTGCAGCCCCTTGCAACGCAGCCAGAACCGCGAGCACACTCGTAGCCGCTCTAGCCCGCACGGAATCCCGCGCCTTCTTCGTCGAGCGTCTCGGGCGGTTTGCCGAGCCAGGTTTGCGTGACACTGCGCCAGGTGGCGAGCCGCGAAAAGTCGGGCGTTTCGGAAAGGCTGTCGTCATCCTCGATGAACGGATTGGGAAAGAAGATAGAAATCATCGGCTCATCTGCGCCGTTCCGCATCTCAAACCCCCAGGTCACCGGTTTTTCGTCGCGGCCGAATCCGCGAAAGAATTGCGCCAAGGACGGCTTGCGGCGTTGGCGTAAGGTGTCCGGCGTCGGATGAGTTTCGGTTCCGCGATTGTCGCCGATGCACAGATGAAAATGTCCGCCGTGCTCGAACATGATCGTCAGATATCCGTCCATCAAGCTGATGGAGGTGGGTTTGCCGGGACACTTCCATTCATAGGCCGCCCCTTCAATCAGCGGGCCGAAACGGATGCCGGCATAATGCTTTTCAAATATGTCGCGAAACAGCGCTTCCAGGATCGGCTCCTCCGGCGGCACAGCCCAGATTTCGCGCTGTAGCCGGCCGTCCGCCGATCGCTGGATGTCAGTCGGGTCGGAGGATCCCTGCCAAACGATGGTCATGTCTCGTACTCCTCATCGGCAATTGGTGATCCTCCACCCGATCATAGTCAGAAAGTGACTTTCAGTCCGGCATACGCGTTGATGCCGGGTGTGTTGAAGCTGAAGACCTCTTGATAATCCTGATCCAGCAGATTTTCGATGCGGCCGAAGAGTTGCAGATTGTCCGTGACCTGATAATCCGCACCGACATTGACGAGAAAGTATTCGTCAAGTGTGACCCGGGTTTGCGGGGTGGCGCTGATGAATTCGAGGTCCTGCATGCGCCCGTTATAGACCGCATCGACGAACAGGTTGCCGCGGCCTTCATTGAAACCGTAGGTCAGGTTCAGGGATGCGGTATGCCGGGGGCGCCGGACTTCCTCGAGGCCTGATGGTTCGTTGGCATCCAGATACGTGTATGAGGCTTTGGCGAAGAGGTCTTCAAGTACTTCAAACCCGACGGAGACCTCCACACCCTGCCGCTTGCTCGTCCCGGGCAGGTTGACCGGTGTGGTGGCGACGGGCGGCAGGAACTGGGTTTGGATTTCATCCTTCAGGCGTTCGTTGAAATAGGTGACGTCGAACACGACCCGACCCTCGAACAGCCGCTGTTCGACGCCGAAATCCCATCCGAAATTTTCTTCCGGTCTGAGCCCCGGATTGCCGATGAACCGGGCCGGTACGAAACCGAATTGCTCGAAGAAGGAAGGATTGGTCACGCCGGTGCCGACAGAGGCATGAAGCCGGGTACCGGTTTCGCGAAACAGGTAGGCGGCACTGGTGCTGTAGGTGACGGTGTCCTTAAAAGCGTCGTTCCGGTCGAAACGTACGGCACCGGACAAGAAGAGCCGATCGTAGAATTCGCCGCGATACTCCGCGACATAACCCTGGAGATCGCGCTCCTGCTTTGCCGTTTGCGACGGGTTTGTTGGAAAAGCGTTCTGAAAGGTTTCGCGTTCCCATTCCACGGCGCCGGTCAGGCTGTGCGCCGAGCCCAAAAGATCCGGCGTCTTGAAGGAAAACGTGCCTTGGTAGCTCAGATGGACGCGATCGTCGTCATTGCCGGATCGACCGCTGTTCGTCCGGTTGCGACGTTCCACGTCCGTGTATTCGCCGCGGATGAGTTGAATGAAACGATCGTCGAACAATGCCCATGTCAGGCCGGCGCCGCCATAGAGTTCCTGGGTCTTGGTGAAACTGGGCGTATCGATCACGAGGCCCTGTGTCGGGTTAGGCGGAAACGCGAAGTCCTGGTCGTCGGTATCCGATTTGCGGTCAACGAAGCGCAGGTTGGCGTCCAGGCGGAGGGTCTCGGTAATGTCCCAGCGGGTTTTGCCGTTCAGGGTCACGTTGCGGTCGCCGTCCTTCTCCGAGCCGAAATCGGAGATGTTGAACCCGTCGGTTTGTCGCACGGCGCTGGACAGCGCCACGTCGAAATCCTGCCCGCCGCCCTGCAACAGCACATTGCCAAGAACGGTTTTATCCGTGCCGGTTTCCGTACGACCGGTGACCTTGTAGCCGTTGCGGATCCCGCCCTTGGTGAAGATGTGGATCACCCCGGCGGTGGCGTTCGATCCGTAAAGGGCAGATTGCGGCCCTCGCAACACTTCGATCCGATCGATGTCCGCAACCTGCAGACTGCCGAAATCGAATTCGCCGTTGGATGACGCGCTGACTTCGACACCGTCGATCAAAACCAGGACATGGTTGCCTTCCGCACCGCGCACCCGGACCTGCGTCAGCCCGCCGAAGGATCCGGTGCGCGATACCGCCAAGCCCGGAACACGCCGCAGGGCATCGGCCACATACCGTGTCTGAGACTTCTCCAGCTCTTCACCGGCCAGAACCGTGTGAGCACGGCCCACTTTCTCTGCGGCGACCGGTGTTCGGCCCGCCGACACGACCAGTTCCTGCAATTCGATCTCTGCTTCGCGCTCCTGTGCCGTGCCGGGGCCCGTAGCTCCGATCGATGCCAGGACGGAAAGCGAAATACACAGACGCGCCGGATAAGTTCGGCGTTTTTCGATAGGTTTCAAGACACACCCCACCCCTCAGCCGAAACCACGTCAAATGGCTCCGGACAGGATTGAAAAGATCCGAACGCAATCCGCCGACGACGTCGCATGGCAACGGCGCCCGGCCCGCGTTCGGGCTCAGTCTTCGGGTGTCACCTCAACGGGAAAGCCGCACCTCGACACGCCCCGTGTCGCAGGTCGGGTGACTGACGAGTGGCAGGTCTCCTGGCTCGCGGGTCGTTGCCGGCATTCACCTTCCCAACGCCGGCCGAGACCGACGTCAGTGGTCTATGGAATGCCTGCTCTCCGCTTACAGTTGCGGGGGCAGCCACGGTTTTGGCCCCTGATGGGTACGCCGCACCGTGTTCCCTTTTCATCCGAGTCCCTATCGGAACCACTGTCACAAACAACAGGGCATGTTTTCGTAATATCTGTCAATCACCTGAACGCGCCCCTATCGGCAGAACGAGATTGAAGGCGTGAGTGACCGTGCGCGGCCACATCGCCCGGCTCCGCTGAAACGGACATTCTTCCGAAAACCATTGTCCCGGGTATACAGTCGCATCGCGCAAGCGCGCTGCGAAGCGCCGGCGGCCGGCCTTGCGAACGCAGCGCGCCGCGATGGGCAGGTATTTTTGCGTCGCTGCAAAAACGGATCCTGGCTGAAAGACTGTCCAACGGATGACGGATACCGGTGAACCGAAAGGGAGAGGGCATGATAAGGGTGCCGTGGATCGACCGATTTGACGGGCTTGCCGACCTGACGCCGGAACTGCGCGCCGAACTTGAGGCGCGGAGCGCTGTCGTGACCCTCCCGCAGGGTCGCATCGCGTTCGCCCCCGGCCACTCGCCGGAGAACATGCTGCTCCTGCTGTCCGGCACCGTGCGGGTGTACCAGGTGTCGGAAGGCGGTCGGGAAATCGTGCTCTATCGCGTCGAATCGGGTGAGAGTTGCGTACTGACGACCGCCTGCCTTTTGTCCCATGAGGATTACGCGGCTGAGGGCGTTGCAGAGTCCGATGTCGAGGCGGTCGCGATCCCGCGATCGCTGTTCGACGATCTGCTGGCGCGGTCAAAGACCTTTCGTACCTTCGTTTTTGCTGCCTATTCCCAGCGCATTGTCGATCTCTTCAGGGTCATCGATCAGGTGGCGTTCGGACGTATCGATATCCGCCTGGCGGAACGCCTGACGGCATTGGCCCGCGGGCGGTCCGAGGTTCGGACCACGCACCAGCAATTGGCCAGCGAACTGGGAACCGCCCGCGAGGTAGTGTCGCGCCAATTGCAGGAATTCCAGCGCCGCGGCTGGATCACCCAATCGCGCGGCGCGATCGGGCTCGCGGATCCGGGATCCTTGCAGCATCTCGCGGCAACGCCCGGCTGAACCGGTTTTTTCTGATCCGAACAATTTCCGTCCGGTCGGTGACTAGGTCACTGATCCGACCGGCGAAGCGTCCTATGCCGGAAGCCTCTTCACACGAAGGAATGGAGATCCGGAAATGACGGTCAATGTTGGAACGATCGATCGCATTCTGCGCGCCGCCCTCGGCGTCACCCTGCTTGTGCTGGCGTTTGCCAGCGGCCTGCCTTTCTTTGACGGCGCCATCGCCAAGTACGGCGCGGCCGCAGTCGGGATCGTGATGCTGGTGGTCGCGGCAACGCGTGTCTGCCCGATCTACGCGATGTTCGGTCTGAAGACCTGCCGCGCCTGACGCGGGTAGAAACCGCCCGTTTTGAGCTGCCGCAACAATCCCATTGTCGCGCGCCGATGGCATCGCGTGCGGCCGGGTTGCGGCATGCGCCCCGGCAAGGCCTTCGGTAACCGCCGCTGGCCCAAGAAATGAACCACGCCCAGGGAGTTCTAGTAATGACACCTTACCCCGTACACATGGACGTCCGGCCGCATGTCGACGCCTTTTTCGACGAGGCTACCAATACGATCAGCTACATCGTCAGGGACCCGTCCTCCAACGCCTGCGCCGTGATCGATTCCGTCATGGACATCGATTATGCGGCGGGCCGGATCACGTATGACCACGCCGACGCAATGATTGCCGCCATCGAAAGCCGCGGCCTCAGCCTGGAATGGATCATCGAGACCCATGTCCACGCCGACCATCTTTCCGCGGCCCCTTACATCCAGCAAAAGCTCGGCGGCAAGATCGGTATCGGCGACCGGATCATGGTCGTCCAGGACACTTTCGGCAAGGTGTTCAACGAGGGCACCGAATTCCAGCGCGACGGATCGCAGTTCGACGCCTTGTTCAAGGACGGCGACACCTACCGGATCGGTGGCATGCAGGCCTTCGCCATGTACACACCCGGCCACACGCCGGCCTGCATGGTGCATGTGATGGGCGATGCCGCCTTTGTCGGCGACACGCTGTTCATGCCCGACGGCGGGTCGGCCCGGGCCGACTTTCCGGGCGGCGATGCCGCGACGCTCTACGACAGCATCCAGAAAGTGCTGGCGCTGCCCGACGCGATGCGGCTGTTCATGTGCCACGATTACGGGCCGAACGGTCGCGAGATCCGCTGGGAGACGAGTGTTGCGGAAGAAAAGGCCAACAACATCCATGTCGGCGGCGGCAGGTCGAAGGAGGACTTCGTCCGGATGCGGACGGAACGCGATGCGCAACTGGACATGCCGAAACTGATCCTGCCCTCCCTACAGGTCAACATGCGCGCCGGCGCGGTGCCGAAAGACCCCAGCGGCAATCCGATGTTGAAAGTGCCAGTAAACGCGCTGTGAGCGGGAAAAACGGAGACAGTCGTATGGATATCAAGGCGATTTCGCCCGAGCTTTCCGTCAGCCCGCAGATTACCGCGGACGATGTCGAAACGCTGAAGGCAAAGGGCTTCCGCTCGATCATCTGCAACCGTCCGGACGGCGAGGCGGGAGATCAGCCGGGTTTTGACGAAATCGATGCCGTGGCGAAGGCGGCCGGCCTGGAGACCCGGTACCTGCCGGTCGTATCCGGCATGGTCCGCGACGAGGACGCCATGGCGTTCGGCGAGGCGCTGCGCGCATTGCCGGGCCCCGTGCTCGCCTATTGCCGCAGCGGCACGCGCTCGGCAACGCTCTGGTCGCTCAGCGAGGCGGCACGTCGGCCGCTGGCCGACATCCTCGCGGCGACCAAGGCGGCCGGCTACGACATGAACGGCGTCGCCCGGCGCATCGCCAATGGCGGCCGGACGCCGACCGACAATGCCGATGCCGTTTTCGACATTGTCATCGTCGGGGCAGGGGCGGCCGGCATCGCGGTCGCGGCAAGCCTGCAGGGCCGCAAGCCCGGTCTTGAGATCGCCATCATCGATCCAGCCGACATCCATTATTACCAGCCGGGCTGGACCATGGTCGGCGGCGGCATTTTCGAGGCGAGGGATACGGCCAAGACCATGGGCAGCCTGATCCCGCGCGGCGTGCATTGGATCAAGGGCGCCGTCGCCGCATTCGAGCCGAAGGACGATGCGGTCATCCTCGACGGCTGCCGGGTGGTCAAGTACGGCCGCCTCGTCGTCTGTCCGGGCCTGAAACTTGACTGGGCGCGGGTCGAGGGGCTTGAGGAAACGCTCGGACGCAACGGCGTGACCTCGAACTACCGCTACGATCTGGCGCCCTATACCTGGAAACTGGTGGAGGAGATGGCGTCTGGACGGGCGATCTTCACCCAGCCGTCGATGCCGATCAAATGCGCGGGCGCGCCGCAAAAGGCCCTGTACTTGTCGGCCGATGCCTGGCGCCGGCGCGGCGTGCTCGATGCCATCGACATCCAGTTCAACAATGCCGGCGGCGTGCTGTTCGGTGTGAAGGATTATGTGCCGACGCTGCAGCACTACATGGACAGGTACGGTGCGACCCTGAACTTCTTCCACGATCTGGTGGCCGTTGACGGGCCGGCGAAACAGGCGACTTTCGAGATCCGCAAGCCGGACACCGAACCGGTCCGTGTGACGACCGAATTCGACATCATGCATGTCTGCCCGCCGCAGACGGCGCCGGACTTTGTTCGCGTTTCCGCGCTCGCCGATCCCGCCGGTTGGGTGGACGTGGACCGTTCGACCCTGCGGCACACCGAGTTCGAGAACATCTGGTCGCTCGGCGACGTCATGAACGCGCCGAACGCCAAGACGGCTGCCGCTGCCCGCAAACAGGCACCGGTCGTTGCCGAAAACATCGTCGCTGACATCGACGGCCGCTCGCCGGTCGCGCTCTATGACGGCTACGGATCCTGTCCGCTCACCGTGGAACGCGGTCGCATCGTGCTGGCGGAATTCGGCTATGGCGGAACCTTGCTGCCGAGCTTTCCGTCCTTCCTGATCGACGGAACGAAACCCAGCCGGGCCGCCTGGTTCCTGAAGGAAAAGATGCTGCCGCCGATTTACTGGAAGGCCATGCTGCGCGGCAAGGAATGGCTGGCAAAGCCAGAAAAACTGGTTATTTCCGGAAACTGATCGGGCCGGACGGGTCGGGCGCCGGTTCCGTCCGGCGCTGGCAAAAACCCGCCGATCAAAGCCCGGCTCCGGACAAGTCATCGCCGAAGGGTCAACCGATGAAACGTTCCCTGCGCCGTTTCCTGCCGGTGCTCGACTGGGGCCGGTCCTACGATCGTTCGGATCTGTCGAACGATCTGATGGCCGCCGTGATCGTGACGATCATGCTGATCCCGCAATCCCTGGCCTATGCGCTGTTGGCGGGCTTGCCGCCCGAGGCGGGCATTTATGCCTCGATCGTGCCGATCATGCTGTATGCGCTATTCGGGTCGAGCCGGGCGCTCGCCGTCGGGCCGGTCGCGGTGATTTCGCTGATGACGGCGGCGGCCATCGGTGAAGTCGCCGAGCAGGGAACCGCCGGCTATGCCGCGGCCGCCCTGACGCTGGCCGCGCTGTCTGGCGGCATCCTCATCGTCATGGGTATTTTCCGGCTGGGCTTCTTGGCGAACTTTCTGTCCCACCCGGTCATCGCCGGATTCATAACCGCATCGGGCATCCTGATCGCGGTCAGTCAGGTGCGGCACGTATTCGGGATCGACGCGCACGGACACACGCTCGTCGACATGCTCGGCGCGCTGCTTGCCCGTATCGCGGAGCTGAATCCGATCACGGCCTGCATCGGCATTGCGGCCGCGTTGTTTCTGTTCTGGGTGCGCAAGGGCCTGAAACCGGCCCTCGCAAGGCTCGGCCTTGGCCCGCGGGCGGCCGATGTCGCAACGAAGGCCGGACCGGTCGCGGCTGTCGTGGTGACAACGCTCGCCGTCTGGGCGCTCGGTCTCGACGCACGCGGCGTCCAGATCGTCGGATCCGTACCGCAAAGCCTGCCGCCTCTGACCCTGCCGCCCTCGGCTCCCGACCTGGTGAAGGCCCTGTTCGTGCCGGCCCTTTTGATTTCAGTGATCGGTTTTGTGGAATCGATTTCCGTTGCCCAGACACTGGCGGCGAAAAAGCGCCAGCGCATCGATCCGGATCAGGAACTGATCGGTCTCGGCGCCGCCAATATCGGGGCGGCGTTTACAGGCGGATATCCGGTGACCGGCGGGTTTGCCCGCTCGGTCGTCAATTCCGATGCCGGCGCGGCGACGCCAGCCGCCGGCGCGTTTACCGCGATCGGGCTTGCCGTGGCGGCCGTCGCGCTGACGCCTTTGGTCTACTTCCTGCCAAAGGCGACGCTCGCGGCGACGATCATCGTCGCAGTGCTGAGCCTCGTCGATTTTTCGATCCTGAAGCGCAGCTGGGCCTATTCAAAGGCGGATTTCAGTGCCGTTTTTGCCACGATCCTCGTGACGCTCGGCCTCGGTGTTGAAGTCGGGGTGTCCGCCGGCGTCGTGCTGTCGATCCTGTTGCATCTTTACAAGACCTCGCGGCCGCATGTGGCCGAGGTCGGACTGGTGCCCGATACCCAGCATTTCCGGAACATCCACCGGCACAAGGTGTTGACGGACCCCACGCTGGTGACGTTGCGGGTAGACGAGAGCCTGTTTTTTGCCAATGCGCGGTTCCTGGAAGATCTGATTCAGGACCGTGTGGTCGGCGATTGTCCGATCCGGCATGTCGTTCTGATGTGTTCGGCGGTCAACGAGATCGATTTCAGTGCCCTGGAGAGTCTCGAGGCGATTAATGCCCGGTTGCGGGCTCTTGGCATCGGCTTCCACCTGTCCGAGGTCAAGGGGCCAGTCATGGATCGGCTGAAGACGTCACATTTCCTGGACGATCTGAATGGCCAGGTGTTTCTGGCGCAATACGATGCCTGGCGGACACTGACCGGCGTGCCCGATCGCGCGAAAGCCGCCGAATGAGCTTTGCCGTTCCCGCCTAATCCGGGACGAGCTAACCGGCTGCGTCCGGCCGGCTTTGCTCGAGGCCGGCCAGCTCGGTCTGGATGGCTGTTTTAATAGCCGATTGCGGTTTGGATAAACCGCGTCAGCGACGCCGAGCCCGGCGGCTCATTCACCCAGCGAGTCCAGAAGAAAGCGTTCAAGTCTTGCCTTAACAGCCTCGGGTGGTCCGGTGCCCAGGAGCGTGTTGATCCAGAGCCCGTCCGCCACAAGTTTGGCAACCGCAAGCCTCATCTCCCGGTCATCGTCAGGATCGAGCTGATGCCAACGCTCTACGAGGGATGCCCGCGTTTCGGCCTGGTGCCGGGGATCGAGCACAGCGGCCACTGAAAGGCAAAGGCGAAGCATGTCGGCGCTCTCGGCGTCATGCACGACCGCCCTGAAATAGGGCAGGAAGTCCTTCTGGTGGCTGGTGAGTGGATCCTCCAGGCCTTCTATTTGCGCGCAATGCTTTTCGTAGCTGGCGAGAAACCGTTCGAAGTCCCGGCGCATCATCGCCGCGACGAGTTCATCCTTCGTCTTGAAGTGATGCAGCACGCCGCCCTTGGTCAGCCCCACGGACTTCGCGACGGCGCCGATCGAAAGTCCCTCCATACCCTGACGGCGTACGATGTCCTCGGCCGCCTCGATCATGCGCTCCCGGCCGTCTGCCAGTTTGATCCGCTTGTCTTTGGTTTTCACTTTACCTCACATACATACCGATCGATCGGTATCTATTGTCCTGAGCTCTTCGGACCGATATAGTCACCGGGTTAGCATAGCCAGCAAAAGCCAGCCAATGCGCCATTGAAGGGGAATGGTTGGCTATGGTTCAAACCTTGGGGGCGCATCCACGCACCGGTATCTGCGTCGCCTGGAGACGCATAATTCATCTCACGACGACCGTTTTCGCACTTGTGGCGGGCTCGCATCCCGGCTTGGCTCAGGACACGGAGACACCGGCATTCGAGGTGCTTTTGCCCGGCATTGTCGTGACAGCGGATCGTCGGGAACGGGATGTCTTCCGCACTCCGATCGGGGTCACCGTCCTGGATCCGGCCGAACTGACGGCGGCCGGTTCCGCGCTCGATCCGATCGGCGAGATCGCAAGGCGCACGCCGAACGCCAACTTCGTCAACGGAGGCGCGCCCGGTCAGAATTTCATTTCGATCCGGGGCATCGGCCCCTTCGGCGAGCCCTTCAATTCCCTCGACACGACCGTCGGATTCTTCGTTGACGGCGTGCCCACGACATTGCTCGGGTTTGAGGGACAGGCGCTCGACCTGCGCCGAATCGACGTGCTGAAGGGTCCCCAGGGCGCGTCGTTCGGCCGGTCTACCCTTGGCGGTGCAGTGAACTTCATCACACGGACACCCGAAGCCGGCCAGCGTCCCGATATCCGGTTGGAACTGGGAGCCGACGGACACGTCTTCACGGAGGCTTCGGGAACCGTCGCGTCGCAGGACAATCGGCATGGTGCGCGTGTGGCTCTCCGGCACGCGCGGTTCGGCGGTGACATCAATGCCCCGTTTCTGGGCAAGACACTCAATGGCAACGACCTGTACAGCGCACGAGGCTCAATAGAGCTTTCCGCCGGCGAACGCCTAAAGGTGACTGCCAGCGGTCTTTACAACAGGAATGACGGTGATCAGCCGATTTTTGTCCTGCGCGATGCGCCCGGATTTCCGGTAAGCGGTTCGGACATCCGGCCTGACAGCAATCGTGAGAACCGCTTTCTGACGGTTCGGTCCGAATACGATGGCGGCGGTTTCCGGATCGTCTCGCTGACAAATCTGCAAAGGAACGAGATCGCCGTCCTGACCGATCTGACCGACAGCCTCGTCTTTGCCAACAACACCGGCCTGCCCGGCGAAGTGTTCGACAATCCTGCTATAGACACCTCGAAGAGTTCGCAGCGCGAGAACGTGTTCTTTCAGGAATTCAGGCTGCTGTCGCCGGAGGCGGCCCGCATCGACTGGTCGCTCGGCGCCAGCTTGTATTCCATCGATTATTCTTCGCGGATTCGGCTGTCGCGGGATGTCCCGGTGCCGTTCCCGCCGGGCGGTGCGGTGACGATCGATCGCACGACAGATGCCGATATTCAAAGCCATACGGCCGCGCTGTTTGCAAGCCTGTCCGCGCCCCTGTCCGATCGTTTCGAAGTATCGGCGAGCGCGCGGATCGCCCAGGACGATCAGGACTTTTCCGGTCTTGATCTGACCGGCCCATCGGGTCCGTTCCAGGTGGCGGTCGCCGACCGCGCTTCCGCGGAGGAAGTCTATTGGACCGGGCGGGCAGGGATCGTGTTTCGGCCCGACCAGTCCCACGCCCTTTATGCAAACGTGGCGCGCGGCCATTCGAGCGAAGGATTTCAGCGCACCGCTGTCCCCACAAGAGTGTTTCCGTCCGGTTCGAGCTTCGCCTATGAAGCCGGCTACCGCACGAGGCTCTTTGGCGGCCGGCTGGATCTGGATGCGACCGTTTTTTACAACGATGTAAAAAGCGCGCCGTTTGCCGAATTGGTCGACCTGCAGAACCTGTTGTTCGGAATTCGTACGCAGGACTATGAAACCTACGGCCTGGAAGTGCAGGCACGCGCAAAACCGATCTCGGACCTGGAAGTCTTTGCAACGCTGGGCGTGCAGGAAGCCCGCCGCGGCCGGACCGATTCCTCGGATCCGGCCGTCTTGACGGCCTCCCGCGTGCCAGGGGTGCCGGACACGACGGCCTCGGCCGGATTCTCCTGGCGCCCGTCGCTGGAGGGCAAAGGGCTTAAAGGCAGGCTGCACATCGGCGCGGACGCGCAATATGTCGGCGGCCGGGCCGGCAATCTCAGGAATACGATCTCACTTGATGAATATGTGGTCGTAAATGGCCGGTTCGGGTGGTCACCGACCGCGAACAGCGAAGTCTATGCGTTCGGCCGCAACCTGACCGACGAGCGGTTCGAAGCGAGCGGATTCAGCTTCCCGCCGCGATCGGAGGGAGTTGTCGCCGGAACCGGCCGTGTCTTCGGCGCCGGTATCAGGGTTCGTTTCTGAACGATGCGAGGGAACGGTCGGACCGGCGCCTTCGCGGCGGCGATGAACATGGCGTTGGCGACGGCTGCATTGACCGTCGGCGGGCACGCATTGGAATGGACGTTGCGTGACCTGGAGGCCGGTCCCGGGCGTGTCTCATCCTTCGAACTGGCCGCGATCACGCATGTGGGGACAGGACTCGGTATGCTTCTGATCGCCGTCGGCAAGCAGCCCGAGGGTCGCTGGTATATAGCCTCAATGATCTTGCTGTGGGCGGGACTGGTCGCGTTTTGCGGCCCGCTCTATTATTACGGCCTGACCGGATCCGCATCGGGGATGACGCTTACAATGGGCGGCTTCTCCTGTCTTATTCTGGCGTGGATCGTGGCAGCTTTCGGTTTTCTGCGATCGGCTTGAATGATCCGGTATAGCGCTCGCAGCGCCTATCCTGGGCAGCGAAACGGCCTCCGGTCTCTGACGTTTTCGACCGTGAGGACCAGGGCCTATTTCAGCGCACCGATCACCGTTTCGACGACCGTGCTGGCATCCTCGGCAATGAGGACGCCGGCGGCGCTCAATTGCTCGATTTTTTCGTCCGCGCTGTCGTGCCCGAAGACCGAAAGCGTGCCGGCATGGCCCATCCGTCGGCCTTTTGGCGCGTGCCGTCCGACCACCAGACCGATCACCGGCTTGCCGTAATCGACGGAGGCGAGATAGGCGGCGGCGTTTTCTTCCTCTCGCCCGCCGATCTCGCCGATCAGCACCACGGCGTCTGTGTCGGGATCGTCGCGGAAGCGCTCCAGGCAGCCCTGGAAACCGATACCGTGCAGCACATCGCCGCCCACCCCGACCGTCGTCGACTGGCCGATTTTCGCAGCGCTGCAATTGGCCAGCACTTCCGATGTCAGCGATGCCGATCGTGAGGCGATCCCGATACGGCCGGCCCTGGCGTCCTTGGTCGGCATGACACCGATCTTGCATTGGTCGGGCGTCAGAATGCCCTGCGAATTCGGTCCGATGAGCACCGTATCCGAACCGGCCAGAGCGCGTTTTACCCGCACCATGTCGTGTTGCGGTACCCGCTCGGTGATGCAGACGACGACGCCGATCTTTGCCTCGATCGCCTCGATCATGGCATCGGCGGCACGCGGTGCCGGAACCACGACGAGACTCGCATTCGCCTGGGTTTCCGCGACCGCCTCGGCGACCGTATGAAACATCGGCAGTCCGAGATGCCGGGTGCCGCCGCGCCCGGGCCTGACGCCCGCGACATAGGCCGAGCCGTAGCGCAGCGCCAGGTCGGTGTAAAAGGTGCCGGCGCGACCGGTCATGCCCTGCACCATGACCCGCGTATTCTTGTCGACGAGGATGGCCATCAGCGTGCTCCCTTGCCTGCGAGTTCGACAGCGCGCGCCACGGCGCGCGGCATGTCGTGGAACACTTCGACGGGAACCTTCCGGTCCCGCAGGATCTGGACGCCCCAGTCGGCGTTCTGGCCGGCCAGGCGCGCAATCACCGGCAGTTTGCGCTGGTTGCGCGAATAGGCAAACGTCAAGCCCTCGGCCACCGTGTCGCACACGGTCATGCCGCCGCCATGCACGTTCAAGAGGATCGCCTTCACGGTCTTGTCCTTCAAGAGGATCTCGACGCCTTTGGCGATGTCGAAGCTGGTGGCCGTCGTGCGGATGTCCATGAAATTGGCCGGTTGGCCGTTCGCATCGATAATCATGTCGTTGGTCGCAAGACCGAGCCCGGCACCGTTGACGATGACGCCGAGATTTCCGGAAAGTTTGACAAAATTGATGTTGCTCTTTTGCGCCTCCTGTTCCGCGCTCGCCAATCCCTGGTCTTCGACGATGGAATCGAATTCCGGGTGCCGGAAGAGGGCGTTTTGATCGAGCGCGACCTTGGCGTCGATGGCGACCCAGTCGCCGTCCGCCGTCAGCGCGAAGGTATTGATCTCAAGCAGCGTCATGTCGTTTTCGACGAACGCGCGCTGTGCGGCGACGATCTGATCGATCGCCGGGGCCTCGGCAATGCCGAACCCGCCCAGGAATTCCGCAAGGCTCGATCGATCCGCTTCGCCATCGCCGCTGAGCACGAGCGTGCGAACGGCGTCTTCGTCCATGCGCGCCCGCTGTTCGAATTCCACGCCGCCCTCTGAAGAAGCAAGCAGCATCGGATTGCCGGAATCCGGATCGAGGGCGAGCGCCACGTAACACTGGTTCTTCAGGGTAAGCGCGGCTTCGATGTAGACCGCGTGAACGGTCTCTCCTTCGGCCGTCGTCTGTTCCGTGACCAGCTTCGAGCCCAGCATCTTGGCCGCCTCGTCGTGCACGGACGACGGGGTGGCGGCAAACCGGATGCCGCCGGCGAGGCCCCGTCCACCGGCCGCGATCTGCGCTTTCACAACATATTTTGTGGCCGCGATCTCGGCACACCGCTCTTCGGCCTGTTCCGCCGTCCGGGCAAGCCGTCCCCGCGGCACCGCAACGCCGTACTGAGCGAGCAGTTCCTTGGACTTGAATTCCGATAAAAGCATGCCCAACGCCTCCCTATTTGATGAATGGCAGCATTTTTTTGAAAGCGGGCGTTCCGGCGCGCCCGAGCCATTCGAACACCACCATCTCCGTCGTCACGATGCCCGCTCCGAAGGCGCTGAGACGCGCCACACAGGCCTGTTCGCTTTCCAGCGAGCGCGACGCAGTCGCGTCGGAAACGACAAAGACCTCGAACCCGTCTTCCATCATGCTGGCGGCCGTTTGTACCACGCAGATATGGGCTTCCATACCGGCAAGCACGGCCTGCTTGCGTCCCAGGCTTTTAAAATGCGCCGCAAAACCCGGATCCTCCATGCAGGAAAAATGCATCTTGTCGAGGACCTTTGCCTTAGCGACGCCATTCAGTTCGGGCACGGTCACGCCGAGCCCGGCAGGGTATTGCTCGGTCATGATGATCGGGATGCCCAGTTCGCCGGCACCGGTCAGAAGCGTTCTTGTGTTTCGGATGGTGCGGGCCGGCGCCTGCATGGCCGGCACAAGCCGTTCCTGCATGTCGATAACGATCAGGACGGAATCATCAGCGCGTATCAGCACAGGCATCCCTCCCGACAGGACCAGGCAAAAAGGTTCTTGTTTGTGGTATACCACATACCACAAGCAATAACCCGGAGCAAGGGAATGTGGCGGAAGGGAAGGTCCGGTCACCCTTCAACGAGAAGCCGGTTGCGCCGCGAAATCCGATCTCGGGTTCGCGGAAACTCGGCGAAGGCGTGTCTTTGCCCTCAATCGATTAAAGCTATTGATAATAATATGGAAAAAGATCCATCGATCCAGATTGACCCCCTGCGTTCGGGCATCAGGCCACGATGCCTGGAGGCCGAAATCGCAATTGTATCTGTCGTCTCGCAAGGCGTCCGACACAGTCGATTTGACGAGAAGACCATGCACAGGCACTGACAAACAGATTGCCAAATGTCGAGCTGTGGTGCATGGTATACCACATAACGACCTGAGCCGGAGACCCTCCGGCTTCATGAGGCGGCTGCATGAAACTGCGACCTGTACCCGCGACCTATACGCTGAAAGAACATGTCTATGACATGCTTCGCGAGGCCATCACGGAGATGGATATCTATCGCGAAGACGCCGACCTGCGCCTGGACGAGCGGTCGCTGGCCGAGCAACTAGGCGTATCGCGCACGCCGCTGCGCGAAGCCATCGGTCGGCTGGAAACCGACGGACTGGTCATGGTCGTGCCGCGCAAGGGCGTCTACGTCCGGCGCAAGAGCCTCACCGAAATTCTGGAAATGATCGTCGCATGGGCCGCGCTCGAAAGCATGGCGGCACGATTGGCCACCGCCTATGCCAGCGATTCCGAGATCGCCAGCTTGCGGCGGATTGCATCCAAATACGATGACGGTCAGGTCGGCGTCCGGATCTCCGAATATTCGGAAGACAATATCCGCTTTCATCAGCGCATCCTCGAGATTTCCAAATGTGCGCTTTTGAAGGAAATGGCCGACGGTCTGTTTCTGCACATGCATGCTGTGCGGCTTCGCGCCATGGGCGAGGCGGATCGGCTGAAAAGGTCTGTCGTCGACCACGCAGAGATCATTGAGGCCCTGGAAATCCGCGACGCCGACGAAGCCGCGAAGCGGGTGCGCGAACACACGATGCGGCTGCACGATCATGTCCGCCGCACCTGGACGAAACTTGAAATCGGGCAACGCGCCGCTGCGAAAGCGGGCGCTGGCGCCTGAAAACAACAACGGGCCGGTCCGTTCCGGTCCCGATCAGGAGGATAGAATGGCATTGGCTGAAGTGCAGGAAGATCTGACGGTGCGGGCGGAAACAGCGCCCGACACACTGACCGACGGCTTCCATCTGCTGATCGATGCCTTAAAGCTGAACGGCGTGGAAACCATCTATAATGTGCCGGGCATCCCGATCACCGATCTCGGACGCTACGCCCAGGGCGAGGGCCTGCGCGTCCTGTCTTTCCGGCACGAACAGCATGCTGGCTATGCCGCGTCCGTTGCCGGCTTCCTGACCAAAAAGCCGGGCGTCTGCATGACGGTTTCGGCCCCCGGCTTTCTTAACGGACTGACCGCACTGGCGAATGCGACGACGAATTGCTGGCCGATGATCCTGATCTCCGGTTCGTCCGAACGTGAGATCGTCGATCTGATGCAGGGCGATTATGAAGAGATGGACCAATTGGCCATCGCCAAGCCGCTGTGCAAAGCGGCCTTCCGGATCAATTACGCCCGCGATATCGGCATCGGCGTCGCGCGTGCCATCCGCGCCGCGGTAACCGGTCGGCCGGGCGGCGTTTACCTCGATATTCCAGGCGCTTTGCTCGGCCAGGTTATGGATGCCGCCGAGGGTCAGCAATCGCTGGTCAAGGTGGTGGATCCGGCGCCCGATCAGCCGCCGGCAGTCGAGGCCGTCGCCCGCGCCATCGACGTCCTCAAAGGCGCTCAAAAACCCTTGATCATCCTGGGCAAGGGGGCTGCCTATGCCCAGGCCGACGATTTGGTGCGCGAACTCGTCGAGAGGTCGGGTTTTCCATACCTGCCGATGTCGATGGCCAAGGGCCTGCTGCCGGACACCCATCCGCAATCGGCGTCGGCCGCCCGGTCGATGGTTCTGAAGGAATCCGACGTCGTCCTGATGGTCGGCGCCCGTCTCAACTGGCTGCTCGGTCACGGCAAGGGAAAACAATGGGGCGAACCGCATTCCAAGACGTTTGTCCAGATCGACATCGACCCGAAGGAAATGGACAGCAATGTCGGGATCGCCGCGCCGCTGGTCGGCGATATCGGCTCTTGCGCCGCCGCCCTGATCGAGGCGATGGGGCCGAGCTGGCAGAAGCCGTCCGAGGAATGGACCGGCGCGGTCCGCGCCAATGTGCGGTCCAACGTCGAGCGCATGGCGCCGCGACTCCAGAACAATTCCAGCCCGATGGACTACCATGCCGCGCTCGGCGCGGTGAAAAAGGCGGTCGAAAAGCGTCCGGACGCGATCTTTGTGAACGAAGGTGCGAACACGCTCGACTTCGCCCGCTCCATCGTCGACATGCACAAGCCGCGCCGGCGCATCGATGTCGGCACCTGGGGTGTCATGGGCATCGGTATGGGCTCTGCGATCGCGGCCGCCGTCGAAACCGGCCAGCCCGTGCTGGCGGTCGAGGGGGACAGCGCCTTCGGATTCTGCGGCATGGAGGTGGAGACGATCTGCCGCTACAACCTGCCGATCTGCGTGGTCGTCTTCAACAATAACGGCATCTATCGCGGCGACGACGTCAACCGGTCCGGCGGCGCCGACCCTGCGACGACGGTGTTCGTCGACGACGCGCGCTACGACAAGATGATGGAGGCGTTCGGCGGCGTCGGCGTTTACGCCACCTCGCAGGACGAACTCCTGCGGGCGATCGACGAAGCGATGGAATCCGGCAGACCCACTCTGATCAACGCGGTAATCGACCCGAAGGCCGGCAAGGAAAGCGGCAATATCGGCAGTCTCAATCCGCAATCGGTCGTGGCCCAGGCGCGGGCCGCCCGGCAGAAATAGACGGTCCGGCACAGCCGGCATCGAACAGGGGATGAAGCGACATGAAAGCTCTTGAAGGCGTAAAGATACTCGATTTTACGCACGTACAATCCGGTCCGACCTGCACCCAGCTTCTGGCATGGCTCGGCGCCGACGTGATCAAGGTGGAACGTCCGGGCGTCGGCGACGCGACCCGCAAGCAGCTTGTGGACGTGCCGGGCGCCGACAGCCTGTACTTCACGATGCTGAACCACAACAAACGCTCGATCGAGCTGAATTCCAAGAACGAGACCGGCAAGGAGGTCCTGACCCGTCTCATCGAGGAATGCGATGTGCTGGTGGAAAATTTTGCGCCCGGCGCGCTCGACCGCATGGGCTTTTCCTGGGAGCGGATCCAGGAGATCAATCCGCGCCTGATCATGGCGTCCGTCAAGGGCTTCGGCCCCGGCCAGTATGAAGATTGCAAGGTCTATGAAAATGTCGCGCAATGCGCCGGCGGGGCCGCCTCGACCACCGGGTTCCTGGACGGTCCGCCCCTCGTGACCGGGGCCCAGATCGGCGATTCCGGGACGGGACTGCATCTTGCGCTCGGTATCGTGGCCGCGTTGTTCCAGCGCGAAACGAGCGGGCGCGGGCAGAAGGTACTCGCCCCGATGCAGGACGGCGTCCTCAATCTGAGCCGCGTGAAGCTGCGCGACCAGCAGCGGCTCGCCGCAGGACCGCTCAAGGAATACAGCCAGTTCGGCGAAGGCATTCCCTTCGGCGAGGCGACGCCGCGCGCCGGGAACGATTCCGGCGGCGGACAACCGGGCCGGATACTGAAATGCAAGGGATGGGAAACCGACCCCAACGCCTACACCTATTTCATCTCCCAGGCCGCCGTCTGGGAGAAAATCTGCGATGTCATCGGCGAGCCCGATTGGAAGACCAAGGAAGGCTATGCAAAACCGCCGGAACGGCTCGACAAGCTCAACGAGATCTTCGAGCGCATCGAACAGTGGACCATGACCAAGACAAAGTTCGAGGTCATGGAAATCTGCAACCCGCTCGACATCCCGGTTGGCCCCATCCTGTCCATGAAGGAGATCATGGAAGATGAAGGCCTTCGCAAGACCGGCACGATCGTCGACGTCGATCATCCCGAACGCGGGCGCTACGTCTCCGTCGGGTGCCCGATCAAAATGTCCGACAGCCCGGTCGAGGTCGAACGCTCGCCGCTGCTTGGCGAGCATACCGCGGAGATCCTCCGGGACGTGCTTGGATATAGCGGAGACGATCTGGAACGTGTCATCGGATCCGGCGCCGTGGGCGAGCCCAAGCGGGAGGCCGCCGAATAGAGTTTTGGAATAGGCACGGGGTATGCGGGCGACAGACCCGGCCCCGCCGATGGGAGGAATGGCATGCGCATTGTGGTCCACGGCCAGCAGGCCTTCGGCAAGGCCGTGTTGGAACGGCTTCTGGAACGCGGCGAAAATGTCGTGGCGGTGTGCTGCGCACCGACCAAGGAAGGCAAACCCGAAGACCCGCTAGCGGAATTCGCCCGTGAAAAAGGGCTTCCTGTGCATCAGCCGGCGTCGTGGAAGACGCCGGAAGCGCTGGAGCTCATGCAGAGTTTCGACGCCGATATCTGCATGATGGCCTATGTGCTGCTCTTCGTGCCCGAGGCCGTGCGCGACGCACCGAAATACGGCACGTTTCAATATCATCCCTCGCTCTGTCCCTGGCACCGCGGCCCGTCCTCGATCTCCTGGCCCATCGCCATGGGCAAGACCCACACCGGCTTGACGATTTTCTGGCCCGATGACGGGCTCGACGAGGGGCCGATCATGCTGCAGAAGACCTGCGCAATCGGTCCCGACGAGACGCTGGGCGACGTCTACTTCAAGAAACTCTTTCCGATGGGTGTCGATGCGATGATCGAGGGTCTCGACCTCGTGAAGGCGGGCATCATCATCAAACACGACCAGCGTCTGGACGACGGTTCCTACGAAAGCTGGTTCAAGGGCGATCACATCCAGATCGACTGGTCGAAACCGGCGGCCGAGGTCTACAACCTGATCCGCGCCGCCAATCCCGCGCCGGCCGCGCGCACGACCCTCAACGGTGCCGATGTCCAGGTCTTCGACAGCAAGCTGCTCGAAGGAGAGGGGACGCCGGGCGAGCTTGTCGAGGTGACCGAGGACGGCGTCGTCATGCAGGCCGCCGGCGGTCGCATCCTGATCGAGCGTGTGCGCCCCGCCGGCGGACAAAAACAGCCGGCCGCATCCTGGATCGCAGAACAGGCCTGAGCACCCACAAGTCCCATCCCCGCAACCCGCAGCACAGTCAGGCCAGCCATGTCCGATATCGAAATCGCCCGCGCCGCCAAAAAGAAGCCGATCCAGGAAATCGGATCCGGTCTCGGCATCCCGAACGAGCACCTCCTGCCTTTCGGCCACGACAAGGCGAAAGTGTCTGAAGACTTCATCAAGTCGCTCGCCGACCGCAAGGACGGGCACCTGGTTCTTGTCACCGCGATCAACCCGACACCGGCGGGCGAGGGCAAGACGACGACGACCGTCGGCCTTGGCGACGGCCTGAACGCCATCGGCAAGAAAGCGGCAATTTGCATTCGCGAGGCATCGCTCGGACCCTGCTTTGGCATGAAGGGAGGCGCTGCCGGCGGCGGCCATGCCCAGGTCGTGCCGATGGAGGACATGAACCTCCACTTCACCGGCGATTTCCATGCCATCACCAGCGCCCACAATCTCCTCGCCGCGATGCTCGACAACCACATCTACTGGGGCAACGCCCAGGAGATCGACATCCGGCGCGTCGCCTACCGGCGAGTGATGGACATGAACGACCGGGCACTGCGCCAGATCGTCTGCAATCTCGGCGGGGTTGCGAACGGCTTCCCGCGCGAGGCCGGCTTCGATATCACCGTGGCCTCCGAGGTCATGGCGATCCTGTGTCTCGCCACCGACCTGGCCGACCTGGAAAAGCGGCTCGGCGACATCATCGTCGCCTATCGGCGCGACCGCACGCCGGTCTATGCCCGCGACATCAAGGCCGACGGAGCAATGGCGGTGCTGCTTCAGCAGGCGATGCAGCCGAACCTGGTGCAGACCCTGGAAAACAATCCGGCCTTCGTGCATGGCGGCCCGTTCGCCAACATCGCGCATGGCTGCAATTCAGTGGTGGCGACGCGGACCGCGTTGAAGCTGGCCGATTATGTGGTGACGGAGGCCGGCTTTGGCGCTGACCTCGGCGCCGAGAAATTCATGAATATCAAGTGTCGCAAGGCCGGGCTTGCGCCGGAAGCGGTCGTGATCGTTGCCACCGTCCGGGCCATGAAAATGAATGGCGGGGTTGCAAAGGATGATCTCGGGGCCGAGAACGTCGAGGCCGTGAACAAGGGCTGCGCCAATCTCGGCCGCCATATCGAGAACGTCAAACAGTTCGGCGTGCCGGCCGTGGTCGCAATCAACCACTTTGTCAGCGATACGGACGCCGAGATCCAGGCCGTGAAGGATTATGTGGCCTCGCAGGGCGCCGAGGCAGTGTTGTGCAAACACTGGGCGCAAGGGTCCGCCGGCATTACCGATCTTGCACACAAGGTGGTCGAACTGGTCGAAAGCGGGGCTGCCCAGTATGCGCCGCTTTACGGCGACGACATGCCGTTGTTCGAAAAGATCGAAACCATTGCCAAGCGCATCTACCGGGCCGACGAAGTGCTGGCCGACAAGAAGATCCGTGACCAGCTGAAACAATGGGAAGAACAGGGCTACGGCAGCCTGCCGGTCTGCATGGCCAAGACGCAGTATTCGTTCACGACCGACCCGAACCGGCGGGGGGCGCCGACGGGCCACAGCCTGCCGGTCCGGGAAGTGCGGCTTTCGGCCGGCGCAGGCTTCATTGTGGTGATCTGCGGGGAAATCATGACCATGCCGGGTCTGCCACGCGTGCCGTCGGCGGAATCGATCCGCATCAACGAGGCCGGTCAGATCGAGGGACTTTTCTGAGCCATGACCGCAACCGCCTTCCATACGATGATCGTACCGGTCCGGGGCGACGGCAAGGGCGATAACGTGCTCGCCCATGCCGCGGTGCTGGCACACCGGTTCGGCGCTCGCATCAAGGTCGTTCATTGCCATCCCCGGCCGGACGATCTGATGCCCTACGGTGTCGTCATCCCGCGTTTCATGCGCCAGCAGATCGAAGAGGCCATGGAGCGGAATGTCGATGTGACCAAGGACCAGTTGCTGGCTGAGTTCCGCGAACTCGCACGGCAGTTCGGACTGGCCGAGACCGCACCGGTTTCCGGCACGGCGACCGCTGAATTTATCGAATACGAGGGCAAGCAGGTCGATGCCGTACGGCATTTCGGCCGGCTGTCCGATCTGATCTGCGTGCCGCAGCCCGACAAGGAAAGGAATCTTGGTGCGAACACCTTGAAATCCGCGCTGTTTTCGTCCGGCCGGCCGGTCATGATGTGCCCGCATGCCGATCCGGTTGCCGAGACATTTGTCGATCATGTCGCCATCGGCTGGAACGGCTCGCTCGAAGCATCGCGCGCCGTTGCCCTTGCCAATCCCCTTATCGAGGCGGCCAAGGATGTCACCGTACTGACCACCGGCGACACGACCCATTCGGCAACGGCCGAGGAATTGCGACAATACCTTGAAATTCGTGGTGTTTCAGCGACAATCCACAAGTTCGAGGCACGCGGCAGCGTCGTGGGCGCTCAATTGCTGGAGCAATGCGCCGCGATCGGCGCCGGGACATTGGTTATGGGGGCTTATCACGAGAGTTTCGAGCGCGAGACTGTCTTCGGCGGCAATTCGCAAGCCGTTGTCGAGACTGCGAAAATACCCGTAATTCTGGTGCATTGACAAACTGAACAGGAAGCAGAGACGAACGTCACACGACTAAGGCAAAAATCTGGGATAGGATGAAGCGTGCGGAGATTCGCAACCCTAGACATCCCATTTTCACCCTTTTGTATCATGGAGAACCAAGGGAGGATGACCATGAGAGTATCCAAGACACTGGCACTTTGTGCGCTTGCCGTTGCGGTAGCCGCACCGGCGGCTCACGCCGACTGGAAGCCGAGAAAACCGGTCGAGTTCATCATCATGGCCGGAACCGGCGGAGGCGCCGACCAGATTGCGCGTCTGCTTCAGGGGCTGATCGAGAAGAAGGACCTCAGCCCGCGGCCGTTCATTCCGATCAACAAGCCGGGCGGATCGGGCGCCGAGGCTTTGCGCTATCTGCAGGACAAGGCCGGCGACAATCATACGATCATGATGACGCTGAACTCGTATTACACGACGCCGGTAATCCAGAAGGATTTGGGCGTTGATGTCACGCAGTTCACGCCGATCGGCCTGATGGCGCTCGATACGTTCCTGCTGTGGGTGCACACCGATCGCGGCGAGATTACCGATCTCGACAGCTATGTGCAGACGGTCAAGTCGGCCGGTCTCGACTGGAAAGTCGGCGGCACCGGTTCCGGCCAGGAGGATTCGATCCTCACCGCCATGATGGAGGCGGCCTTCGATTACGAAGTCACCTACATCCCGTTCCCCGGCGGCGGCACGGTTGCCAAGAACCTGATCGGCAAGCAGATCGATTCCACGGTGAACAACCCATCCGAACAAATGGAATTCTTCCGGGCTGGCAGCTCCAAGCCGCTGGTTCAGTTCACCGGTGAGCGCATGCCGGCCTTCAAGGACGTGCCGACCGCCAAGGAACTCGGTGTCGATATCGAGTACTACATGCAGCGCTCGGTCAACGGCCCTCCGGGCATGGATCCGGAAGCCGTCGCGTTCTACACCAACCTGTTCGACGAATTGTACAAGTCGCAGGAATGGCAGGACTTCTGTGCTTCCGAAGGGCTCGATTGCCCGGGCATGATGAAGGGTGATGAGCTGGCCGAGTTGCACAAAACCCAGCTCGCCGCGCACATCAAGCTGATCGAACAGGTCGGCGCCGACAAGATTACCGGCGAGTAATCCCTTCGCGGAGCCCGCCCGCTTGGCGCGGGCTCCGCCGCATCAATCTCGAAGACAGCCGCTATGCTCGTCGCGCGGGTGACGGGACAGGAAAGTTTTATCCAGCGGAAACCCATCTGCGAAGCGACGACAGGGAGTAAGGCAATGACGGTCCGTTCGGCAGAACTCTTGATGGCGATCGCAACGCTTCTCGCCGCACTCGGCCTGATGGCCAAGGTCTACTTGGACGGACTGAACATCGGCTGGGTCGAGGGCCGCGGTCCCGGCGCGGGCGTCTGGCCGTTCTGGCTGTCGGCCGGCATGGCACTTGCCTCCCTGGCGACCCTGGTGCGCTGGTTCCAGAGAGCCACGCCGGAATCCCGGTCCACCGAGCCTTACATCGCTTCAGGCACGGTATTCATTGTTGCCGTATCGGCATTTTCACTTCTCGGGTTTTTGATCCTTATCACGATCATCGGCACCTATCTCGCCCTGATGATCTTCATGCTGGTCTACATCCGCTTCCTCGGCGGGCATACCTGGCGCATGACGGCGGCCTTCGTCGTCGGCACACCGATCTTCGTCTATCTCCTGTTCGAGGTGGCGCTGACGAAATATCTGCCGAAGGGCCTGCCGATATTCGAGGAAGGTTTCCTCGTCATCGACAATCTCCGTTACGAATACTTCTACTGAGGCCGCTGAGATGGAAACAATCCTGGTATCGCTCGGCGCCGGCCTCCTGCAGGCCTTCGAGCCCCTTAATCTCTTCATGATCGTCACGGGCTGCCTGGCCGGGCTGTTTGTCGGCGCCATGCCCGGCCTCGGCTCGGTCAACGGCGTAGCCATCCTGCTGCCGGTGACGTTCCTCGTGCCGCCGACGGCGGCGATCATCTTTCTTGCCGCGCTCTATTACGGTGCGATGTATGGTGGTGCGATCAGTTCGATCACCCT
Source organism: Pseudomonadota bacterium (assembly GCA_038745065.1). GTDB lineage: Bacteria > Pseudomonadota > Alphaproteobacteria > Rhizobiales > JANQQB01 > JANQQB01. Next base: position 77,274 of record JBCDLT010000003.1, on the reverse strand, counting down.
TGGGATTCCAGGATCGTCGACGGCGGTGGCAACCGTCTTCGACGGGAGACCCATGGCCCAGGAGGGCAGGGCGGACCAGGCGCTGATGGCGGCGGCGATCGCGTCGTTTATCGGCGGAACGGTCTCCGTCGTCCTGTTCACCCTGTTCGCGCCGCCGCTTGCCGAATTCGCTCTGAAGTTCGGGCCCCAGGAAGAGTTCGCCTTGATGGTCCTCGCCTTCGCCACCTTTATAGGCCTCGGCGGTGACGACGTGCCGAAGACAATCTTTTCCATTCTTCTCGGACTGGTACTGGCAGCCGTCGGTTTCGACATCATCTCCGGCCAGCCGCGCCTGATATTCTTCGACATGGTCGAATTCCAGCGCGGCATCGGCTTTCTTGTCCTGGCCATCGGCATCTACGGCATCGGCGAGATGCTGTGGACGCTGGAAAGCACCAACGGCAAGATCACCATGCACAAGGTCAACGTGACCTGGTCCCGCATGAAGGAGAACATGCGGGGCATCGGCGCCTACATCAATTCGACGTGGCTCGGCTCTTTCCTCGGCTTTTTCGTCGGCACCCTGCCGGCCGCCGGCGCAACGCCGGCATCGCTGATGTCCTATGGTCTTGCCAAGACGTTTTCCAAGAACCCTGACAGCTTCGGCAAGGGCAACGTGGCCGGCGTCGCGGCACCCGAGGCCGCGAACAATGCCGCCTCGACCGGATCGATGCTGCCGATGATCACGCTCGGTATTCCGGGCTCTCCGACCACGGCCATCCTGCTTGGCGGCATGATCATCTGGGGCCTGAGGCCCGGACCGTTGCTGTTCACCGAAAGTCCCGATTTTGTCTGGGGCCTGATCGGTTCGATGTACATCGCCAACGTCGCGACAGTTCTGCTCAACCTGGCGCTTATTCCGCTGTTCATCCGTGTCCTGGCGATGCCGTTTTCCATCCTCACGCCGATCATCTTCGTCTTGTGCGTGCTGGGCGTTTTCGCGACCACCGACCGCATGTTCGACACATGGATCATGCTCCTGATCGGAGTTGTCGGGTATCTGATGCGCAAGCTGAACTACCCCGTCGCACCCGCCGTTCTGGCCATCGTGCTGGGCCCGCTGGCGGAACGCTCGCTGCGGCAGTCGCTGATTTCCAGCCAGGGGGACGTCCTGACCTTCGTCGAACGCCCGATCTCGCTGACCTGCATTCTGCTCGCGGTCGCCCTGATATCCTATCCGCTTGTCCTCAAGGCCCTCAGGCGGCGCAAGAGCGCGACGGCGTGACAGACCGGCGGGAGGCGACGAGGTACTAGAGCATTGTGTGATTAGATTGACCCGTTTGATGAGCCATATCAGGACGTTCGGCGAGGCAAACAGCGCAGCGCGATGTGGGACATCGGGCAAGCTGTTTAACGCTGCCGACGGCCTGATATGGCTCACCAGAGGCCGGCTTTTCAGGCCTTCTGGACGTCGTTGCGATCGCCTTGTGGTCAACCAGACCACGGCGACGACCGCGCCTAGCCAGAAGGCCCGAAAAACCGGTCAAATGGGTCAAGCTAATCACACAATGCTCTAGCTAACCCGGAGCTCTAGGACGCTGCGTTTTCGCGGCCGACGCCGACGCGCAGGCGATGCGGGCCGTAGAGGCAGGCCAGTCCGAGGATAATGCCGGAGACAGTGGCGATCATGCCGGCGGCGCTGACGGCGTTTTCGCCGCCGAGCCAGAGCGGACCGTAACCCGCAAGCACGTAGCCGACGACGGCCGACAGAGCGGCAAAGGCGACCGACCACCAGACCTGCATTTCGAGCCGGTTGGTCATCAGGCGCGCGGCCGCGGGCGGGCAGATGAACATGGCGATCACGATGATCGAGCCGACGGCATCGAAAGCTGCGACGGCGGCGATCGCGGCCGTGACGACGAGGCCGAAGCCCAGTGCCGCCGCCGGAATACCAAGGGCCTGCGCGAACCCCTCATCGAAGGTGGCGATCTTCAGCCAGCGCCAGAAAGTCACGGTTAAAATGACGACGAGCGCGCAAACGAAAGCGATGCGGCCCAGTTCCGGCGGCAGGCCTGCAAGCGCCGCCGGGTCGACCAGCGAGTGCCACCCCTCGGCCCGGAACCAGATCAGCGATTCCAGATTGCCCATCAGCGCATGTTCCACGTCGAGGTGCACATTCGACGTATCGCTTTGTTCGAGCAGCAAGACACCGGCCGCAAACAGCGTCGTGAAAACCACGCCCATGGCGGCTCCGGGCTCGATCCTCCCGAGGCGTTTGACGGCTTCGATCAGGACAACGGCGACGATTGCCGCGCCGGCCGCTCCGATCAGCATCGGAACGGCCGAAACTGCGCCGGTGATCAGGAACGCGACGACGATGCCGGGCAGCACGACGTGGCTGATCGCGTCGCCGATCAGGGCCTGGCGCCTTAGGATCAGGAAGTTGCCCGGCAGCGCGCACGCAATGCCTGCAAGCGTGCCTATCAGGATCGGCGTCAGAGAGAATTGGACAAAATCGGCCCCCATTACGCCTGTCCTCCGACCGCGACCGGCGGCCCGAGCCGGCGGTCAAATTCTCGGATCTCGTCGGCGGTGAAAACGTCTTCGATCGGCGTCAGGCCGTCATAGCGGCCCGTCAGGCCCGTATCTTGATGCACTTCGCGGGCTATATCCCAGCGGCGTTCATCGCGCGCGATCTTGGCCGCCTGCGCCCGGCCGGCATCTGTGGGCACGCCGTCCGGGCGGATGAGGCCTTCGCGCGCCAGGAGACGCAGCGTGTAGGGTTCGCGTATCGGCTCCTGGCGGGCCAGCGCCAGAAGGCCTTGCCGGCGGTGCACACGGGCCTGGAAGCGCCGCTGGCGCAGGACGGCCGCGGCAACGCCGCGGACCGGCGCGAAGAACAGGGAAAAGGCACAAACGCCGGCGGCCACAAGCACAATGATCGGCCCGGTCGGCATGGCAGGAGCCGAGGCTGACAGCGCGGCCCCGACAAATCCGGACAGGCCGCCGATGGTGCCGGCGATCCAGATCACGCGGTTCGACTGTTCCGTCCAGAAGCGGGCTGTCACAGGCGGGATGATCAGAAGGGCGACAATCAGGATGAGACCGACGAGTTTCAATCCGATCACCGTCACGGCCATGACCAGGACCATCATGAGGAGGTCGATGCGCCTGACGTCGTATCCCATGGCCGCCGCGTGGTCGGCGTCGAACGCCACCAGCGTCATCGGACGCCGCAACAGCCACGTCGCCAAGACGGCAAGCGATCCGCCGATGGCGATCACGATGGCGTCCTGAAACAGCATACCGGCGGTCGAGCCGAGCAGGAAGCTCTCAAGCCCGGCCTGCCGCCCGCCGCTCATTGTCTGGATGACGGTGAGAAGCACGACCCCGAGACCGAAAAAGACCCCCAGAACCGCGCCGATTGCCGCGTCCTCCGCCAACCGCGTCCGGCGGGCCATCCATTCGATGACCAGAAGACCGATCCAGGCGGTGAGGGCGGATCCGGCCAGTAATCCGATGAGGTTCCGGCCGTCGCCGCCGAGCGCCACCATGACGATGAAGGCGAGTCCCACGCCCGGTAACGTGGCATGGGCGACGGCGTCGGAGACAAGGGCGCGTTTGCGCAGGAACAGGAAGGTTCCCGAAGATCCGGCGGCAAAGCCGAGCAAGCCCGCGCCGATCGCAACGAGCGCGGCGTTATAGCCGGCCTGCAGGAACAGCGCTTCCAGGAACGGGGTCACGAGGCCGAACCGGCCACACCCAGTTCGTTGATATGCGTTGCCGCCAGGCGGCCGCCATAGGTTGCGTTGAGATTTTCAGCGGTGAAGGTCGACGCCACCGGTCCTTCTGCGATCCGGCGCACGTTGATCAGAAGCACGTGATCGAAATAGTCTTCTACCGTCGACAGGTCATGGTGTACGCAGACCACGGCCTTGCCCTCTGACCTCAGCAGTTTCAGCACGTCGATGATGGCACGTTCCGTCGCCGCGTCGACCCCGGCAAAGGGCTCGTCGAGCAGGTAGAGATCGGCGTCCTGCGCCAGCGCCCGGGCCAGAAACACGCGCTGCTGCTGGCCGCCCGAAAGCTGGCCGATCTGGCGGTGTGCGAAATCGGCCATGCCGACGCGGTCGAGGCAGGCGCGCGCCGTGTCGGCCATGGCGCCCGACAGGCGCCCGAGCAGGCCGACCTTGCGATAAAGGCCCATCTGGACCACGTCGATGACCGTGGTGGGAAAGTCCCAGTCGACGCTCGTCCGTTGCGGCACATAGGTGATCCGTTCGCGTGCCGATTCCATCGGCGTGCCGAAGATCGAGACATCGCCGGACAGGCGCGGGATCACGCCGAGCGCTGCCTTGAGAAGCGTCGATTTACCGGCGCCGTTGGGGCCGATAATCGCCGAAAGGGCGTAGGCCGGAAAGCTGGCGTCGACGGAAAACACGGCTGGTTTCTCGCCATAGGAAACCGTCAGGCCGCGCACGGCGAGGGGCGTTTCCTCGTCCGGTACGAACGGGATTGCGACGTGGCCGTCTTCGGCCGCGATTGTTACCGGCATCGATGTCATCGGAGCATCCATCAGTTCAAGAGGTCGGACATGCCGCGTTTCGGCGCATCGCCGCCGAGCGCGCGCGCGATGACGGTCGCGTTGTGATCGATCATGCCGAGATAGGTGCCTTCATACGTGCCGTCCTCGCCCATGGCGTCGGAAAACAGCTCACCACCGATCGTAACGTCGTGGCCCTTGGCCGCCGCGCCCTCGATCAGTGCCTGGATGTTGCGATCGGATACCGAGCTTTCGACGAAGACGGCGCGGATATCGCGGGCCACCAGCATGTCGACGAGTTCTGAAATGCGCTGCAATCCTGCCTCGCTCTCCGTCGAAATGCCCTGGATGCCCATCACCTCGAAGCCATAGGCCGAGCCGAAATAGTTGAACGCGTCATGCGCGGACAGGAGCACCCGGCTCTCGGTCGGCACCGACGACAGGACCTGAACCGTGTATTGCGCGAGATTGCGCAATTCGGCCTGATGCGCCTCCGCATTGGCCCGGAAGGTCTCCTCGTGTGCCGGGGCGGCGGCAATCAGCGCGTCGCGCACGGTCAAGACCACACGGGACCACAGGTTTGGGTTCATCCAGACATGCGGATCGACTTTGTCATCGTAATCGTCGTGCCCGATCAAAAGGTTGCGCGGCAGGCTCTCGGCCACGGCGACCACCTTGCCGCCTTCTTCGAGACCGCGCAGAAAGTCTTCCATCTGGGCCTCGAGATAGAGCCCGTGCCACAGGACGAGATCGGCATTGGCCATGGCGACAATGTCGGTCCGGGTCTGGCGATAGGCATGCGGGTCGACACCCGGACCCATGAGGGCGCGCACCTCTACCAGATCACCGCCCACTTCGCGCGCCGCATCCGCGATCATGCCGGTTGTGGCGACGACCTCCAGGCGGTCCTGGGCTATTGCCCATCCGGCCGGAAGCACAAGGGCGGCCGCAGCCGTGATCGCCAGTAAAGTCCTTCGCGTCAGAGACATCTGGTACGCACTCCTGTAATCTGGCTTGTCGTCCGGTGCCGATCGTAGTTTAGAATAATACTGCGAAGCAATCGCAAATGTCAACGCTATTGCGAAGCATTCGCAAAAACTTTTCGACACGCAAAAGTGACCGTCTCATCGACACCGTTGACGTCAATCTTCCTGTCGGTATTGGCCGACATCGAGCCTGCACAAAGCTCTTACGGTAGGGCGGGGGTGTTGGTTCTGTCTGAATGCGCGCCGCCGATCGCCATGCCGGTTGGTCGGCGGCATGCCGTCACAATGCGTTACAGGTGGGAATCGGTGCGGCGACGAAAGTGTCTTTCAGGCGCGATAGGCGGGCAGGGGCGCGCGGTCCTGCAGCGAGATCAGCCGACGCAGCATGATTTCGGTGAGGTCCGAGCGAAGCGGGGCGTGCTCGGGAGCGTCGTAGAGGTTCGTGAGTTCGTGCGGATCGGTCTCCAGGTCGTAGAGTTCGGCCCAGTCCTCGCCCTCTCGAAGCGACATCCGGAACCGGTTCGTCACAAGCGTCCTGACCCGTTGCGGTCTTTCAAAGCCGGTCATGGCGCGCTGGCTGTCCTCCTCGACCACGAGCGCCTCGGGCGGGCGTGTTGTCATCAGGTCGCGGCCCTGCAGGCCGTTGAACGGTTGGATGCCGGCGCGCGCAAGGATCGTTGCGGAAATGTCGATCGAAGACGCAAGGTCCGGACAGGTTGTGCCACCGGACGGCGCGCGCGGATCGTGCCACAGGAACGGTACGCGGATGATGCTCTGGTAGTGCAGGAGCAGCTTCAGCATCAGTCCGTGATCGCCCATGTAGTCGCCGTGGTCGGACGTGAAGATCACGATCGTATTGTCGGCAAGACCGAGCGTTTCAAGGTGCTGCAGCACGCGCCCGACGGCATCGTCGATCATTGTGATCGATCCGTAGGTGAGCGCGATGATCGCCCGCGCTTCGGCTTCGTCAACCGCGAACGGGTTCTGGTTGTCGCGCGGATCCGTTCCGTTTGCCAGAGCGTCCCGCATCGCGCGGATCGGAGGCAGATCGCCCTGGCCGAAGGAATCCGGCAGGATCACCTCGGCCGGATCGTACATGTCCCAATACTTTCCGGGCGGCGTGAACGGATGATGCGGATCGGGAAACGACATCTGCAGAAAGAACGGTTTTTCGTCGTTGCAGCGGGCGCTGAGCCAGGTTTCGGCGCGTTCCGCCACCCATGCGGTCGAATACAATTCCTCCGGCACCGCGGTACGCCAGGCCTGCGGTGCCTTGATGCGGTTGTCGGCAAGCGCGTTTTCCGGACCGACGAGGCTGTCGAATTCGGCGCATTGCCGGCGCGCCCAAAGCAGGTAGTCGCCCGACGCCCCGTCGGCGTGATCGGCCGCGACCTCGACGTGTTCGAACCCGTAAAAATCGCCGTCGACGCGCTGCGCCAGCGGCCGCTCCCATTTCGGCGCGATTTCCAGATCGTAGGCCGTCGAATGCCGGTTGTTCTTGAAGGCATCGCGCAGCGGCGGCGAGGGCACATGCAGTCCGTCCTGCGGCGTGAACCGGTTGGTCGCCGGCAGGCCCGTGAAGCTTTGCAGATGCGATTTGCCGATAAGGCCCGTGCGGTAGCCGGCGTCGCGCAGCAATTCCACGAATGTCGTGTGGTCCTGCGACAGCGGGATGCCGTTGTGCCGCGCACCGTGCACCGAACTCATGCGCCCGGTCATGATCGAAGCCCGATTGGGCATGCAGATGGGATTGGCGACATAGAACCGGTTCCATCGCGAACCGTGTGTGGCGATCCGGTCGATGTTCGGCGTGCGAACCGTTGGATTGCCGTAGCATCCCAGGTGATCGGCGCGATGCTGGTCCGTGATGACAAACAGGAAGTTGGGGGGCGCGGTCATGGGCTTTCCTTCCGCTCACCGTCCGATTTCATGCCGCGGCGGACATCGAACAGGATGAGGGCGATACCGGCGGCAAGCGCGGGCAGGTGAATGATCGGATCGATCACGAGCACGGCAAAGGCCGCGGCGAAGCGCAGGACGATTTCCGGGATCGTCAGTTTGCCGCGATCGTATCCGGAAAGCGCCGACGAAAAGAGCCAGATGCAAAAGCCGGTGCGGGCGACAATCCAGATCAGTGTCAGGGCATTGAACTCTTCGACGATCAGGATGGTCGGATAGAAGGCAAAGATGAACGGGATGATGAATTTCGCCATGCCGAGGCGGAACGACATCAACGCGGTCATTAGGGGGTTCGATTGGGCAATCGGCGCCGCCGCATAGGCGGCAATCGCCACTGGCGGCGTCAGCGAAGAGGCAACGCCGTAGTAGAAAACGAACATATGCGCCGTCAGCATCGATACGCCGAGCGCCTGGATCGCCGGACCCATGACCAGGATGATGATCAGGTAGGCCGGCAGGGTCGGCATGCCCATGCCGAGCACCAGCGCGCCGATCATCGCAACCAGAAGGGCCGAGAACAGGCTTTCGCCGCGCACCGAGGCGATCACATTGGCAAGCTTCAGTCCAAGCCCCGTCGAGTCGAGCGACCCGACCAGGATGCCGATGGCCGCAATCGCGATCAGCAGCGTGGCGCCTGACGTCGCGCCGGCGATGAAGGAATTCCAGACCCGTTTCGGGTTGCGCCGCACGTCCGGATTGAAAACCGACAGGACCAGCAGGACCACCACGGCATAAAAGCCCGCCTTCGATGTCGAAAGGCCGGCAAGAAGCGCTGCGATCACGGTCACGATCGGTCCGACGAACAGGATCGAGTTGATCATGTCGACGCGGGTGATCCTGTCGTCCGTCGTCAGCGGCTGGACTGCGATGTTCTGGCGCCGGGCTTCCACCGTGACGGCGGAAAACAGGCTGAAATAGTAGAACAACGCCGGCAGCAGGGCGGCGACGATGACATTGAGATAGCCTGCCCCGGTCAGGTCGGCCATCACCAGGGCTGCCGCCCCCATGATGGGCGGCATGATCTGACCGCCCGAAGAGGCGGTCGCTTCGATACCGGCTGCAAATGTCGGCGAGAAGCCGCGTTTCTTGATCATCGGAATGGTGAACGTGCCGGTTCCGACGATATTGGCCACAGTCGACCCGGACATCGTTCCGAAAAATGAAGATGCAAGAATGGCCGCGTGGGCAGGACCTCCACGCATTCGCCGTGTGGCGAGAAAGGCGAATTTCAAAAGTGTCGCGCCGGCGCCGGTGCCTTCCAGGAGCGTGCCGAACAGGATGAAGATGAAGACGGTCGACAGAACGATGTTGGTGATCGAACCGAAGACACCCTTGTTGGTGTTGTACCAGAGCGCTTCCGCCATTTCGGTCAGCGTGAAGCCCGTATGGGCGAGGATGCCCGGTGAATTCTGACCGAACAGGAGATAGACGACGGCAAGGGATCCGACCGCGAACAGCCCCCAGCCCCAGAGCCTGCGACACAATTCGAGAAACACCACAAGCCCGGCGAGCGCCGGCCACGCATCACGCTGGGTGACGTCGTAAAGCGCTTCTTCCATTTCCGACTGGACGAAATAGAAGGACCAGATCGACCACAGGCCGACCACGACCAGGCCGACATCGATGACGAGATGCAATCCGGCAAAGCGGACGCCGTCCGGATTGTCCGCCTGCCTGCGGGATCGCGCCACCGCGACACCGGCAATCAGTGCAAGGGCGAAGCCCACCGCCCGGTGCATTTTGGGGTCCAGAAGGCCGATCCCTGAACTGTAGATCGCAATCGCCCCCAGCGCCGTGCAGGCGAGGGTGAGCATAACCGCGAACAGGCGGGACGGCGCGTCGATCCGATCGACCGCGTCGGTCATGGCGCTCTCCGAAGACAGGGATCTTCAGCCTGAGCCGGAACGCCGGCGGGCTCCGGCCCGGGCTGGATCGGGGTTCAGGGGCGCAGGTCGGCCGGAATGTCGAAACCCGCTTCCTCGTAATAGCGCAACGCACCGGGATGCAGCGGCACATTGACCGACGTGAAGGCGGTCTCCTTGGTGACATCCTTCAGGAACACTGCCGTGGACTGGACCTCGCCGATATTGTCCCAGAAAGCCTTTGTCGCGTTGTAGACAACGTCGTCCGGCACCTCGGCATGGGTGCCGACAAACTGGAAGAACCCGAGCGCGGTGATCGTGCCGGTCGTTAGCTGACCCTTGTACATGCCGCCATCGAACGTGGTCATGCCGCGGCCGGGCCGACCGAAAAGCGCCTGCATGGCGTCGGAAGCGAGCGCCTCTTGGGGGATCGACAGGACACGAAACTCCCCGGAGAGGCCGAATTGTTCGATATTGGCCGAGCCGATTTCCGCCGGGCGCACCATCATGTCGATCTTGCCGTCCGAAAGCGCGGCATAGCCTTCGCCCCAGCTCAGCCGTACAGCGGTGTAATCCTTGCCGGCCTCATAGCCGGTGATGATCTTGATCAGCGCTTCAGAAGTTGCCGAAGCCGAGCCGGCCGGAGGACCTGTGAACACGGTCTTGCCTTTCAGGTCTTCCCAGCTTTCGATGCCGGAACCCGCCAGCGTCACCGGGTGATAGGCGCCGGCCTTGAAACCCAGGATCGCGCGCAGGTTTTTCGACAATTCCGGCGCGGCGTCGATCTTTGCGTACATGCGCTTCTGGCCGGCCATCAGGTTGACCAGGGACGGGACGGACGAAAAGAACGCGATGTCGCCCTTCGCCCCCTTCAGCATAGACTTGGTCAGGGTCTGTCCGGCATTCACCTGGATATCGACGCCGCCCTTTCCGGCCTGGTTCACGAAGGCGACGAACATCGTATGCACCGGATCGCCGACGCCGGCCGTTTCACCCTTGAAAATCTGTGCCTCGACGCTTGTGGACAGGCCGACGGCGACCGTCATGATCGTTGCTGCGCAGGCAAATTTGCTGACGCAATGCATGGTTTCCTCCCACTTTGTTGAGCGTTGACACTAGCAAGGCCATCGCATACCGAATAATAAATATTAAGGCATAAAACATAGGGATTTGGTATGTATCTCGATCCCCGTCATCTCGCGCAATTGTCGGTTATCGTTGAATCCGGATCGTTCCAGACGGCGGCCGACAGGGTCGGCCTCACGCAACCGGGACTGAGCCGCAATATGAGAGCCCTGGAGGCGCGGCTCGGCGCACCGCTGTTCAAGCGCGACGGGCGCCGATCGGTGCCGACAGAACTGGGGCGGCGCCTGGCCCGCAATGGCCTGGCCATCCGGATTGCCGAAGAGCAGGCAAGCGCCTATGCCACGCTTTCCGCCGTCGGCGCAGCGGGCGAGCTCCGGATCGCCGCGCCGCCGATCGTAGCGGGCAAATTCCTGACGCGGGTTCTATCGAAGTTCATCGTCGAAAACCCGGAATGCGTGGTGGAATTGCGTGTCGGGCTGGTGCACGAATTGCGCACCATGCTGGAACGCGGACAGGTCGATGTCGTCATTGGCCCGAAGAGCCTTTCAGACGACGTAGCGGAACTTTCGTTTCGCCACCTTCTCGATGATCGGGTCGGATTGCTGTGTCGCCAGGGACATGTGCTGACCCACCGGAGCAACCTGTCGCCACGCGATTTCGAGGACCAGATCTGGCTGGCGCATTCGCGGGGCAGTCTGTTGCGCCAGCAGACCGAGGCAGCCATGCAGGCAGCCGGCCTGCGCCGTATTCATATCGGCTGCGAGACGGATTCGATCCGATCGGTTCTGGAGATCGTGGCCACGACCGACCTGATCACGACCATGCCCAAAGCGACCACCGAGCCTTACCTCGAGGACAGGCTCACCTTCCTGGATTACGACCATCCCCGGTTCCAGCGGCCGCTCGGCGCGATCCGGCGCAAGGCGTCCCCGGACCACGCGGCCATTGAAGGATTTCTGCGTCGCTTGCAGACATCCATTCAGTCCTGAGCAGGCCGCCTTCCGTCCATTGAAGGCGCCGGGTTCGATGGGCGCTGAAGCCATGCGCTTCGCCGCTTTTTTCTCGCCTTGATTGTACCGTTCCCGCCCGGAATCTTTGCGGGCGCAGGCACACGTGCGGCCGGTCAATCAACCGGATGCCGCGACCCGCCAATCCGCTTACAGGTTGTTGCAGTGCAACTATTGTCGAATTTCTGACCCATTAACCCGCGTCTAATGTCGGGGGATGCGTCGTAAAAAACAACAGTCTTCACGATAAGGCGCGTAGCGGAGGAATTGAATGTCTAGACGCCGGACTCAGAAACTCTTTGCGATCAAGGATGCCGGGCCGCGCTGCGGCGTCGGCACCGTCGGATGCCATCGGCCTTCGGCGGTCGATCCGCAAGGGTTTCCGAAACGGCATGGCCAGACGGGCGACATGCTGATGCCTGTCCGAACGGATCGGATGGCAAACGCCTTCGACCCCGAACTCCCCATTGAATGGTTCGCCGACAGCCTGGTGACCGCCGGCACGACCGGTATCGAAACAAAACGCGTATGGCGAACATGAACTTTCAGGAAACCGCAAAGAAGGAGGACTGCAGATGGACGACATGAAGAGTACCGCAACACAGGAGGGTGAGGCCTATTGGCGGGCCAACCTCAGGCTTATCGTGGGGTGCCTCATTGTCTGGGGCGCCGTCAGCTTCGGCTTTGCCATTCTCCTCCGGCCGCTGCTTTCCGGCATTGCCGTCGGCGGCACCGATCTCGGTTTCTGGTTTGCTCAACAGGGATCGATCCTTGTCTTTCTCGTGCTGATCTTCTTCTACGCCTGGCGGATGAACAGCCTCGATCGCCAGTTCGGCGTAGACGAAGAATAGGGGGCACCAGAAAATGGACCAATATACGCTCAACCTGCTCGTCGTTGGCGCGACCTTCCTGCTGTATATCGGCATTGCGGTCTGGGCTCGCGCCGGATCGACGTCGGAGTTCTACGCTGCCGGTCGCGGCGTTCACCCGGTAACCAACGGCATGGCGACGGCTGCGGACTGGATGTCGGCCGCGTCGTTCATTTCCATGGCCGGCCTCATCGCTTTTGGCGGCTATGGTGCCTCGTCGTTCCTGATGGGATGGACCGGCGGTTACGTGCTGCTTGCCCTGCTGCTCGCGCCTTACCTGCGCAAGTTCGGCAAGTTCACCGTGCCGGAATTCATCGGCGACCGCTTTTATAGCCCGACCGCGCGCCTCGTTGCGGTTCTGTGCCTGATCGTGGCTTCCGTGACCTACGTCATCGGTCAGATGACCGGTGTCGGCGTCGCCTTCTCGCGCTTCCTGGAGGTGGAGAACGCAACCGGCCTGTTCATCGGCGCCGGCGTTGTCTTCCTCTACGCCGTGCTTGGCGGCATGAAGGGCATCACCTATACGCAGGTCGCGCAATATTGAGTCCTGATCACCGCCTACACGATACCTGCGGTGTTCATTTCCCTGCAATTGACCGGCAACCCGATCCCGGGACTCGGCCTGTTCTCGACGCACGTCGAATCCGGTGAACCGCTGCTGTCGCGCCTCAACCAGGTGGTCCAGGATCTCGGCTTCTCGGCCTACACGACACAGGATGGAACGCCCTCATCGGTGATCAACATGACGTTGTTCACGTTCTCGCTGATGATCGGTACCGCGGGTCTGCCGCACGTTATCATCCGCTTCTTCACCGTGCCGCGGGTCGCCGACGCACGCTGGTCGGCGGGCTGGGCGCTGGTCTTCATCGCATTGCTTTACCTCACTGCTCCGGCGGTTGGTGCCATGGCCCGTCTGAACATCATGGACACGCTGTGGCCGAATGGCGTTCAGGGCGAAGCGATGGAAATCGAACAGATGCCCGACTGGATGACCACTTGGGAACAGACCGGTTTGCTCGGCTTCGAAGACAAGAATGGCGACGGCCGCATCCAGTATTACAATGACCAGTCCGAATCCATGGCGGCAATCGCTGCGGAACGTGGATGGCAAGGCAATGAACTCACGAACTTCAACCGTGACATTCTTGTGCTTGCCAACCCCGAAATCGCACGTCTTCCGGGTTGGGTGATCGCGCTCGTTGCCGCCGGTGGTCTTGCCGCCGCGCTTTCCACGGCAGCCGGACTGCTGCTTGCGATCTCCTCGGCGATCAGTCACGACGTGATCAAGTCGTCGATCAATCCGAACATTTCGGAACGTGGAGAACTGTTGGCGGCCCGGATCTCCATGGCGGTTGCCATTGGCGTGGCGACCTATCTGGGGCTCAATCCACCAGGGTTTGCCGCACAGACCGTGGCGCTCGCCTTCGGCATTGCGGCGGCCACGATCTTCCCGGCACTGATGATGGGCATCTTCTTGAAGCGCATCAACAATACCGGCGCCGTGGCGGGAATGCTCACCGGTCTCATCTTCACGGTGGTCTATATCTTCCTGCACAAGGGCTGGTTCTTCCTGCCGGGAACCAATCAGTTCCCCGACACCATTTCCGGTTCGTTGTTCGGCATTCAGTCGACCGCGATCGGTTCGGTCGGCGCGATCCTGAACTTCCTGGTGGCCTGGCTCGTCGCCCGATCCACCACGGAGACGCCCGACCACATCAAGGAACTGGTCGAAAGCGTGCGGGTTCCGCGCGGCGCAGCCGCCGCTACCGTCACGCATTGACGCTCAGGGCGGGCGTCTCCGGATGCCCGCCCCGAAAATTTTTGTCCCGTCCGCCGGGTGCGGGCGGGACGCGTTTCGGGAGGTTGCATGAGGTCCGCCGAATTCCTTGCCGGGGTTCACCCGTGGTCGACGCTTCCCTCCGAAGAGCTTGAACAACTTGCGGATCATTTCACCGAACAAAGCCGCACTCCCGGTGAGGTGATTTATCGGGCCGGCGACCAGGTCGAAGGCCTTTATGTCATCAGCGACGGCGCCGTCGAGGTCACCGATGACGGCGAGACGCTGTCCCGGCTTGGACCCCGGAATGCCTTTGGCGAACGGGGTCTGCTGCGCGACGGCACCGCCCAGGTCACGGCTGTTGCCGCCGCGGATACGACGCTCCTGATGCTGCCCGCGGCGCGCTTCCTGGAAATCATCGAAGCCGACAGTGCGTTCCGCGATTTCTTCCGGCACGCGCCGCCCAAGCGACAAAGTCCGCCCGGTCTTGCGGAGACGCGCGTCGAGCGACTGATGACCGCCGATCCGATCACCGTCGACACGCAAACCAGCATCGTCGATGCCGCAAAGATTCTTGCGGAGCACCGGATCAGCAGCGTTCTCGTCGTGGACGACGGCGTGTTGAAGGGCATCCTGACCGTCCGCGACATTTCCGGGCGGGTCGTCGCTGCCGGGCTCGACCCGGAACAGCCCGTCGCAGCAGTCATGACGCCGGCACCGGTTTCCCTGCCGCCCAATGCGATCGGCAGCGACGTGCTCCACGCGATGATGGAACGCGGCATCGGCCATGTGCCGATTGTCGGATCCGATGGGCTCAAGGGGATTGTCAGTCAGACTGACCTTACGCGGTTTCAGGCCGAGACGTCGGCAAGCCTTGTCGGCGAAATCGCCCGGGCGGCGGACGTTCCCGCGCTCGCCGCGTTGACGCGGCGCATTCCGGAACTGCTTGCGCAACTCGTCGGTGCCGGCAATCGCCATGAAGTCGTCACCCGCCTGATCACGGATATCGCCGACGTCGTGACCCGTCGCCTGCTGGCGCTGGCGGAAGCCGACCTCGGGCCGCCGCCGGTTCCGTATCTGTGGCTTGCCTGCGGCAGCCAGGGGCGTTCCGAGCAGACGGGAACATCCGACCAGGACAATTGCCTGTTTCTGGACGACAGCGTCGAGGAGGCGCACGAGCCTTACTTCGCGGCGCTGGCACAATCGGTAAGCGACGGTCTCAACGCGTGCGGCTACGTGTATTGTCCGGGCGACATGATGGCGACGAATCCGCGCTGGCGGCAGCCGGTAAAGGTCTGGCGGAAATACTTCACGGGCTGGATCGAAAAACCCGACCCGATGGCGCAGATGCTGTCCTCCGTCATGTTTGACCTGCGCCCGATCGGCGGTGCCACTGAACTGCACGCTGATCTCCAGGCGGAAACGCTCGAAGCGGCCTCGAAGAATTCGATCTTCGTCGCGCATATGGTTTCGAACTCGCTGAAGCACACGCCGCCGCTCGGCCTGCTGCGCGGGCTTGCGACCCTGCGCTCCGGCGAGCACCGCAATACTCTGGACATGAAGCTGAATGGCGTCGTGCCGGTGGTCGATCTCTGCCGCATCTATGCGTTGCGCGGTCGCCTTTCACCAGTCAACACGCGTGCCAGGCTGGAGGCCGCGCGCGCTGCCGGTCTGATCAGCGAGACAGGCGGGCGCGACCTGATCGACGCTTATGATCTCATCGCTCAGAGCCGATTGAAGCACCAGGCAAAACAGGTGCGCAACGGCGAGCGCCCGGACAATTTCATGCCGCCCTCGGAATTGAGCGAATTCGAGCGCAGCCATTTGCGCAATGCCTTTGTGGTGGTGCGACAGATGCAATTGGCGGCAACACAGGGACAAGGCGTATTGTAAGGCCGCTCGGCCGTACCGGTGGCGGTTTGAAGCGTATGAAAAAACAGAGAATGCCGGAGGGGTGAGCGCGCGTTGGCGTTGCCCCGCTTGGGAAGGGAGGTCCCATGATCTACGAACTGATTGCCAGCGTTACTGCGGGCTTTGTCGGCGGCGGCGTGGCGCTGATTGCGCGCAATGTGATCCGGACCCTGCCGCGCTGGTCGATTCCGATCGCGGCTGGCAGTGCCATGCTGATCGTGGCGATCGCGCTCGAATATTCCTGGTTCGGCCGCACCAAGGACACGTTGCCGGCCGGCGTCGAGGTCGCGCTGACCCGCGAGAGTCGGGCACCGTGGCGCCCCTGGACCTACATCCATCCGTTTGTGGACCGGTTCGTCGCCGTCGACCGCGCCTCGGCACGGACCCACGAGGCGGCGCCGGGCAAGCGCATGATCGATCTGGTCGTCTTTGCCCGCTGGCAGCCCCCGTCGCGCGTGCGCGCCGTGTTCGACTGTGTGGACGGACGCCGCGCCGACATTGTCGAAGGCGTCACCATGACAAATGACGGGCGCCTTGACGGCGCTACCTGGCACGAAACGGGCCTCGATCATCCGGTAACGCGGCTGGCCTGCAAGAGCGCATGATGGCGGGACATCTCAGACTGCGCATGGCGCTGTTTTTTGTCGCCCTGGCGGCATTGTCGATCTTTGCCGTCTTCCTCGGCGGTATTCTGGGCATACGACAAGGTGTCGAGCTCAACACACTGATCGGGCCCGTCGCCGTCGCCGCATTCGGGATCATCGTCGCGGCAGCGCTGATCGCTCTTCTGTTCGATGAAAACGTCGCCCGACCCATCGACGCCCTTGCCGCTGCTCTGCGGGCCCGGGCGCATGGCGGCGTCACGGCGGCGCTCGATGCGCGAACGGCAAAACACCTGGCCGATCTCGCGCCCGCCGCAGCGGCCGTCTGTGACCGTCTTGCCGATCTCGACCAGGCCAGGGAGGCTCACCTGGCGGCCGCAACTGCCCGCCTTGAAGCCGAGAAGGCGCAGCTTTCGGCGATCCTCTCCGAAATCCCGATGGCCGTCATGGCGGTCGATCACAACCACCGCATCACGCTCTACGACCGGCAATGTGTCCATGCGCTCGGCGGCGTGGCGGCGCTCGGACTGGGGCGCTCGGTCTTTCGATACCTGGACGAAACCACGCTTCGCGGTGAGATCGACAGGCTTGAT
This sequence comes from Pseudomonadota bacterium, assembly GCA_038745065.1. GTDB lineage: Bacteria > Pseudomonadota > Alphaproteobacteria > Rhizobiales > JANQQB01 > JANQQB01. The sequence goes on along the minus strand of JBCDLT010000003.1, from coordinate 60,100 downwards.
CATGCGGGCGAAACACTCTCGAACATCGAAGTGCCGACAGCGGACGACACCGCAATTGTCCGCGCCCGTCTGCGCCGCACCCGCGACCCGGAGGGTTATGTGCTTTCCATGCAGGTAGAGGATGACGTGATGGCCGAACGGCCGCTGGTCTTCGATTTTGCCCTGATTGACAGGACCCGGCGCGGCGTCGACTACGACATGCCTCTGTCCGCGCTGCCGTTCGTCGTATTCGATACCGAAACGACAGGTCTCGATCCGTCGAGCGATGAAATCGTTCAGGTCGGTGCCGTAAGGATGCTGAACGGCACGCTTGTCGACGGCGAGGTCTTCGACACGCTTGTTGATCCCGGGCGCCCGATACCGGCGAGTTCCTCACGGATCCACGGGATCACGACCGCCATGGTCGCCGGCGCGCCGAACCCCGATCGGGCGGTCCTGGGTTTCCACGGTTTCGCCCGGGGAGAGACGCTTGTTGCCCACAATGCCCCGTTCGATCTGCAATTCCTGGCGCGCCATGCGAGCGCGAACGGCACGGCATTCGACCAGCCTGTCCTCGACACCGTGCTGCTTTCGGCCGCTCTCTTCGGCGAGTCGGCTGAGCACACGCTCGACGCCATAGCCGAGCGTCTTGACGTCGCCATCGAAGGCGCCGCGCGGCACACGGCGCTGGGCGATGCTGTCGCGACCGGAAAGGTGCTCCTGCGCATGCTGCCCATGCTCGCCAGTTCGGGGATCGTCACGCTGGGAGATGCGACCGACGCCATGCGCCGGCATCAGCGGCTCATGCCTGAAGCGGCCAGTCTTTTCCGGTCGCGTTGAGGGAAGGGACGGGGGCGTCAGCACTTAGACGGGCGAGCGCGGTACAATTGCTGCGTGTGCGACCGTCAGGCGGTGCGTGCCATGAGATCCGCAGAGCGAACGATCGCGCGTGCGATACGGCCTTTCCCGATTCTGCGCTGATCGTCTTCGGCCCAAACATGGAACCAGTAGAGCGGGCCTTCATGTTTCTCGAACTGCGCATGGCAGCGTACCGTCGCGCCGACCGGCGTCGGGGCCATATGAGTGACCTCGATCTTTGCGCCGACCGATACATCGTCGGAGCCCATCAACGGTTCCAACAGCACGGCACAGGCGCGTTCCATACCGGCGATCATGAAGGGTGTTGCGAAGACCGCCGGCAGTTTCTCGTCGGGCGATGCGGCCAACGCCTCTGCCGTAACGGATTCGGTGACCGGCAGCGTGACCGTTTCGATTGTCTCGGTGTCCGGCAAGGCCGACATGGTGCGTCTCCAGTTTCTTGTCAGGGTAAGCAGAAGGGGCAGCGTGCAGCGTCAGACGGAATCGCCGGACGGGCCATCGCCCTCGGCAAGCGCTCGGAATCCCGCGGCCACAAACGCGACCAGCGGTGTCAGCGCTTCCGAAACGCTGTGTGTCGTGTCGAGATCCTTCGACAGCCTTTCGGCACGGCCGGTGTCGGCACAAAGCGCCAGCATTGCCGCGACCATGTAGGTGAAACCGTCGATCAGCTTGCGTTCGTCGACATGCGGCAGCGTTTCCCGAAACGCTTCGAGATAGGCTCGGGCCGTCGTGTCGTAGTGACGGGCGATGACTTCGGTTCCAAGCGCCGAATTCGCAAGCCGACCCATGAGCGCGGCGTAATTGCGCCACCCGCGATCGCCGTGGCTCGCGGATTCTATGAACGGCCGGACATACGCCCTGATGAGGTGCTCAAGCGGCACCGGCTTGCCTTTGAATTCCGCATTAAGCGCGGCAAGGGCGTTGCGCCGGGACGTCGACATGAACTCCGCCCTGCGCCTGACGACACTGTCGAAGAGCTCTTCCTTCGGCCCGAAGTGATAACCGATCGCGGCCAATTGCAGATCGGCCAGGCGGGCGACGTCGCGGATGCTGGTCCCGTCGAACCCGTTCGCAGCGAAGAGTTCCTCGGCCGCATTCAGGATTCGCTCGCGTGTTTCATCCGCCGACTGGCCCTTTGGCCGGCCGACGCGCCGGCCGGAACGATGGTCCGATGGCAGCGAGCCAAGCATGACGGCGGCCGTGCGGACAGGTTTCGCCTTCTCGCTCATGCGGCACCCTGCAGGTTACCCGATTGCGGCATGTTCACCGCGTCACGGCCTTTCAGGTCCAGGATCGAACGGGCCTCGTCCGGCGTCGCAACACGATGACCGAGCCCCTCGATAATCTGTCGAACAAGCGCGACCTGAACCGCATTTCCTTCAGCCAGGACGCCAGGACCCGCCCAAAGCGAATCCTCCAGCCCGACGCGGACATGTCCATCGGCCGCCGCCGACTGTGCGGCGACCGCCATCTGCGCCTTGCCGGCTCCGAGCACCGACCAAACATAGTCCGAGCCGAACAGCCGATCCGCCGTACGCCGCATATGGGCGACATCGTCGGCATGGCTGCCGATGCCGCCGAGAATACCGAAGACGGTCTGAATGAAGAAGGGCGGTTCGATCATCCCGCGATCCGCGAAATGGGCGAGATTGTAGAGATGCGCCGTGTCATAACATTCGAATTCGAACCGCGTGCCGGACGCCCGGCAGGTTTCGAGCACGAAGCGGATGTCCCTGAACGAGTTCCGGAACACGAGGTCGTCGCTGGACTCAAGATGCTCCCGTTCCCAGTCGTGCTCGAACTGTGAGAAACGGTCGAGCATGGGGAACAGTCCCATGTTCATCGATCCCATGTTCAGCGACGCCACTTCCGGTTTGAACCGCGCCGCCGGCCGCACACGCTCTTCCACTGTCATGAACGGGCTTCCGCCCGTCGTGAGATTGATGACGGCATCGGTGCGCGCGTGGATGTCGGGCAAAAAGGCCGCAAAGGCCTCCGGCGTCTGATCCGGCTTGCCGTCTGCGGGATTGCGCGCATGCAGATGCAGGATCGCCGCCCCGGCCGCGCTGGCCGCGACGGCTTCCGCCACCATTTCCTCGGGCGTCACCGGCAGGTATGGCGACATGGAAGGCGTATGGATCGCACCGGTCAGGGCGCAGGTGATGATCACCGGGCGGGCCTTGGCGGATTGTGTCATGTCGCCTCCTTGGTTGGTGGCCGGTCGGTACCGGCCGAAATCCGTCACTCGGCCGCGTCACGCATCTCCGCTTCGCGGATCATGCCGCGCAACTTGACCGGTCGCACGGGCAGCGATTTTGTTTCGATGCCGTAGGCCTGAAGCGCATCGTCGATCGCACTCGACAGGGCCGACGGAGCACCGAGACGGCCGCCTTCGCCGCCGCCCTTTATGCCGTATTCGGTATAGGGCGAAGGTGTTTCGACGTGGCCGAGTTTCAGGTTGGCCGGCATTTCATGCACGGACGGAAGCGCGAATTCGGCGAAATTGGCGTTCGTGAACTGACCGTTTTCGTCGTAGACGAATTCCTCCGTCAGGGTTGAGCCGATTCCATTGGCCGTGCCGCCAAATACCTGGCCGCCCAGTGTCTTGGGATTGACGATGGTCCCGTTGTCGTGCACCGCCGCGTAGTCGAGGATCTCGACCTTGCCCGTTGCCGGATCGACCTCGACCACCGCGATATGACAGATGTGACCGACCATAGGGTAGAAGATGCCGAGATGGCTGCGATCGGGCGCCGGCTCTGCGGAGATCGGATGGTCGTAGACAGCGGTTGTTTCGAGCCCTGAATCGAATTCGGGCGTATCCGGGAAATTGAGCCGGAAGAAGTTGGCCTGGATGGCGATGTCGGCAATCGCGACCTCCTTGTCCGATCCTTTCACCCCGACCTTGGCGTCGCGAAGTTCGAGATCGGCCGGATTGGCTTCCAGGAGATGCGAAGCGAAGGTTTTCAGCTTGTCCTTGACCTTGATGGATGCGGACACGCAGGCGCCCGCGACCATGGCCGTGAACCGGCTGCCCTGCGGCCCGACGCCGTTGAACCCTGAATGGGTATCGGCATAGCCCACCACGATGTCGGCCGGATCGACGGTCAGTTGCTCCGCCAGCACCTGGGTCACGACGGTTTCCGGGCTGTTCCCGACAAAGACCGAGTTGAGTGTGACGAAGACCTTGCCCGTCGGATCGATGCGCAGCGAGATGCCCTCCGGCGTGGAAGTCAGCGTGAAACCGGGTGTCTCGACATTGTTGAGGAACCACCATTCGGTCGGGCCGTAGACGCTGCGTTCCTGGCAGGTTGCGATGCCGACGCCGACACACCGTCCTTCGGACCGCATCGTTGCTGCCTTGGCCTTCCAGGCGTCGTAGTCGATCAGTTCCGCTGCCTGGCGATACACTTCCTGGAAATTGCCGCTGTCATAGATGTTGCCCGTCGGGATCATGTAGGGGAATTCGTCCGGCTGGATCATGTTTTTCAGCCGCAGCTCGACCGGGTCGATCCCGAGTTCCTTTGCCGCCGCATCGACCATGCGCTCGATGACCCAATTCGTCACTTCCGAGCCGAAACCCCGATAGGGCCCCTGTTGGCACTTGTTCGTCAGCACCGCCATCACCCGCATGGCGAAAGACCCGATCTTGTAGGGTCCGGTGACCTGCGCCATGGCGTTGCCGTGCGTCCCGACGCCGAATTGCAGATAGGCGCCGTAATCGTCCATCACATCGAACCGGAAAGACAGCATCTCACCGTCGCGGGTCAGGGCCAGTTCGGCATCGTACAGCCGGTCGGAACCGTGGCTGTCGGAATTCGTAAAATGCTCCTCGCGGTCCTCGATATACTTGACCGGCTGGTTGGTCAGCCGGGCGAGCGCCGATGTCAGGATAATGATCTTGTGGATGAAGACCTTCGAGCCGAACGATCCGCCGGTCATGATCGGCATCATTTTCAGCTGCGTCGGCGAAACCCTAAGGGAACCCGCGATAACGAAGGGGATGAAATTGTAGAAGTTCGTATTGCAGTGGATCGTGAAGCCGCCGGAAACGGGATCGAACTCGGAAAGGCATCCGGCTGTTTCAATCGCCTGGGCGGAGGCGCGCCCCCAGCGCAGGCGGCGGCGGACCACGTGATCGGCGCGCGCAAAGTCGTCCTCGACCGGTCCGAACGAGAAGCTTTCGTCGAGCGCGACATTGGAGTCCCGCGCCTCCGGATGCAGGATCGCGTCGCCGGTCGCCGCGGCCGATGCCTCGATATCGACGTTTGGCGGCAGCATCTCGTATTCGACCTCGACCAGATCGGCCGCGTCCTCGGCGATGTATCGGTCCTCGGCGACGACCGCGGCAACCACTTCGCCGACATGGCGCACGCGTTCGATCGCGCAGGCGTTCTGCGGAACCGGCGGTGATGCGAAACTGGGGCAGGGGTCGACGACGGTGGCGATATCCTGGCCCGTGAATACGCCGATCACGCCCGGAAGCGCCTTGGCTTTCGCGGTATCGATCGATTTGATCCGGGCATGCGCATGCGGGCTGCGGACCGTGGCCGCCTGCGCCATGTTGGGGACGGTGTAGTCGTCGATGTATTTTCCCTTGCCGGCCAGGAAGCGCGGGTCCTCGACCCGCTTGATCGACTTGCCGATCCATTTGGTTCCATTTCCGGGCGCTTCGCGCTGCCGGCTCGGCGGGATGACATTGCTGTCGAGATGCGAGCTCATGCGTCGTCTCCTGTCACGCGGCCGCTGCGGGACGCACGGTGTCGACCGATGCTTCCCGCAGTTTCGCCGCGGCCGACCGGATCGCCTCGATGATGTGGGTGTATCCGGTGCAGCGGCAGAGATTGCCGGAAATCGCCTCTCTTATCTCTTCGTCCGTGGGGTCGGGATTGCCTTGCAGCAATTCGTGCGCAGCCATCAGCATGCCAGGTGTACAGAACCCGCATTGCAGGCCGTGCTCCTCCCAGAACGCTTGCTGGATCGGATGCAGCCCGTCGGCGCTTCCGAGGCCTTCGACAGTCGTAAGCTCGCAGCCGTCCGCCTGGACCGCGAACATCAGGCAGGATCGCACGGCGCGTCCGTCGACAATCACGTTGCAGGCGCCGCAGACACCGTGTTCGCAGCCGACATGCGTGCCCGGCAGCGCAAGTGTGTGGCGGATGAAGTCGCTCAGCAGGAGCCGGGGCGGGACGTCGGCCCGGCGCGTGCGACCATTGACCGAAACGGAAATAGAAACCTTGTCCATGGCGATTGCTCCCTTTTCTCTTATGAATGGCTGGCGCGGCCGGCGGCGTCGCTCAGCGCCCGGTTGACCAAGGTGCCGATGAGGTCCCGGCGGTATTCGGCGCTCGTGACCGCGTCGTGTGAGGGATCCACGGTCTGACGCGCCGTGGCGCCTGCGGTTTCACAGAGCGCCGGTGTCAGGGCCTGTCCAGCAACGGCGTTTTCGACGTTGTGAAGGCGGAGTGCGCGGTCGGCGATTCCCGCCGCGGTGAGGCGTGCGCTTGAGACGACAGAGCCTTCCCATGTCACGACGCAGGCCACGAGAACCCAGGCGAAGTCTCCCTTGCGCATGGAGACTTCGTGAAATCCCCACGACTGGTTCGGCGCCATGACGGGCACGCGAACCTCGACGAGAATCTCCGTCGGCTTCAGGGCCGTCTCGTAAAGACCGGTGAAAAACGCATCGGCGGGGATCTCACGCCGGCCTTCCTGCGATTGGGCAACAAACGTCGCGCCCAGGACCTGCATGATCGCCGGCATTTCAGAAGCCGGATCCGCGTGGCAGAGATTGCCGCAAAGCGTCCCGCGATTGCGCACGGCACCGTGCGCGATCCATTCATATGCTTCATTGATCAGCGGAAGGGCATCTCGAACGACATCGGATTGTTTTACATCGGCATGCCGGGCGAGGGCCCCTATACGGATTTGATCCCCCTCGCGCCGTATATAGTCGAGATCCGGCACACGGTTGATGTCGATAAGCCGGTCCGGTCGTGCCAGCCGCGTGTTCATCATCGGCACGAGGCTCTGACCGCCGGCGAGAATGCGGGCATCGTCGGTGCATTCAGCGAGCATTTCGAGCGCGGCCGACAGCGTGTCCGGTCTCTCATAGGTGAAGGCGGCGGGTTTCATTCGGTTTCCTCCATCGGCTGGGGCCGCGCCTTCTTCGTGCGCTGGCACTATCTGCTGGTTATGCGGTCATCCGGCAAAGCGGGGTTCGGGCAGTCCGCGAATGCCAAGCCCCGTGATCCGGAAAAGGCTGCCGGCACTGAATTGCGGTTTGACCTCCTGGACGAAATTGTCGTGGGCGGCAGGATGCTGCACCCGTGCCATCGACGTGACGTAGATCTCGTCGAGATCGTCGCCGCCGAAGATGACGCTGGTGATGTTGCGCACGGGCATGGTGATCTTCCGGTCCACCGAGCCGTCCGGCGCATAGCGGATCAGATCGCCGGAGATCACCTGCGCGTTCCACAGATAACCCTCGGCATCGACCGTGGAGCCGTCGGCGAAACCCGCATCGTCGGCCGTCGACGCAAAGACCCGCCGGTTCGACACGTCGCCCGTGTCGACCGCGTAGTCGTAGGCCCAGATTTCCTGCTGGAACGTATCGGCGAAGTAGAAGGTCCGGTCGTCCGGACTCCAGCAGGGACCGTTGGAACAGATGATGCCGTCATCGACCTTCGTCAGGCTGTGATCGGGGTCGAGGCGCCAGAGCCCGCAAATTCCCAATTCTTCCTGGTCATCCATGCCGCCGGCAAAAAACCGGCCGTGGCGGTCGCACTTGCCGTCGTTCAGCCGTGCGCGTGTCGTGTCGTCATCGACATGGGCGATCGGGTGTAGGGCCCCGGTACCGAAATCGAACGAATAAAAACCGTCGTTCAGCGCAAGCACGGCGCCGCCGCCGGCACGCAACGCCATCGCGCCGACATCGCGGTCGATGGACCAGTGCCGGACGGTGCCGTTGCGCGGATCCAGTTTCCAGATGGCTGGCTTGCCGACCCGCCGACCGGTGGAGTCCACCCAATAGAGGCAGCCCTCTGCGACATCCCAGACCGGTCCTTCGCCGAGATGGTTCTCGCAGGCGATCAGGCACTCGATCGAAAAGGTTGTCATGTCGGTCCGCGCCCAGGTTTGTGGGTCGGCCAAGCCCGCCAATGCAGGGTCGGAGCGACTCCGGTGTTCGGATACCAGCAATCGTTAACAAAAATTATACGTACGTTCAATAAATTTTTAGACCAAACAGAAACTCACGAACGGTCCAATCTCCGCAAGGGGACGTTGAAGCTGTCCGTGCCCATCCGATAAAAAGCCGTGGCGGAGCGGGCCGAGCATATTTACATCCAGCCCCATACTATCTGAGATGTGCGGCAGAACCAGTGGCCGTCCCGCTTTCACCGGTGCTTCGATGCGCAGCCAGAGGTCGTGTTTCTGCGTGTTTTAGCTTGTTGGTTAGGACCGTTCTGAGATGTGCGGTGTGATTGCCAGTGGGGCCTTCGGCACGGTTGGCGTGGTCATCGATGTTCCCCGGCCTGGTCGAAGGTCGGGGAATTGCTTGTATTGCTGAGGCAAAATCAAGGCCTGACCGTGATCACTTCGTGCGCGTTGACATCTCCTGCGCCGGTTTCCGTTGCACCGGCAATCGCATAAATGCGGCCGTTGACCGCTGCCGCGGCCAACCCGTGCCGGGGAACGTTCAGACCCGGCATAGCCTCCCACTCGTCCGTTGCCGGATCGTAGATCCATGCGTCCGCAAAGACCGCCCGCGTCGGGACCCATTGTTCGCCGCCAACGACGTAGAGCTTGCCGTCAACTACGGCAGCGCCGAGGCCGCCTGCTGCGCGTGGCATCGGTGCCTTCACCGACCACAGGCCGGTCCCGGGATCGAAAACTTCAAGTGAAGATACGTTGACACTGGCGGGCTTCCCATCGGGCTGTTCGAGGAATTGCCGGCCGCCCACAACGTAGATCTTGCCGTCAATCACCGCGCTTGCGGCGCTGTTCCGGGCGGTAGGGGCATCGATGCCCCGCAACCATGTTCCTGTTTCGGGCTCAAAAATGTCTACGCGACCGGTGTCGCGGTGTTCAGCGAAGGTCGTTGCTGAAGCGGTTCCGCCGACCCGTCCGCCGATCACATAGAGCAATCCGTCTACCACCGCGGCGACATGCTCGCCCCGCGCGACCGGTAGATCGGGAAGTGTGGTCCATTGCGCGGTTTCGAAATCGTAGCTATAGGCCGAAGCTTCAGGCTTCCAATTCGGAAACGCGCCCGAAAAACCACCGACAGCGTAGATTTTGTTTTCGAGCGTCGACAGCGTGATGTGGTGACGGGCGGCGGGCAGGTTAGCCAGATCCCGCCAGCGATCGGTCTGCGGATCGTAGGCCAAAAATCATCCCGGACCGTAGCGGCACGTTCTGCCAGCCCGCCTGCCGTAAAGATCATGCCGTTATGTGTAGTGGCATAGATTTCTTGGCGCGGCGACGGCAGCGGCGCTGCATCCGACCAATCCGCCTGAGCGCATGCTGCGCCGCTAAGCAGCAACGCGCCTGCGATACCCATTGCGCCAACTGAATAGACTGGGGGCTGTCTCATGAATTCATCCTCCTTTGGTGGGGAGCAACCGGGTTCCGTTTCGACAGGCAGAACCTGAGTGGTGCCTCATTATTCCGCTAGAGGAATTTGCGAAAAGTCATTATCCATTTTTGAAATAACATATGTTGTAGCGGCATGGGCCGTGGCAGGGGAACGACATGCTCGAGCAGAATTTTCGAAAGATCGATCTGAATTTGCTCATTGTTCTCAGGAGCCTGCTGGCGACTTCGCATGTCGGCCAGACGGCGCGAATTCTCGGCATGAGCCAGCCGGCCGCGAGCCGGGCGTTGGCGTCGCTTCGCGAACTCTTCGATGATCGTCTGTTTGTAAAGAGCGGAACCAAGATGAAGCCGACGCCTCGCGCGTTGGAACTGCGCGCGCCGCTTGAGGATGCCCTTTCCAGCATGTTGCGGGTGCTTGAGCCGGCGACCGTGTTTGATCCGGCATCCTCCCAGCGCCGGTTCCGCATCGCGACCACGGATTACGGCGCGGCGGTTATCTTGCCGTGCCTTGCCACCCGTATCGTCGAGGCGGCTCCAAACGCGGAGCTCGATATCACGCCGCTTGCCGCGAGCTCCTTCGACGAACTGGGAAGCAACGACCTCGATCTTGTCTTCTACAGCGACAACCCCGTCCCTGCTGCACTACGGGCAAGGGAGATCTATCGGGAGCGTTTCGCCTGCCTTGTTCGTGCCGGGCACCCGGCAGCCCGATGTACCGGCGGACAAATCGCGCTGGCGGACTATCTCAGCTGCTCACACATCCTGGTCACCATAACCGGCGGAAGGACCGGGCCGGTCGACCGTGCACTGTCAAACCTGAACCGCCAACGCCGGATCGCTCTGGTGCTTCCGTATTTCGCGGCGGCAGCGCTCACTGCGGCGGATTCAGACCTTGTCCTGACAATGCCCTTTCGCGCGGCCAGGGCATTTGCCGACAACATGGACCTAACGCTGCTCGACCCGCCGGTCGAACTTGGCGATTTCGGTTATAGGATCGTCTGGCATGAGCGCGTTCACGACGACCCGGGTCATGTCTGGCTGCGGCGCATGATCACCGACGCGGTCCGGTCTCAAAGTCGAGCCTGATCCATCAGATCAACGGCCATCCAGCGCTTCATTGACCATGCCGGAACGAAGATCATGGCGGTAGCCGACGCGTTTCGTTATATGTCGAATCCATGCAGACCGAGACGCTTGAATTTGGCCGCGACCGGCCCGTTTTTGCCGTCGCCCCGATGATCGATTGGACGGACCGGCATTGCCGGTTCTTCCATCGTCAATTGTCGGCACGCGCGCTGCTGTACACGGAAATGATCACCACGGGCGCGATCCGGCACGGCGACCGGGACAAGCTGCTCGGGTTTTCGCCGGTCGAACACCCGGTCGCTTTGCAGCTTGGCGGATCGGATCCGGCCGACCTTGCCGAATGTGCACGGGTCGGCGAGGCGTACGGGTATGACGAGATCAATCTGAATGTCGGCTGCCCGTCCGACCGGGTCCAGTCGGGGCGGTTCGGCGCCTGCCTGATGCGTGAGCCGGAGCTTGTCGGGGCGTGTGTGGCGGCCATGAAGGCTGCCGTTCGTGTGCCGGTCACCGTCAAATGCCGGCTCGGCGTCGATGAGCAGGACATTGAGGCGCCATTGGATCGGTTTGTCCGCATGGTGATCGATGCCGGCGTCGACGGCATCTGGGTGCATGCCCGCAAGGCCTGGCTGGACGGGCTCAGCCCAAAGGAAAACCGGACCATCCCGCCGCTCGACTACGATCGGGTGTTTCGGCTGAAAGAGACCTGTCCGGACACCTTTATCGGCCTCAACGGCGGCATTACCGATCTGGCCGCCGGCGCGGAACATCTGGCAAACGTCGACGGCATCATGCTGGGCCGCGCGGCCTATCAGACGCCCCAGATCCTGACAGCCGTCGACCGGTTGTTCTTCGATGCGTCCGAAGACAGGGACGCGGTGGCCGCGGTCCGGACCATGATGGACTATGCGGAAGACAAGGTCGCCGCGGGCATCAAACTGTCCGCGGTCACCCGCCCGATGATCGGCCTGTTCCATGGCATGCCCGGCGCGCGGGCCTGGCGGCGCATTCTGTCATCGGAAGCCGTGAAACCGGGGGCAGGGCCCGAGGTCATCGAGAAGGCCTTGGCGGAGATCGATCTGTCCGGGCACGGGGAGCAAGCGGCCCGGGACGCGGCCTGATAGCGACCCGGTTCGATGAGTGAGGGCGGATCGCTCCGCTCAGTCCTTGAGCAGCGCCAGGCGTGTTCCAAGCGCGATCAGGATCGTACCGCCGAAATACCGCATAAGTCGTTCTTTCCACGACGACCGGCCGAAGCTCGACAGCACGCGGTCGGTCAGAAACACCGCGACCAGGTCCGCGGTTCCGAACAGGGAGTTCAGGATCGTTCCGAGAATGAGGAATTGCACCCAGACCGGGAACGCCGCCGATGGATCGACGAATTGCGGCAGGAAGGCCACGTAGAACAGTACGGTCTTCGGATTGAGCACTTCCACGATGACGCTTTGCACGAAGGCCCGTCGATCGGTTTTCGGCGCGGGCATGGGTGTAACCGCCTGCGGCGCGGTCATTTTCTGCCGTATGACGGCAATGCCGAGCCAGATCAGATAAAGCGCGCCGGCCAGTTTCAGCGCGGTATAGAGCGTCGGGACCAACTGGAACAGGGCCGACAGGCCGAGCGTTGCGGCGACGATGTGCACATATCCGCCGAGATGCAGGCCGAGCGATGCCATGAGACCGGCGCGGCGCCCGCGTGCCATGGTCTGCGCGGCCGTATAGATCAGGGCCGGGCCAGGCATATAGGCAAACAAAAGCGCGGCAAGGAAATACGCCGTCAGGATTTCCCAGGAAGCCATTGCGGGACACCTCGTTGACTGTGACCCGAAGCCGGGCCGACCTGTCTCGCCCGACCTATAGGCGAGCGCTCAGGCCGCGACAATCCGGAACAAGCCTTAGAGACGCCTGCGTGATGGTTATTGCGTCATGGTCATGCGGTCGCCGCGCACGGCATAACTCTCCAGGCGCGACAGGAAGGACAGGCCGAGCAGATTGCTCGACAGACGCCCGCGTTCCGCCACCAGCGCTTCGACCTCATCGAACACCAGCGGACCGATGGCGACCGACTCAAGGCGTACGGGCGCCGCCATGGCGATGCCATTGGCGGTCGAGACCGGGGTGCGGAACGGCAGGGAAGCCGGATCGTAACCGGCGGCGAGCGCCGTTTCGTAGGTCAGGGTTACGGTCGAAGCCCCCGTATCGACCAGCACGTCCGCCGACACGCCGTTGATCCGCGCATTGGCGCGGAAGTGGCCGTCGCCGGACCGGGTCAGCACGACCTCGTCCATACCGCTTTGAAAGGCATAACCCGGCACCAGTGCCGACAGGACGGGCGCGGCCATTTCCTCCAGATCGGCGCGGTAGGCATAACCGGCCACCAGCAAAACGCCGAGCCCGCCCCATAAAAGAACACCCTTGGCGACATCGCTGAGCTTTGGCCGCATGACGAAGAAAATCGGGATCAGGACCGCAAGCCAGATCAGATTGTAGACAAGCGCCGGCCCGTCATTGCTCCAGTCCACGCGGCCGGCATCCGGCGCGCTATCGGCAAAGAAATAGGTGTAGGCGAAATAGGCGCACAGGCCGACAACGACCCAGATGGCGACGAGGCGTATGGTTCGGATCATGACGCCTCTCTTTACTGCTGCATCTGTTGCTGTTGTTGGGCCCGACGACCTGCGAGCATGTCCATTACACGCCGCCGCTCGCCGGAATTCATGCTCGCCCAGGCGCCGATTTCCTCAATCGTCCGGGCACAGCCGCGGCACAATCCGCTCGACGGATCGATGACGCAGACCTGGATGCAAGGGGATTCGGTGTTGGGCATGGGCGGAAGTCGGATCCTTGCTTTGCGTGTTTTCCCTTAAGTGGCCGTCAGGGCGAGGGCCGTCAAGATCGCCGTCTCTCCGATCTGCTGGCAGCCACCCAGAATATCGCCCGTCTGGCCGCCGATCTGGCGCAATGCCATCCGCCCGACCAGGGCGGTGGCAAGAAAGCCCGCGGCCGCAAGTGCCAGGATTGCCTCCGCACCGACGAACGACGAACCCGCGGCAAGCGCGGCGAGCGTGACGGCGTGGCCGACCACGATCGCCCGGAGCCCCGGTCGTCCGGCCGCCACCGACAAACCGTCCGGCCGGGCCGGCGGCAACAGGTGCCACAGCGCGGCCATGCCGGTCCGGCTTGCCATCGCCGAAAGCGCGATCAAGACGCCGAGTTCAATCGTTCCAAGCGCCGAAAACAGGGCGCCAAGGGCAGCGGCCTTCAGGCCGATCGTGCCCACCAGGGCAAGCACACCATAGGCGCCGATTCGGCTGTCTTTCATGATCTGCAGCTTGCGGTCGCGCGTGGCCCCGCCGCCGAGCCCGTCCGCCATATCGGCCAGGCCGTCTTCGTGCAGTCCGCCCGTCGTCAGAATGCCCAGACCGAAGAACAGGAAGGCCGCGACCAGTGCCGGCGCGCCGGCAGCTTTCAAGAGCAGCACCATGATGAGCGCCGGCGCCACGATGACAAGGCCGGCAACGGGCAGGGCCCACGCCGCACGCTCGAAAGCCGGCATATGCGACGGATCGTCGTCGCCCGACAGCGCCGGCAACGGCAGACGGGAAAAAAACCGCACACAGCCGCCGATATCGGCGAGCGGAGATGTCGGTTTTGGGACGTGCGACGGCGCGGTCATCGTGACCTTGTGAAACGTTTCCATTTAGGAGCAACGCGCATATACCAATGCCTGCAAAAATCAAAGCGAGCGGATCCACCGCCTGTCACAAAGGGTTACCCATGAGCGTCGATGCATCCGTCCTGCCCTTCGATTCCATCCGCAGCCTGTTGGCGAACATGCCGGCGCCGGATACCGCCGCCATCGAGGCGGTCCGCATCCGCGACCGCATGCTGACCAAACCGGCCGGATCGCTGGGGCGGATCGAGGATCTGGCAGAATGGCTCGCCGGCTGGCAGGGCCGGGCTAGTCCGGCTGTGACCCGTCCGCTGATGGCGGTCTTTGCCGGCAATCACGGGGTGACGGCCCGCGGTGTCTCGGCCTTTCCGGCGGCGGTTACCCGGCAGATGGTGGAGAATTTTGCGGCCGGGGGCGCGGCGATCAACCAGATGTGCGCCGCTTACGACATCGGCCTGAAGGTCTTCGATCTCGCGCTCGATCATCCGACGGCCGACTTCACCGAGGCCGCCGCGCTGGAGGAACGCGACTGCGTCGCGACCATGGCCTACGGCATGGAAGCGTTATCAGGCGGGATCGACCTGTTGTGCATTGGCGAGATGGGCATCGGCAACACGACCGTCGCCTCGGCGATCTATTATGCGCTCTACGGTGGTGACGCTGCAGACTGGGTCGGCCGCGGAACCGGCGTCGATGACGACGGCCTCGCCCGCAAGCAGGCGGCGCTCGACGCGGCGATCGCCTTGCATGGCGACCATCTCGACGATCCGCTTGAGGTCCTGCGCCGCCTCGGCGGGCGCGAGATCGCGGCCATGGCGGGCGCGATCCTGGCCGGCCGCATGCAGAAGGTGCCGGTGATCGTCGACGGGTTTGTCGCGACGTCGGCAGCCGCAATCCTGCACGCCGCCGAACCGACCGCGCTCGACCATTGCCTGATGGCCCATGCCTCGGCGGAATCGGCGCACCGCGCCGTGCTCGATCGGTTGGGCAAGAAACCGCTTCTTGACCTTGGCATGCGGCTCGGCGAGGGCACTGGCGCAGCCTTGGCTGCCGGCATCGTCAAGGCGGCCGCGCTGACCCATACCGGCATGGCAACCTTCGATCAGGCCGGCGTCAGCGAAAAAGACTAATAGAAGTCCGGCCTCAGGAGGCCGCAGCCACCGCTTCGGGGCCGGAGGCCGGCATCAACGGCATTTCCTCCAGCACCCGCGTGGCCGGGAAGGTGGCGATCGCTTCCGTGCCCTCGCGCAGCTTGGAACGCAGATCGAACGTGCCGCCATGCATGTCGACGATTGCCTGAACGATCGGCAGGCCGAGGCCGGTGCCTTCCTCGGCGGACTTGATGGCGATCGCGCCCTGGCCGAAGGCTGACAGCACGATCGGGATTTCTTCCTCGGCAATGCCCGGGCCGTTATCGCGGACCGAGACGTATTGGCCGCCGCCGGATGTCCAGCCGGCCTTGATGGTGATCTCGCCGCCCGATGGCGTGAACTTGATCGCATTGGAAATCAGGTTGAGCACGATCTGACGCACCGAGCGCTCGTCGGCCCACAATTTCGGCAGGCCGGGCTCGAACGCGGTCTGGATTTTGAGATCCTTGTTCTTGGCCTTCAAAGTCATCAAGCCAATGCACTCCTGGATGACGTAGACCAGGACGACGGGTTCTTCCTCCATCGTGTAGCGACCGGCCTCGATGCGCGACAGATCGAGGATTTCGTTGATCAGGTTCAACAGGTGTTCACCCGACGTGTGGATGTCGGAGACATAATCCTTGTAGGTCGCATTGTTCAGCGGCCCGAGCACCTCGTCGCGCATGACTTCCGAAAAGCCCAGAATGGCGTTCAGCGGCGTGCGCAATTCATGGCTGATCGTCGCCAGAAACCGCGATTTGGCAACGTTGGCTTCCTCGGCTCGGCGGCGAGAATCCTCTGATATTGCCTGGGCATGTTCCAGTTCGGCGATCAGGAGGTCCTTCTCCGCCCGATAGGCGATGATCGCCAGCGAAGAGGCAAAGAGCCGTTGCCCGAGCATATAGAACAGGATCTGGGCGGTCAGCGTGATCGCCGCCATCAGATAGGACAGCAGGTCCTGCCGCATCAGGAGCGACAGGATCAGGCCGACGGCGATCGGCGCGGTTGCAAACAGGCTCGCCCGCGACAGGTTCGAGGTCTGCATCGTAACCATGCCGATGGCGATGATCGATGCAGAAAACTGGAAGACCTGGAAGGACCGGTCGTCGGAAAACGGCAGGACGAAGAGCCCGGTCCAGGCCAGGCCGAACAGGAATTCGCCGATGATGAATTGCCGTCGCCAGCTTTTCAGGTCGGCGTCGTGCTGCGGCACGTCTAGAAACCGGCGGCATTGCAGGACGGCTATCACATGCGCAATGATCACGCCGCTGAACCAGAGCGTCGCCGAGGTCAGATCCGACAAGAGCGCGGCTGCCACCGCGATGAACAGCGACAGCGTCGGAATGACGATGCCGGTCGAAATCCGGTTGCGTGCATAGGTAAAGGTCAGTTCGTAGTCGAAGGTGATGCTGGTGCCCGATGCCGAAGAAAGCCGCTCGCGGGCTTCGCGGATGGCCCGGGACAGGTCGCGCCGCTGACTGGCACGTTTCCTGTTCGCCTCCAGGCGGGGATCGACGGATTCGGGAGCCGTCTCGGACATCGGCGAACGCACACCACTGACTGATTACGCAACAACACGGTCCGGGATCGAGCTTCCGGACCAGGAACGGATGGTAAAGCCGCAGGGAAAACGCTTCGTTAACGGAGCGCCAAAAAAATTGCGTCCAAAAAACATGAAGAAATAGAGATAAATAATTGATTTAAATGAAATTTATATAAAGTTTTAGAGAGTGCCGGCAATGCCGGTTTGTCGAAACGATGCCACCCGGTTCTGTTTGGTGTTAAGACAGGCGGCTTAATCGGGGCAGGTGCCGCCGCGTCGGTGCCGACGGTCGGCGGGAGGAATTGATCGCATGAAATTGTATGATGGCGGACGCGCTCCGAACCCGCGGCGGGTTCGCATTTTCCTGGCCGAAAAGGGGGTGAGCGTTCCCATGGTTCAGGTCGACATCATGGCACTTGAACAAAAGGCGCCGGAAATCGCCGCGCTCAATCCGATGATGCGGGTACCGATCCTCGAATTCGATGACGGCACCGTGTTGAGCGAATCCGTTGCGATCTGCCGTTACTTCGAGGAAGTGCACCCCGAGCCGCCGCTGATGGGCATCGACGCGCGGGACCGCGCGACCGTCGAAATGTGGAACCGGCGCATGGAGCTCAATCTGGGTCTTGCGATCGCGGCCGTCGCCCGCCACGGCAACAAGGCGATGGCGGTTCTGGAACCGGTCCAGGTGCCCGACTGGGCCGATCTCAACCGGGACCTCATTCCGGATCTGCTTGCGCTCCTCAATTCCGAACTGGCCGGACGCGAATTCATCGCCGGCCCGCGTTACACGATTGCAGACATCACGGCGCTCAGCATGCTGGATTTCATGAAGGTCACACGCATTCCAATCCCCGAGGACCATGCACATCTGCTCCGCTGGCACGAGGCCGTCCGCGGGCGTCCGAGCGCCAGGGCCTGACCCGATGGCCGGAACCGGCACCTCGATTGACGATCTCACGGCCCTCGGCAACCAGATCCGAGCCTGTCGTGTCTGCATCGAGCACCCGTCGGGACCGGAACTGCCGCACGCGCCGCGTCCGGTCGTCCGCCTGTCGGATACCGCGCGCATCTGCATTTGCGGGCAGGCGCCGGGCACAAGGGTCCACCAATCCGGCATCCCCTTCACAGACCCGTCCGGCGACCGTTTGCGCGCCTGGATGGGTGTGACGGAAGCGGAATTCTACGACACGGCGCGGGTCGCGATCGTGCCGATGGGCTTCTGTTTTCCCGGCCTTGACACTAAAGGCGGCGACCTGCCGCCCCGAAAGGAATGTGTTGCGACCTGGCACGACCGCATCTTTCGCGCCATGCCCCCCGCCGGCCTGATCCTGATCATCGGACAATATGCGCAGGCCTATCATCTGGGTGCCGAACGCAAGAAGACCCTGACGGAGACCGTGCGGTCCTGGCGCGACTATCGCGACGGCGGCACGGGCGTCGTGCGCCTCGTCCTGCCGCATCCGTCCTGGCGCAACACCGACTGGCTGAAGAAGAACCCCTGGTTCGAAACGGACCTCCTGCCGGTCCTGCGTGACGAAGTCCGGCAGCGCCTCTGAGACTTCGTGCGCAAACGTGACAGCAGTTTTTGCAGTTTTGCAAAATTCTGTTCCAATTTATGCCGCTCTGATTATATGGGTGTAGAAAATTATTCTAAAAAATCAGATCGGATGATCCCATGATCGATCGTTTGGACCGGAAGATCCTTTCCATCCTCCAGGAGGATTCCACGGTACCGGTTGCCGAAATTGGCCGGCGGGTCGGATTGTCGACCACGCCATGCTGGCGGCGCATCCAGAAGATGGAGGAAGACGGTGTGATCCGCCGGCGTGTCGCCGTGCTTGACCCCAAGGC
The DNA here is from genome assembly GCA_038745065.1 of Pseudomonadota bacterium. Taxonomy (GTDB): domain Bacteria; phylum Pseudomonadota; class Alphaproteobacteria; order Rhizobiales; family JANQQB01; genus JANQQB01. The sequence continues at coordinate 41,364 of JBCDLT010000003.1, read as the reverse complement.
GGTCAACGCGCCGGTCAACGTCTTTGTCGCGATCACCACCAATCAACACACCGACGACTGGCTGAAACGCTTTGCCAAGGTCATGGAGGAGTTTCCTGAGGTCGTGGAATTCTATCGCATGGCCGGCCAGGTCGATTACCTGCTGCGCGTTGCCGTCCCCGACATCGACGCCTACGATTCCTTCTACAAGCGGCTGATCGCCAAGATCGACATCGCCGACGTGTCCTCGAGTTTTGCCATGGAGCAAATCAAGTACACGACCGCCTTGCCGCTCAACTTCGTCGAGACGGCGCAGGAAAAAGGGTGAGGGAAGACGACAGACCACTTTGTCCAAGGTTGGCATGCCTCGGCACAGCGTTAATCAAACCTTGCAATCGAAATTGCAATTCTAACGAAAATCACGAGACTCCGTCGAAACACAATCGGAAAACGGGGCGCTGGGCTGATGGCTGGAGACAGGACCGAACGCACTTTCGAAGACACGCTTCTGGAGCGGCTCGACAGACTGGAAGACGGCCTGTCGAGGATCTCTGCATCCGCCAAACCCTGGGCCGGGCCGGTATCGCCGGAACCGGACCGGACAGCCGTTATCGACCAACGCTTGTCGGTCATCGAAATGCGTTTGCTGCACCTGGCTGAATCGATGCCGGATCCGCACGCTCGCCGCGGCTTTCGCATTCTGCCGTCGCCGCTTGTGCTGCTTGCCGTCATCAGTACCGGACTGATCGCCTATGCCGTGTCCTTCGGCGAGATCCAAAAAATGCATCCGCTACCGCAGATTTCCGCCGGACTGGAGAAGATCGAGCGCCTTCTGCGTTGAAGAGGCGGGGCGATCACTCCCGTTCGAGCCGCGCCAGCAGGGATGACGTGTCCCACCGGTTGCCGCCCATTTTCTGGACTTCGGAATAGAACTGGTCGACGACGGCTGCGACCGGCAGGTGGGCGCCGTTCATGCGGGCCTCGCCGAGGCAGATGCTGAGATCCTTGCGCATCCAGTCGACGGCAAAACCGAAATCGTATTCGCCCCGGTTCATCGTCTGATAGCGGTTTTCCATCTGCCAGGATTGCGCCGCGCCCTTGGAGATGACGTCAATGACGGCTTCCACGTCGAGGCCCGCCTTCTTGGCAAAGTGCACGCCTTCGGCCAGGCCCTGCACGAGACCGGCTATGCAGATCTGGTTGACCATCTTGGTCAACTGGCCGGCGCCGGCCGGGCCCATCAGGCCGACCATCTTGGCATAGCAGTCGATGACCGGACGTGCGGTATCGAAATGTCCCTGGTCGCCGCCGACCATGACGGTCAGAACCCCGTTTTCGGCGCCGGCCTGGCCGCCGGACACGGGAGCGTCGAGAAACCCGAAGCCCTTGTCACGCGCGGCGGCGTCGAGCTCGCGCGCGACCTCGGCCGATGCCGTCGTGTTGTCGATGAAGATCGCCCCCGGCTTCATGGATTGGAAAGCACCGTCCGGTCCGGTCGTGACGGCCCTGAGGTCGTCATCATTGCCGACGCAGCAAAACACAAAGTCGCTTCCCTCGGCGGCCTCTTTCGGCGTCGGTGCCGTCGAACCGCCGAACTCGTCCACCCATTTCTGCGCCTTGGCGGCAGTGCGATTGTAGACGGTCACGTCGTGCGAGCCGCGGGTTCTGATGTGGCCGGCCATGGGATAACCCATGACGCCAAGTCCGATGAAGGCGACGTTTGCCATGACCGTTCTCCTGTGATGATGCAGAGGCAATAAGGCGGGACCGGGTGTGGTTTTAGGCCGGTCGGGGGCCGGGGGCAAGCCGTGCCCCGGCGCGATGGGCTCAGGAAAGCGCCTGATCGAGGTCGGCGATCAGATCGTCCGCGCTTTCGATGCCGACGGCCAGCCGCAGGAGGTTTTCCGGCACGCCGGTGTCGCCGGCCTCGATCGTGTGCCGATGCTCGATCAGCGTTTCGACCCCGCCAAGCGAGGTCGCACGAATGATGGTGCGCAGCCGGCCGGCAACCGCGAGCGCGCGCTCGCGGCCGCCCCGGACATCGAAGGAAAGCAGAGAGCCGAACCCGCCCTGCATCTGGCGCGACGCCAGGTCATGGTCGGGATCCTCGGGCAGGCCCGGATAACGCACTTTTTCGACCGCGCTGTGGTCCGCCAGAAAACGGGCGATGAGCGCCGCATTGGCGCTCGCCGCCCGGACCCGGACACCGAGCGTGCGCATGCCGCGCAACAACAGCCACGCCTCGAAGCCACCGAGCACGGCGCCGGCATCGTGGCGATCCTGCTTGACGTCCTGCCAGATCGGCAACGAGGCATCGCGCACCGCGAGCACGCCGGCGAGCACGTCCGAATGGCCGTTCAGGGATTTTGTCGCCGAATGCATGACCATATGCGCGCCGAGATCGAGCGGCTGCGAGTGGATCGGCGTGGCGGCGGTGGAATCCACAACGAGCAGCGATTGATGGGCGTCCGCGATTGCCGCCGATCGGGCGATGTCGACGGTCCGAATCCAGGGATTGGAAGGCGTTTCGATCCAGATGAGCGCCGGTTTGTGCGCTTCGGCAAGCGCGGCGAGCGCATCGGGATCCTGACCGTCGAATTCGACAAGCTGCATGCCCATGCGCTTGCAATAGCGCCTTGTCCAGACCGTCACCCCGTAATAGATGCCCCGCTGAATGAATATGGGGCGGGCCGGTCCGAGCGCGCTCACGAGGGTGGAGAGCGCGGCCAGCCCGGACGGCCAGACCAGGGCATCCTCGGCATGTTCCAATTGCGCGATTACGGATTCGGCCAGCCGGAAGAGCGAATTGTCGTCCCGAGAATAGATGTGCTGCGGGCTGATCGGCGCATAATCCTCATGCCGGGCAAATGTCGTCGCCGGCTGGAACGGCGGTACCAGGCCGCCGGTCTCGGCATCCAGGAAATGGCCCAATTGGGCGAGCAGCGTATCGGGTGTCTTGCGATTGGCGGTCATGGCGGGTCCGGAAATGAAAGGAGCCGCCCTTATAGGCCCGCGCCGGATCGCCGCCAAGCGGCAGGAACCGTCGGGCCGTTACCGCCGCAAGTGCCGGGTGAGACGGCGCTCCAGCAGATCCCAGACCCGGCGCAGCGATTCCACCATGATTAGGTAAAGGAAGGCTGCCCAGACATAGACGTTGAAGTCGAACGAACGGGAAAATGCCAGCCGGGTTTCGCCCATCAGGTCGAACACCGTGATGATGCTGGCAATTGCCGAGCCTTTGATCATCAGGATCACTTCATTGCCGAACGGGCGGAGCGCCGTGATCAGGGCCTGCGGCAGCACGATCAGGAAAAAGGTCTGAATGCGCGGCAGGCCCATGGACTGGGCGGCCTCGGTCTGCCCTTTCGGCACGTTCAGGATCGCACCTTTCAGGATTTCCGCCTGGTAGGCGGCCGTGTTCAACGAGAATGTCAGCACGGCGCAATAATAGGCTTCGCGGAAGAACCACCAGAGCCCGACACTTTCGAGCTCGAGCCGGAATTGTCCGGCGCCGTAATAGACCAGGAAAACCTGGGCAAGCAGCGGCGTGCCCCGGAAGAAATAGACGTAACCGTAGGTGAGCGCGTAAATCACCGGATTCGACGAGAGGCGCCCGAGCGTCAGCGGCACGGCGAGCACCGCACCGATTACGATCGACGTCGTGACGAGCATTACCGTTGTGACGGCGCCGCCAAGCAGGCGAGGTGCGTAGCGTGCCACGAAGTCGGGATCGTAGCTCGAGACCACCGACCAGAGGATGCTGAGGCCGAGGGCGATCCAGAGACCGACGAACAGATATCCGAACGCCTTGGCCGCGGTGAGCTTTTGCCGGACAGGCGGCGGGGGAGCGAGGGTATCGCTATCAGCCGTGATCGCCATCGCTCACGCCCTCACTTCGCCGCGACGGGCCCAGGCATCGATACGTCCGATGCCGACCGACGAGATGATGGAAAGTGTCAGGTAGACCAGACAGGCGACTGAATAGAAGAAGAACGGCTCCTTGGTATTGCCGACAACCAGGTTGGTCATGCGCAGCAGGTCATCCAGCGCGATCACAGAGACCAGCGCGGTCTCTTTAAGAAGAATGAGCCAGAGGTTCGACAGGCCCGGCAGGGCAAGCCGGATAAGCTGCGGCACGATCACCATGCGCATGGTCTGGAAGCGGGTCAGACCGAGCGCCCGCGCGCCTTCGTACTGGCCGTCCGGAATTCCTTTAAAGGCGCTCAGAAACACTTCGCTGGCGAACGCTGAAAACACCAGCCCGAGCGCGATCATGCCGGCAACGAAGCCGTTGATCTCAACATAGGTGTCGGTGAACAGGCCGACGATCTGCTGCAGCAGGATCTGGCCGCCGTAATAGATGATCAGGAGGGTGAGGAGTTCTGGCAGGCCGCGAAACAGTGTGGTGTAGATGTTTGCGGCAAGGACCAGGGACGGCTCGCCGGAATTCTTGGCGAGCGCAATCAGAAAGCCAAGAGCAAGGCCAAAGGGAAGGGTGGAAAGAGCAAGCTGGATCGTGAGCCAGGTGCCGGCTGCGAGTTCGTCGCCCCAACCGTTCGCGCCGAATTCCAGAAGGCCGAACAAGTCACCCATGAGATCGGTTCCGGGAGGCGGACGGGCCGGAGCCCGCCCGCATTGAAATTAGTAGACTGAAAAGGAAAAGTACTTGTCGTTGATCTTGGCGTAGGTGCCGTCGGCAAGGATTTCGGCAAGCGCCTTGTTGAACATCGCCTTCAATTCGTCTTCACCCTGGCGAATGGCGATGCCGGCTCCTTCACCGAAATATTTGACCGGGCCGCTGAAAGTGTGCGGCATGTCGCAACAACCGGCATCTTCGGTCTTCAGCCATTCGCCGAGCACCACCGAATCCGCGAGCACGGCATCGAGACGGCCATTTGCAAGATCGAGATTGGCTTCGTCCTGTGTGCCATAGAGCTTGATATTGGAATCCGTATAGACGTCTTCCAGGTAGCTCGCATGGGTTGTCGCCGACTGCGCGCCGATCGTCTTGCCGGCCATGCCCTCCGGCGTGAAGTCGGAATGTCCGGCGCCCTTCGTCATCACGAAACCGGCCGGCGTCTGATAATACTTGTCGGTGAAGTCGACCTTTTTCTTGCGTTCCTCGGTGATCGACATGGACGCGATGATTGCGTCGTACTTCTTGGCCAGAAGTGCCGGGATGATGCCGTCCCAATCCTGCGCCACGAAGGTGCATTCGACCTGCATGCGCTCGCACAGCGCCTTGGAGATCTCGATGTCGAAACCCTGCAATTCCTTATTGGAATCAAAAAAGTTGAACGGCGGGTAGGCGCCTTCGGTGCCGATTCGAACGGTCTTCCATTCCTTTGCCTGCGCTCCGCCGGCAACAGCCATGACGAAGGCGGCGGCAAGTGCGATCTTTTTGATTGTTTTCATTGTTTTGATCCCCATTGTTCTACGGAGTATTGATTTCGGCGCAGCATGGGGCGCTTCCCGAGAACCTGGGATCTTGCGCCGCACCGCACTGGCCGGCATGTCAGACCAAAACGCGGGCCGATGCAACTGTTTTGCCGGAACGAAAGGGAAAAAAGCCCCGCCTGCAATCCGCCGGGCGGGTTGACGTTACGGCAGGTTGCAATCCGCATGACGATAACGCAAGGCTCGGCAATGCGGGGCGGCGTGTGCCCGGCTCAGCGTGCGGAAAGATGGGAGACAAGCACATGCCGCTATCCAGACGGGATCTCGCGACAGCTGCCCTGATATCCGGGAGTGCGGCGGCCTGCCTGGGCACTCCCTTTGCTGCAGCCGCAAGGACCGCGCTGGCCGGCCGTCAGGTTCCGGGCGCACACCGCCTGCGGGTCGGGTCCATCGAGGTGACGGCCCTGTCCGATGGCTATGTCGATCTCGATCCCAAATTGTTGCCGCAGGCCGATCCGGGTGCCGTCGCGGACTTGCTGGAGGCGCAATGGTTGCCGCCTGGCAAGATACGCGGATCGGTCAACGCCTTCGCGGTCAATACCGGCGACACGCTGATCCTGATCGATACCGGCGGTCGGGATCTTCTGGGACCGACCCTTGGTGGTTTGCCGGATGCGCTGAAGGCCGCCGGCCTGCCGGCTGAAGCCGTAGACGCCGTGTATCTGACGCACATGCATCCCGACCATATCGGCGGTCTCGTGTCCGCAGACGGCACGGCCATGTTCCCGAACGCCGAGGTCGTGGTCTCGGATCGCGACTGGGCCTTTTGGACAAGCGATGATGTGATGGCTCAGGCGCCTGAAAGCGCGCGCGATTTTTTTAAGTCTGCGCGGGAGGCAATCGCGCCTTATGCGGATCGTCTCGTTCGGTTTTCGCCGGAACGCCCGCTCTTGAGCGGCCTGATTCCCGAACCGCTGCCGGGCCATACGCCAGGCCATACAGGATTCATCGTGGAAGACGGGGGTGAGAGCCTGCTGATCTGGGGCGATATCGTGCATGCGCCGCCGGTCCAGTTTGCGCATCCCGACTGGGCGATTGCCTTCGATGTCGACCAGGATGCGGCGATTGCGACCCGCAAGCGTGTGCTTGACCGCGTGGCGGCCGACCGGCTTCAGGTCGCCGGCATGCATTTGCCGTTTCCCGGTTTCGGTCGGGTCGTCCGACGGGGCACGGCTTATGAATTTGTGCCGACACCCTGGCAATTCGACCTTTCGCAGTGAGGTCAAAGGTCGGTGTCGGCGGCCTCCAGACGCCGCCGTGCCCGCACTTCTCGCCAGGCCAGCACAATCGCGCTGCCGATGATCAGGACACTTCCGGCAACACTGAAACTGTCCGGCAGAACGGCATAGACGGCCCAGTCGAACAAGGCCGCAAAAATCAGCGTCGCATAGGAGATCGGCACGACATAGCTGGCATCGCCGGCCTTCAATGCCTGGATATAACAGGCCTGGGCCGACAGGATGGCAATCCCGATACCGGCGAGCAGCAACCATTGGAAAGGGCTCGGCGGCACCCAGACCAGCCACGCTCCGATGATCGCGAACAGGCTGCCGATGCCGTTCGACATCAGCAGGATCTGAAACGGTTTTTCGCGTCCGGACAGGAGTTTGATCATCGTGACTTCCAGGCCGAACAGGCAGGCTGCGGCAACACCGATCAGGGCCGCGGGTTCGAAGGCGGCGCTGCCGGGCCGGATCAGCAAAAGGCCGCCGAAAAGCGCAACCGCGGCCGCGGCCCAGCGCACGGGCCCGACCCGTTCGCCGAGGATCGGCACGGCCAATGCCATGGCCACCATCGGGTTGAGATAGGACAGCGCCGTTGCGTCGGCGAGCGGCAGGAAGGCGGCGGCGGCAAACATGCAGGTCGCGCCGCCATAGCCGGACGATACCCGCACCAGGTGCAGGCCGAGCGCTGGCCGGGTTAAGGTCGGGCGCAGGGCGGCGGCAAGGCCGGCCAGCACCAGGGCCGCGAACACGTAGCGGCCGAAAGTGACCTGAAAGGCGGGAAGCGCGTTTTCACCCGTGCCCAAGGTCTTGGCGATCAGCATGGCAGCGCCGAGAAGCAGACTGGCGACCCCCATCATCAGGGCCGCGCGGACCGGTCTGGCACCGGTTTCCGGATCGGTCGCAGGTGCGTGACGATCAGGCATCCGGACGGTACCGCTTGACGCGTTCGCGCGGGCCTTCGATGAGAACCTCGACCCCGGCTTCGGTAAACTGCCGGTCGAGCACGGCCAGACCGTCCGCGGCCAGCCGGGCTTCCAGATCGGACAATTCCGCGAAGCCGACCGGTACGAGCGTTCGGTCAATCACCTGCCAGGGCTCCAGGCGGGCCGCGTCGATAGCCGCCGCGGCGGCGCCCGAATAGGCCCGCGCCAGTCCTCCGGTGCCCAGTTTCGTGCCGCCGAAATAGCGCACGACGATGATACCCGCATCGACCAGATCTGCGCCGATCAGGGTCTTTAGGACCGGCATGCCTGACGTGCCGCCCGGTTCGCCGTCATCCTTGGCGCTTTCTTCGATCCGGTCGTCAGGCAGAACGCGCCGGAACGCCGTAACATGATGATTGGCTTTCCGATGGTCGGCCTTAAGCTGGGTGAGAGTATCCTCGAACCGGGCGTACGGCACGAGGAAGGCGAGGAATCGCGATTTCTTTTCCTCAAGAAGGGCGTGCGTTTCCGTTAGGACAGTGTAGCGCGGTATGGCGAACCCGTCCCTTCGCGACATTATCGGCGCGTGCCGATCCCGAACTCGGCAAACGGAATGAAGGCGACCGTTTCGCCCTCTGCAAGGGCGGTTGCATCCTCGGCGATCTCGATCAGACCGTCGGCCGCGCGCAGGCCGGAAATCAGGCCGGATCCGTCGCGGTCGAACTTGTCGACACCGAGCCCGCCATCCTCATCGCGCACCAGAATGCCGCGCACGAATTCGCGCCGGTCCGGTTTCTTGCGGGCTATGGAAAACCGCGCGGGCAGGGGATAGCGCACCGGTTCCGGCCAGGCCGCCCCGGACAACCGGAACAGCATCGGTCGCACATAGAGCAGAAAACACACCATGGCTGCGACCGGATTGCCGGGCAGGCCGGCGAACACGGTCTGTCCGATCTGGCCCATTGTCATCGGCCGTCCCGGTTTGACGGCGATCTGCCACATGTGCCGTGTGCCGAGGTCGTCCAGCACGGGGATGATGTGGTCTTCCTCGCCGCGGCTTGCCCCGCCCGTCGACACGATGACGTCGTGGGTGGCGGCGGCCTCGGCAAGCGTCGCGTGAATAGCGGTCTCGTCATCGGCCAGAACGCCGAGATCGCTCACATCGGCACCGCAGAGCGCGAGCAGGTCTGCGACCAGAAAGTGGTTGGAATCGTAGACCTGGCCCGGGCGGATTGCAGAACCGGGCCGCACGATCTCATCGCCGTTCGACAACAGCGCGACCTTCAGTCTGCGAAACACGTCGACGGTCTCGGTTCCGAGCGAGGCAAGGGCTGCGACGTCCTGCGGTCGCAGGCGAAAACCCGGTTCGGTTACCGGGTCGCCCGCGCGCAGGTCTTCTCCGGCGCGTCGCCGGTTGGCACCGGCTTTCAGCCCAGCGGGAATCCGAACCCGTGCGCCATCCTCGTCGACCTCGCAGTCTTCCTGCATGGCAATCGTATCGGCGCCCTCCGGCATGACCGCGCCGGTGAAGATGCGCACCGCCGCGCCGGCGGGCAGCGGATCGGCCATGGGATGGCCCGCCGCCACACGATCCTCGACGGGGAACATTCCGCCGGCACGATCATGGTCTTCATGCCGGAAGGCGTATCCGTCGACGGCAGAGTTATCGGTGAGCGGGACGTCACGCGGCGCGCTTACCGCTTTTGCCAAGACACGGCCGCAGGCCTCGCCAAGACCGATCGTTTCGGTTCCCGCGACCGGGACCAGCCGGTCTTTCAAGAGGGCAAGCGCGTCGTCGTGGCGAAGGCGGTCCTTGTCGTGCAGGAAACAATCGTCAAGAAGGCGTCTGGCTGAGCTCACCCTGCTTCTCCAGATCGCAATACGAAACGATGAAATCGGCGATGTCGGACACCGCGTCGATGTTGAACAGGGGCAGGCCACCGGTATCCGTGGCGTGGTCGGCGGCAATCGCCACGATCATCGGGTCGTTCGGAGCCAGGAACTCCGACTTGCGCGCGCCGTTCCGCCGGGCCTCGATCTTGGGGTGGCTTTCCCGCTTGTAGCCCTCGATCAGCACCACGTCGCTGGGCCCGAGCCGTACCAGCACGTCCTCGAGCGAGGGTTCGGCCTCGTCGCGCAATTCATGCATGAGGACCCAGCGCCGTCCGGAGACGAGCGCCACTTCCGTCGCGCCCGCCATGCGGTGGCGATAGGAATCGGTGCCTTCCTGATCAACGTCGAACGAATGATGCGCGTGTTTGACCGTTGACACCCGGTAGCCCCGTCCAGTCAGTTCGGCAACGAGCCGGGTCAGCAGCGTCGTCTTGCCGGAATTCTTCCATCCGGTGACGCCGAAGAGCGGCGCGCGCCTCACGCCGTTTCCTCCGCGAGCGCGTGCTCGGCACGCAAGAGGTCGTCGGGCGCATTCGCGTTATAAAAAGGGTCGAGCCCGCCGGGTGCCGGCGTGTCGTCGAACGCAACGCGGGCCGAGGCGTGCCGGTCGACAAAGGCCAACACCTTTCGTGTATCCGAGGTCTCGAACCACAGCGCCAGATCGTCGGCGAGCGTCACCGGCCAAAGGCCGAAAACCGGGTGCACCTTACCGCCGGTTTCCGCGAGCACGATGGTATCGCGATTGTCGCCCGCCGCAGCGCTCAGGCGGGTGACGAGATCAACCGGAAAGAATGGCGTATCGCTTGCCGCGGAGACGACATAGGCCGCGTCCGGTCGGTTCTCTCGCGTCCAGTTCAGGCCGGCCAGGACGCCGGCGAGCGGCCCGGCAAAACCGGTGACGCTATCCGGAACAACGGTGCGTTCGAAGCGGGCGAATCGACCCGGATCGCCGTTCGCGTTGACGATGACGGTCCCGACCTGCGGCGCCAGCCGGTCGATGACGTGTTGCAGCATGGGTTTGCCGGCCACCGGGATAAGGCTCTTGTCGCCGCCACCCATGCGACGCGAGAGGCCGCCGGCGAGCACGACACCGACATTTGGCTTTTCCGATGCGGTCATTCGGCGGGCTCCGTAGCCGCTTCTGCGCCCTTGCGGCGGTGCTTGCGGTCTTCGTCCGGTACGCTGTCCGGATCGAGATCGAACACGATCCGTTCCGCACCGGAAAGCGCGACGAAACGCTTGCCGCGCGCCCGGCCGATCAGCGTCAGGCCGGCCTGGCGCGCCAGTTCGACGCCCCAGGCGGTGAAACCGGACCGCGAGACCAGGATCGGTATTCCCATCAGCACTGTCTTGATCACCATTTCCGAGGTCAGCCGACCGGTCGTATAGAAGATCTTGTCGGCTGCAGAGACGCTGTTCATCATCATCCAGCCGGCGATCTTGTCGACCGCGTTGTGCCGGCCGACGTCTTCCACATAGACGAGCGGCCGATACTTCTCGCACAAGACACACCCGTGGATCGCGCCGGCGGTCAGATAGAGCGACGGGGCGGTGTTGATTTCGTGGGTCAGCCGGTAGAGCCAGGACGTCCGCAATTCGGCGTCGCCTGGCAGCGACACGTCTTCGAAACTCTCCATGACATCGCCGAACACCGTGCCTTGCGCACAGCCTGATGTGCGCACCTTCTTCTTCATCTTCTCTTCGTAATCGGTTTCGCGGTCGGTCCGCACGACGACGACTTCGAGATCCGTGTCGACGTCAATGCCGGTGATCGTGTCGTCGGGGCGAAGCATGCCCTGGTTGAGCAGATAACCGACGGCCAAGAGGTCCGGATGATCGCCGATCGTCATCATGGTGACGATTTCCTGGGAATTCAGAAAGAGCGTCAACGGCCGTTCGGCCACGACCTTCAGATCGATCGGTTGTCCGGTATGATCGACGCCGGTGACGGCGGTTGAGAGCCGCGAATCTTCCGGATCCGGACGAATGAGGAATTCATCGGTACGGCGATCCGTCACGGTTGGCTCCTTCCCCGCCTTGTTTATAGATCCGGATACTTATGCGGCGGGCATCCGGGCGCGACAGCGGCTCCGATTTGACGCGAAGGCGAAAATTTCTAAGGTGCGCGCTCACACGCGAGGGATAGAAACGACCAGGGGATAAGATGTCAACGGTCACGAAGGATATCGTTCTGGACAGCCTGAAAAAGGTGAAGGGGCCGGATCTTGATGGAGACATCGTTTCTCTGGGGCTGATCTCCGATATCTTCATCAGCGACGGCCGGGTGGCGTTTTCGATCACTGTCGACGCCGATCGCGCGGAATCGCTGGAACCGCTGCGTCAGGCCGCTGAGAAAGTGGTGTCTGACATTCCCGGCGTCGAGCGCGTCATGGTCGCGCTGACCGCCGAACGCCGCGGCGGCGGAAACGGTTCCGCGCCCGCCTCGCGCCCGGCGCCGTCTCCCGCGCAGATCGGTTCCGTGCCGCCGCCGATGGCGGCCGGAGCGCAGCAACAAGGCGGTGAGGCGCCCCAGGCCAAGAAACCCGGCGTGCCCGGTGTCGGCGCCATCATCGCAGTGGCGTCCGGCAAGGGCGGTGTCGGAAAATCGACCACCGCCTGCAATCTGGCACTGGCTTTTCAGGCAAACGGCCTGAAGGTGGGGATCCTGGATGCGGACATTTACGGCCCGTCCATGCCGCGGCTGCTGCGGGTGACGGGGCGCCCCGAACCGGTTTCCGGTCGTGTGCTGAAACCGCTCGAGGGCTATGGCCTGAAAGTCATGTCGATGGGATTCCTTGTCGACGAGGACACGCCGATGATCTGGCGCGGTCCGATGGTGATTTCGGCGCTGACGCAGATGCTGCGGGAAGTGCAATGGGGCGATCTCGATCTCCTTGTGGTCGACATGCCGCCGGGTACCGGAGACGCCCAGTTGACGATGGCCCAGCAGGTGCCGCTTGCCGGCTCCATTATTGTGTCCACGCCCCAGGACTTGGCCCTGATCGATGCCCGCAAGGGTCTGAACATGTTCCGCAGGGTCGACGTGCCGGTGCTCGGCATCGTCGAAAACATGAGCTACTTCGTGTGTCCGAGCTGCGGCGAGCGCTCCGATATTTTCGGACATGGCGGAGCCCGCGACGAAGCCGAAAAACTCGGCATGCCGTTCCTCGGTGAAGTGCCGCTGCACATGGACATTCGCGCCAAGTCGGATGCCGGCACGCCGGTCGTTGTCTCCGATCCGCAAGGGCCGCATGCCACGATCTACCGCGACATCGCGACCAAGGCCTGGGCGGAGGTCGAGCGAAACCGCTCCACTGAAGGCCGGATCGCGCCGCGCATAGTGATCGAATAGATCAGCTTCCGCTTACCGTGTTCGATCGACCGTCATCGGCTGTTCAGCCGGCTGTCGCGTAACCGTCACGGGTCTGCGGCAGTTTCCGCTCCAGAATGTCGCTGGCGATCAGGTTGCGCAGCATCTGGGCAGTGCCGCCGCCGATCGTGAACATGCGGGCGTCGCGCGCCATGCGTTCGAGCGGCAAGGACCGGCCATAGCCCCGTGCGCCGTGCAATTGCAGGGCGTCGTTGGTTACCTTGATGGCCATTTCCGATGTGAAGGTCTTGGCTTCTGCCGCGAGTGTCGGGTCCGGAAACCCGGTGCCGGTCGTCTCCGCACTGGCCGCGGCCCGCCAGATGAGGAGGCGTGCGGCGTCGAGCCCGATGCGCGAATCCGCCAACATCCATTGCAGACCCTGGAACTCGGCGATCGGCCGTCCGAACTGTTCCCGGGATTTCACGAAGCGGACCGCTTGCTCGTACGCTCCCTGTGCAATGCCGAGCGCGACCGTCGCCGCACCCACACGTTGGGCATTGTAAGCGCTCATCAATCCGGCAAAGCCGCGTTTGACGCCGGCAGGCGGAACGATCATCCGGTCGGCCGGCAGGGCCAGGTCGCGACAATGGATTTCGGTTTCCGGGATGCCTCTGAGGCCCATTGCGAATTCACGGCGTCCGGTCACGAGACCTTTGTCCTCGTCGCGAAACGCCATGAACCCGGCGATACCGCGATCTTCGCCGTCTTCGATCAGGCGCGCAAAAATAAGGTGGAGACGGGAGACGCCGCCGCCGGTGATCCAGTGTTTGGTGCCGTTGAGCACGTAGCCGTGATCGGTTTTGACGGCCCGGGTCTGCATTTCGGTTGCAGCGCTGCCGGCTTCCGGTTCCGTGATGCAGATGGCCGGCTTGTCGCCGGCAAGCACACATTCGGCGGCACGGCGCTTCTGGGTGGCGGATCCGTAGGCGAGGATAGCGCCAAGCGCACCCATATTGCCTTCGACCACGATGCGCCCGGTGACACCGCAGGTTTTCGCCATCTCTTCGACGACCAGCACCGTGTCCAGATAGGAGGCCCCGCCGCCGCCAAGGGCGCGCGGGATCGTCATGCCCATGAAACCGGCTTCGGTCAGCGTTTCCACGTTGTGCCAGGGATAGGTTTCATTCGCATCGATATCGGCCGCGCGGGGTGCGATCACGGCTTCCGCCAGGCGCCGTGCCCGATCTCGCAACCGGTTCTGGTCGGCGGTCAGGTCGAACGGCGTACGCTGAACGGACGCTGTGGCCGGCTCGTGGTCCAATTCGGAATCGAGCCGTCGCTCGCTCGGGTGATTCTCCGTCAACATGATCGATATCTCCGCAGCCCCTATGCTCACAAAAAGTTTATCGTTAAATAACAAAAAAGAAAAGCGAGTTGTTATAGGAAATAGCGTTAGAAAGCCTCACAATAGGAGCGGGCATGAACATCCGGCAATTGAAAACCATGGTGGCAATTGCCGAATGCCGGACCTTTACCGAGGCCGGTCAACAGCTCGGCCTTTCGCATTCCGCGATCAGCCTGCACGTGAAGGCGCTCGAAGACGAACTGAACGTCACGCTGGTCGACCGCTCGGTCCGCCCGCCCGCCTTGACCGACCGAGGGCGGGCGCTTGTGTCCCGTGCCCGACGGATGGTCGGTTTGGTGGATGAAATCCGGGCGCTCGGCTCGGACGAGCGGCTGGTCGGGCGGTTGGAAGTGGGCGTGGTTCCGAGCGCGCTCGTTCATCTCCTGCCGCCGGCGCTTGCCGCGATCCGCGAGCGGCATCCGGATATGGAAGTGGGGGTCAAGGTTGCGCTGTCCGGAGATCTCGCGAATGCCCTTAAGGCAGGTGAGATCGATGCAGCGATCGCCACCGAGCCGGATACGGAAATTGATGGATTGCGACAGACCGCGATCGGGTCGGAACCGCTCGTCCTGATCGCGCCGGCCGACCTTCCGCCGGTTTCGTTCGGACCGCAGCTTTGCGACCATCCGTTTATCTGGTTCAGCCGCAAGACCTGGGCCGGCCGACAGATCGAACGCCGGCTTCTGGACCGTGGCCTTGTTGTCAATGCGGTCGCCGAGGTCGAATCGCTGGATGCGGTGACGGCCTTTGTCCGGCACGGGTTGGGCATTTCCATTGTCCCCGTTCCGCTTGGTGCGCCGCCGCTGCCCGACGATATTCGTACGCTTCCGCTCGGCGGTCCGGGAGCGGTGCGGCGGCTGACGCTTCTGGAACGGTACGGATCGCCGAAATCCATGCTGTCGCACGAGCTCGCGGCGAGGCTGCGACGATTTGCGCAGGACTGGGAAGGCGGCGGCCGCGGACTTGGGCCGTCCGGACGCATCGGCGAAACCCGGCCGTAACGGGCAGGCGGCGAATCGCCCGGCCCGCCGCACTGACTACGGACTTCACGCCATTTGAAATTGCTTGGTTCCCGGGCCGGCAGACACCGGCTCTACGTTATTACACGTACGACATTCGTATAATTTCAATGAGATAGCTTTCCACTACGGAACAAATCCGGCTTTGTTTTATCGGCTAACAGCCGGAAACCGGCCTTGATTCACGCGAGCGTACCGGCGCAAAATTAGTGAACAAAAAAGAGGCAAGCGTGACCCCGTTCACAGCAAGCGCCACACAGGCGGAAATTACCGGCGAGGACCGGCTGCGCGCAAATGTTTACGCGTTGCTTGCCGCCTTGCTGTCCAGGGCACCGGACACCAATCTGCTGTCCGACCTGCAATCCCTCTCAAGCGACGATACCGACATCGGGAAAGGGTTCGCCGGCCTGAAAGCTGTGGCAGCGCGCCTGGATGAAGCGGCAATTGCTCGGGAATTCCATGATCTTTTCATCGGTGTCGGGCGTGGCGAACTGCTTCCCTACGGTTCGTATTACCTGACCGGATTTCTCAACGAAAAGCCGCTCGCAAAACTGCGCAATGCCATGACCGAACTCGGCATCGAGCGCGATCCGGATGTCGTCGAGCCTGAAGACCACATTGCGGCCCTGTTCGACATGATGGCCGGGTTGATCGAGGGTGCCTTCGGGCCGCCGGCGGATCTGACGACCCAGCGCGAATTCTTCGAAACGCACATCCAATCCTGGGCGCCGTACTTCTTCCGCGACCTCGAAACGGCGGAATCATCCGTGTTTTACGCACCGATCGGGACGATCGGCAAAGCGTTTCTCGAAATAGAAGCCATGGGTTTCACCATGGACGACTAGGGCGATCGCCCGACCGGGCTCGTCCCGGCAACTTTTGTGTGTGTCCTCAACCCCGTGGCCGGGCGGCGCTGTCTGCAATCGCCGGCTGGTTTGCGGGACACTGAAATCAAACTCTGATTGGAGGAATCGGAATGTCGGAAAAAATAGAAACCGACCGCCGCGGCTTCCTCAAATTGGCGGGACTGGGGACAGTTGCAGGCGGAGCGGCGATCGCTTCGGGTGCAACGTCGGTCGCCGCCAAAGAGGCCGAGCCGGGTGAAACGTCGGGATATCGGGAAACCGATCATGTCCGCACGTTCTACGAAAGCGTCCGCTTCTAGGCCGCAGGACTGAAACCGGCGCGTGGTGGAACGGCCGGTTAAAATATTCTGTTCCCCGAAACGTATTCTCTAGGGAGAAGTTGCAATGCTCAGGAAAAAGACAAACGGGGTAGCGAGACGCCCCCGGTTGTCGGCCGCCCTCAACGAGCTGGCAAACACGGCGATCGACCGCCGGGCGTTCTTGCGCCGGTCCGGTCTGGCCGTTGGAGGCCTTGCGGCGGCAGGCGCATTGTCGAGCGGCATGGTCCGCAAAGCCGAGGCCCAGGCCGCGGTTGGCAAGATCGAAATCAAGAAATCGATCTGCACCCATTGTTCCGTCGGCTGCACGGTCTTGGCCGAAGTTCAGGACGGTGTTTGGGTCGGTCAGGAACCGGGTTTCGATTCCCCGTTCAACCTCGGCGCCCATTGCGCCAAAGGAGCCGCGGTCCGCGAACATGCGCACGGCGAACGTCGGTTGAAATATCCCACCAAACTCGTCGACGGCAAATGGACCCGGATTTCCTGGGAAGACGCCATCAACGAGATCGGCGACAAGATGCTGGAGATCCGGGAGGGGTCGTCCGGCCCTGACGGCGTCTACTGGTTGGGTTCGGCGAAGACCAACAACGAGCAGAGCTATCTTTTCCGCAAGTTCGCGGCCTTCTGGGGGACGAACAACGTCGACCACCAGGCCCGGATCTGTCACTCCACCACGGTCGCAGGTGT
This sequence comes from Pseudomonadota bacterium, assembly GCA_038745065.1. GTDB lineage: Bacteria > Pseudomonadota > Alphaproteobacteria > Rhizobiales > JANQQB01 > JANQQB01. The sequence continues at coordinate 24,282 of JBCDLT010000003.1, read as the reverse complement.
CGCCAACACCTGGGGCTACGGCGCGATGACAAATTCCTACAACGACATCCACAATTCGCGCGCGATCTTTCTGATCGGCGGCAATCCGGCCGAGGCGCATCCGGTGTCGCTTCTGCACCTGTTGCGGGCCAAGGAAGTCAACAACGCGCCGATCATCGTCTGTGACCCGCGCTTTACGCGCACGGCTGCCCACGCCGATGAATATGTCCGGTTCCGTCCGGGCACGGACGTCGCGCTGATCTGGGGCATTCTCTGGCACATCTTCGAGAACGGCTGGGAAGACAAGGAATTCATCCGCCAGCGCGTCTGGGGTATGGACCAGATCAAAACCGAAGTCGCCAAGTGGACGCCTGAAGAGGTCGAGAACGTATCCGGCGTGCCCGGATCGCAGCTCCGCCGCGTCGCGCGCACGCTGGTCAACAACCGTCCCGGCACCGTGATCTGGTGTATGGGCGGCACCCAGCACACCAACGGCAACAACAACACGCGCGCATACTGTGTGTTGCAACTGGCGCTTGGCAACATGGGCAAGGCCGGCGGCGGCACCAACATCTTCCGCGGCCACGACAACGTGCAGGGCGCCACCGATCTCGGCGTGCTGTCGCACACCCTGCCGGGCTATTACGGCCTGAAGACCGGTTCGTGGAAACACTGGGCCCGTGTATGGAACGTCGACTACGACTACCTGCTCGGCCGGTTCGGTTCCAAGGATCTGATGGAAGGCCGGGGCATCCCCGTATCGCGCTGGATCGACGGCGTGCTTGAGGATGCCGACAAGATGGACCAGCCGGACAAGGTCAAGGCCATGGTGTTCTGGGGCCATGCCCCGAACTCGCAGACCCGCCTGCCGGACATGAAGAAAGCCATGGAGCAGCTCGAAATGCTCGTGGTGATCGATCCGTTCCCGACGGTGTCGGCAGTCCTGTCCGACCGGAAGGACGGTGTCTATCTTCTGCCGTCCACGACCCAGTTCGAGACCTATGGGTCGGTCACGGCGTCCAACCGGTCGATCCAATGGCGCGAAACGGTCATCGATCCGCTGTTCGAATCGAAACCCGACCACGTCATCATCAACCTGTTTGCGAAGAAGTTCGGCTTTGCCGACGAATTCTTCAAGAACATCAAGGTGGAAGGTGACGAGCCTTCGATCGAGGACACGACCCGCGAGTTCAATGGCGGGATGTGGACCATCGGCTATACCGGCCAGTCCCCGGAACGGCTCAAACTGCACATGGAAAACCAGCACACGTTCGACCGGACGACGCTGCAGGCCGTGGGCGGACCGTGCGACGGGGAGTATTACGGCATGCCGTGGCCGTGCTGGGGCACTGCCGAAATGAAGCATCCGGGCACGCCGATCCTCTATGATCCGTCCAAACCGGTGGCCGAGGGCGGTCTGACGTTCCGGGCGCGTTTCGGCGTCGAGCGGGATGGCGACAACCTGCTTGCCGAAGGCTCTTGGGCCGATGGTTCGGAGATCGAGGACGGCTATCCGGAATTCACCATGGCCATGCTGACCAAGCTCGGCTGGGATGGTGATCTGACGGCGGATGAAAAGTCTGCGATCGATGCCGTAGCCGGTGAGAAGACGAACTGGAAGACCGACCTATCGGGTGGCATCCAGCGCGTCGCGATCAAGCACGGCTGTGCACCGTTCGGCAACGCCAAGGCGCGCTGCGTGGTCTGGAACTTCCCGGATCCCGTACCGCTTCACCGCGAGCCGCTCTACACCAATCGCCGCGATCTTCTGGACAAGTATGCGACCTATGAGGACAAGCAGGCCTACCGTCTGCCGACCGCCTACGCGTCGATCCAGAAGAACGACTATTCGAAGGACTACCCGATGATTCTGACATCGGGTCGTCTGGTCGAATACGAGGGCGGCGGGGACGAGACCCGCTCAAACCCGTGGCTCGCCGAGCTGCAACAGGACATGTTCGTCGAAATAAATCCGTTCGATTCCAACACGCTTGGCATCAAGGACGGCGACATGGTCTGGGTGGAAGGCCCAGAAAAGGGCAAGGTGAGAGTCATGGCCATGGTCACCGAAAGGGTCGGCCGCGGCGTCGCCTTCATGCCGTTCCACTTCGGCGGCCATTTCCAGGGCGCGGACCTCAGGGAGAAGTATCCAAAGGGTGCTGACCCGTATGTCCTGGGTGAATCGACGAATACGGCCCAGACCTACGGCTACGATTCGGTCACCCAGATGCAGGAAACCAAAGCCACGCTCTGCAAGATCTGGCTGGCGTAAGGGAGGATTGAACGCATGGCACGGATGAAATTTCTGTGTGACGCTGAACGCTGCATTGAGTGCAACGCCTGCGTCACGGCCTGCAAGAACGAACACGAGGTGCCGTGGGGCGTAAACCGCCGGCGCGTCGTGACCCTGAATGACGGCAAACCGGGCGAGCGCTCGATTTCGGTGGCCTGCATGCATTGTTCGGATGCACCGTGCATGGCCGTTTGCCCCGTCGACTGTTTCTACGAGACGGACGACGGCGTCATTCTTCACTCCAAAGACCTGTGTATCGGCTGTGGCTATTGCTTCTATGCGTGTCCGTTCGGCGCGCCGCAATATCCGCAGGCAAGCAATTTCGGGTCCCGCGGCAAGATGGACAAGTGCACCTTCTGTGCCGGCGGTCCGGAAGCCGACAACTCGGCTGCCGAGTTCACCCAGTATGGCCGCAACCGCCTGGCCGAGGGCAAACTGCCGCTCTGTGCGGAGATGTGCTCCACCAAGGCGCTGCTCGCCGGAGACGGCGATGTGGTGTCGTCGATCTACCGCGAGCGGGTAGTCGCCCGCGGCTTTGGATCCGGCGCATGGGGCTGGGGAACGGCCTACGATCAGAAATCCGGAAGCTGATCGGATAGAGTGACTCAAGGGGCGGCCAATGTGCCGCCCCTTTTGGCGCTTGACGGGTTTGGACTCAAAGACCGGCAGACGGTCATCGCGCATTTGCGGTCAGCCATAGTCCGGGATGGGTCCGACAGGCCGATCGACCGGCCCAAAGCCGCCAAACCGGGATGCCCGGACAGATTTCTGTCTAATGCGGTTGCACGATCGGCATGTCAGTAACCACGGATGGCCGCGCGGGTATGCCGGACCGGCAGACGATCGCGGCCGGACCGGACGAGCGCGACGGCAGCTACCTTGCACGGATCGAGGGACGTCAAAATGAGTGTGAAGCATTTGGATCGGATTATGTCGGCCGCGGCGATCGGAACCGCCGCGCTTTTGCTGACCGCCTGCAACGAAGGCGAATTGGGTCGCCCGCTGACCTTCGATAAAGGCGTCTATGGCGGACCGCAGGACGAGGTGCTGACCGAGGAACAACGACGGGAATTACGCCGTCGCACTGATTTGCAAAGGTTCTGATCCGGCTCTGGCCCCGCTGCGGAAACAAGGGGCTAGGAAATCCGGAAGAAAAATTGGGAGAAGTGACAGCAATGGCGATGAGCAGAAGCGTGATCACGGCGCTGGTCGTTTTGGTCCTGGCGTCGGGTTTGGTCCTGATGACCGGCAATGCGCAGGCGCAAGCACCGAACCAGACCGACCCGGCCCTGCAGACGGCGCCCGTCGCCGGTGGTGTGCCCGGCGGCACGCTCGGTCTGTCATCCGATGCCGAGATGTGGCGGGCCGTACGTCAGGGCGTTACCGGCACGGTCTCCATCCCCGACCGCAACGCCGCCATGCTCGTACAATCGGAAGGCGAAAATTGGCGCGCGATCCGCAACGGCCCGATCAAGGTCTATGGTGCCTATGCCCTCGGCGGCATCGTCGCTTTGCTGATCCTGTTCTTCCTCATTCGCGGTCGCATACGCATCGACCACGGCAAGGCCGGGGTGACCATCACCCGGTTCACGACGATCGAACGGGCGGGGCACTGGCTGCTTGCCGTCTCTTTCATCCTTCTGGCGCTGACCGGGCTCAACCTGCTCTACGGCAAATTCTTGCTCATGCCGATCATCGGCAAGGAAGCCTTTACCGCGGTCTCCATGGCTGGGAAGTACATCCACAATTACGTGGCCTTCGCCTTCATGGCCGGACTGGCTCTGACGCTCGCGATGTGGTTCGTGCATAACCTGCCGAGCCGCACCGATATCGTATGGCTGCTGAAAGGCGGGGGTGTCCTTGTGAAGGGCGTGCACCCGCCGGCCAAGAAGTTCAATGCCGGTCAGAAGATGATTTTCTGGCTTGTGATTCTTGGCGGTTTCTCTTTGTCGCTGTCTGGTTGGGCGCTGCTGTTTCCGTTCACGACAACAGCCTTTTCCGACACATTCGGCTTCATCAATTCGGTTGCCGGCACCAGCTTGCCGACCGACCTCTCGCCGATCCAGGAGCAGCAATTCAACCAGATCTGGCACAACGTGATGAGCGTCTTCATGATCTGTGTGATCATCGCGCACATCTATATCGGCTCGGTCGGCATGGAAGGCGCGTTCGATGCCATGGGGACCGGCGAGGTCGATCTGAATTGGGCCAAGGAACACCACAGCCTGTGGGTGGAAAAGGTTCAGTCCGAGGAAGCCGCGCGACCGGGCGGATCGCCGCAACCGGCCGAGTGATCCGCATCGCATCATGGGCCAGATCGTGTCCCGCGTGCTGACACTGCTGCTCGCATGGGTGGTGATACCCGCGGTCTCGGCCGCGACCGTTCATGCCAATGCAGCGCTGCCGGAACGGTTGGCAGGGCACGGCGGCCCGATCCGGTCCATAACCGTTGGCCCGGACGGCAAGGATGTGCTGACGACGTCGTTCGATTATTCGGCAATCCTTTGGTCGCTGTCCGGCGGCGACGGGACGGTTCTGAAGCGGCTGTTTGGCCACGATACGGCTGTCAACGATGCGATCTTTCTCGCCGATGGCGGCGCCGCGACCGTATCCGATGATGGCGTTCTGATCCTTTGGGACCTTGATGCCGGGACCGTCCGCCATCGCATTCCGGGAACCGGCGACAAGATCATCGACATTGCCGTATCGCCTGCCGGCGATGTTCTGGCTCTCGCAAGCTGGGACCACACCATACGGCTCCATGACGCTGAAACCGGTGCTCTTACGGCAACGTTGAAAGGGCATCGCGGCAGCGTCAATGCCGTTCGGTTTTCGGCTGATGGCCGTTCGCTGTTTACCGCATCTTACGACGGCACGTTGCGGGAATGGGACGTGCAAACCGGTGCCTTGCGCCGGCGCCTTGTGGATCACGGCTGGTCGATCAATGTGCTGGAGCGGTTGCCGGACGGCAAGCTCGCCTATGGCCTGCTGGACGGCACAGGTTTTGTGCTCGACCCGGTTTCCGGCGAGAAGGCCGCGACGCTCGCCAAACACGACGGGCCGGTCCTTGGCCTGACGGTTTCAGAATCCGGAAAGCTCATCGCCACCGGTGGTGGCGACGGCAGGATCCGCGTTTCGGATGCGGTGACCGGCAAAGTCCTCGAAGAGTTTGAGAACCCTTTCGGCCCGGTCTGGGCCCTGGCTTTCGCCAAAGGTGACAGGGCCTTGTTCTATGCCGGTCTCGATGACTTTGTGAGCGTATGGACGATCGAACCGCGCAAGCCGTTCGAGACGGTCGACAGTGTCTTCCCGCGCCGTTTTCAGGCGTCGGCCGATATGGATCCCGGCGAACGGGAATTTGCCCGAAAATGCAGCATCTGTCATACGCTCGAAAAGGACGGCAAATTTCGCGCCGGACCGACGCTTTTCGGGCTGTTCGGTCGTCGGGTGGGCACCGTTCCCGGATATCCGTATTCGGAAGCGTTGAAGTCGGCTGACTTTGTCTGGAACGAAGAGACGATAGACAAATTGTTTGATCTCGGGCCGCATGAATACACGCCGGGATCGAAGATGCCGCTACAAAGGATCCGCGACCCGGAAAGACGATCCGCGTTGATCGCGTATCTGAAACGCGTTACGGATCCTTCAAGAGCCGGTTCCCGGCCGTCCGCTGCCGCGACGCGAGAGGACGGCAAAGACAACGCGGCAAATCCCGAAGGGCAGGAGACACCACAATGAAAGCCTTCCTCCTCGGCATGGCGTTTCTGGTTGTTATCAGCATCGGTGCGATGACGGTGATGACACAGGGCTTCGATTTCTCGGCAGCGACGGTCTACCAGTCCGATCGTGGCTCGGTACGGCTGGACTGAGGCCGGTCTTTCCTACCCTGGCCGATGAAATCTTGAAAAAACAAGGGCCTGCGGCAATTTTCAGAATCCGGTTGTTGACCACCGGAATCAAAACATGAAGCGGAATCCGAGTTGAATCGGATTCTCGGTCTGCCCCCGCAACCGGTAGAGGATACTCCCCAATGAGCGAAGAAACCTTCAACATGTCCCTGCGAAAGTTTTTAAAGCAGGTCGGCGTAACGTCGCAACGTCAGATCGAAGACACAGTGCGCGAACTGTCCGGCAACGGCCAGACGCACCTGAACGTCAAAATGGTCCTGACTGCCGAGGGCACGGCGCTCAATCACGTCGTCGAAGGCACTATCGAACTCCCCTGACGCCGTTCCTTGCCCGTCTCCTTACGGACCCGGACCCATCGGCCGCCGATCCGGATCGATCACCCATGCACCTGAAAGACCCGGAATTTCCGCCGCTGTTCAACGGGGAGGGCCTGCGTGCACCGTCCCGGCCATTCGCCGAAGCTGTCAAGGGCGCGCAGGAAGGTCGATATGGGGCAGGCGATCTCTTGTGGGCGCGCAATGCAAGACTGGTGGATGTTGCGCTCGTTCTGGAGCCCGATATCCCGCCGCAGCAGACCTACCAGATCCTCTGCGTCGCCGCGGTCGCCCTCAGCGATGCGCTCGGGGCTATCGCCCCGCCGGAACTCGCTGTCACATGGACATGGCCGCACCGGCTGCTCGCGAACAAGGCCCATGTCGGTGACCTTCGGTTCAGCGTGGCTCCGCAGACCGGTGAGGACGGAGCGCCGCTGTGGCTTGTGATCGGTCTTGAACTGGCTGTCCGTCCCGATCCTTCAGGTCCGGAGCCGGGCCTGTTTGTTGATCGCACGACGCTTTTCGACGAGGGCTGTACCGAACTCGACCGGACGCAGGTTCTGGAATCATGGTCCCGGCATTTCCTGACCTGGTTGAACACCTGGACGGAAGACGGCTTTCGACCGGTGCACGAGGCCTATGTCTTTCGCGCCGAGGGATATCGCGATGACATTGTTATGGATCTGCAGGGGCGCCAGCTTGCCGGCACGTTCGTCGGTCTCGACGACAACGGCAACATGCTGATGAAAACCGCGTCGGGCATGGAACTCGTGTCTATCGCCGAGGTTCTTGATGGTGCGGGCGGGGGAGGCGGATTGTGAGGTTTCTGCGCACCATCCGGTTTGATGCGTCCGACGATCACGTGTTCGAGCGCGCCGCCGCCGCAGACGAATGGGCCATTCCCGGCGGTTTTCTGTTTGCCGGTGGTGAGCCGGAAGACCTGACCGGCAAGGCCCGTCAGGCATTCGCCAACGGCTTTGTCGGCCTGCCGAGCTTTGGACATTCTACTCTGGTGTCGGTCGCCGAAATCAACGACGCCGAGGTCGAGGACCTTGTCGGCACGCTTGCTGGCGTGTTTCGCGAGCGCTTCGGTGCGCCGGATGACGACAGCGCGACCAATGCCGCCCATGACGAAATCGGGTTTGTCCTCGACCTGTGCGCCGACCTGCCGATCAACACACTGCTTGCCGTGACCCGCAGCCCCGACGAGGCCGGCGGGATTCGCGAAAAGTTCCGGACGCTGGAAGCGCCGACGGACAAGCCGCACGCGCGGATCTGGGATGTTGTGGAGGAGCCGGGCGATGTCCCGTGAATTCTGGAAATCGTCCGGCTATCACCTGGTCACCCGCAATGCCCGGGGCTGGCTGGATGTGACGCCGGATTTGCTGCGTGCCTATTACACCCGGCCGGAGATCCATCCGGTCGAGGAATCCTGTGCTGTCGAGCATGAAATCTTCGATGCGCTCATGGCCGATCCGTTTGCGCCGATCGCCGACGATCGGCTTGCGCAAATCGCGGATGCGGATGCGGCCGACAATTACCGCATCGTGCTGGGTTTTCGGGATCACCTGGTCGAACACGGGACGGTCGAGGCGGCCTATCGTGGCTTCTTCGCCGGAAAGCCGGTCTCCGTACCGCCGGTCTTTCTGGATCAATTGGCCAATCTGGTCCTGCGCAGTGTCCTGCGTTCTGTCGCCGATCCCATGCGATTGCGTGCGGCCGAGCTGTTTTTTCGGGACCAGTCGGTAACGACCGACAATGAAACCCTGATGCTGGCCGACGCTGAAATCGTCGAGACCTACTCAAAGACCGGCGGTTTCGGCGGGTTGGGTGCCTTGATTCAGGAAGCCGGCACACTGGTGCACGATGTGTCCCTGGATGTGCTGACCGACGACAACAAGGACGTGTATTGGGACCGGTCCGATCGGTTCGATACCGCCATTGATTTCCGCTTCACGCAGCCGGCGCTCGACGCGTTCTGTCGCGTTCTGGAATCCTGGGTCGGACATTTCACCGGCGTTTCGGTGCGCGTACAGCCGATGCAGTCGATCCGCGACGAGCGCTGGAGCTGGCATATCGGGCTCGATCTTGAATCGAACCGGATCCTCAACGGTCTCTATAAGGGCGAGACCATCGACGACATGCTGATGCAGCGCATCATCGCGCTGTTTCGCATGGATATCGAGGATCGTCGCGAGGTGATCGACACGATGCGCGGCAAGCCGATCTGGATGGGATTGGCAATGAACGGCAACCGGCAGGTCAAGATGAAGCCGCAAAACCTTCTGACAAATCTGCCGCTTTCAACCCTGCAATAACGTCAGACGTCCTCGCTTCCACGAGGCGCGTCGAGCGCCTTTTCGATCAGCGCCCAGACTGCGTCGAAATCAGAATCAATCGCCGGATCGCTCCATTCCGCACTGTGGATCGGGTGATGAAATCGTAAGGTCGCCTGAAAGACCGCGCGGGCCGTGCGTTGGTCTCTCGCGGCGATTGTGGCATCGGAGGCGGTTTCGTCGGCCAGGATGCGGCCCACTTGCGCGACCAACGCCTCGACATGGGCATGAACCACCTCGCGGGACCCATCGGCCAGCGCCGCATAGGCGGCAAACAATTCCGGATCGTCGTGAACTTTGGCCCGTTTGATGGCCATAAGGGTCTGGAACCAGTTTTTCAGGCGCCGGATCTTCGGACCCGGTTTGGCGACGATCGCTTCCAGCGGTTCGGAGACACGGTGCAACCAGCGGCGCACGACCGCGTCGCCGAGAGCGGCCTTTGAGGGAAAGTGCCGATAGACGGTTCCATGGCTGACACCGAGTTCGCGGGCCACGTCGACGACGTTTGTCTTGCGCGGGCCGAAACGGCGGAGCACATCCTCCGCCGCATCGATGATGCGTTCTTCCGTCAGCGGCCCCGACGTCAAACTATCCCCCTTCCGAATCCAGCATCGCCATCTGATCGGCAGCATAGCGGTCTCCCGCGACCGCGTCTTGCGGAACCAGCCGGTCGATGGCCTGAAGGTCGTCCGCATCGAGCGAAATCGACAGGGCGCCCAGGCTTTCGCTGAGCCGCTGCCGGCTGCGGGCGCCGATCAACGGCAGGATGTCGTCGCCCTGGGCCAGAACCCAGGCGAGGGCGAGCTGTGCGACCGTGCACGATTTCGACTCCGCTATCGGGCGCAATGCATCGACCAGAGCCAGGTTTCGATTGGCGTTTTCGCCGCTAAATCGAGGCAGATGCGACCGAAAATCCGGCTTGTCCTGAGAAAGGCGATCGGTTTTCCAATGGCCTGAGAGCAGTCCGCGCGACAGGACGCCGTAGGCATTGAGCGTGATGCCGAGTTCGCGACACGTGGCCAGGATGCCGGTTTCGATGGAGCGGGACAAAAGCGAGTACTCGATTTGCAGGCTTGCAATCCGATGCACCGCATTCGCTTTGCGCACGGTTTGCGAACCGGCCTCCGAAAGTCCGATATGGCGGACATATCCGGCCTGTACCATGTCCTTGATCGCGCCGACCGTATCCTCAATCGGAACCGCGGGCGTCACCCGGGCGGGCTGATAGAGATCGATATAATCTGTGCCGAGCCGTCGAAGGCTCATTGCGAGAAAGTTTCGAACGGCGGCCGGACTTGCGTCGAAGCCGACAAAACCGCCGTCCGGATCCCGCAAGGCACCGAACTTGACCGCAATAAACACCTTGTCGCGCGGGATTGTTTTCAAGGCTTCCGCGATCAGCATCTCGTTGTGGCCGGATCCATAGAAATCGCCGGTATCCAAGAGCGTTATGCCGGCATCGACCGCCGCATGTATCGTGGCGATGCTTTCCTGACGGTCGGACGGACCGTAAAAGTCGGACATGCCCATGCAGCCCAGTCCGATCATCGAAAGAGCAGGGCCGTCGGCCCCGAATGTGCGCGTTTTCATGGGAGACTCCTGTTTGGTGACAGGCATCAGGTATGAGTTAAATGACAAAAAACAATATTTGTCATTCAGAAATTTTCCCCTTGCGTGATCTCACAGTCGGTTTTGGGTAATCCGGTTTGCACGGCAAGGCCGATACGCCGGATTACGCAACGACGAAATCAGGAATGAAATTGCGCGTGTCCGGGGAGGACATCGTCGGACAAGGCGTATCGCCCGCCGGATCGCACGGGCTCGAAAGAGGTGGCGACGATCAAGTGTGGCAGAGCCTCAATCGTCTTTCAGAAAGTCCTCGACGCTGAGATTCTTGTCCCGTGCGTCCAGGTAATCCTCGGTCGTACGAATGCGCGGCCGGGTTCCGGCGGCCATGAAGCCACCGCCGATTTCCCATTGTGCAGCGACCCGGCAATCGTCGCACATTTCGATCAGGTCGGCCTGCGGACCCTCGCGGAACATCGAATGCTTGCCGGCAAGCTGGGCTTTGATGCGGTCGATCGTCGACTGCGTCCCGAAGACCTTGCCGCACCGAATACAGTTCGCCGGTTCTTCGTCGTTGAGCACCACCGGCGTCATCGCTGCTTCGTCAAACGAATAACGCGGTTCCAGCGTGATCACCGATTCCGGACAGGTCCGAGCGCACAACCCGCATTGCACGCAGGCGGATTCGACGAACGACACCTGGGGTCGGTCCGGATTGTCGAAGAGCGCGTTCGCCGGGCAGGCCGACACGCAGGCAAGGCAAAGCGTACAGCCCTGCGTATCGATGGCGATGCGGCCGTAGGGCGCGGTCTCGGGCAGCGTGATCGTTGTCGCGCTTTCCGGATAGAGTGCCTTCAGGCCCGATAATGCGGTTCGCGCTACAGAACGTTTGCCGCCGACCGGCGAAAACGATGCACCGAAAGGCACGGGTGTATCCGGCAACCGGGCCAGAAACGCCGAAAGCGTTTCCGGATCGTCCTCGCTGAACTGATGCAGGCGCTGCGCCGTCGACGGATGAAGGCCGGCCAGGATAGCCTGGGTCAACTCGATTTCGCGGGAAAGCCCCTCGGTTTCGTCCGCCGCCTGGGGATTGCAAAGCCAGACCAGATGCTGCGCTCCGCCAAGCAGGGCGGCTGCCATAGCGTCATGCCCGGTGAGTGTTACAGAATGCAGGCCGACCGGTAGTACATGGGTCGGCAGGCCGCCATAATAGCGGGCGAGCGCGGCGATCCTTTCCGCACCGAACGTTTCGTCGTGGAATAGGAGCACCGGGTTTGTGCCACCGGCATTTCGGTAGGTTTCAAGCAGGGTCTGCACGCGGCGGATCAGATCGCCGCGCTGCGGGTAGGCATAGGAAACCGCACCCGTCGGACAGTGCGCACTGCACGAGCCGCACCCGCCGCAGAGTTGCGGGTCGATGGAGATGTGGTCGCCGGCTGGCACAATTGCCGAGGCTGGGCACATGTCGAGACATTTGGAACAGCCGACGGTCTGCGATCGCGAATGGGCGCAGATATCCGGATCGTAGGAGACGTAAAGCGGTTTTTCGAACGTGCCTGCAAGGTCGGATATGTCGAACATGGCACGCGCCACGGCGGCGGGATCGTTCGGGTCGACCCGAAAGTAACCGTCGCGATGCCGGTGGCTTGGAAACAACGGGGCATCGCCGGTGAGATCGAGAATCACGCTGCAGGTCGAGCGCGCGCCGTCGCGCGGCATCGCAAAGCCGGCCTGTGAGCGTGACGACGGGACCATGGCGGCATAGCCGTTCACGGTAACCTCGAAGGCGCCGAATGCACCGGAAGCCGAAACGATGCGTCCGGTATGGATCGGTACATCCATGACCGAGGGCAGGAGCACATCGTCGGCCTCGGTCAGGAGAAGGGTTGCGGAAAGCCGCCCGTCGAGCGCGCGGGCGACCTCGAGCGCCTGATGGCCGCGCCCGTAGATAAGGCAAAGGCCGTCCGATTCGATGGTCTTCAATCCGGTCGGAACTGAATCGACCTGGGCCTCGCGGATCAGAGCGGCGATTTTTGCATGGGGGTCGGCGCTGTCCTCGCACCAGCCCGCCCGTTCGCGAATGTTTACGAAGGACAGCGGCGCCTCGGAGCCGTTCTCCTCGGCGATCTCGGAAAAAAGCGGGGCTTCCTGAGTACAGCAGACCATGACCGGCGCATCCGCGTCCGCATGCGCCTCGAAAACCGGCATCTCCATACGGCACAGATGGCTGTGGATTTTGGCCGGTTCTGGAAGCGCAAGCGCGTCGGCCAGTTTCTGGCCGTCGAGCGCCATCGTTTTTTCGCAGTTGCAAACGAGGACAGTCTGATTTCCGCACCGCATGTTTTGGTTTAGTTCCGATTGTGGACGACACGCCTCATTTTAAAGAATGTCCCCGGGGATTGCCAACCACTTTTGAAAGATTCTAAAGTTGCCCGGCGGTCAGGGAGAAGGGACGAAGCCGGTTTTGGAAAAGGAATTGACGATCCCGGTCGGGGCGGTTGTCGAACGCCGCCGCATCGATAATCCCTGGGCTGAGTGGGCATGGAAACCTGTGGCGGCCCTTGCCGACCCGCCGCCAGCGGCCGGCTGGCGCGTTCTGCAAAGCGAGGGCGATGTGACGCAATTCTTCGCCGGCCGCACCGAGCTTTCCCTGCATCGCAAACTGGTCGAGGCGTATCGAATCAATCTCGCTGGCGACGAGCCGCTGTTGTGGATCGTGCTCGCCGATGCGGATGCCGAAGCCGAGACGGATTCGGACTACCCATACGTGCTCCACATGGTGACAGCGTCGCCCTATGATGCCCAGGACTTTCTGGACAGCGGCGACGGCATTGTCGAGGCGGTTCCGATGCCGGAAGCCATTGTGGCCCGGCTCGTCGCCTTCGTAAAAGCGCATCCCGAAGAAGAGGTCTTCAAAAAGCGCAAGCGGGACCGTGTCGATGTTGAGGAGCACAAATTCGGCAACCAGCCGATCTTCCTGCGGACCGACAGGCCGGTAAAGTGACAGCGCGCGACACCCCAGACAAAGACGGTTTCCTGACGCGGTGGTCGAGGCGGAAACGCGGCGCCGAGACACAGGACCACGATGAGGCTTCGCAGACCGCTGAAGCGCTGCCGGCCGATGGGGGCGACGCGCAACTTCCCGCAGATCCGGAACGGGCCGAAGAACTGGCCGCCAATCGCGCCGCCGCCGAGGCGGTTGACCTGGAGGCGATCGACTACGAGTCCGATCTGTCGGTGTTTTTCAAGGAAGGCGTACCGGCCGTCCTGAAACAGGCGGCGCTGCGGAAGATGTGGCGGTCCGATCCGGTCTTTGCCAACCTGGACGGTCTGAACGACTACGACCAGGACTTCAATGTCATCGACAAGGTCCTGACCGAATTCAAGTCCGCCTGGCAAGTCGGCCGAGGGTACGCTTCGCAAGACGATGAGGCCGTTTCGACCGAAGGTAGCTACACGGAGGAAGCTGCTGCGGTCGGGGCCGACGACCATGGCTGCGTCATCGACGAGGACGCACGCAAGCCGTCCGAGGACCCTTCCGCCGAGACCGGCAGGCCCATGGACGGCGGCGATGTCGGAGAAACGTCGCTCGCAGGCGCCGCCGACAGTCCGCCAAGGGCTCATATCGAACCCGACGACGCGCCGGAGAACACTGTCGGAACTCCACAGGAAGAAGCACCCCGGCCGGCGGTATCATTGCGCCGTCGCATGCAGCTTTTCGACGACGGGTAAAGTAAAGCGGCTTTAATCGAAACTATATGCCGTCGCGCGTTGCAGGGCATTGCCAGGTTCCAATATCGCCCCTGGATTCAAAGAACAAATTAATTACTCAGAAACAACAAAAGTCGCGATTTTGTATAAACATTTTTAAACATGCCGCTTTGAACAAATTTAAACAGTCGCGATTATTCTCAACCCCGGTGAGACGGAAATAGTCCGCGTGTGGACCGTCAGAGGACGGTATTGGCGGACGGGGACGGACTTGGAAAACAAGCTGTCCGGGCTGAACGGGGATAGTCATGACTTCCAATGCTGCACAGATGATGGTTGACGCGGCAGATCCGCGTGTCGAACCCGATCTTCGACCGCCGGTACCGGACACCGAAGCGGAATCGAGAGAACGGCGGAAGACGCGCGACAACGAGCTTATGGGCCAGGTCCAGCGGCTCCTGGCGCGCATGCGCATCGCTGTCATCTATGGCGGCAACAAGGACGACGAAGGCTCGGTTCTCTACCGGACCCACAATCCAAGATCGTGGAAAAGCTACGAGGCGGTGGCTTCAGACATCGCCGACAGCCTGCGCCGGCTTGGATGCCGGCACGTCAGTCTGATCGCCGATGACATGCGGCTGGCCGACCGGCTTCGCGAAGACAACATCCAGTTTGCCTGGTTGAATACGGGCGGTGTTCAGGGGTACTGCGCCGTTTCGCATGCACCGGCGATCATGGAAATGCTGGGTGTTCCCTATGTCGGACACGAGCCGCTTACGGCAGGCATCCTCGACAGCAAGCACACGTTCAAGCGCCAATTGAAGAGCTTTGGCATCCCGACGGCCAAGTTCGTCACCTGGCATGCCATGCGCGGCCCGCTCAATCCGTTGTGCGATTTCGACTTCCGGCTTGAGTTCGGTGAGTACAAGGGACCCTATGTCGTGAAGCCGGTCTCGGGCCGGGCGTCGCTCAACGTGGAATATGTCGAGCGGACCGAGGACATTCCCGAAGTCGCCGAACGTATTTTCGAACTGACGCAAAGCCATGTCCTGATCGAGGAATTCCTCTCGGGCCGGGAATATTGCGTTGCCGCATGCGGGCCGCTGATTGCCCGCGACGGCGAACTGACACGGCTTGACGGTCCGTTCACGTTCGCTCTCGTGGAGCGCGTGCTGCAGCCCGACGAGCATATTTTCACATCCATGGACAAGCGGCCGATCACCGGAGATCGCGTGCGTCCGTTGCACCCCTTGGCCGACGAGCCGGAAATCCACGCGCTGCATGCATTGGCGCGCCAGGTTTTCGTCGATCTCAATCTGGAAACGCTGGTGCGCCTCGATGTGCGCGCCAATGCCGAGGGGCGCCTGAATGTTCTGGAAGCCAACCCGAAGCCGGACCTGAAAGCCCCGGTCGAAGGCGGCGTAACCAGCTTGATCGCTGAGGGATTGGCCGAATGCGGCATGAGCTACGACGATCTGATTCTGTCGCTCATAGCCGATCGGCTGGACCTTGTTCTGATGCAGAGGCGCGGCAGCGCCGACCACCTTCAAGCGCTTTTAACTAATTGTGAAGCGTGAGCAATTAACCTTGCCCAGGGTAGATGTGTGTGGGGGCACGTGAGTGATGAGTACCAACAACCACCCGATCGGAAAACGCCTGGCCGATGCAGTGACGATGTTCGTCGTCCTGTTCGTGTCGCTGCTTCTCCTGATCTACGTAGCCTACGGCGAAGCCAAGCTCACCTATGAGCGGTTTCAGGGCGACAAGCTCTCGGGCCAGGTTCACGTCATTCAGAACGCGATGCAGACACCGTTACGCTCGGGTCTGCCCCTTCACCAGTTCGTCGGTTTCAACACGCTGGCCGAACCGCTCTTTGCATCGGATGCAACGATCGGGTCCCTGGTCGTCTATGATCCCGAGGGCGAGGTGGTCTTCAGGGCCGGCGATTCCAGCATCGTCCAGAATCTGCCGCCGCCTGCCGGCGCCGATCTGGCGCAGGACGGCGAAGAGGAAAGCGGCAGCTTCCCGTCGGCAGCAACCATTCGTGAAAAGGCGGAACGTAAGGACTACACGCTGGAGCGCGTGAACGGCCATTACCGGGTTACCGTTCCGCTGAGCAACAAATTCGAACAGGTCGGCGCCCTGTCGATCACGATGTCCCAGTCGGTCGTTACCGAGCGTGTCAACAAGTCCTTCGAACCGCTGTTGTTCGCCTCTCCCGCACCGGCTTTCCTGTTCGCTGTCATCATTGCGATTTTCGGGCCGGCCATGGCGCGCCGGCGCATTCCGTGGGCGCAATTGCTCTACGGCATGGTGTTCCTGGCGGCTTCCATCGGTGTGATCACGACGCTGATTGCGCTGTATTCCGACGGCGCCCAATCCAAGGCACGTGCTCTTGCCGGCTCGCTCGGACAACGGGTCAATGACCTTGTCGCGTTCAACATCAACATCGAGGAAATCCAGGGTCTCGATCGCACATTCGGCGAGTACCTGAGCCTCAATCCTGACATCAGCGCCGCGTCGCTGACCGTCGACGGACGGATCGAGATCCATACCGATCCGATTCGCATCGGCCAGGCGTGGACGCAGACTGAAGGGTATTACCAATATGTCGTCGACCTGACGCCGAAAGACGGCGGACGGTCCGTGCAGGTGGTCGTCGAACTGCCGAACGACGTCGTGTTCCAGCAGATCACGCGAAGTGTGAAGAATTTTGCCGCGCTGTTCATCGCGACGGCATTCCTCGCCAACCTCTTCTTCCAGTTGGGCGGTACCGTTCGCGGACCGATGCGCGACAAGCATCAGATCGGGTATGGCGAACCGAACGCCGACCATGAATGGATGCTGAACTACGTCAAACCGGTCTTCTTCCTCGGCGTTCTGCTTGAGCACCTGACCTACGCGTTCCTGCCGCAATTCGTCCAGGAATCGCTCCAGGCTGCCGGTGTCTCGGAAAGCTATGCCTCGGTCCCGTTTGTCGGCTTCTACCTGCTGTTTGCCGCAACGCTGATACCTGCCGGCTATATCGCGCAGCGTATCGGACCCAAGCCGTTGATGTATCTCGGCCTTATCATGGCCGGCGGCGGATTGGCGGCGCTCGCCTTCTATCCGGACTTCTGGTTCGTTACTGCAGCCCGCTGTCTCTCGGGCATCGGTCAGGGCCTCCTGTTCATCGGCGTCCAGTCCTACCTCCTGGCCGTCGCCCCGAAGGGCAAGAAGACACAGGCCGCAGCGGTCATCGTCTTCGGCTTCCAGGGCGGGATGATTT
This sequence comes from Pseudomonadota bacterium, assembly GCA_038745065.1. Classification (GTDB taxonomy): domain Bacteria; phylum Pseudomonadota; class Alphaproteobacteria; order Rhizobiales; family JANQQB01; genus JANQQB01. The sequence goes on along the minus strand of JBCDLT010000003.1, from coordinate 6,907 downwards.
CCGGCATGGCCGTCGGATCCCTGCTGGTTGGCTACATGGGCACGAACGGCGTGTTCCTGCTCGGCGCCGGCATCGGTTTCGTCGCTGCCGCCTATGCGATCATCGCGGTGCCGGGTATCTCGGCCGAGCTGATGAACCGGGCCTCCTCGGATTCTCGCGAGGATCTCTGGGGCAGCCTCGGGCGCGCCCTGCGCGATCTGCAGTTCATCAAGACGATGATCACGATCGGCGTGCCGGCCAAGGCCGTGCTGACCGGCGTGGTGACCTTCGGCCTGCCGCTGCTGTTGGCCAAGAGCGGTTACCCGCAGGAAGATATCGGGCAGATCATCATGATCTATGCGATCTGCGTCGTCTGCGCCAACCGGTTCATCTCGGTCTATGTCGACCGGGCGGGATCCGCACGCGCAGTGCTCTTCCAGGGTGCCATGCTGACGGGTGCCGGGCTGTGTCTGGCCGCCTATAGCGGTACCATGGATGTCGGCGATGCGACGCACCTGCAGACCGTTCTCCTGGTCATGGGTGTGGTCATGGTCGGCGCCGCGCACGGCTTCATCAACGCACCGGTTGTGTCCTACATCGCAGATTCCCGCCTTTCGGCTGAAATCGGCACCAGCACGACCACGGCTACCTATCGGTTCCTGGAGCGCGTCGGTCACGTCGCCGGTCCGGTCATCGTCGGGCAATTGCTGATCTGGACCAATTACGAATGGAGTGCCGTCGCGATCGTCGGTGGAGCCATCGCGGTCTTCGGTCTGCTGTTCATCCTCTCGCCGGATGACCGCACGCCGCGGACTTCCGACGACGGTCCGACGGACCAGGACCGCTCCGACGGCGAACCGGCCTCCGGTGTTCTGGTGGCCCGCTCACAGGCGGCGTCGTCCATGCCATCGGACCGTATGGCGGCGTACCTCTCCAAGTAGGGAACCCATCACAACCGGGTCGGAACGGCCCTTTTGAAAGACGGACAAGGACAGGCATTCGATGTTTGGCAGGGTGAAATCAATCGCAACCGGTGCTGCAATGGCACTGACGCTTGTCGCCGGCATCCCGGTGTCGGCATCGGCAGCGGAAATCCGCGCGAGCGCTGAAAACGCCTATTCGAGCTGGTTCCGCTACCGGGATACGGTCACCGAGAACTGGGATATCTTCGGCATCGCCACCGATCCCAACAAGGTCGTGATCCGGCCCAAGGGACTGTTTTCGCAAAGCGGCATCGAAGCCGAACCGCGTTACCGGGTGATGGTGCTGTATCCGCGCCCGTCCTCCGCCTACGACGTGGCGATCAGCAAGATGCTCAGCCTGTTCGATGAAAAGGGCCTCCAGGCCGAATTCACGATCGTCAACTTCCAGCGCACCGATGAGAAAGGCCACGCAGCCGTGGCCGAGGCGGAGCGCATTCAGACGGATCTGATCTATTCGATGGGATCGCAGTCGACCGCATGGCTTTGGAAGAATTACCGCAACGGCCGCATTCCCGTCGTGTCGGTCACGTCCAAGGACCCGGTCATGCTCGGCCAGGCCGAAAACTACGATCGCGGTTCGGGTGCGAATTTTGCGTTTACCTCGCTGAACATGCCGGTCGAGGCGCAAATGGCCTATGTCGCCGAACTGCGCCCGGAACTGAAAAACCTCGCCATCCTGGTCGATTCCAACAACGTTAGCGCCATGGAGACGCAGGCCCGGCCCATGGCCTCGGCGGCCCGCAAGAAGGGCGTTCGTGTGTTGCGCCTCGAAGTGCAAAAGACTGAAAACGCCCGTGAGGAACTGGCCAAGATGGTGAAGACCGCGGTCGCCACCATGCGCAAGAACGACGTGACGCTGGAGCAGAGCCTGTTCTGGATCACCGGCAGTACCTCGGTGTTTCGCGAGATCGAGACCATCAACGCACATTCCGACCGGGTTCCGGTCCTGAGTGTTGTGCCGGAAGTGGTCAAGGAAGGGGATGCCAGCGCCGCCTTGTCGATTGGTATTAGCTTTCAGAGTAACGCCCACCTTGCCGCCCTTTACGGCATGAAGGTGCTGAAACGCGAAGTCGATGTCGGCGACCTGAAAGTCGGCGTCGTCTCTCCGCCGGATATTGCGATCAATTTCCGCAAGGTCCGTGAAATCGGCCTCAAGGTTCCGTTCAGCTTCTTTGAGGGCGCCAGCTACATCTACGACTACGACGGCAAGACGGTCCGCGAACCTGGGAAGGTCGTGCTCAACTGATCGCCTGCCAACTTGAATCGAAAACGCCACATTCGAAAACAACTGCAGCCTTGGAAAATTGCCGCCTGATTTTTACAGGTATTTGGGGTCGGAAAAATGAATACGAAAGCGTTGAGGGGCAAGTCGCGTCGAGCTCAGATCGAGCGGCAGGCAATTGAGGAAGAAGGACAGTCGGAAGGCGATCTCGCCAATCTGGTGAACCTGCAAGCCCGTCTGTTCGATCTCATCGTCAACACCGGCAATGCGGACATGTCGTTGCCGACGGTTGTGGAAGAGATCAGGCAAGCCTTTTCCGCCGACGGCGCGGTCGTCACCTACAGCGTTGGCGAGGCCGGTAGCGCCGTCAACACCTATACCTGCTCGACTGATACGCTCGATGGTGCGATCGGCGAACATCTCTCCGATCCGGACCTGAACCGCGAACAGACAGCCCCGTTCAGCGTAGAGAGCTGCGGCACGACGCTTGACGGCACCTATTGGTGCGAAGAATTCTCGGACGGCGACAACGGCCATATCCGTGGCGCCATGTTCCTCGTCTATTCAGAAAACCGGGAACCGTCGCCGAAAGACCGGCTGGTCCTGAAAGCCATTACGCCTCTGCTGCGTTTCGTGTCGGCAAGCGCCGGCAACCGCCAGGCGCTGAAATCGGCGAATGACAGCTTTTCATCGTTGGCCGACTCGATCCCTGGCGTCGTCTACCAGCGGGTGGTCAAGCCGGACGGCGAGATCCGCTACACCTATATCAGCGAGACCGCCGAGGAACTCTTCGGCGTGCCGGCGCGGGAAATCATAAGCAATCCGAACGCCTTGTTCGGCACCTACGCGCCGGAATACGCGCGCAGCTTTCGCGAACGCCTGATCGAGGCATCCCGCACGCTGTCCATTTGGGATGTCGAGGCCAGCATCGTCGCCAAGGACGGAACGGTCAAATACACCCATGCGATCGCCAAACCGGCCAAACAGCCCGACGGATCGGTGCTGTGGACCGGCGTGATCATGGACGCCACGCGGATCAAGGAAGCCGAGATCGCCGCGGCGGTGACCGAGGCCCGGACTCGGGAAGCCATCGTCAATTCCCTGTCGCAGGGCTTCCTGTTGTTCGATACGGACGACCGGCTGATTCTGCAGAACGGCCACTTCATCAAGCTGTTCCCGGACCTTGATGCAGTTGCCGTCAACGGTGCCCCGTATGAGGACATCCTGCGCGCCGAACTGGCATCCGGTTACGATGCGGTCGACGAGGAGGAGGAGCGCGCGATCCGCGTTGCGGAGCGTTTGGCGCTGCGCAGCCGGGAAGGCGGCTATCTCGTGGAGCGCCGGATCCGCGAAGACTGCTGGATCATGGTGGACGAACACCGGACCCCGAGCGGGGAGACGGTGATCCTGTACACCGATGTCAGCGAGATCAAAAAACGCGAAGAACGCATTCAGCACATGGCGCATCACGACGCCCTGACCGGTCTGCCGAACCGGGTGCTGTTCCAGTCGCGGGTCAAGGAAGCCATCGAACAGTCGCGCGTCAACGGCAACGGCGTGGCGGTTGCCTGTCTCGACCTCGACCATTTCAAGAACGTCAACGACACGCTCGGTCACCCGGCCGGCGATGCGCTGCTGTGCACCGTCGCGGAGCGTATCCGCAAGGAAGTCCGCGAGGCCGACACCGTCGCGCGGCTGGGCGGGGATGAGTTTGCAATCGTATTTTCCGACTTCCGCGATCCGGAACCGGTCCACAAGATGTCGGATCGCATCCTCAATTCGCTGGCCCTGCCGATCAATGTCGAAGGCCATGAGACGATCACCGGTGCCAGCATCGGCATCGCGCTGATGACCGAGGACGCTGCCGATCCGGCAAAACTCCTGAAGAACGCCGACCTTGCCCTCTACCGCGCCAAGAGCGACGGTCGCAACAAGTACCGGTTCTTCGAAAAGGAGATGGACGAGGCCGCGCTGGCGCGCCGCAAAGTCGAGGTCGGTCTGCGTCTGGCTCTGGAACTGGATCAACTGGAACTCTACTTCCAGCCGCTGGTCAATATCGGCGACAATTCCGTGTCCGGCTTCGAAGCGCTCGTCCGCTGGAACCATCCCGAACTCGGCGTGGTGTCGCCGGACGACTTCATCGGTATCGCCGAGGATACCGGCCTGATCGTGCCGCTTGGGGAATGGGTGCTGCGCAAGGCTTGTGAAGCCGCGTCGAAATGGGCTGAACCGGTCAAAGTGGCCGTCAACATCTCGCCGACCCAGTTCCGCCAGGCCAACCTCGTTACCTTCCTGTCGAAGGTGCTGTCCGAGACGGCGCTCGATCCGGGCCGCCTGGAACTGGAGATCACCGAATCGGTGTTGATGCGCAACACGGCGGAGACGATGGAGACCCTGCATCGCCTGAAAGGGCTCGGCGTTCGCATCGCCATGGACGATTTTGGCACGGGCTATTCATCGCTCGGCAATCTGCGCAGCTTTCCGTTCGACAAGATCAAGATCGACCGGTCGTTCGTCTCCGAACTGGAGACCAATCCGGAGGCCGCGGCGATCGTGCGTGCCGTCGTCGGACTGGGACGCAGCCTTGGCATCGACACGACCGCGGAAGGCGTGGAAACCCGCGATCAGCTGGTCTACCTGAGGATCGAAGGTTGCTCGGAGATCCAGGGCTTTTATTACAGCCAGCCGCGTCCTGAAGGCGAGGTGTCGAAGCTCCTCACCTCGGGACCGAACGGCATGGAATCCGAAAACGCCGCAGCCGAAGTCGCATCGGCAAAAGCGTCCTGACGGCGCCACGGCCAAGACATTTCTTGAGGGCGATCCCGCGCGGGATCGCCCTTTCGATTCACGGAAAGCGTTGCGTCAGCCCTTGGATAAAACCGGTTCACACGCTCGGGTCGGCGAGATGCTGCCGCAGCATATCGGCATATTGCTTCACCATTTCCTCAACGAACGTTTCCTGGTTTTCGACGTCCAGCACATTCTTTGCGACGAATGCGCTGTAACGGGCGGAGCCGTACAGAAACGCCGTATGCACCTGTGTTGCTTTGATGGAGGCGTTCTGGCGGTTGGCCACGTCAATGAACTTGTTGGCGACCTCGACAAAGGCGTTGGGCGTAAGGGTCCCGTCGGCGGAGTGCTGTGCGCGTCGCTCTTTTCTGCTCATTGTCGTTCCTTTTGTGCCGATTGCGGCCGCTCTGCGCAAATAGGTGCGCTCCGCGACCCGGCGTAGCGGCTTTTTTGTCTTCGATTCATCCTGAGCCCATCAGCATGGCGGTTCAAGTCCGTTCGCCACAAGCTCATGCGGCGGTTCGCAGGCTCTTGATGGACAGGCACAAAAGGCCCGTCAGAAGCGCCAGGATCGATGTTGTCGCCATGACAAGCACGAGGGGCCATCCGGTGGCTCCGAATGCCTGGCCGGTGATCAGCGCGCCGACAACCGCACTTGCAATGGCGCCAGCACCCACCTGAAGACTGCCCGACAGCCCCGCCGCCGCGCCGGCCAACTCGGGCCGCACGCTGACTGCGCCGGCGATTGCATTCGGCAGGGTCAGGCCGTTTGCCAGGCTCGTGAAGAACATCGGTCCGAACAGCGCCAGCGGATGGTAGAGTTCGAAGGCAAAGCCGATAGCGATCGCAGCAACCGCAACGACGGACAGGGAATTGCCGAGAGTAATCATGGCAACGATCCCGGTACGCTCTGCATATCGGCCTGAAAGGAAGTTCCCCGTCAGATAGCCGCCGGCAACCAGCGCGAAATAAAGACCGTACTGGGTCGGCGTGAGGTGCATCAGGTCGGTGACGATAAACGGCGCGCCGCCCAGAAAACTGAAGAAGACGCAGGAGGCGAAAGACGACGTCAGGGCGAAAATCCAGAACGTGCCATGGCCCGAAAGGGTCGCATAAGACCGGAGCGCCGGCCCGAATCCGAAATCAGGTGTCTTGTGCTGATTGGTTTCGTTGAGGTCGAAATAGGATGCGACAAAGACCAGAACGCCGACCGCCAGCATCAGGTCAAAGGCACTCTCCCATCCGCGAATCCCGTCGAGATAGCCGCCGATGGCGGGGCCGATCATCGGCGCGACCGCCATGCCCATCGTGACATAGCCGATCATCGAGGCGGATTTGTTCCGGCTGTAGAGGTCCCGCACCACCGAACGCGCGAGGACGAGGCCGGCGCATCCGCCGGCTCCCTGTATGATGCGGCCGACGATCAGCACATCGATGGTCGGCGCCAGACGACAGACGAGCGTCCCTGCAAGGAACAGTGCCATGCCGGCAAGCAGGACCGGCCTCCGGCCGAAATGGTCCGACAGGGGACCGATGATCAGTTGCGCCATCGAAATCGCGATCAGATAAAGGGACAGGGTCAATTGGACCATGGCGGGACTGGTGTCGAATACCGCCACCATCCCCGGCATGGAGGGCATGAAAATATTGAGCGCCAAAGGTCCGATCGCCGAAATGGCGATCAGAACGGCGAGCGACGGACGCCGTTGCTCGGCAATCCGGGTGTTCAGCGAATCCATAAAAGGGAACGGTCCGTAGATCGCGCCGGGCCGCTCATTGCGGGCCGGTCTTGCGGTACACTAGGGCGTATCGCCCAGTGTTTCAAACAGGCGGGTTCGGATTGCTGACCGCCTGCTGCCGTCCGCTGTCTAACTCAAGAGGCAGCGAAAGTCTCAATCGACGTACCGAAAAAATGCGGCGGGGGGGGGGGGGG
>JBCDLT010000002.1:0-189619 GCA_038745065.1 Pseudomonadota bacterium | reverse complement strand
GTTCAACGATGCGGTCTACGACCGCGTCGGCAACATTTTGATGTCGCGCGTGATGGGTGCCGAGATCGAGCTTGTCGACGAGGGATTCGACGTTGGCATCCGCGAAAGCTGGGAACGGGCGCTGGAAGATGTGCGTCGCAAGGGCGGCAGGCCCTATGCGATTCCGGCGGGCGCCTCGGTGCATCCGCTCGGCGGCCTCGGGTATGTCGGTTTTGCCGAGGAAGTCAGGGCCCAGGAAGCGGATCTCGGCTTTCGCTTCGACTATATCGTCGTGTGCACGGTCACCGGCTCCACCCACGCCGGTATGGTGGTGGGATTTGCGGCTGACGGCCGTGAACGTCGCGTCATCGGGATTGACGCGTCGGGCACTCCGGAGCCGGTGGCCGCCCAGGTCCTGGACATTGCCCGCTCGACCGCCGAACGGGTCGGGCTTGGACGTGATATCGGGCCGGACGACATTATCCTGAAGACCGGCTACGCCTATCCCGCCTATGGCGTGCCCTCGGATGAAACCAATGCCGCCATTCGCCTGTGCGCGCGGCTCGAGGGCATGATGACCGATCCGGTCTACGAGGGTAAATCGATGCAGGGCCTGATCGATCTGGTCGAAACCGGCTTTTTCCCGGCCGGGTCACGCGTCCTTTACGCGCATCTCGGCGGTGTTCCGGCCATCAACGGCTATTCTTATCTCTATCGAAACGGTTGAATCGTAACCTTTCGCACGGTTCCACCGTCTGACCCGGTATGACCCGGCCGGAGGCGGATAGACGACGTATTTCGGATGGCCGGCGCCTCTTGAGCGCTGGGCCACGCGATTTTGACGTCCATGCTGCGGTGCGTTAGAACCGACGCGGTCATTGCCAACCCGCACAGTGCAAGGCAGGCAATGCGATTTGAAGGACACATTATGGCTGATGTCGACGTGAAGCCCGATCGACCCCTCTCCCCCCATTTGCAGATTTACAAGCCGATCTTCACGATGATGATGTCGATCGTGCACCGCATTACCGGCGCGGCGCTCTATGTCGGCACGATTCTCGTTGCCTGGTGGCTGATTTCGGTGGCGGTCGGCGGTGAATATTATGACTTCACGACCAGCATCTTTAACTCCATCATCGGGCGTCTGGTCCTGTTCGGCTATACTTGGGCGCTGATGCATCACATGCTCGGCGGTATTCGCCATTTCGTTTGGGACCTTGGTTATGGGCTCGGACCCGGCGATCGCGACATGATCGCCAAGGCCACACTGGCCGGCTCGGTGGCGCTCACGCTGCTGATCTGGCTTGTCGGTCTGGTGATATAGGAGGCGGTACCATGACGATGCGCACACCCCTCAGCCGGGTTCGCGGCCTCGGATCGGCGAAGGAAGGAACGGACCATTTCTGGAAGCAACGGCTGACCGGCGTTGCCAATGTTCCGCTCATGATCTTCTTCGTTTTCCTGATCGTATCCATGGTCGGAGCCGATCACACAACCGCGGCGGCGATTGTCGCCTCGCCCTTCGTCGCGATCCTGTTGCTCCTCGTGATTTTTTCGGGGCTGTATCACATGCGTCTCGGCATGCAGACGATCATCGAGGATTATGTCAACGCGGAGGGCGCAAAGATCGTGCTCCTGATGGGAAACACGTTTTTCTGTGTTGCCATCGGAGCGGCATGCGTCTTTGCAGTGTTGAAAGTCAGCTTTGGAGGCTAGCCGATGTCTGAAGCAAACGGAAACGGTGCCGCTGTCAACGGGCGCGCCTATACCTTCATCGATCACACCTTCGATGTGGTCGTGGTCGGCGCCGGCGGCGCCGGTTTGCGCGCCGTGGTGGGGGCGTCCGAGGCCGGTCTGAAAACGGCCTGCATCAGCAAGGTTTTCCCGACCCGTTCGCACACCGTTGCCGCCCAGGGTGGCATCTCGGCATCCCTCGGTAACATGGGCGCCGACGACTGGCGCTGGCACATGTACGACACCGTGAAGGGCTCGGACTGGCTGGGCGACCAGGATTCCATTGAATATCTCTGCCGCGAAGCTCCCGCAGCCGTGTATGAGCTGGAGCATTGGGGCGTGCCGTTCTCCCGCACCGAGGAGGGCAAGATCTACCAGCGCCCCTTTGGCGGCATGACAACCAATTACGGTGAGGGCCGGGCACAGCGGACCTGTGCCGCGGCGGACCGGACCGGCCACGCCATCCTGCACACGCTCTACGGCCAGTCGCTGCGCCACTCGGCAGAATTTTTCATCGAATATTTTGCCATCGACCTGATCATGGAAGAAGGCGTGTGCCGCGGCATTGTCGCCCTGTGTATGGAAGACGGCACACTGCATCGCTTCCGGGCCCACAAGACGGTCCTTGCGACCGGCGGCTACGGCCGCGCCTACTTTTCCTGCACCTCGGCGCATACCTGTACCGGCGACGGGAATGCAATGGTGCTGCGTGCCGGACTGCCGCTGCAGGACATGGAGTTCGTGCAATTCCATCCGACCGGCATTTACGGGGCCGGCTGCCTGATCACCGAGGGCGCGCGTGGTGAAGGCGGATACCTCGTCAATTCCGAGGGCGAGCGCTTCATGGAGCGGTATGCGCCGTCGGCCAAGGATCTGGCGTCTCGCGACGTGGTGTCCCGGTCGATGACCATGGAAATCCGCGAGGGCCGGGGCGTCGGCAAGGACGGCGACCACATCTTCCTGCACCTCAATCACCTCGACCCGGACATTCTCGGGGAACGGCTGCCGGGCATTTCCGAATCCGCTCGCATCTTTGCCGGCGTCGATGTGACGAAAGACCCGATTCCGGTTCTGCCGACCGTCCACTACAACATGGGCGGTATTCCGACGAACTATCACGGCGAGGTCCTGACCAAGGTGGACGGCGATCCGGATCGCGTCGTGCCCGGCCTTATGGCGATCGGCGAGGCCGCCTGCGTTTCCGTGCACGGTGCGAACCGGCTCGGGTCGAATTCGCTGATCGACCTGGTTGTGTTCGGGCGGGCTGCAGGTCTGCGCTGTGCCGAGACCGTGTCGCCGAACGAAAAGCACCCCGATCTGCCGTCCGACGCCGGCGATCTGGCAATCAGCCGCCTGGATCACTTCAGGCACGCATCGGGTGCGACGCCGACGGCTGAGCTCAGGATGAAGATGCAGCGGGTCATGCAGACCAATTGTGCCGTTTTCCGCACCAGTGAAATCCTCGATGAGGGCCACGGCCTGATCCACGACGTCTGGTCGGGCATCGACGATATCGCGGTGACAGACCGGTCTCTGGTCTGGAATACGGATCTCATCGAGACGCTGGAATACGACAACCTGATCGGCCAGGCCGTCGTGACGATGGATTCAGCGCAGAACAGGACGGAATCCCGTGGCGCCCACGCGCACGAGGATTTCCCGGACCGCAACGATGCGGAATGGATGAAACACACGCTGGCCTTTCTCGACCTGGCTAACCGCAAGGTGGCAATCGATTACCGCCCGGTACACGAATACACCCTGACCAACGACGTGGCCTATATCGAGCCCCGCGCTCGGGTTTACTGAGAACTCTTCGGAGATCGACGGGCGTCGCCCGGCGCAGGAACAAGGAACAGATATGGTTCAGCTGACGCTTCCCAAGAATTCCCAGATGACGGAAGGCAAGACCTGGGACAAACCGTCCTCGGGCCAGTCGTTGAAGGAATTCCGGGTCTATCGCTGGAATCCCGACGACGGCCACAATCCGCGCGTCGACACCTATTTTGTCGATCGCGACGATTGCGGACCGATGATTCTCGACGGGCTGATCTGGATCAAAAACACCATCGATCCGACGCTGACCTTCCGCCGCTCCTGCCGCGAAGGCATTTGCGGGTCCTGTGCCATGAACATCGACGGGACGAATTCGCTGGCGTGCACGAAAGGCATGGACGAGGTGAAGGGTCCGATCCGGATCTATCCGCTGCCGCACATGCCGGTCGTCAAGGATCTGGTCCCGGACCTGACGAACTTCTATGCGCAGCATCGCTCGATCGAACCCTGGCTGCAGACGGCGACGCCGGAACCGCGCGACGAATGGAAACAGTCGCACGACGACCGCGCAAAACTCGACGGCCTGTACGAGTGCATCCTGTGCGCCTGCTGTTCTACTTCCTGCCCGAGTTATTGGTGGAACGGCGACCGGTATCTCGGTCCAGCCGTCTTGTTGCAGGCTTACCGCTGGCTGATCGACAGCCGCGACGAGGCAACCGGCGAACGCCTCGACAACCTGGAGGATCCTTTCCGGCTGTATCGTTGCCACACGATCATGAATTGTGCGCAGACATGCCCGAAGGGTCTCAATCCGGCCAAGGCGATCGCCGAAATCAAGAAAATGATGGTCGAACGGCGGGTCTGATCCGGAAACACCGTTCGGTTGATTGGACTGTTCCGAGCGGGAACAGGTGGACCTTGGTGGATGGCCTCATATAAGTCAGCATTGCTGACTTATTGGGAGTCCGCCATGAAAAAGAGCGCGATCGAGCCCTGGATGCCGGCCGACGAATACGGCCGCTCCCTCCGGTCCGGCCTGTCGATCAACCTGCTTGTCCGGGATGTCGGCGTGTCGACCGCTTTCCTGCACTCTGTATTCGGCATGAAGATCGTCTATGCGGACGACGACTTTGCGGTCATGCGGACCAGCGGCTCGGATTTCATGCTCCATGCCGACCACACCTACCGCGACCACCCCATGACCGGCGTGATCTCCGACGCGCCGGCCCGCGGCCAGGGGGCGGAACTCCGGCTTTACGGGATCGATCCGGATGCGGCCGAGGCGGCTGCGCGCAGTGCCGATTCAGTGATTCTCGCCGGTGCAATGGACAAGCCGCACGGCCAGCGCGAGGCCTACATCATCGATCCGGACGGGTATGTATGGGTACCGGGGATTCCGCTGCCGGAATGACCCCGTTGGGCGCAGCCGAGCGGCACAGGGGCGCCGCTCCAGGATTGTGAACCACCGCCCGGTCAGGCGACTGCCATGATCGGTGTGAGACAGGTCAGCGATCGCGCCACTGCACCCGGCGTTCCCGGGTCGGATTCCGTAAAACCGAAATCCCGCGCCAGCGCGGTCATGGCGCCGCCGTGCTGGCCGATGACCATCGACACATGTTCGGCGCCGCAGCCGAAACAGGTGATCAGGCTCTCCTTGATGAGTTGCCTGCCGAGACCAAGGCCGCGCCATTCCGTCTCCACGGACAGCGCCAGCCGGGCCTTGCCGTTTTCGTCGGAACCATGGTCGGCGAGATCGATTTCGCAGGCGCCGCGCAGGGTTCCCCGGTTGAAGGCGCCGATGATCTGCGTCGGCCCCAGGACAAGCCTCAGGCAATAGGATTTCAGGAATGCATCGTCGACCGGCCCGGAAAACCGGGCGGCCCGGCTCTTGTCGTCGAGCCGCAGCAGGTGATCCCTGTAATCTTCCAGTTCCGCAAATCCGAGTTTGCGAACGGAAATCGAAATGTCGTCGCGCAAGATCATGATATCGTCCTTTCGACGATGGGTCCGCTCACCGGAACCAGGCCGGCTTTGTCGGTATGAGCTTGGTCCGCCGATCCTTAATTGGGGTTTAGGGCGCGAGGATTGTGTGGCGGAAACCCGGAAAAACCGTGATTTATGGTTAACAGTCAGTAAACGGCCGAGGGCGGCCCGGGGGCGGTTCGATTCAGATTCAGGTATGGGTCGTGCGCCGGTGCAACGGCGGCGTGTCGGCGCATGGCGCGCGGACAATCCGTCACAAATATGTCCCGCCGCGGCACAATCGACCGCGCGATAACGGAAAGTATGAACGGGTAAAAGCGCACGGTAACCAAACTATAACCATGTTTGCTTCAACATTATGATTAACAATGGTGCATGCCGGAGGTAGGATTCCGGCGGTTCGGGCAGGCGAGCGGATCGCACCGCTTGCCGGTCGCGGTGCGGTGCAGACAGCAGCAGCTTCGGCCGGGATCGGGCTCCAGGAGAGAATGTATGGCAAGGACGGTTTCCCTCACGACTGCACTCGCGGCGGCGCTGCTCGTTTCGGGGTGCGGAAATTTCATGGGGTCCCGGGTGTCTTCGCTGCCTGCAAGCCCCACCCAACCGGTTGCCCAGCAACCGTTGGGGCCGATGACCCTTGATCCCGGAACGACCGGCACGACGACCAACCCGGACGGAACGGCTGTCGCCGACGCGGCAGCGAATGCCGACGACGCGGCAGCTTCGGCCGACGGTCTTGCGGGCGCTCCCGGTCAGGACGGCAGCAGTGCGGTCGCTGCGCTGTCGACGCCGCCCGCCGACGCGGATGCCAACGCCAATGTCGGCCGGGCCGATCTGCTCGGCGGCTGGAAGATCTCGTCCGGCCCGGAACGCTGCCAATTGTTCATGAACCTGACGTCCTGGCAGGGCGGTTACCGGGCGACGACACGCGGCTGTTCGTCACCGGCTCTGCAAAACATTGCCGCCTGGGACCTTAACGGCAGCCAGGTGACACTGAAGGATTCCAACGGAGCGGCGATTGGCACCGTCTATCCGACCCAGTCAGGCGCGTTTTCCGGCCAGACCGCGGGCGGCAAGGAACTGGCGTTTTCGCGGTAGTCGCGGGTCCGGGCGCCGGGGAGGATACGGGTGAGTATCGCCAGAATCCTGAACGACGATGAACTCGACGACACGGCCAAAGCGGTGTTCGCCGATATCCGGGCGACACGCGGGACGGATTTCATCAACAATTTCTGGCGCGTGCTGGCGCATGATTCGGCGTTGCTGGAGCGCACCTGGACCAGCTTGAAGGCTGTCATGGCTCCGGGCGCGCTCGATCCCTTGACGAAGGAACTGCTCTACGTCGCGGTCTCGGCCACCAATGGTTGTGAGTATTGCGTGCGCTCTCACACGGCCGCGGCGCGTGCCAAGGGGGCCAGTGAGGCTCAGCTTATGGAAGTCATGGCCGTGGTCGGTATGGCCAACCAGACCAATGCCCTGGCAACAGCGGTCCAGGTACCGATCGACCCGCTTTTCATGACGCCAGTGATCAAGGGGTCAGACACCTGACGGGCCCTTGTCGGCGTCGCGAAGATGCGCAAGGGTAAGGCGCAGGGCTGGAATTGGTAGAGGGCGTCACCGACGTGCATATAAGGGATGAACTGGATCTCGCGCCAAGCGTGGCGGCGCGATATGGCTCCCTGATCCGGTCCGGCGAATTCTCCGAAGATGCCGCACAAATGGCGCTGGTTTCCAAGCTCGACGCCCTCCGCAAGCGGCTGGACGATAACCGGCTCGCACAGAAGCGCTCGGCGCTTGGCTGGTTGTTCGGCAAGCGCGAGGAACGCGCGCCGCCGGTCAGGGGGCTCTACATCTGGGGGGGTGTCGGTCGAGGCAAGACGCGCCTGATGGACATTTTTTTCGATCTGTCGCCGATCAAGCGCAAGCGCCGAGCGCATTTCCACGAATTCATGGCCGACGTGCACCAGCGCGTGCACGATCACCGGCAGGCCCTAAAAAACGGCACGGCCCGGGGCGACGATCCGATCCCGCCGATTGCCGATGCCATCGCGCGCCAAACCCGGCTGCTATGTTTCGATGAGTTTTCGGTGACCGATATTGCCGACGCGATGATCCTCGGTCGGCTGTTCACTCGGCTCTTTGACGTCGGTACCGTCATGGTGGCGACGTCCAATGTCGTTCCGGACCGTCTCTACCATGACGGCATCAACCGGGGGCATTTCCTGCCCTTCATCGAACTCCTGAAGACCCGGTGCGAGGTCTTCGAACTGACATCCGAGACCGACTATCGTCTCGAAAAGATGCAGGGAGCCCGCCGCTATGTCAGCCCGCTCGGCCACGAGGCCGACGCTGCGCTCGATGCGCTGTGGTGGAACCTGACCGGCAAGGTGACGGGATCGAACGCCGCACTCGCCATGAAGGGGCGGGAGATCAAGGTTCCCCAGGCCGTGGACGGATTTGCGCGGTTCGGGTTCGCCGACCTGTGCGAGGTGCCCCTGGGGCCGGCCGATTACCTGAAGATCGCGGAGACCTATCACACGGTATTCATCGACGGCGTGCCGGTCATGAAGGCGGAAAAGCGCAACGAGGCGAAGCGCTTCATCAGCCTCGTCGACACATTCTACGACAACCGAATCCGTCTTATCGTCTCCGCCGCGGCGGACCCCCAGGATCTCTACGGCGCCGACCACGGACACGAAGCCTTTGAATTCGACCGTACCGCGTCGCGGCTGATCGAGATGCGCAGTGAGGACTATCTGCGGGGCACATCCGGTGGCGGACGGGAAATCCGGTCTTACGCGAATCCGTGATTCGATCTTGCGGGGTCTCGCCCCATATACGTGCAGGTCCGACGCCGGACGCAAAAGCGTCCGGCTTTTTGTATCGATCCAGATTGTGGGGGTGCCGTTGAAGGCGATCCGTGGTTTTCTTTCGGGCGGCGCGTCTGCCGTCATCGCATTCGGTCTGCTTGCGTCGGCCGGCTTGTCGGGCCTGTCGGCCGCCCATGCCCAGGGCATCCAGCGCGTGGATGCGTCGCGCCTGGCCTGCACGGCGCTTCAGGACATCATCGAGGCCGATGGGGCGGCGATCGTGCGCTCTCGGTCGCCGCGTTCCAACATGATCCTGTCCGAGCGTTACGTCAGCCGCCGCGGGTTCTGTCTCCAGGGCGAAATCACCCGTTTCCGGTCGGTTCAGACCCGCGACACGGAGTTCTGCTCGGTCAAGATCTGCTCGCTCCGGTCCGGCCGCAGCGGCAACCAATAGCCGGCATTGCGGCTTCACGGGGGATTGCGTGGTACGTGACGCGATTTCGAAGTACCGTACCCGTTGAATGCTGACGGTGCTGGCTGTCGACCGAAATGCGCCAGCGCCGGCCAAGCGAAGCCGTTTGCCAGATATCGGCTGGTTCCGATTGGTGGGCTAGGCGCAATCGCGCGGCGTCGCCGCTGCCATTGCAGGGCGCGACACGCCCCGCCAGCGGCCCGGGAAAGCACATCAGGTGTGTCGCACGTCACTACCGGTCGATTAAACTCTACCGTTTGGCCGTCGCGGGATGTTGACGTTCGGTTGTTACGCTCCGATATGACAGAGGACGGGCCATCGTCCGCTATCGGCGATTGGCGGCCCCATAGAGAATGGCATGATACGAATTATGACACGGACCGGAAAACGGGGCATGGCCGCATTGGCGGCGACTGGAATGCTGGCCGCCGCGGTCACGTTTGCCGGTCCGGCCGATGCCCAGACCGCTCTGTCTGTCGACGCCGGCGCGATGAGCTGCGCGGCATTGAAGCAGACGGTTCGCGAGAATGGCGCGGTCACGGTTTATTCCGTTGAACGCTTTGCCCGGTTCAATCTCGCCGAACGGCTGGTCAACCGGCGCAGCTTCAGCGACCGCCGCGCCGTCGACCGCTACGTCAAGCACCGCGGGTTTTGCTTTTACAACGAAGTTATTCAGTTCCAGAGCGTCACAACACGCGATTCGGATCAATGCTGGCTGCGCGTCTGCGGCGAACCGCCGGGGCGCAACCAGAACCGGTAATGCGCTGCGAACCGCCGGGAGACGCGGCAAGAGCGCACAAGGAATGAGAGGGTTGGGGTCTGTTAAAAACATTGGCCGGTCCATGAGGTGACACAAGACCGGTCTGTGCATCCAAAGGATTTTAAGAAATGCCCAATCTTGTTAATGCCCGACGGGCGTGTTCGGCACTGGCCCTGGTCGCCGGTTTTGTCGGTCTGACGGTCCTGTCCACCGGCAGTGCGACCGCGCAACCGATTTCCCGCGTCGATGCAAGTCGGCTGACCTGCGGTGCCTTGCAGGGCGTATTGTTTGATCGCGGCGCCGCGATCGTTCGGTCCCGCTCACGGGTTTCCGGTCGTCAATTGTGGGAACGCTATGTCAGCAATCGGCGGTATTGCTTCGCCAACGAGGTCACGGTTTATCGTGATGTGAACACCGTTGATACGCCGTATTGCTCAGTTCTGCTGTGCACGGAACGCGAGCGGCGGCGCTTCAAGACCCACTGAGCCAATCTATTCCGCGCGCCGCCCCCGATCGTCGGGGGGCGGCCGCGGACTGTCTGACGATCGCAAGGCGCGGCAACCCTGCACCTCCTCCGGCTTAACGTCCCGATTTGCCGCATCCGGCGCCGGCTTCACGCTATAGGCGCTGCGTCGCGCGAGTGTCGATTCGGCGTCTCCGATCCTTCCTTGCGCCCGCCTCGGCGCAACCTTGCACGGTCTGGTAAAACGCGTTAACCAAACGCCGACCGGGTAGCGCTTCCCGCGCAGGCCCAACACACCTCTTGTCTTCCAGACCCGAAGGACTGTTTTCACAATGGCGCGAAAAAAGATCGCATTGATCGGCGCGGGCCAGATCGGTGGCACGCTTGCACATCTGGCCGGCCTGAAGGAACTCGGCGACGTTGTCCTGTTTGACATCGCCGAAGGCATTCCGCAGGGCAAGGGGCTCGATCTGGCCGAATCCTCGCCGGTCGACGGCTTCGACGCCGCCTATTCGGGCACGCAGGGCTATGAGGATATCAAGGGCGCGGACGTCGTCATCGTGACGGCGGGCGTTCCGCGCAAGCCGGGCATGAGCCGCGACGATCTTCTGGGCATCAACCTGAAGGTCATGTCCCAGGTCGGCGCCGGCATTCGCGACCACGCGCCGGATGCCTTCGTAATCTGCATCACCAACCCGCTGGACGCTATGGTCTGGGCCCTGCAGAAGTTTTCCGGCCTGCCGGCGAACAAGGTCGTCGGCATGGCCGGCGTCCTGGACTCGGCGCGTTTCCGCTACTTCCTCGCCGAGGAATTCGGCGTCTCCGTCAAGGATGTGACGGCCTTCGTGCTCGGCGGTCACGGCGACGATATGGTGCCCTCCGTTCGGTATTCGACGGTCGCCGGTATTCCGTTGCCGGACCTCGTCGCCATGGGATGGACCTCGCAGGAGAGCATCGACGCGATCGTTGAACGCACCCGCAAGGGCGGCGGTGAGATCGTCGGCCTTCTTAAGACCGGGTCGGCCTTTTATGCGCCGGCCGCTTCCGCGATCGCGATGGCGGAATCCTATCTCAAGGACCAGAAGCGGGTCCTGCCGTGCGCAGCGCACCTGACCGGCCAGTACGGGGTCAGCGACATGTATGTCGGGGTGCCGATCGTCATCGGTGCAAGCGGTGTCGAGCGGATCGTGGAGATCAAGCTCGACGCGGCCGAAACGGAAATGTTCGCAAAGTCCGTGGCCTCCGTCCAGGGACTGGTCGATGCATGCAAGGGAATTGAACCGGCTCTCGCTTGAGCCGGTTTTTTTTGCCCGGACGGGCGCCGCCCGGCCGGGCTCACTCGCGAACGGATTGAGCCGATGAACATTCACGAATATCAGGCCAAGGCGCTCTTGAAAGAGTTCGGCGCGCCGGTATCCAGGGGCGTCCCGATCTTCTCTGCGGATGAAGCGCGTGCCGCGGCAGAGGAATTGGGAGGGCCTGTCTGGGTCGTTAAATCCCAGATCCACGCCGGCGGCCGCGGCAAGGGCCGTTTCAAGGAACCCGATTCCGGCGACCAGGGCGGCGTCCGCCTCGCACGATCCGTCGATGAAGTGGCGACCTATGCCGGGCAGATGCTCGGCAAGACGCTGGTCACCCACCAGACCGGTCCGACGGGCAAGGTCGTCAACCGCCTGTACATCGAAGACGGTTCCGACATCGCCGATGAATTTTATCTGTCCGCTCTGGTCGACCGCGAAACCAGCCGGATCGCCTTCGTCGTGTCGACCGAGGGCGGTATGGACATCGAGGCCGTGGCGGCCGAAACGCCGGAAAAGATCGTGACCTTTTCGGTCGACCCGGCGACGGGCTTCATGCCGCATCACGGCCGGGCGATTGCCAGCGCCTTGAAACTCAGCGGCGATCCGGCAAAGCAGGTCGCCAAGCTGGGCGCGCTCCTGTTCAAGGCGTTCAACGACAAGGACATGAGCCTGCTTGAAATCAATCCGCTGATCCGCACCAAGGACGATCGCATCGTCTGCCTGGACGCCAAGGTCGGTTTCGATTCCAACGCGCTCGGACGGCACGCTGACATTCTCGATCTGCGCGATCTGACCGAAGAGGACGACAAGGAGATCGAAGCCTCCAAGCACGATCTGTCCTACATCGCGCTCGACGGCACGATCGGCTGTATGGTCAACGGCGCCGGCCTTGCCATGGCGACCATGGACATCATCAAATTGTACGGCGAGGAACCGGCCAACTTCCTTGATGTCGGTGGCGGCGCCTCCAAGGAAAAGGTCACGGCAGCCTTCAAGATCATTACCGCCGACGACAACGTCAAAGGCATCCTGATCAACATTTTCGGCGGCATCATGCGCTGCGACGTTATTGCCGAGGGCGTCGTCGCCGCTGTCAAAGAGGTCGGTCTGCAGGTGCCGCTGGTCGTCCGCCTGGAAGGCACCAATGTCGACAAGGGTAAGGCGATCATCGACGGCTCCGGCCTGAATGTCATTTCCGCTGACGATCTCGACGATGCGGCCCAGAAAATCGTCAAAGCAGTAAGGGAAGCCGGCTGATGTCCATTCTGATCGACAAATCCACGAAGGTCCTGATCCAGGGCCTGACGGGCAAGACCGGCACGTTCCATACGGAACAGGCGCTCGGCTATTACGGCACCCAGATGGTTGCCGGCGTCACGCCGGGCAAGGGCGGATCGACATGGAGCGGGACGCTGCCGGACGGCTCCGCCGCATCCTTGCCGGTCTACGACACGGTTGAGGAAGCCAAGCAGGCGACCGGTGCCAATGCATCGGTGATCTATGTGCCGCCGCCGTTTGCCGCGGATTCCATCGCTGAGGCGATCGAGGCTGAAATCGAGCTTATCGTCTGCATCACCGAAGGCATTCCGGTACTCGACATGGTGCGCGTGAACCGGGCGCTTGACGGGTCCGGCTCGCGCCTGATCGGACCGAACTGCCCGGGCGTCCTGACGCCGGAAGAGTGCAAGATCGGCATCATGCCCGGATCGATCTTCAAGAAGGGATCGGTCGGTATTGTTTCGCGGTCGGGAACGCTTACCTACGAAGCGGTGTTTCAGACCACCAATGCCGGGCTCGGCCAGACGACGGCCGTCGGCATTGGGGGCGATCCGGTCAAGGGGACCGAATTTGTCGATGTCCTGGAAATGTTCCTTGCCGACGATGCGACGCAATCGATCATCATGATCGGCGAGATTGGCGGATCGGCGGAGGAAGATGCCGCGCAGTTCATCGCCGACCAGGCAAAGCGCGGCCGGTCGAAGCCGATGGCGGGTTTCATCGCCGGGCGGACGGCGCCTCCGGGCCGACGGATGGGACATGCCGGCGCGATCATTTCCGGCGGCAAGGGCGGCGCGGACGACAAGATCGCCGCAATGGAAGCAGCCGGCATCCGGGTTTCGCCGTCGCCGGCAAAACTGGGAGAGACGCTGGTCCATGTCCTGAAGGGCTGAACCGGCGGGCCGCCGGACGTCGCGGCCGCAGGTTGGGAGACGGTGACGGAAAAGTCACTTTTGCGCGCGCTGTCTCCCGGGAACGATACGGGCGGTCGACGCCGGTCGGGCAATCCGCTATAGCGGATAAGTGACAATTATGACGGCGTGACAGGTCACGCGCTTTACTGGAAGGGGGATGGATCGACAATTCCGGAGTTGGACAATTCCAATTGCCGGCAGGTTGATCTAAGGGTTGATTCGAATACGGGATGCACTTTTCCGCGAAGGAAGATCGTCCGTGCAGGACGGTACGGCGTCGGGGGGTTGGGCCAACCGGTTCTTCAGCGTAACAGGGATCGGTTTCAGGCCGGTTTGTGGCAAACCGGAACGGATCTGACGGATGCACATGCGCAATCGGGCGCACATTTCAAGGGAGCGAGGCGGGGCCGAGCCCCGCTCGAGTTGACATGGCAAGACAAGCCGCAAACGAGGCCTTTGCGAAGACATCTTTCCTGTATGGCGGTAACGCCTCCTATCTAGAAGACCTGTATGCCGCCTATGAGAACAACCCCGCCGGGTTGAACGAAGGCTGGCGTGGATTTTTCGCCGAATTGAAGGATGATCCCGGCGCCGCCCGGCGCGAAGCGGCGGGCGCGTCCTGGCAACGCGGCGACTGGCCGGTCGAGCCGAACGGCGACATGCTTTCGGCGCTCGATCCGGGCCTGGCCCCGGTGGAACAGATCCTGCAGACGCGCATTCGCGCCAAGGCCCAGGGCAACGGCGTCGACCTGTCCGAGACGGCGGTGCAATTGGCCACGCGCGATTCGGTGCGGGCCATCATGATGATCCGCGCCTTCCGCATGCGCGGCCATTTCCACGCCAATCTCGATCCGCTTGGTCTCGCGATCGGCGAAAACCAGGCCGAACTGCATCCCTCGTCCTACGGCTTCACCGAGGCCGACTGGGACCGTCAGATCTTCATCGACTATGTGCTGGGTCTGGAATTCGCGACGATCCGCGAAATGCTGGCCATCCTCAACCGCACCTATTGCTCGACGCTTGGCGTCGAATTCATGCACATCTCCGACCCCGCCGAAAAGCGCTGGATCCAGGAGCGCATCGAGGGCCCGGACAAGCAGGTCACGTTTACCGACCAGGGACGCAAGGCGATCCTGCGCAAACTGGTCGAGGCAGACGGTTTCGAAAAGTTCCTGAACGTCAAATTCACGGGCACAAAGAAGTTCGGTCTGGACGGCGGAGAAGCCCTGATCCCGGCCCTTGAACAGATCATCAAACGCGGCGGCGCGCTCGGCGTGCGCGACATCGTGCTCGGCATGGCCCATCGCGGCCGCCTGAACGTGCTGGCCCAGGTCATGGGCAAGACCCATCGCGCGATCTTCCACGAGTTCAAGGGCGGCTCCTATCATCCCGACGACGTCGAAGGATCGGGTGACGTCAAATACCACCTTGGCGCCTCTTCCGACCGCGAGTTTGACGGCAACATTGTGCACCTGTCGCTGACCGCCAACCCGTCGCACCTGGAGATCGTCGATCCGGTCGTGCTCGGCAAGGCACGGGCCAAGCAGGATCAGCATGAGGATCTGGAGCGCACATCGGTCATGCCGCTGATCATTCACGGCGATGCCGCGTTCGCCGGCCAGGGCGTGGTTGCGGAATGTTTCGGCCTTTCGGGTCTGAAGGGCCACAAGGCCGGCGGATCGGTGCACTTCATCATCAACAACCAGATCGGGTTCACCACCAATCCGCGTTTTTCGCGCTCCTCGCCCTATCCGTCCGACATGGCCAAGGTCATCGAGGCGCCGATCCTGCACGCCAACGGCGACGATCCTGAGGCCGTCACTTTTGCCGCCAAGATCGCCACCGAGTTCCGGCAGAAATTCAAGAAGCCCGTTGTCGTCGACATGTTCTGCTATCGCCGGTTCGGGCACAACGAGGCGGACGAGCCGGCGTTCACCCAGCCGATCATGTATGATCGCATTCGCTCGCATCCCACCACCCTGGAAGTCTATTCCCAGAAGCTGGTTTCCGACGGTCTGGTGACCGAGGGCGAAGTCGACCAGATGAAGGCGGAGTGGCGCGCCCACCTGGATTCGGAATACGAGATCGGCCAGGCCTACAAACCCAACACGGCCGATTGGCTGGATGGTGCCTGGTCCGGCCTGCAGGCCGCCGGCGAACACGACGATCCGCGGCGCGGCAAGACCGGTTACGATCTTGACGAGCTCCGCGATATCGGACGGCGCATCACCGAAGCGCCGGTGGACTTCAAGGTGCACCGCACGATCCAGCGGTTCATGGACAACCGCAAGAAGATGGTCGAAAGCGGCGAGGGCATTGACTGGGCGATGGCCGAAGCGCTGGCCTACGGCACTATTCTCAAGGACGGACACCGCGTCCGCCTGTCGGGCCAGGACTGCGAGCGCGGTACGTTCTCGCAGCGGCATTCGGTGCTCTACGACCAGGAGACGGAAGCCCGTTACATCCCGCTCAACAACCTGTCGAGCGACCAGGGCCATTACGAAGTCATCAATTCGATGCTGTCCGAGGAAGCCGTCCTCGGTTTCGAATACGGCTATTCGTTGTCCGAGCCGAACGCGCTCACCTTGTGGGAAGCCCAGTTCGGTGACTTCGCGAACGGCGCCCAGGTGGTCATCGACCAGTTCATTTCCTCGGGCGAACGCAAATGGCTGCGCATGTCCGGACTCGTTCTCCTGTTGCCGCACGGTTACGAGGGCATGGGGCCGGAGCATTCGTCGGCGCGTCTGGAGCGCTTCCTGCAATTGTGCGCCGAGGACAACATGCAGGTCGCGAACTGCACGACGCCGGCGAACTACTTCCACATCCTGCGGCGGCAATTGAACCGGGACTTTCGCAAGCCGCTGATCCTGATGACGCCGAAATCGTTGCTGCGAAACAAAAGGTGCGTATCCAAACTCGACGAGATGGGGCCGGATTCCACCTTCCACCGTCTGTTGTGGGACGATGCGCAATTGCATCCGGACGGTCCGACGAAACTGGTCGGCGACGACAAGATCCGCCGTGTGATCCTGTGTTCGGGCAAGGTCTATTTCGACCTTTTCGATGAACGGGAGAAGCGCGGCATCGATGACGTCTACATCATGCGCGTCGAGCAATTATATCCGTTCCCGGCCAAGGCGCTGGTGCACGAACTGGAACGCTTCCCGAACGCCGACCTGATCTGGTGCCAGGAAGAGCCGAAGAATGCCGGCGCCTGGACCCATGTCCAGACCTACCTGGAATGGACGCTCGGCCAGGTCAAGTCGCGGGTTTCACGGCCGCTTTATGCCGGACGTCCGGCTGCGGCGGCGACCGCGACCGGCCTGATGTCGAAACACATGGCCCAGCTGGAAGCCTTCCTCGACGACGCGCTGACCCTTCCTTCGACCTAATTGGCGGACCTTCCGCTCACAAGAGATACGGTGCAACCATGGCAACTGAGATTCGTGTCCCGGCGCTCGGTGAATCGATCACCGAAGCCCAGATCGGGCAATGGTATAAAAAGGTCGGCGATACCATCGCGGTAGACGAGCCGCTGGTCGAATTGGAAACCGACAAGGCGACGCAGGAAATGCCGTCTCCGATTGCCGGCACGGTGGTCGAGATCGCCGTCGAATCCGGTGACACGGTCGCGGTCGACGCCCTGCTTGCGACGGTTGAAGAAGGGGCCGCGGTGGAAAGCGCCGTCCCGGCCGCGACGAGCACGATGGCTTCGACGCCAGCCGCTGCTTCGACCGGAAACGGCGCGGCCGGATCGGCGACAGTCGTCGACATCGTGGTGCCGAGCGCCGGCGAATCCGTCACCGAGGCCCAGGTCGGCACGATCTACAAGAAAGTCGGGGATGCGGTGGCCGTCGACGAGGCGGTGGTCGAACTGGAAACCGACAAGGCGACCCAGGAAGTGCCGTCGCCAAGTGCCGGTACGGTTGTTGAGGTCGCGGTCTCCGAAGGCGATACGGTCGAGATCGGGGCGCTGCTGGTTCGTGTCGCCGCCGGCGAGGGCGCTGCAGCCGCGCCTGCAGCCGCCGCACCGGCGCCCGCGCCCGCACCGGCAGCATCGTCGTCAATGCCTCCGGCGCCGTCCGCACAAAAACGCATGGCCGAGGCCGGCCTGTCGTCGGATCAGGTGAGCGGTTCCGGCAAGCGCGGCCAGATCCTGAAGGGCGACGTCCTGGCCGCCATCGATGCCGGCGTCACGGCGCCGGCTCCGGCGGCAGCCCCGTCCGCTCCCGTCAGTGTGCGCGCGCCGAGCGCGCCGGACGATGCGGCGCGCGAGGAACGGGTCCGCATGACCCGGCTGCGCCAGACCATTGCACGGCGTCTGAAGGACGCGCAGAACACGGCCGCCATGCTGACCACCTTCAACGAGGTGGATATGGGCCCGGTCATGGATCTGCGCCGTCAGTACAAGGATCTGTTTGAGAAGAAACACGGGGTCAAGCTCGGTTTCATGGGCTTTTTCACCAAGGCGGTCTGTCATGCGCTGAAGGAGATCCCGGCGGTGAACGCCGAAATCGATGGACAGGATCTCATCTACAAGGATTTCTGCCATATCGGCGTAGCGGTCGGCACGCCGAAGGGCCTTGTCGTTCCGGTGGTGCGCGATGCCGATCGCATGTCGATCGCCCAAATCGAAAGCACGATCGGCGATTACGGCCGAAAGGCTCGCGACGGTCATCTGACCATCGAGGACATGCAGGGCGGCACCTTCACGATTTCGAACGGCGGCGTATACGGCTCGCTGATGTCGACGCCGATCCTGAATGCGCCGCAATCGGGCATTCTGGGCATGCACAAGATCCAGGAACGTCCGATGGCCGTGAACGGGCAGGTGGAAATCCGCCCGATGATGTATCTGGCGCTCTCCTACGACCACCGTATCGTCGACGGCAAGGAAGCCGTCACGTTCCTGGTGCGCGTGAAGGAAAGCCTGGAAGATCCGCAACGCCTGGTCCTGGACCTGTAAAACATGTCCGGCACGGCGATCGTCACCGGCGGCAGCCGCGGCATCGGGGCGGCCACGGCGATCCTGGCCGCGGCAAACGGCTATGCCGTGTGCGTGAACTACGCCCGCGACGAAGCCGCCGCCAGCGCCGTTGTCAGCCGCATTGAACAGGCGGGTGGCCGGGCATGTGCCGTTTCCGGCGACGTCGCGATCGAAGCCGATGTGATGCGGTTGTTCGAGACCGCCGAAACGGCCCTGGGGCCGATCACGGCTCTCGTCAACAATGCGGGCATCGTCGACCGGGCGGAACGCCTGGAAGCCATGTCGCTCGAGCGCATCACGCGCATGATGAACGTGAACGTGGTCGGCAGTCTCTTGGCCGCCCGCGAAGCCGTGCGGCGCATGTCGACAAGGAATGGCGGCCAAGGCGGTGCGATCGTCAACGTGTCGTCGGTTGCCGCCCGGCTTGGCTCGCCGGGCCTGTATGTCGATTACGCCGCGTCCAAGGGCGCGATCGATACCTTCACGCTCGGATTGGCGCTAGAAGTGGCCGACGAAGGGATCCGCGTCAACGCCGTACGTCCCGGCATCATCGATACCGATATCCATGCCAGCGGCGGACAGCCCGACCGGGTTGCCGCCTTGCGCGACACCCTGCCCATGCGCCGTGAGGGCAAGCCGGAGGAGGTCGCCGAGGCGATCGTCTGGCTGTTGTCCGGCAAGGCGTCCTACGCCACCGGCGCGATCATTGATGTTGGCGGCGGCCGTTAGGCTGGTGCCGTAAGACGACGGGAAAGGACCGGAATATGGCCGACGCTTATGATCTGATTGTCATTGGGACCGGACCGGGCGGGTATGTCTGCGCCATCCGAGCGGCCCAGCTCGGCATGCGGGTGGCGGTCGTGGAAAAATGGGAAACCTTCGGCGGCACGTGTCTGAACATCGGCTGCATCCCGTCCAAGGCCATGCTGCATGCCTCCGATCTTTTCGACGAGGCCGGCCATGCCTTTTCTTCGATGGGCATCAAGGTCGGCGAGCCGGAACTCGATCTGGCCGGCATGATGGGCCACAAGGACGAGACCGTCGAGGCCAACGTGAAGGGCGTCGCGTTCCTGTTCAAGAAGAACAAGATCGACACTTATCACGGCACCGGATCGGTGCCGGCCGCCGGTTCGGTGGTCGTCACGGCGGCCGACGGCACGACGACCGACCTGAAAACCCGCAACATCGTGATTGCCACCGGGTCGGATTCCGCCACGCTTCCGGGCATCGAAGTCGACGAAAAACGCATTGTCACCTCCACTGGCGCCCTCGAACTGGAAGCGGTGCCCGAAAAGCTCCTCGTGATCGGAGCGGGCGTGATCGGCCTTGAACTCGGATCGGTCTGGAACCGGCTCGGGTCAGAGGTTCTTGTCGTCGAATTCCTGGACCGTGTTCTTCCGGGCATGGATGCCGATGTCGGCAAGAACTTCCAGCGCATGCTGAAGAAGCAGGGCCTGGAGTTCAAACTGTCTTCAAAGGTCACCGGTATCGACACCTCGAAAGACCGTCTGTCGGTCAGCGTGGAGCCGGCGGCCGGGGGCGAGGCCGAAACGATCGAGGCCGACATCGTGCTTGTCTCGATCGGCCGCAAACCGTTTACCGAAGGGCTCGGTCTCGATCAGGCCGGCGTGGAACTCGATGAGCGCGGCCGCATCCGCACCGACGGGCATTTCAAGACGAATGTCGACGGCATCTATGCGATCGGCGACGTCATCGACGGACCGATGCTCGCCCACAAGGCCGAGGACGAAGGCGTGGCAATTGCCGAGATCCTGGCCGGACAGGCCGGTCACGTGAATTACGGCGTGATCCCCAACGTCGTCTACACGATGCCCGAAGTGGCTTCGGTCGGCCAGACCGAGGAGGAACTTAAGGCGGCCGGTGTCGACTACCGGGCCGGCAAGTTTCCCTTTTCCGCCAACGGACGCGCGCGCGCGATGCGCCAGACCGACGGTTTCGTGAAGGTTCTGGCCGATGCTGCAACCGATCGGGTGCTGGGCGTGCACATTGTCGGTTTCGGCGCCGGCGACATGATCCACGAAGCCGCCGTACTCATGGAATTCGGCGGATCGGCGGAAGATCTCGGACGCACCTGCCATGCCCACCCGACGATGTCGGAAGCAGTCAAGGAAGCCGCACTCGCCGTGGACAAGCGCCCGATTCACATCTGAGGAACGGTCCCGCGGCCGATATCATGAGGCCGTGTCGACGGGATAGGGACCGTCGGCGAAGATTTCGCTGTGATAACCCTTGCTCCCGACCGCCCGGGCGAGCGCGCTTCCAATCGGTTGATCGGCGGCGAGCTGTTCCAGAATGCGTGCAAAATCGTAGTGCGGTTGCCAGCCGAGTTCCCGCCGCGCCTTTTCGTTGACATAGACCCGGCCGATATCGGGAAACATGGAAAACCCCCTTGCTTCGTAAACGGCGGCAAAGCTTGGGTAATAAGCGGCAACGACCGCGGCGGGCTCGCGCCGCCGCGCCGCGAGGTCGGACGGACGGAACGGCGTTGTCGCGCTGATGACGTATCGGGCGAAGCCGGAGGGCGCCGAACGGTCAAGGGCCGCCAGGTGTGCAAGGGCGATATCCTCGATGTCGGCACGGCGATAGAGAAATTCGTTTGCCTTTGCATTGGTGTCGCCAAAGCTTTCGCGGATAGCGCGATTGTCGTCCTCCTCCGGGAAGAAGCGGGAGGTTCGCAGCACCGTGCAGGTGAGCCCGTGACGCTGCGCGAACAGGGCGCAAAGATCCTCAGCCGCCGTTTTTGTCACGCCGTAGATGTTTTTCGGGATCGATCCGACACGCTCGTCGATCCAGGCGGCCGGTTCGCCGGGTCCGGGCGTGAGGGCGGCGCCGAAGGCGCTGGTCGTGCTGGTGAATACGAACCGTGCCACGCCGGCGGCAATGGCCGCCTCCAGGAGCGTGAGCGTGCCTGAAACATTGGTATCGACGAAGGCCTGGCGGGCATGTGTCGCGACATGCGGCTTGTGCAGGGTTGCCGTATGCAGGACGGCATCGCAGCCCTTTGCGAGGTCGTGAACCAGCGGGCTGTCGGTCACCGATCCGACGATGTCGGTAAACCGGCCGGGCGCGATATCGAGACCGATACCGGTGTGTCCGTGAAGCGGCAGGAGGCGCATCAGCGCTTCGCCGAGATGCCCCGTGCTGCCGGTGACCAGAATACGCATCGGACGCCTCATGAGGAAGGTATCGCTCGTCGTTTAACAGACTCAGGCGGCGCATCGAAAGCGGTTTTTGGAAGCCGGATCCGCGCCCAATTCGGGCATCCGGCCGGCGCTCGCAAGGACGAACAAAAACCGCCCCGAGGTTTCGCCTCGGGGCGGTTCGATCAGCAGAGATCTGCTGGTTGGTTGCAGTCAGGCTGCCGAGACTTCGCCGAGGAAGGTCTCGACTTCCGATCTCAGCTTGTCGGTCTTCTGTGTCAGGTCTGCCGACGCTGTGAGCACGCTTTCGGCGGATTGCGACGTCTGGTCGACCGACTGGGAAAGGTCCGACATGTTGGACGACACGGAATTCGCGCCCTGGGCCGCCAATTGCACCGTTTGCGAGATTTCGCTTGTCGCCGCGCCTTGCTCCTCGACGGCCGACGCGATCGTGGCGGTATAGGTGCTGACGTCTTCGATCGTTTCGGTGATTTCGGCGATGGCCTGAACGGATTCCTTTGTAGCCCCCTGGATCTCGGCGATCTGGGTCGAGATCTCCTCGGTTGCACGGGAAGTCTGGTTGGCCAGTTCCTTGACCTCTGCGGCCACCACGGCAAATCCCTTGCCGGTTTCGCCGGCCCGGGCGGCTTCGATGGTCGCGTTGAGCGCGAGCAGGTTGGTCTGTTCGGCGATCGCCTGAATGAGGTTGACGACCTCGCCGATCTTGCCGGCCGACACGGCCAGGTTTTCGACCTTTTCGTTGGTGATGCGGCTGCGTTCCGTGGCCTTCGAGACGATATCGGAGGTTTGGGCCGCCGTCGCGCTGATTTCCTGGACAGAAGCCGAAAGCTGTTCCGCCGCGCTGGCAACGGTCTGCACGTTGCTGCTCATGTCTTCGGCGGCGCCGAGGGTTTCGCTTGCGCGGCTGGAACTGTCGCCGGCAATCCCGGTCAGCGATTGTGCCGTCTCGTCGAGACCGCGTGCGGTGTTTTCGACCGATTCCAGGAGCTCCTGGGCGCTGTCGCGGAATGTGGCGATGAACCGGTCGACACGCTCTTGCCGATCCCGTTCGGCAGATTCGGAGTCCCGCTGGCTCCGGGCCAGTTCCTGTCGCTCGCCCGCCTTCTGTTTCAGCGCATCGACGGCCGAGGCAAGCGTGGCAATCTGGTCCGCGCGGTCCATGTGCGGAATGTCCACGTCAAGGTCGTCGTTGGCGATACGGCCGGTTACCTCTGCGAGCTGCGTAACCGGGCGGAGTTGCCGGCGTGTCATGAACACGGTAACGAACAGCGCCACGACAACCACTGGAACCACCGAGATCGCGAATTTCTGCATCACGGTTGAAATGCCGGCCTGGATCGCCGTCTTTTCTACCCCTGCATACAGGATGCCGATAACGTTTCCGCTCGTGGAGAAGATCGGTTCGTAGATCGTATAGTAAGGTTTGCCGAGAATGACCGCTTCGCCGCGGAAAGTCTGGCCCTTGGTCAATACGGGATAGACCGCGCCGTTCTTGCCGAGTGGCGTCCCGACCGCCCGTTTGCCGTCCGGTTTGACGATGTTGGTCGTCTTGCGCCAGAAATCGGCATTGTCGCTGTTCCACGCAAAGACGGTTGCCGTTTCGCCGGTCATGCGACCGATTTCGTCGATCATCTCATGTGATGTGAATTCCGGCAGGCGCGGCACCTCGATGCGCGCGACATTGCCGTCCGTGGCCCATTTGACGGACACGTCGTCGACTGAGTTCTGCAGGAAGGTCGCAGCGACCCGCAGGCTCGTATCCTGTTGGCGCACGGCATTGTCGGCGGCCTGTTGGGCGATCACCGTGTACACAAGAAATCCGACCGCGGCCAAGGAGACTGTGACCAAAAGGCCGGTCGTAACGGCCATCGCCGTGGTGACATTTCTACGAAACAAAGAAAAAAACACGCGTTCCCCCACGTCCAGTTCGATCTTTCTGGATGTAGTGAAATTTGTTTAATTCTTGGTGAAAAATGACAGGCTTAGGTTGGATAGAATTTCAGATTGCCCGAGTCGCGCAACAAAACCAGGTCGATTGAGATAAGTAATTGAAATAAATAGGGAATGCTTGATCGCGTGTCCCAGTTCGACGCCGTCACTTGCCGCAATGGAGAGCTTTTAGGTCAATCATGTGTAGTAATACGGATATCGGATCCATTATTTATGCGACATTCCGTTTCGCGATGCCTTCCTGTATCGCATCGACGCAATGCAAGATTGCAGAGCCATGCTGTGCCGACTTGCTGCAAAACTGATTCGCGTCCGGCGTGTGTCGATCCAGAGTATACGGAGCGCCCCAGGCCGCCGGCTTTTTTCAATCCGCGATTTCGGCAATCAGGCGCACGAGGGTGCGCTTGATCTTGGAATTGTCGATCTTGGTCAGCGCATCCATGATGTCGAAGTCCTCATCGGAAAGCGCATTGATCGGAAGGGCCCGTTGCTGACCGGTTTGTGCGCCGTCAAGATCCTGAAAAAAGAAGAGGATTTCCAGTTCCAGTGCCTTCGCAAGCGCCACAAGCCGGCCGGCACTGACCCGGTTTGCGCCGCGCTCGTATTTCTGGATTTGCTGAAAAGTCACGCCGACTTTTTTGCCGAGCTCGTCCTGCGAGAGCCCACGCAAGATCCGGGCAAGCCGGAGCCGTTGCCCCACGTGGATGTCAATTTCGTTTGCGGACCGCGTGTTTTGCACAGCTCTCTCTCTTGTTATTTTTTGGAGCCATAGCATTAGAAAATATTCGAAAAATTAACAAGGTTAAGAGCGCATTTTCTTGGTACCGCTCACGACAAACCCGCCTGTTCCCGGCAGCATGCCGGAATCCATGCTGAGATAGACCTTCCGGATCTCCTCGGCGAGATGCACCTCATGCATTTCTCGGGCTTCGATTTCCGCATAACGAAGCAGCGTCGACAAAGCTTCGAGCCGTTCGGTCTGGACTTGCGCCAATTGTCCCATCGTTCTCCTCCTCGGTGCCGACTGCCGATATGTTAAGTGTTACTACGTATTTGTCCAATTTGTAGATTGCCGCAACCGTCGAGACCCTTCTGTGCCGAACCAGTCGACGGCCGCTGAAGAATCTAGATGCCTTTGCAAATGCTACAACAGTGATAACCGGGCGATCATTAAAAACAACAAAATAGCAGCATGTCAGATTGTAAATATCTGCAGTTTCTCTCATTGATCAGCGATTTGGATTGATGAGCTTCAGCAAATTTTCTCCAAGTTCGCGTTGGCAATTGTAAATTTTGGCAGGCAGATGAAATTATTGATTGAAACAATTGGCGCTAGCGCAACCAAAGACGGTAACGCAAGTGAATCCAAGAACAAAAATCCTGCGTGTCGCTAACGCACTTGTTATTGTGGCGACAAGAATTTTCGAAATCAATGAATGAAGAAATTTTAAGTTTAAAATATCGGAAGAAGGCTCTACAAATATTATAACCTAAAGATGAATCGCGGGATCCAAGAAGGAATGCGTCTTGTCTCCCGCCGACCGCGAGGACATCACTCGTCGTACTGACGTTCAAACACATACCGGGCGACGCTGTTCGGCCGCGCCGACCGGAAGGCGTTGACGACCGCCACATGCATGACGTCCCGATCCACCGACATGCGCACCAGCCGGTCGGCGGAGAATGTCTCGAAAAGGGCGGCAAGCGCTCCGTCAGGGCGCCGCACGCCCTTGGCATAGCCCCACGTACATTCGGTACGGCTGCAGCGCGTGAGCGCACGCACCCGCCAGCCGTGATGGCCGGCCGTGCAAACGGTTTTGATTTCCAGGCGCGACAGGCTCTTTAGCGCAGCGTTCGGATTGACCCAGACGCCGCTCTCCTCGGACGCGCCGCATTCGGCGGCATGGGCCGTGCCGGTAACGATCGAAGCGCATAAGAACACGGCCATCGCCAGGCCTGCTCGGGCAAGTCGGTTTCGCATCGCGCGTGCTCCGGGTTGCCTGTCAGCTTAGTGCCGCCTCCTAACCGACCGGTTAACATTCGCGAAAACTGTCAATCCGGATGACATGCGGCCATCGTCATGTCCCGCCGCGCGGATGGCTCTTGGCATAGATGTCGAGCAGGCGGGCGCTGTCCACCGCGGTGTAGATCTGTGTCGTCGACAGGCTGGCGTGACCGAGCAATTCCTGGATCGATCGCAGGTCGCCTCCGGCTTCCATGAGATGGGTGGCGAACGAGTGCCGCAGGGCATGCGGTGTCGCGCTGTCCGGCAATCCGAGGGCCCCGCGCATTTTCTGCACGGCGCCTTGAAGGATCCGCGCCCGCAAGGGACCTCCGCGGGCGCCGCGGAACAAGGCGCCATCCGGTTCCAGGCCGAAAGGGCAAAGCGCAATATAGGACTCGAGCGCGTCGACGATGACCGGCAGTATCGGCACCACGCGTTCCTTGCCGCCCTTGCCGACCACCCTGAGGCTGCGCTGGCCGCGACGCGGTGCATCGCGACGGTTGAGAGCGAGCGCCTCGGAGATCCTGAGGCCGGCGCCGTAAAGCAACGTAAGTACGGCCGCGTCGCGCGCGGCAATCCAGGGTTCTTCATTCAGGGAACTGGCGAAATCGGTGACGGCCTTCGCCTGGCGCGCGGGCAGCGGCTTGGGCAGCGGGCGGGCTTCCTTCGGCGGACGAATCGCCGAGAGCGCAGCCGCATTGGCGAGACCCCGCCGCTCCAGGAACCGGAAGAATGAGCGGATGCCGGCGAGACCACGGGCCAGCGTACGCCCGCCGACCTTGTCGCCGCGCCGCCGTTTTGCCATGAAACCCCGGATGTCCGGCGGCTTCAGCGCGGCGACCCTATCAAGACCCGCCGCCTCGCCGAAATGCTCCGTCAGGAAAGCGAGGAACTGGCCGACATCCCGGTCATAGGCCTCCACGGTCTTTTCGGACACCCGCCGTTGCAGGGCGAGATGGTCGAGCCACGCGGCTCTTTGGGCCGCCAGGTCCGGCCGGGCGGTGATCAGCGGCCCGCTTTTGTTGTCAGGCATCACAAGGTCCGTGTATCGAAGGGCAACGCCTCAATTCTGACCCGTTCCGGTTTAAGGAACAGGAAAGGCCCTGTCGATCGGCACCTGTCTGTTCGGGCAACTGCGAAGGGGTGGCTGGCGATGACGCATGCCCGGTATAGACTGCGCAGGCAGAATCACCCGCTAAGCCGGTTTCCGATCCGTGCCCGTTCTTCCCGTTCTGACGCCGTTTGCCGTTGACAAGGCCTATTCCTATCGCCTGACCGAAGAGGTCGGCGCGGCGGGAGAGGTCGGACCGGGCGCGATCGTCCAGGTTCCGCTCGGCCCGCGCAAGGTTCTGGGCGCCGTCTGGACCGGGCCGACGGATGAAAAGGTCGACGCGGACAGACTGCGCGACGTGGAGCGTGTGTTTCCCGTGCGTCCCCTGAGCCCGCAACTGATATCTTTCGTTGATTGGGTGGCGCGCTACACGTTGGCGCCGCGCGGCATGGTGCTGCGTATGGTTCTGCGCGTCGCAGAGGCGCTGGAACCGGAGGCGCCGATACGTGGTGTCCGGCGCGTCGGTCCGCCACCCGAACGCCTGACCGACGCCCGCCGACGGGTACTCTCCCTGCTGGAGGACGGGTTCGGATGGTCGCGCAGCGGTCTGGCCGCAGCGGCAGGCACCAGTTCGTCGGTCATCGACGGTCTTGTGCGGTCCGGTACGCTGGAGGAGGTCGCCTTGCAGGTCGGTTCGCCCTTTGCGGAACCGGATCCGGCCCATGCCGGGTTGACCTTCAATGCCGAGCAGAACCGTGCGGCCGAAGCCTTGCGCGCCAGCGTGGCGGCCGGCGGGTATTCCGTATCGCTGCTCGACGGCGTCACCGGGTCGGGAAAGACGGAGGTCTATTTCGAGGCCGTTGCGAGCGCTCTTGCGCGTCGCCGCCAGGCGTTGATCCTGTTGCCCGAAATCGCGCTGACCGGACAATTCCTTGATCGTTTCGAGGATCGCTTCGGTGCCAGACCCGCCGAGTGGCATTCCGACATGCCGCCCAAACAGCGAGCGCGGGTTTGGCGCGGGGTTTCGGACGGCACCGTTCGAGCCGTAATCGGCGCGCGTTCCGCCTTGTTTCTGCCGTTCCGGAACCTTGGTGTGACCATTGTCGACGAGGAGCACGATACTGCTTTCAAACAGGATGAGGGCGTGACGTACAATGCCCGGGATATGGCGGTTGTGCGCGGCTATATCGAAAAGCGCCCGGTCGTGCTTTCTTCGGCCACACCGTCGCTTGAGACCCTGACCAACGCCGATCGCGGCCGCTACGGACATCTGGTGCTTGCGTCGCGTGCGACGGGCGCGGACATTCCGGCCATAAGGGCGATTGACATGCGCGCCTCCCGGCCGGAACCGGGAACGTTTCTGTCGCCGGCCCTGGTTGCGGCCATGCAGGAAACCTTGGAGGCCGACAACCAGGTTCTGCTTTTTCTGAACCGGCGCGGATTTGCGCCGCTGACCCTGTGCCGGTCCTGCGGCTACCGGTTTGCCTGCCAGAACTGCTCGGCGTGGATGGTCGAGCACCGGTTTCGCGGACAGCTGAAATGCCACCATTGCGGCGACACGGTCCCGATACCGCAATCCTGTCCGGAATGCGGCGATGTGGATTCGCTGGTCGCTTGCGGACCCGGCGTCGAACGCATTGCCGAGGAGGTCGGGCAACGGTTCCCCGAGCGGCACGTCATTGTCCTGTCCTCCGATTTGCCCGGCGGGACCGCCCGGCTGAAGTCTGAATTCGCACATATTGCCGGCGGCGAAGGCGACATCATCATCGGGACGCAATTGGTCGCAAAGGGGCATCACTTTCCGAAAATGGCGCTGGTTGGAGTCGTCGACGCCGACCTGGGTCTGTCGAACGGCGATCCGCGCGCTGCGGAACGCACCTTTCAACTCCTGTCCCAGGTAACCGGCCGGGCGGGTCGGACACGGACGGGCGGACGCGGCCTCGTCCAGACCTATGCCCCGGATCACCCGGTCATTCGGGCCATCGTGTCCGGCGACCGGACGGCCTTTTATGCGGCCGAGACACGGGCGCGCGAAAGCGTGGCATTGCCGCCTTTCGGACGCCTGGCGGCGCTTGTCGTCTCCGGACCCGATCGACCGGCCGCTGAAGCCTATGCAAGGGGCCTGGCCCGAAGCGCACCCCGTCAGGCCGATGTGCATGTGCTCGGGCCGGCCGAAGCGCCGATCCACCGGTTGCGCGGCCGCTATCGGTTTCGCTTGCTTGTCCGCGCGCCCAAGGCGTTTGACCTGTCCGCCTATCTGCGCGGCTGGCTCGACCGGGCGGAGCCGCCGCGCAAGGGGGTTCGGCGCCAGGTCGACGTCGACCCGATCAGTTTCCTGTAGAGCGCGATTGAAGGCACCCTTGACAGCCGTCTGCGAGGGCTCGCAAACGGGTGCTGCAGCCATGTTGCACTGCAGTCATGAATCGTCGCAGTGCATCATGTTGCGCGGCTCAATAGCATATGCTATGGCAACCGCGACTTCCGGCCTCGCACTGGCCCAACGGGTCTTTTGTTCCAGAAAAAATAAAGTTTTTTCAAGGGCCTGAGGCTTACCCAAAGACAGGGGCGCAGATCCGCGCCGAACAAAGCGAACGCGACGTGGCAGACACAAAAGATCACACTTCCGGTGTTTCGACACGATATGCCGCCGCGCTGTTCGAACTGGCGCTGGAATCCGGCACGCTGGATGCCGTAGATGCCGATCTGTCGTCGGTTGAATCGCTTCTGTCGATGAGCGACGATCTGATGCGCGTCGTTCGCAGCCCGGTGTTCCAGGCGGATGAGCAGATCGCCGCTTTGGAAGCCGTATTTGCGAAAGCGGGCATAGCCGGAACGGTTGCCAATTTCGCCAAGCTGACCGCCAAAAA
Organism: Pseudomonadota bacterium; assembly: GCA_038745065.1. GTDB lineage: Bacteria > Pseudomonadota > Alphaproteobacteria > Rhizobiales > JANQQB01 > JANQQB01. The sequence goes on along the minus strand of JBCDLT010000002.1, from coordinate 160,107 downwards.
CCGGCGGTTGTTTGCCTTGCCTGACATGATCCGCGCATTCCGCGTGCTTCTGGCCGCGCATCGCGGCGAAGTTACCGCGGACGTCGTTTCAGCGACGGCGCTCAACGATGACCATGTCGCGTCCTTGAAGGAATCGCTGAAGGGCGTGACCGGCAAGGACGTGCAGATCAATCAAAGCGTCGATCCCACTCTTCTCGGCGGGCTGGTCGTGAAGATCGGATCGCGCATGATAGACACTTCTCTTAAAACCAAGCTCAATTCGCTGCGTGTTGCGATGAAAGAGGCCGGCTGATGGATATTCAAGCCGCGGAAATCTCCGCAATCCTGAAGGAACAGATCAAAAATTTCGGTCAGGAGGCGCAGGTCTCCGAGGTCGGTCAGGTGCTGTCGGTCGGCGACGGCATCGCCCGCGTCTACGGCCTCGACAACGTGCAGGCCGGCGAGATGGTCGAGTTTCCGGGCGGCATCCGCGGCATGGCGCTCAACCTTGAAGTCGGCAATGTCGGTGTCGTGATCTTCGGCTCGGACCGGGACATCAAGGAAGGCGATACGGTCAAGCGGACCGGTGCCATCGTGGAAGTGCCCGTCGGTCGCGGCCTGCTCGGTCGTGTGGTCGACGCTCTGGGCAACCCGATCGACGGCAAGGGCCCGATCGCCGCGGACGAACGCCGCCGCGTTGACGTGAAGGCGCCGGGTATCATTCCGCGCAAGTCGGTGCATGAACCCATGTCGACCGGCCTGAAGGCGATCGATGCGCTGATCCCGATCGGTCGCGGCCAGCGCGAGCTGATCATCGGCGACCGCCAGACCGGCAAGACCGCCGTCATTCTGGACACATTCCTGAACCAGAAACCGCTGCACGAAGGCGATGACGAAAGCGCGAAGCTGTATTGCATCTATGTGGCCGTGGGCCAGAAGCGCTCCACCGTCGCGCAATTCGTGAAGGCGCTGGAAGATGCCGGCGCGCTGGAATATTCGATCGTGGTCGCGGCGACGGCATCCGATCCGGCACCCATGCAATTCCTGGCGCCGTTTGCCGGCTGTGCAATGGGCGAATTCTTCCGCGACAACGGCAGCCATGCCGTGATCGCCTATGACGATCTGTCGAAACAGGCGGTTGCCTATCGCCAGATGTCCCTGCTCCTGCGTCGGCCGCCGGGACGGGAGGCCTATCCGGGCGACGTCTTCTATCTTCACTCGCGCCTGCTCGAGCGCGCCGCCAAGATGAACGACGACAACGGCGCCGGGTCTCTCACGGCACTGCCGGTGATCGAGACACAGGCAAACGACGTGTCGGCCTATATCCCGACCAACGTGATTTCGATCACCGACGGTCAGATCTTTCTGGAGACCGATCTTTTCTACCAGGGCATCCGGCCCGCCGTGAATGTCGGCCTTTCGGTGTCGCGCGTCGGCTCGTCGGCCCAGATCAAGGCGATGAAGCAGGTTGCCGGCACGATTAAGGGCGAATTGGCGCAATACCGCGAAATGGCGGCGTTCGCGCAGTTCGGTTCCGACCTCGACGCCACGACGCAGCGCCTTCTCAACCGCGGATCGCGGCTGACGGAATTGCTCAAACAGGCCCAGTTCTCGCCGCTCAAGACGGAAGAACAGGTGGCTGTCATCTTTGCCGGCGTGAACGGGTATCTTGACGATCTGGAGATCGGTCAGGTCGGCGCGTTCGAACAGGGGCTGCTGCTTTATCTTCGCGACAAGCATCAGGACCTTCTGGACGGCATCCGCGACCGCAAGGAACTGGCCGACGACCTGAAGGACACGCTGAAGACCGCGGTCGACACGTTCGCGAAAACCTTCGCCTGAGCCGGGGGATAGGGGCCAGGCATGCCAAGTCTCAAGGAATTACGGAACCGGATTTCCTCGGTCAAGGCGACCCAGAAGATCACCAAGGCGATGCAGATGGTCGCCGCCGCAAAGCTGCGCCGCGCGCAGGAAGCGGCGGAAGCCGCGCGTCCCTATGCCGAGCGCATGGAAAAGGTCCTGAAGAACCTGGCGCATGCGTTCGAGGGCCGCGACGACGCGCCCGAGCTCATGGGCGGCAACGGGTCCGACACCGTTCATCTTCTTGTGGTCTGCACCGCCGAACGGGGTCTGTGCGGCGGCTTCAATTCATCGATCGCCAAGCTCGCCCGCGAACACGCCAACACGCTTCTGGCGGCCGGGAAGACCGTAAAGATCCTGTGTGTCGGCAAGAAGGGCGCCGATGCCCTGAAGCGCGACATGGGATCCTACATCATCGAGACCGTCGAGTTTCGCGGTGTGAAATCGGTCGAATACGCCCACGCCGACGGCGTCGCGACGAAGGTTCTTGAACTCTTCGAAGACGGCGCATTCGATGTGTGCACGCTGTTCTATTCGCGTTTCAAGTCCGTCATCAGCCAGATCCCGACCGCTGCGAAGATCATCCCGGCTGATCTTGGCAGTGACGACGAGAACGACGATGCCGGCCTGCCGGATCTGGCCGGCGCGATCTACGAATACGAGCCGAGCGAGGAAGGCATTCTGGAAGATCTGCTGCCGCGCAACATTGCGGTCCAGATCTTCCGCGCGCTGCTTGAGAACGCCGCATCGGAACAGGGCGCGCGCATGAGCGCCATGGACAATGCGACCCGCAATGCCGGCGACATGATCGACAAGTTGACGCTAAGCTACAACCGCCAGCGTCAGGCACAGATCACCAAGGAACTCATCGAAATCATTTCGGGCGCCGAGGCGCTTTAGAAACCAGGACGAATGTAAGGAGACCTCTCCATGGCTGACAAAAAAGAGGGCAGGGTCACTCAGGTTATCGGCGCCGTCGTCGACGTGCAGTTCGACGACCACTTGCCGGCGATCCTGAACGCCCTTGAGGCCGACAACCAGGGCATTCGCCTCGTGCTGGAGGTTGCCCAGCACCTTGGCGAGAATACCGTGCGCACGATTGCCATGGATACCACCGAAGGTCTGGTCCGCGGACAGCCGGTCGTCGATACCGGCGAACCGATTGCGGTGCCGGTCGGCGACGAGACGCTCGGACGCATCATGAACGTTGTCGGTGACCCGGTGGACGAAGCCGGAAACGTGCCTGCGACCGCAAAGCGTGCCATTCACCAGCCCGCGCCGGAATACACCGATCAGTCGACCGAATCCGAGATCCTGGTAACCGGCATCAAGGTCGTGGACCTGCTCGCGCCTTACGCAAAGGGCGGCAAGATCGGCCTGTTCGGCGGCGCCGGGGTCGGCAAGACCGTGCTGATCATGGAATTGATCAACAACGTGGCAAAGGCGCATGGCGGCTATTCCGTTTTTGCCGGCGTCGGCGAACGCACCCGGGAGGGCAACGACCTTTACTGGGAGATGATCGAATCCGGCGTGAACAAGGAAGGCGGCGGTGAAGGGTCGAAATGTGCCCTGGTCTACGGCCAGATGAACGAACCGCCGGGCGCCCGCGCCCGTGTCGGGCTGACGGGTCTGACCGTCGCCGAGCACTTCCGCGACCAGGGACAGGACGTGCTGTTCTTCGTAGACAACATTTTCCGCTTCACGCAGGCCGGGTCCGAAGTGTCTGCGCTGCTTGGCCGGATTCCCTCGGCTGTGGGATATCAGCCGACGCTGGCGACCGACATGGGCGCCTTGCAGGAGCGCATCACCACCACGAACAAGGGGTCGATCACCTCGGTTCAGGCGATTTACGTGCCGGCCGACGACCTGACCGACCCGGCACCGGCGACCTCGTTCGCCCACCTCGACGCGACGACGGTTCTCAACCGCGCGATCTCGGAAAAGGGCATCTACCCGGCTGTGGACCCGCTCGATTCCACGTCGCGTATGCTTGATCCGCGCATCATCGGTGACGAACACTACAACACGGCGCGCCAGGTGCAGGAAATCCTTCAGCGCTACAAGGCGCTGCAAGACATCATCGCCATTCTCGGCATGGATGAATTGTCCGAAGAAGACAAACTCTCGGTGGCACGCGCCCGCAAGATCGAACGTTTCCTGTCGCAGCCGTTCTTCGTCGCCGAAGTGTTCACCGGCGCACCCGGAAAACTGGTCGACCTCCAGGATACAATCAAGGGCTTCAAGGGTCTGTGCGAAGGTGAATACGACCACCTTCCCGAAGCCGCCTTCTACATGGTGGGGTCGATCGAGGAAGCGATCGACAAGGCACAGCGCCTTGCCGCCGAAGCGGCTTGATCGAAGCCAGCGGGATATGGATCTGATCGATGGCTGAGACGTTTCAGTTCGAATTGGTGTCGCCGGCGCGGCTGGTCATATCAGAGGCTGTCGAAGAAGTGGTCGTGCCGGGCGCCGAAGGGGATTTTGGCGTGCTTGCCGGCCACGCCCCGTTCATGTCGACCATGCGCCCGGGTTTCATCGAGGTGAAACGCGAAGGCGGCACGGAACGCATTTTTGTTCCGGGCGGCTTTGCCGATACCACGGCGGCCGGCCTGACCATTCTCGCCGAAGAAGCCATCGCCTTCGATGACCTGAAGCCGGACGTCCTCGATGCGGCAATCGCCGAGGCGGAGAAGACGCTGGAAGGTCTGAAAGACGAAAACGCCCTATCGGCCGCGCAAATGCGCATCGCCCAATTGCGTGATATCCGCGCCGGGCTGTAAGGCCATCCCGACCATCGTCCGATTGCATGACGCCGGAGCTTTGAGCGTACTGCTTCCCATCGGATTTTGATGGGCCTATTCCCGCTTCCTGCTGGAAAGTGCGGTCTCTCGGCAGGCGCTTTTTGCCCCCGTTAATCGACGCCACCTCGTCATCGCCCGGCGTGCCCGGGCGATCCTGCAGCGCATATCGCTGCGTGTGCCATGCTGAATCCCCCGGATTAACCGGGGGAAACGGCGGGAGGGGTGGTGCGGCCCGAGTTATGGCAATGGCCGGGCCGCTGAGGCGATTGCCCTACTCGCTCAATTCCCGCTTCAGCGTTTCGATCTCGCGGGCGATCGTCTCATCCCGGCCGACAAGATCCTCCACCTTGCGCACCGCATGCAGCACGGTCGTGTGGTCCCGGTCGCCGAACCGTTTGCCGATCTCCGGCAGAGAGCGTGGTGTCATGGCCTTGCACAGGAACATCGCGATCTGGCGCGGCCAGACAATGGAGCGGGTTCTGCGGGCCGACAGGAGGTCCTGTTTCGAGACGTTGTACTGTTTGCAGACCAGTTTCTGGATGTCCTCGACTTTGACCTGACGCTGCTCGTGCGAGCGGATCAGATCGCGCAGCTTCAGCTCGGCCATGTCCATCGTGATCGGCGTTTCCGCCAATTGGTGATGGGCCAGGAGCCGGTTGATGGCGCCTTCAAGGTCGCGGCCGTTGGTCGTTACATTGGCCGCGATATAGGACAGAACCTCGTCGGGGACATGAAATCCGGGGCAGGCAACCCGCACCATCTCGATCCGGCGTTCCAGGATGCCGCGTCGCAGATCGTAGTCCGGGTTTTCGATTTCGACCAGGAGTCCGCCTGCCAGGCGGGAACGGATCCGTTCGTTCAGGGCTTCGAGTTCATGGGGCGGCCGGTCGGCCGCAACAACCACCTGGCGTGCGCCGTCGATCAGCGCGTCCAGCGTGTGGCAGAACTCCTTCTGCATCTGCGGGCCCTGCAGGAATTGCAGGTCGTCGATGATCAGGAGATCGATGCCGCGCAAGCGGTCCTTGAAGGCAAGCGCGGATTGCGATTTCAGTGCAGCGACGAACCGGTACATGAAGTGTTCGGCCGTGAGGTAGAGCACTTCCTTGCCCTGGGCTTCCCAGGCGATGGCCTGAAGCAGGTGCGTCTTTCCGTGTCCCACCGAGGCGTGAATGTAGAGCGGGTTGAAGGCGCTGAGATTTTTGTTGGCGGATGCGCTGACCTGGCGTGCGGCGGCCGTGGCGAGGGCGTTCGGATTGCCATCGACAAAAGTGTCGAACGTCAGACGACGGTCCAGAAGCGAACCGGAAAAACCCTGTGCATTGGTGGGTTTGAGGAAGTCCTTTTCGCTTTGCGGGCTTTCGGAAATCAGCGGTTCATCGACCCGCCGCGCGGCCTGCTTCGGCTTCTTGGCTGGCTCTGGCGGCATCTTACGCATCGGGCTGCGCACGCTGATTGCAATGCGGTGAACGTCCGCGCATTCCGCTTTCCAGCACCGCTCCAGATGGGTGGCGTAATGTGTCTGTATCCATTGTTTCAAAAACGCTGTCGGAACGGAAAGAAACGCCGTGCCGTCGCGAAACTCATCCAGTTGCGCCCGGCCGAACCAGCTGGAAAAAACGTCGTCTCCCAATTCCTTGCAAAGTGCCTTTTTGACGTTCTCCCACGTTTCAAGGTGGGTTGGGGTCTGCTCGTTTGAATCGGCCCGAGCAAGATTGTTATTCGCCACATTCGCCTCCGTGTCGGGTAATAGATTGACAAATCCCGTTCGCCGGCGCGCTGACGCCGTCGGTCGGTATGATACTTGTGCGGCCGCGGGCCGCGTCGTCGCAGTGGGTTTTCGGGCTAGGACTGGGCCCAAGGCAAACCGGCGGCCTTCCAGCCGTCGGTCGTACCACGGTGCCCGTTCTTGTCGGCGGGGCCTTCGAAACCGCCCGCCACGTTGTAGCAATTTCGGAAACCCGCTTCCGTCATTGCCATCGCCGCTGACTGACTTCGCGCACCTGACCGACACAGAAACAACAGATTTGTTTCCGGATCGGCTCCCTTGTCTGTCAGCGCCTTTGAAACGCTATCGGAGAAACCCGGATTGCGTTCCATGTTCGGATACCCCTGCCATTCGACAAGCAGCGGTTCTGATTTCAGTGAAGTCAAAAGAGGCACTCCCACAAATGCCCATTCTGCTCGTGTTCGGACATCGATGAGAAACGCCGGGTGGTCGCTTCTCAACATGTCCCATGCGTCATGACAGCTGATGTCACCCGCATAGGTAGCGTTCGTATACATAGATGCCGCGCCCCCCGCCTCGTCGAGACGGACCTTACTACTGTTTACCTATCTGTGAACTAATGACGGAACGCCAAGAGACACAAACTATTGTGACATTTTTTAGGGTGCAGAGGTGCGACTTTCGTAGAGTTAGGGCACGCGAATACAGTATTGAGTATTCATGAATGCCTTAAATCTGCTTTGATCGCCTTAGCCCTGCCTCTGTAACCTTGTCACTGGAAGGAACATACATTTCCCATTTTGGCCTATCAACCGCTTTTGGCCTCTCCAACACCGCCTGCCGTTGCCATATGCGGAGGGCATCCATTCGTGCCAATCCGGCTCAAGCCCAAAAACGTTTGTTGTCAAAGTCTTGCCCATCCGGACCTTTTGAGTCGCAAAATCGCTTCGCCCTGACAAAAAAATATCTGGCAAGGGTATTGACTCTCTATCCTCATATTATTTTCCGGGTCCCTCGGGTTAACCTGTCTTTAACGATATGAATTCACGGGACAATTTCTGTCAGAAAATCCAGGCTACCCGCTCGCCGCCGGCTCGAATATTTATTAGCCAGCGTCATGAAACGATCGCGGTTCCGGTCAAATCGGACCCCTCCAATCAGGCATGCCGGCAAAACAAAACGGAGCGGTTGGGGACCGCTCCGTTCGAAATTCTGGTGTCGGATCCTGATGCCTGTCACATTTCAGGAGGGAGGTTTACAGGATTTATGGTTGCGAGCCCGAAGGGCTGCAACCCGCGCCGTCAGAGTGCTTTGACGCGCGCTGACAGACGTGAGATTTTCCGCGATGCCGTGTTGCGATGCAGCACGCCCTTTGTCGCGGCCCGCATGATTTCCGGCTGGGCGGCCTTCAGCGCCTCGGCGGCGGCTGCCTTGTCGCCGGATGCCAGCGCTTCCTCGACTTTTCGGATAAAGGTCCGAACCCGGCTTTTGCGGGCGGTGTTGACTTCGGTCCTGCGCGCAATCCGACGGGCAGCTTTGCGGGCCGATGGTGTGTTGGCCATTTAAAAATACCTAACGATTTGAATGGGCGAACGGTCCGAATGCGGGCGCCGACAACGATGCCGCGAACATTCCCGTACCGATTGGCTCGCCTGTATAGTGGCCGGGTCCGCATCCGTCAAGAATTCGACGGTCCGCTTTATCGATTTTTGAATTGCGGTGTGCGCTTGTCGAGGAAGGCGCTCATGCCCTCCGTCTGGTCTTCAAAGGCAAACGTCGATTGGAACATCCGGCGTTCGAAGCGGATGCCCTCCTGTTGCGGGGTCTCGAAGGCCCGGTTGACGGCCTCTTTTGCGATCATGACGACCGGCAGGGAGAGGTCGGCGATTTTCTGCGCGGTCTTGACCGCCTCCTCCAGCAGGTCCTCCGCCGGAATGATCCGGGACACGAGGCCGGCGCGCTCCGCCTCCTCGGCATCCATCATTCGGCCGGTCAGGCACATTTCCATGGCTTTCGACTTGCCGATCTGTCGGGTAAGGCGCTGCGTCCCCCCAGCGCCCGGTATCGTGCCGAGCGTGATCTCAGGCTGGCCGAACTTTGCAGTGTCCGCGGCGAGAATGAAATCGCACATCATGGCGAGTTCGCAACCGCCCCCGAGCGCATATCCGGAAACGGCCGCGATCAGCGGCTTGCGTGTCCGCGCCACGCGATCCCAGGGAGTGATGAAGTCCTCGGTATAGGCTTGCGCATAATCCAGGACCGACATTTCCTTGATGTCGGCGCCGGCGGCGAAGGCCTTTTCCGATCCCGTCAGCACGATGCAGCCGATCTTGTCGTCCGCTTCGTAGGCGTCGAGCGCGGCGGTGACGTCGACGAACAGCGCCGAACTCAAGGCGTTCAATACCTTCGGGCGGTTCAGGGTGATGAGGCCGACATTGCCCCGGGTTTCGACAAGAATGGTTTCGTAGGCCATCGTGGACGCTCCCTCGCCATGCGGCGTTCCGGGTACCTGAAACCGCGCCGGGCTGCAATGTCTTTCCAAAAGCTGCGGTCTCCATGCCGGATCTGGCCGGGCAGCAGCTCACCGCTGGCACACGGGACAGTAAAAGGTCGACCGGCCGCTTTGCACGATCCGGCGGATGACGCCGTTGCAAGTCAGGCGCGGGCAGGGAGCCCCTTCCTGGTCGTAGACCGAAAAGGCGTGCTGGAAATAGCCGAGCGAGCCGTCGGCATGCACATAGTCGCGCAGGCTGGACCCCCCGGCTTTGATGGCGTCATCCAGGACGGCGCGGACGTCATCGACAAGCGCGTACAGGCGCCGCGTCGGCCGGCCGTCCCGGCGCACCAGGCTGGCGGCCTTGCGGCGCGGCGAGATACGGGCCCGCCACAACGCTTCGCAGACATAGATGTTGCCGAGCCCGGCGATGATGCGCTGATCCAGAAGCGCCGCTTTCATCGGCACCTGCTTGCCGTTGAAGCGCGCCGCCAGATAGTCGGCCGACAGTGCGTTGCCGAGCGGCTCCACGCCGATATCGGCAAACAGCTTGTGCTGCGCGAGCGCCTGACGTTCGACGACGCTCATATAGCCGAAGCGGCGCGGGTCATTATAAATGACCTGGGCACCGGTCTCCATGTCGAAGCGCACATGGTCGTGCGACGTGTCCTTGGAACGCTCGTGATGAAACTGTCCGGGCTGCGTTTCGGTGTCGACGTCTTGGACACGAAACGATCCGGACATGCCCAGATGCATGACCAGCACCCAGCCGTTGTCCAGGTCTGCCAGCGCGTATTTCGCCCGGCGCGACAGCGCGGTAATTCGTGCCCCGTTCAGAACGGTTTTGAAATTGTCGGGAAACGGAAAACGCAGGTCCGGCCGCGACAAGGTTACCGCCACGATGCAATGCCCTTCCATTGCGGGCCGCAGACCGCGTACGACAGTTTCGACTTCGGGGAGCTCGGGCATGGACTCTTTCTTATAGGACCTCGCCGTGTCTATCCGCGAATCGCCATACCTGACAATGCCGCGCGATGCCGGCAGCAGGGTGCGGATCGTCCGTGCGGCATTTTGCAGGAAACCATTGCCGCGCATTGCCCTTGGCAATCGGCGCCGGTGCGTGGATAAGGGGGGCGTAATGTCAGGGGGAATGCCATGGCGAGCGACAGCGTCAAGGGCGGATCGGAAACCGCCGATTACGGTTTCCAGACCGTGCCGCTGGACGAAAAACAGGACATGGTGGGGTCCGTGTTCGACCGTGTGGCCGGTCGCTACGACATTATGAACGATCTGATGTCGGCGGGTGCCCATCGGCTCTGGAAATCCGCCATGGTCACGCTGTTGGCGCCGCCGCGGGCGCCGGCCCGACCCTACCGCGTCCTGGATGTCGCCGGCGGTACCGGCGATATCGCCTTCCGCATCGACGACCGGACGGACCGCCGGGCCGACATCACCGTCCTCGACATCAACGAGGCCATGCTTGCGGTCGGGCGCGACCGCGCCCACCGGCAGCGACGGCTTGAAAATGTGCGGTTTACGGCCGGCAACGCGGAATCCCTGCCACTCGCCGGCGACCGCTACGACGCCTATACGATCGCCTTCGGCATCCGCAACGTGCCCCGGATCGACCGGGCGCTTGCCGAGGCCTACCGTGTGCTGAAGCCGGGCGGGCGGTTCGTGTGCCTGGAGTTTTCGGCCGCCGATCTGCCCGGGCTCGATGTCGCCTATGACGCCTATTCTTTTAATGTCGTGCCGGTGATCGGCCGGCTCGTGGCCGGGGACGACGAACCCTATCGCTATCTTGTCGAATCGATCCGCCGTTTCCCGAACCCGAAGCGGTTCGCCGCGATGATCGGCGACGCCGGTTTTTCCAGGGTACAGGTCCGCAGCCTGTCCGGCGGCATCGTCGCGCTGCACGCCGCCTGGAAGACCTAGAGCATCGGGTGGGATTGGCAGTGCCCGTGTTTGCATTCGCAAGAATTGTCCGTGCCGGCTGGGTGATGGCGCGCGAGGGCGTCTTCGGTCTCGTTGAGCCGCCGGACATGCCGGCCCGGGCCCGGTTCGCCCTGAAAGTCGTACGCCTTGCCGAACGGCGCGCGGTGCGCGGCCGCCAGGCGGCCGAGCGGTTGTCGTCCGCCATGGTCCGTCTGGGTCCCTCCTACATCAAGATGGGCCAGTTTCTGGCGACCCGGCCCGACGTGGTCGGCAAGAATGCCGCCGGTGACCTGGCGCTTCTTCAGGACAGTCTGGAACCGTTCTCCCAGGAGGCGGCGGTGTCGACTATCGAGGCCGCCTTTGCCAAGCCGTTGTCCGGCACCTTCAAATCCCTGTCCAAGCCGATTGCGGCTGCCTCGATCGCCCAGGTGCACCGGGCCGAGATCGACCGCGACGGTGAAGAAGAGCGCGTAGCCGTCAAGATCCTGCGGCCCGACGTCGAACCGCGCTTCAAGCGGGATCTGGAGAGCTTTTATCTCGCGGCCCGCCTGGCCGAGCGCTTCGTACCGGCAGTCCGCCGCCTGCGCCCGGTGGCCGTGGTCGACACCCTGGCCAGCTGGGTGACGCTGGAAATGGACTTCCGTCTCGAAGCGGCGGCGATTTCGGAAATGGCGGAAAACACCCGCAACGACCCCGGATTTCGTGTGCCGTCCGTCGACTGGGACCGCTGTTCCAAGTCCGTTTTGACCACCGAATGGATCGACGGCATCAAAATGTCCGACATCGAGGCGATCCGTGCGGCCGGCCATGATTGCGCGGCATTGGCCAGGACGTTGATCCAGTCCTTTTTGCGCCAGGCCGTCCGGGACGGTTTTTTCCATGCCGACATGCATCAGGGCAATCTGTTCGTCGCTGAGGACGGCACGATCGTCGCAGTAGACTTTGGCATTACCGGTCGTCTGGACCAGAGCGAGCAGCAGTTTCTCGCCGAAATCCTCTACGGCTTCATCCGCCGCGACTATCGACGCGTTGCCGAAGTGCATTTTGAGGCGGGTTATGTCCCGCGGACCCAGGATGTCGACCGGTTTGCGCAGGCCCTGCGGGCGATCGGCGAACCGCTGCACGGTCACACCGCTGCCGACATCTCCATGGCACGCCTGCTCAGCCAATTGCTCGAAGTCACCGAATTGTTCGAGATGCATACCCAGACGCGGCTGATTCTTCTGCAGAAGACGATGGTGGTTGTAGAAGGCGTTGCGCGCACGCTGGATCCGCGGCTGGATATGTGGGCGACGGCCGAACCGGTCATTTCGGAATGGATGGCGTTGCGTGTCGGTCCGGCCGGGCGATTGCGTGAGGCCGGCGACGGTCTCGGTGCTCTGATGCGCCTGGTGACGGCTGCGCCGGCGCTGGCGGAGCGGGCGGAGCGCATTTCGCGGGAACTGGATACGATGTCGGCAAACGGGCTGCGGCTTGATCCGCAGACGGTGGACCACATCGCCCGCACCCAGTCGCGCCAGACCGTTTTCTACAAGACCGGGTTCTGGGGTCTTGTCGTGTTGCTGACGGTCTTGCTCCTGACCGGCACGGTCTAGCGCGAATCGGCCGCCACGCCCCATAGACGGCCGGCGGCATTCAAATAATATTTTTGTAACCGCGAGCGTTGCGTTCGTGGTATCTTGGGAAAAATCGGTAAACCGGTGTTTCACCCGTGGTTTCAGTGAGTTTTATCGCTGTGCCCGGCACGGAATCGCGCGTCATTTCAAAAAATCAATGCTGAGTTGTATTTTTGATTTGTCATGCCTGCAGGGCCATGCTTGAATAGCATAGTGCGAGGCTTGGCATTATTGAATCAGAGTAGTGCGCGACGTATGTCCACACAGAGTTCCACTGCGGAAAGTGCCTTTCTGCGCAAACAGTCTGTCAGGCGAAACATTTCGCCCGAAACCATTTTGTCCGTTACCCGAAAGATCATCGACGAGCAGGGTTTGCCCGGTGCGCAGGCCCGCCCGATCGCTGAGGGAGCAGGCTGCTCCGTCGGGACCTTGTACAACGTCTTCGACAGCCTCGACACATTGATCCTGCGGGCCAATGCTCAGACGCTCCGCGAATATCGCGCAGCGTCTCGTGCGACCCTGGACAGGGCGATCCGCACGGGAGCGACGCCGACCGAACGATTGGTGGCGTTGGCCCGGACCTACGTGGATTACGCGGAAGCCAACACGCTCCGCTGGGCGGCCGTGTTCGAGTTTCGGCGTCCGCCTGACCAGGAAGTGCCGAGCTGGTACCGCGAGGAGACACGCGCCCTGTTCTCGATCATCGAGGAAGCGATCGTCGACTTGCCCGGCATCCGCTCCGACAGCATGCGCATTGAAACGGCGCGATCCTTGTGGGCCGCAGTGCATGGAGTCGTTGCTCTTGCCTTTGCCGGGCGTATCAGCCCGATCGACGCTTCAAACGTACGGCGCCATGTCGAGATCGTGGTGCGCGCGGCGGCGTCGGGACTTGGGGGCAGCGCGGCTGTGTCCGGTACGGCCTGAACGCCGGTCGGTCACTCTGCCAGTCCTTCGGGAGACGTTACCCGTCTGAGCGTGATGTTGAGCCGGCCGCCGCCGGCAAGCCGGTCCGACGTGCCGTCGTAGATCCTGTCGATCCCGTGATATGCGAGACGCGATGGGCCCGCGAGCACGAAGGCATCGCCGGATTCCAGCCTCACTGAACGGGTCGCGTCCCGTCGGTCCGTTCCGCCGACGCGAAACCGGGCCGCATCCCCGATCGACAGTGAAACCACCGGGACCGTACTGTCCTGTTCGTCCTCGTCCCGGTGGAGGCCCATCCGGGCGCCGCTGCGATAATGGTTGATGAGCGCGGCTTCCGGAGCGGGCGCCCCCGGCGCCAGGTCCGACCAGATGGTCAGGAGGCGTTCCGGCAGGGGCGGCCAGGGCGATCCGGACACCGGATGGGTCTCCTGATACCGGTAGCCGGCACGGTCGGATACCCAGCCGAGCACGCCGCAATTCGTCATGCGCACGGAAAACGGCTTTCCCGTACGCGGCATGACCGGCTGGAAAAAGGGCGCCTTGCGCACAACGGCGCGCAGTTCGGCAAGAAGGGCGTCCTGCTCCGCCTCCGACAGGTACCCGGGAATATGGCGGGCACCGGGCTGGATCTCGATGGCCGAAACCGGAAAAAGACCTGCCGCCCGCGCCATTGTTCGCATTCCTCCGTCGGATCGCAGCATCGTATGCTTCTCAATAGACCACGTGCGAACTGTCGGCGACCCGATATTCGCACAGGAGCGAAACGCCAGGCGCATGTCGACCGCTCGCAACGCGAACCGATCGGTGAGAAGCAGTCCGATGGGGCGCTCCCTATCGACATTCAGGACAATACGGTTGAAAGTCGGGCGGATTGCAGGACAAAACGGAGCAAGACCCAATGGCCGGACCGCTTACCGGTATTCGCGTGATCGATTTCACCGCCATGATATCCGGGCCGCTGGCAACGATGACGCTGGCCGACCAGGGGGCGGACGTGGTCAAGGTCGAACCGCCCGGCGGCGGCGATCACGCGCGCAACGTGGCGACGCGGCGCGGCGGTTTTTCGGCATCCTTCGTCAACAACAACCGCAACAAGCGCTCCGTGGTTCTCGATCTGAAGCACGATAAGGGGCTGGAGGCTGTCCGTCGGCTCATCGGCGAAGCCGATGTCCTGGTCCAGAACTTCCGGCCCGGCGTAATGGACCGCATCGGCCTCGGCGAGGCGGCCGTGCGCGCCCTTAATCCGAAGATCGTCTACGTTTCGATTGCCGGGTTCGGGTTCGAGGGACCTTATGCCCAGAAGCCGGTCTTCGACCCGCTGATACAGGCCGTCTCCGGATTGACGACGGTACAGGCCGGTTCGGATGAGGAACGGCCGCGCCTGGTCCGTACGATCCTGCCCGACAAGCTGACCGCCATTCAGGCATCCCAGGCAATTGTCGCGGCCCTGTTTGCCAGGGAACGAACCGGTGAGGGGCAGCACGTAACCCTGTCCATGCTCGACACGCTGGTTTCATTCCTGTGGAGTTCGGACATGTCAGGCCATACGTTCATCGGCGAGGAGACGGAGATCGAGAACGCTCAATCCTTCATCGACCTGATCTACGAAACCGCGGACGGCTATGTCAGTGTTGCGATCATGCGCGACCGGGAATGGACCGCCTTCGCCGAACTGGCCGGCCATCCCGAATGGGCCGACGACGACCGGTTTCGCACGGCCGCCGGTCGGGAAGTCAACAAGAACGCCCGTCTCGACCTGACCCAGCAGGCGCTCCGGAACCGCAGCACGGACGAATGGCTGACGCTACTTGAGGGCGTGGACATTCCGTGCGCGCCGGTCCTGAGCCGTCGGGCCATGCGAACGCATCCGCAGGTCGCGGCAAACAAGATCGTTGTGGAGAATGTGCATTCCGATGCCGGACCCCTGCGCCAGACCCGCCCACCGGCCCGCTTCTCCCGGACCGAGCCGGAATACCGTTTCGGCGCCCCGCGGCTTGGCCAGCACACCGAGGCCGTTTTGCGCGAAGCCGGATACGGGGATGCGGAAATCGAGGCGCTCCTGACGTCCGGTGCCGCATGGCAGGACATCGGCGACGCGGAGGCCGCCCAATGATCGACTTCTATTACTGGCCGACACCGAACGGCTGGAAAGTGGCGATCCTGCTTGAGGAAATGGCCGCCGACTATCGTATGGTGCCGGTCGATATCGGTCGGGGCGACCAGTTCAAACCGGAATTCCTGGCGATCAGTCCCAACAATCGCATGCCGGCGATCGTCGATCACGATGTCGACGGCGCGCCGGTGTCGGTTTTCGAGTCCGGTGCGATCATGTTCTACCTCGCCGAAAAGACCGGCCGCTTCATGCCGGCGGATTCGCTCGGCCGCAAGGAAGTGCTGGAATGGCTGTTCTGGCAGACCGGTAACCAGGGCCCGATGGCCGGACAGCTCAGCCATTTCGTGAATTATGCGCCGGGCGACCATCCCTATTCCAAGGACCGGTATGCGCGGGAATATGACCGATGCCTCGGTGTTCTGGAGCGCCGTCTGGAAGGCCGCGACTTCCTTGTGGGCGGCGCCTATTCGATCGCCGACATGATCGCCTGGCCCTGGGTCCTGATTGCCAAACCGCTTGGCCAGGATCTCGATCCGTTCCCGAACGTCACCCGGTGGCGGCGTATGATCAAGGAGCGCCCCGCCGTGCAGCGGGCGGTCGATCTCGGCAAGGACATGCGCCGCAAGGGCGAGCATACCGAGGAGGAGCGCAAGATCCTCTTTGGCCAGACAGCCCGGTCGACAGCGCCTTGACGACCCACCGTATTCAAGCGGTCATCTTTCGGGATAGAATATGCTTGAGGCGAAGAATAAAAGCTCTTACAGAGCTTCAATTCGCTGGAATGGCAATTACTTGACTCAAATTACTTCATATGAGAAATATAAGTGGATTTTTTGATTTTATAAGTACTGTAATATTATGTTTTTAGGTCGCGATAATTCACTAATTTCGGAATGAAAACAAAAAGAATAAAAATATATACATGTCGTTAACTCGAAATTAGCGTAGTATTTTAGAAAAATTTCAACACGAATTTGCCATAACTATGCCTCAATCGGTAAGGGGCGTCCTGTCATGGCTGTAAACAAACGCGTTGTCACGATGATCGTTTTGGCGATCGGGACCGGCTCGCTTGCAGTGTTTGGAGCCGACCAATATCTCGCTGGAAAGTCGGTAACGACCGTCGAGGTCGTGGAGAGATTCCAGCCGAAAGTGGCGTTTCGCACCATCGTCGCGGCAAGCCAGCCCTTGCGTTTCGGTGCGCAATTGAGCAACGCCCAGTTGACCGAGATCCCCTGGCCGGAAGATGCGGTGCCGGAAGGGGCCTTCACGACGATCGACGAGGTTCTGAAGGACGGTCGCCGCGTGGTTCTGACGCCGATCGAGCAGAACGAGCCGGTTCTCAAGACCAAGATAACCGGTCCTGGCGGGCGGGCCGGCCTTGCAAACATCATTTCCCGCGGCATGCGGGCAACGACGATCCGCGTCAACGACGTGGCCGGGGTCGCCGGCTTCATTCTGCCCGGCGACCGGGTCGATGTGGTCTGGACGCGGGATTCCGACGACGACAAGTCGCTGGCGACGGTGATCCAGCAGAATGTGCGGGTTCTGACGATCGACCAGGTCGCCGATGAGCGCGCGGAAGATCCTCAGGTTGTTCAGGCGGTAACTCTGGAAGTCGATGCCGAGGGAGCGCAGCGTCTGACGCTGGCGTCATCCACCGGCAACCTGTCCCTGATCCTGCGCCGCGCCGGCGACACGGCGGGATTGGCGATTTCCTCGGTGAGCACGCTCGACCTCGACACGACCCGCGTCGCGCCGGTGATCGCCGAAGCGGCGCCGGAACCGGTGAACCGTCTGTCGACGGTCTGGGTCACCCACGCGGACGATCGCGAGCAGTTTTCCGTGCCGGCGTTTTCCGGGCGCGCGGCATCGACTCATAGCGCACCGGAACAGTGATGCGGGTCCGCCGGCGCGGGGCGGCGACCGGACAAAAGGACCCGAAGGAAAGAAGAAGAGGGGGACAAATCATGGTGATCGGTTCAACAAAAGCCTTCAGGGGCGCGGTTGTCGCGGGCGTTCTCGCGGTCGGGCTTGCGTTCTGCGGGTCGCTGCTTCCCGGCGCGTTCGGCATCCAGCCGGCGGCCGCGCAATCCGGCGATGAAGTGCGGATCCAGCTGGTTTCGGGACGTACGACCGCGACTGTATCGGTCGCGCGCGGCAAGCCGCGCACGGTGCAGACCGACCAGGCCTTTTCTGAGATCGTTGTCGGCGATCCGGAAATCGCGACGGTCTCGCCGCTGACCGACAGTTCGTTTTATGTGCTCGGCAAGGAGGTCGGCACGACGGGCATTGCGCTGTTCGACAAGAGCCAGTCGCTGGTCGGCATGATCGACGTCGAGGTCACCTACGACATCAAGAACCTGAACACCAAGTTGCGGACCAAGCTGCGCTCGTCCCGTATCCGCGCCACCACGGCCAATGGCCGCATCATGCTGAACGGGCGCGCCGCCGATTCGGTCTCGGCCAAACAGGCCGTAGAGATTGCCGAAAAGTACGGCGAGGACGTGATCAATTCCATGTCCGTCGAAGGCTCCCAGCAGGTCATGCTGGAAGTCCGGTTCGTGGAAGCCCAGCGCAACCGCAACAAGGAAGTCGGCATCCAGTGGAACGTCTTCAATCAGGACTTCCTGATCGGGGCCGGCGCTCCGGCGCTGATAAGCGGTGCCGCACCGTTCGGCGCTGCCATCGGGCAACTGATCGGCGACGGCGTGAGCGCGGATGCGCTTGTCCAGGCCCTGGAGGAACGCGGCCTCGGCCGTCGGTTGGCCGAACCGAACCTTATCGCCATGTCGGGCGAGACGGCGAGTTTCCTGGCTGGGGGCGAGTTCCCGATCCCCGTTCAGTCCGATGAGAATACGATCACGGTTGAATTCAAGAAGTTCGGTGTCGGGCTCGAATTCACCCCGACGGTCTTGAAGGACAGTCTGATCAACCTGGTGATCTCGCCGGAAGTCAGCCAGATCGACAACACCGTCTCCGTGACGATCAACGACATCCAGATTCCCGGCCTGTCGGTGCGGCGCGCCACGACGACCGTCGAATTGCGCAGCGGCCAGAGCTTTGTGATCGCCGGGCTTCTGCAATCCGGCAACACCTATGACCAGCGCCGGTTGCCGTGGCTGTCCGATGTGCCGATCCTCGGGGCCCTGTTCCGGTCCACCTCCTTCCGGCGCAACGAGACCGATCTCGTCATCATCGTGACGCCGCATCTGGTCAAGCCGATCCCGCCGGGCCAGCACGTTGCCACGCCGTTCGACGGCAGCGCCCGCGGCAGCGATGCCGACGTGTTCTTGAACGGCCAGGACGAAGTGCGGCGCAAGCGGGTCGCTCACCTGAACGATGCCGGACCGGACGCCTTGCCGACCGGACACATTCTCGACTTGCCCTAGGAGGAACGCGACCATGTTGGTGAACGATATCCATTGCCTGCGGCATGTCCGGCGCATGGCACCTGTAGTCGCCGCAGCGGCGCTCTTGGCGGGCTGTGCGGAATGGACGAGCCGCCAGGAGAGTGTGGGTTTCAATGCCGGCGATGCGGTTGCGGCGAACAAGGCCCTGCAGATCATCGACCGCTGGGACCGGCGCGCCGGCCACACGCATCTGCCGCAGGACGGCAACCGCGCCGTCACCGCGATCGACACCTACAGGGAGGGCGGCTCGGACGGCGATTCCGAGGACGGCTCCACGACAATCAATATCGGCGGCGGTCTGACGACCGGCGAATAGGGTGAATAGACGGACAAACGCGACATCATGACAGAAACCCAAGCCAACCCAGAGACCGCCTATCGACTGGTGTTGATCTCTCCGGACGCCGATCTGGCCAGCACGGTCACGAACGCCTTTCAGGCGTCCAAGGCGTTCGAGCTTCAGGTCATCGCCAAGCCGGCGGCCGAGGCCGAGGACGTGCTGCGCTCGCTGGAACCGCGCATCCTGATCATCGATCTGGGATCCGGCGGTCCGGACGATCTGGAGGCATTGGGCGCCTGCGCCGACGCACTCGGCGCGCCGGTACCCACAATCGTCATTGCGGAGCGCTGCGAATCCGCGCTTGTCCGCCGCATGATGCAATTGCGGATCTCCGATTTCATCGTCAAGCCGGTTGCGGTGGCCGACCTGATACGGACCTGTGTACAGGTGCTTGGAAGTGCCGGCGAGGCTGAAAAGGTTGAGGCCGAGATCCGCACGTTCCTGCCGGCCGCCGGCGGCGTCGGCACGACGACCCTGGTGCTTGAGGCCGCAAGCCTCCTCAACAACAAGGGGCTCGGCGACGGCAAGGGTACCTGTGTCGTCGACCTGAACTTCCAGCACGGATCCTGTGCCGATTACCTCGATATCGACCCGCAATTCGATGTCGATGAAATCGAGAACAATCCGGAACGCCTGGATCGGCAATTGCTGGAAGTCATGCTGTCCACCCATGACAGCGGCCTGAATGTCATCGCGGCGCCGCATCAGCCGTCGGAATTGCGGTCGTTCAAACCCGAAGTCGTGATCCGGCTCCTCGACCTGGTCTCGTCCTATTTCGAAAACGTCGTCATCGACATGCCGCGCATCTGGTTTCCATGGACGGAAACGGTGCTGCGCGGCTCGGACAAGCTCTATGTCGTGGCGGACATGACCGTGCCGTGCATCCGCAATGCGGAACGGCTTGTCCGGGCGATCGAGCGTCAGGTCGCCCCGGAGGCGAAGCCGGGGGTCATCGTCAACCGGTTCGAACAGAAGATGTTCGACGGCGGCCTGAAGCGGGCCGATCTCGATGGCGTCCTGAAGGACTCCTTTCTCGGCGGTGTTTCGAACAATTATCCGCTGGTGCGCGAGGCTGTCGACCGTGGCGTACCGCTACAGAGCGTGAAGCCGAACTCGAATATATCCACCGACCTCGCGGCCATCCTGTTTGCCGACCAGGCGGCCGAGGCACGCGAAAAAAAGTCTTTCCTGGGTTTCCTGTCTAAAAAGCCCAAGCGGGCGGCCTGACCGGGGCGAGTGCATACACCGATGAGCAACCGTTTCTCCGCCCTTCGACCGTCCCTTCCCGACGCTGCCGCACCGCCGCCGCCCGTGGTGGTGGAAACGCCTGCACCGGTCGAGGAAAAGCCCCAGGTCAAGGCCGTCGAGGCCGCGCCGCCGCCTGCCCCGGAGATCAAGCCGGTGCCGTCGGAAAAGATGATCGACGTCAAGGCGCGCATCCACCACAAGCTCATCGAGGACCTTAACCTCGTCGCGCTGGACCGCTTGAGCCGGTCCGAAGTGATGGACGAGGTGCGCGACTATGTCGGCGAATACGCCAAGCAGGAACGCCTTGCGCTGAACGTGGCTGAGACCGACGATCTTGTCGAAAACATCGTCGACGAGATGATGGGTCTCGGACCCCTGGAGCCGCTTCTGGCCGATCCGACGATCAGCGATATTCTGATCAACGGACACGAAAACTGTTTCGTCGAACGCAGCGGCATGCTGCAGCCGATCAAAATCCCGTTCAAGGACGAGGCGCACCTCCTGCGCATCATCAACAAGATCGTCTCCGCGGTCGGTCGGCGTATCGATGAATCCTATCCGACCTGTGATGCCCGCATGTCGGACGGGTCCCGGTTCAATGCCGCGATCCGGCCGATTGCGATCGACGGCCCGCTGGTCTCGATCCGGAAGTTTTCCAAGAAGCCGCTGGCGCTCGACAAGCTGGTCGGCTTTGGAGCCCTGACCGAACCGATGGCCGAGGTGCTCTCGGCCGCGGTGCATGCCCGCATCACGACGCTGATCTCCGGCGGTACCGGTACCGGTAAGACGACGATGCTGAATGCCTTGTCGGCGTTCATTTCCCACTCGGAACGCCTGATCACCATCGAGGACGCGGCCGAACTGCAATTGCAGCAGCCCCATGTCGGGCGCATGGAAACCCGGCCGCCCAATGTCGAGGGCAATGGCGAGATCAAGCAGCGCGATCTCGTCAAGAACGCGCTGCGCATGCGCCCCGACCGCGTCATCCTCGGTGAGGTCCGCGGCGAAGAGGCCTTCGACATGCTGCAGGCCATGAATACCGGTCACGAAGGCTCGATGGCAACGATCCACGCCAACAATCCCCGCGATGCCATCGCGCGTCTGGAACAGATGCTCGGCATGACCGGCATGCCGATGACGGTCGCCAGTATCCGCAGCCAGATCGCCAGCGCCATCGGCATGATCGTGCAATTGACGCGGCTTGCCGACGGTCAGCGCAAGATCACCAGCATTGCCGAGATCACCGGGATTGAAGGCGACATCATCCAGATGCAGGAAGTGTTCCGGTTCGTACGCGATTCCATCGATTCGGAAGGCAAGATCCACGGCCATTTCACGGCGACCGGCATCCGGCCCCGTTTCCTGGAGGAACTGGTTTCCATGGGCGTCAACCTGCCCGGCTCCTATTTCGATCCGTCGGGGAGCCTGTAATGGAACTGATCGCCGGACTGCCGGAACTGACGGAGCGCCACTGGATTGCGATCGGCGTCGGCATCGCCGCCGTGCTCGTCGTCGAGGCGCTCTATCTGCTGTTTGCCGATGCCAAGTCGCATCGCGACCGCATCAACCGCCGCATGCGTGGCATGACCGGCGAAGTGTCCCAGCAGGACGTGATGATCAAGCTGCGCCGCGAACGTGGGCTGGCGGCAAACGGCAGCTTTCTTCTGCCGCTCGGCTGGCTCAACACGCTGATCGTGCAGTCCGGCCTGGCGATCGGCCTGCCGCGCCTGTTTCTCTATGTGGCCCTGTTTTCCGTTGGCGCGGGCATTGCCGGATATGTCCAGTTCGGCTCGTTCCTGGTTGCCGGCATCATGGCGTTTCTCGGCGCGACATTCGTCCCCGTCATGGTCCTGAAATATCTGCGCGCGCGCATGCTCAAGCAGTTCGGCCTGCAATTGCCGGATGCCATCGAACTGATCGTGCGCAGCTTGAAGGCCGGCCATCCGGTGCCCGTGGCGATTTCCCTGGTCGGCCGGGAAATGCCGGATCCGATCGGTTCCGAATTCGGTCTGGTCGCCGACGAGGTGACCTACGGGTCCGACCTGGTGACGGCACTTAACAACCTTCAGGCCCGCGTCGGGCATCCGGATCTGCCGCTCCTGGTGATCGCGGTCTCCATCCAGTCGAGCTCCGGCGGCAATCTGCGGGAGATCCTGGAAAACCTCGCCTCGATGATCCGGATGCGGATCAAGATGCGCCGCAAGGTCACCGCGATCTCGTCGGAAGGGCGGATTTCCGCCGTTGTGCTCAGCGCATTGCCCATCCTGATGCTGGTCGCCGTCAATCTGATCACGCCCGGATATTACGGCGATGTCTGGCAGGAAACGCCGACGCTCATCGGATTGGGGGCCGGCTTTTTGTGGATGTCGATCGGCAATCTGATGCTGATGAAAATGGTCAACTTCAAGATCTAGGCAGTGCGCTCGGCGGCCGAGAAGGTGCCGGGCGCGCGCCAGGGTAAGGCGACACGTCATGCTCTTTAAAATCGCGATCTTCATGGGAGCGGCACTGATATGCGTCAGTGCGTTTTCCGTGATGCAATATCTGGAATCGCGGTCCGATGTGCGCCAGCGCCTGGTCAAACGGCCATCCGGCAGCGCGCGCAAGGACGGCGGCGGCGATCCGAAGAGCCGGCTGAAGAAGGTGACCGAAAAGGTCGCCGCCCAGGCCGCAAGCTATTATGAAAGCTCGGATCCGACCGGCATCAAGGCGATGCGGCTGACGATGATCCAGGCAGGGTATTTCGATCCCAAGGCGGTTGGCTGGTACTTTGCTTCGCGGGTGCTGTTGGCGATCTGCGGATTGGGCGGCGCCTATGCGCTGTTGCGCACGTTCTTTGTCGAGCCGACGCTCGCCACCCAGGGCATGGTCTGCATCGGCATGACCCTGTTCGGCTATTATCTGCCGCGT
The DNA here is from genome assembly GCA_038745065.1 of Pseudomonadota bacterium. GTDB lineage: Bacteria > Pseudomonadota > Alphaproteobacteria > Rhizobiales > JANQQB01 > JANQQB01. Next base: position 136,748 of record JBCDLT010000002.1, on the reverse strand, counting down.
TTTTACGTCTCCAACCGCATCAAGCAGGTCACCACAAGAAACCGCCTCGGCTTTCCGGATTTCATGGACCTTATGGTCGTCTGCGCGGAGGCCGGCCTGAGCATCGAAGCAGCCCTCGACCGGGTCGGCCGCGAACTGGGCACGAGCTACCCCGAATTGTCGACCCATCTTTCGGTCGCCTCGCTGGAAATGCGCGCCGGCCATAGCATGGAGGAATCGCTGAAGACGCTTGCCGGTCGCCTCGGGCTGGAAGAGGTTCGCGCCTTCGCCACGCTCCTGCAGCAATCCAAGGAATTGGGCACATCGCTGTCGGAAGCGCTGAAGGTCTACAGCGACGAGATGCGCCACAAACGGCTGTCGAGCGCCGAGGAAAAGGCCTATGCGCTGCCGGCCAAGCTGTCGATTCCGGTGACCGCCTTCATCCTGCCGACCGTGCTGCTCGTTGCCATCCTGCCGTCCATCGTGCGCTTTATGGTGTCCGGCTTCTGATGTCGCTTTGCTCGGCATTTCAGGTATTTAAGTAAAATCGTCGACAAAACTTAAGCGCGTTTTCATGCCCGTCTGCTAGCGTGTTTCCCAACAAGAGGAAAAGACGGCAGGGGGCCACATGTCTCGACCATTCATGCGATTGGCAGGCGCGACCAGGGCGGCGGGAATTCTCATGCTGGCTCTGTCGCTCGGCGCGTGCAGCACGGCCGGAACCCATTCGGCCTATGTGGGCAGCAATGAACCGCGATCCTGGTTCGGCAAGGACATCGACAATCCGCTCAAGAACGGCAAGTCGAACTTTCGCCGGCAGAATTTCGGCCTGGCCGAACAGAGTTTCCGCAAGGCGGTGGAAACCGATCCGCGCAATGCCGAAGCCTGGCTGGGGCTGGCCGCCTCCTACGACCAGCTCGGCCGCTTCGACCATGCCGACCGGGCCTATGAGGAACTGATCCGGATCACCGGACCATTGCCGCAGATCCTGAACAATCGCGGCTATTCCTACTATCTGCGCGGCGACATGAAAAAGGCGCGAGCGGTTCTGAATCGCGCGGCGCAGGCCGATCCCGAAAACACCCGGATCCAGGGCAACCTCGATCTCGTCAATCAGGGCTGAGCTGGCGGCAGCACTCCTGGAACCCGTGCTGTCGGGCGGATAGCATGGACGGCCATTCGGACGGGCCGACGCGCGTCCGACGGCTCTCAGGTGCCCGAACCATGGATCTGACCATTCGGCCGGCTGTCATCGACGACGCCGACGCCATTGCAGCGGTATTTTCCCCGTCCATCCGCAGTCTCGATTTCCTGCCCGACCTGCACACGCCCGCCGAGGACCGCTGGTTCATCGAGCATGTCATCCTCGCCGAATGCGCAGTCAGCGTCGCGGCAGAGGGTGCCAGAATCCATGGCTTCCTCGCGCAGCAGGGCACAGAAATCCGATTGCTCTATGTACACCCCGAACGGATCGGCCGGGGGATCGGTTCGCGCCTCATCGAAACCGTTCGCAATACCGGGGCCGAGCGGCTGGAATTGTGGTGTTTCCAGGCCAATTGGAACGCCCGCCGCTTTTACGAACGCCATGGCTTCGTCGCTGTGGAATTCACCGACGGTCGCAACAACGAGGAAAAGACCCCGGACATGCGCTATGTCTGGACGCGACCGATTGCCAAGCCGCAGGCATAGGGCCGGTCGGGTGCAGGGAGATCCTCTCAGGCCTTTGACAAGGCCTCGGCAATCGGCAGGATCGATTTGGCACCCGGAGCGTTGCTCAGGTGATGTTCAAGGCGCGAACGGGCGAGATCCAAGTCGCCGCCGGCGATGGCGTCAAGGATCGACAGATGTTCGCTCGCCGATTGCACGATCCGTTTCGGCCGAACGAAGCCGCGATATTGGGCCAGCCGGCGTAACCGGTTGTGTTGTTCGATGGCGCCCAACAGGAACCGGTTGCCCGACCACGCCACGATGGTCTCGTGAAAGCGCGCATTGCGTTCGAAATTGCCGATCGCCTGGTTCGGTCTGTCGGCGGCGTCGATCATATGCTCCTGCTCGCGACGCAGATTGGCAAGCGCGCCGGGATCGGCTGCATAATCCGGTTCTTCGAAGGCGGCCGGTTCGATCCGCATGCGAAACCGATAGCTCGACTGACTTTCCTCCGGCGTACGAATGATGGCCGTCATCAGCCATCCCTTGCCCTCGCGAGGCGCTACCAGGCCTTCGCGCATCAGGCGTTGCAGGACCCGGAAGATCATGGTGCGCGGCTGGTCGTAGCGGCGCATCAGGTCGGTTTCGGTAACGGGGTTGGGCAGTGTGTCGTCGATCCGGTCGTTCGCCATGCGCCAATAGACCTGATCCTCGATCGACTGCAGGTCGGTGTCGCCGATCTCTGACAGGACATGATCCTGACCCGCAAGGAAGAAGCCGCGCTTTGCCCGCTTCTGCACGACTCCCTGTTCGGCGAGCAGCTGCAGGGCGCCCTGGACAGGTGTGCGCGACACGCCAAAGCGTTCCGCCAGCGGTGCGGCCGAGAGGTGGGCGCCGACCGCCATGCCTTCGCGCCGGGCATGGGCGATGATCTGCCGGGCAAGGCGATGGTGCAACGCAGTGAATTCCGGAACGGTCATGGTCATGTTTTACGCAGGCGGTCGCGGCTCGCAAAGCGCTCTGCTTGCATCCCGGCCATTTCTTAACAGGCACAGATCGAACTGAATCGCGAAACAATGCAAATTAATATTGACTTTAATCCTGAATAAAATCAATTTTCGATGATGATCGATCAGCCCGTTCAGGATTTTCCCTTTGTCGCGATCGAGGGCCCGCCCCGTGAGCGCGGTATCAGCTACGGTCGCCAGGCCGCGGCGCGAATTCATAAGAGCGAAGAGATTTACGTCCGCGCCATGGAACGGCGGGGTTTCCCATGGCGGGAAGTAAAGCGGCTTGCCGGCGAGTTCGGACCGACGATCGCCCGCCTTGATCCCCGGTTCATGGCCGAGATCGAGGGCATCGCCGAAGGCGCTTGCGTGGATCTTGAAACGGTCATTGTGGTCAATGCACGCTCTGAGATCTTCAATGGCCGCGCGCCGGGTGACCGTATATCCGCCCGCGCCGCCCAGGACGCCATGCCGGCCGAAGGATGTACGAGCGCCCTGGCACTTGGGACGGCGACCCGGTCGGGACACTTGCTGCAGGGCCAGAACTGGGACTTCAATGCGGAATGCGTCCATTCTGCGATCGTCCTGAAAGTGGTTCCGGAAGCCGGTCCGCAGATCCTGACCTTCGTGGAAGCCGGTGGTCTGGCCCGATCGGGGTTGAACGCGGTCGGGATTGCCGTCACCGCCAACAACCTGGAATGCGAACAGGATTTCGACCGGACCGGCATGCCGTTGTCGATGATCCGCCGCCGGATCCTGGAAGCCGGAACCTTCGCCGAGGCGATTGGTGCGGTGACCGCCGCGGAGCGGGCGGTGTCCAACAACATGACCGTTTCGCAGGTCCACGGTGACGAGGCGATCAATCTGGAGACCACGCCGGACGAAGTGTTTGCACTTTGGCCCGATGCCGAGGGTCTGTTTACCCACGCCAATCACTTTCAGAGCCTTGCAGCGCAGGTGAAAGTCCGCGATACGGCGAAGCTCAGCCGCACACCCTGCACATTGTACCGCGACCGTCGGGTCATGGCCGCCCTGGCTTCACGGGCCGGCGATCTGACCGTCGACGATTTCAAGACGGCCCTTTCCGACACATTCGCAACGCCCCATTCCGTTTGTCGGCCGCCGGTCGAAGGGCGCAACGGTCATGTGTCGAGCACAGTGGCGACGGTGGTGTTCGATCCGGCTGCGGGCTTGCTTCATGCGCGACCGGCGCCCTACAGGCCCGACACCACGTACACGGTCTATGCGTTGGAGGCGGCAGGGCAGGATCTGGGCGGTCAGGTCGCAGCCGCGCAATAAGCGTAAGGGACGGACCGGTCCGCGCGGTCCGGTTGGCATCCGGTCCGGTTTTTCAGAGACGGCGCAAAACGAGAGGGAGAGTGAAATGAACGGATTGAGAGCGGGACTCATCGGGACAGCCGCTATCATGGCCGTCGTACTGCCGTCGGCCGCTTTGGCGGACAAGGGCACGCTGCGTGTCGCCAGCCAAAGCGACATTCGCAGCACCAATCCGGGCGTCGACCGGTCCGGCTTTACCGACAGTGTGCATCTCAACATTGTTGAGGGGTTGGTCGGGTACAAGGACGATCTCAGCGTCGGACCCGTGCTCGCCGAAGCCGTTTCGGTCTCTGACGATCAGAAGGTCTACACCTTCACGCTGCGGCCCGGCGTCAAGTTTCACAACGGTGAAACGCTGACCGCCGCGCATGTGAAGGAATCCTGGGACCGATACATGGACGAGGCCACGAAATGGCGCTGTCGCAGCCGCTTCAATGGCGAGGACGGCGTCAACGTGGTTTCCGTGGAAACACCGGATGAGCGGACGGTCATCTACACTATCGACCGGCCGTCACCGCTTTTCCTGAAGGACATGGCCCGGTTCGATTGCGGATCCACGGGCATTGTGCATCGCGACAGCGTCAAGCCCGACGGATCGTGGGACCGGCCGATCGGGACCGGTCCCTTTGTATTCGTAGAATGGCAACCCGGCCAGAAGATCGTGCTCGATCGGTTTGCGGACTACGTGCCGGCTGAAGGTCCGATGGATGGCTTTACCGGCCGGAAAACCGTGTCCGTCGACCGGGTCGTCATTAACGTCGTGCCGGACGCTGCCTCGGCAAAGGCGGCAATGCGGGCCGGCGAGGTCGACCTGTTGAACATCTCGACCAGCGACGTGGAGGAGATGCGCGAGGCCGGTTTTAACGTCGTCATCCAGCCGACGCCGGCCTGGGGCAGTTTCCTGATCTCGCGCCACGATGAATTCATGGCGAACCGCACGCTGCGCCAGGCAATGGCCGCCGCGCTCGATGTGCAGGAACTGGCCGCGCTCATGGGCTATGACTCCCATAACGCGTCGCCGATTCCGCCCATGTCGATCTATTACACCGAGACCCAGAAAAAAACCTACGGTTTCGATCCGGAGCGGGCCCGGGCGCTGCTTGCCGAAGCGGGCTACAACGGCGAACCGATCAAACTGGTGACCAGCCGCCGGTCGCCGACCATCTTCAACCAGGCCGTTGTCGCCCAGTCCATGTGGCAGGCCGTCGGACTGAACATCGAGATCGAGGTGCTCGACTGGGGCGCGCAGCTCGATCTCTACCGGTCCGGTGAATACCAGATCCAGTCCTTCGGCTTTTCGGCCCGATTGGATCCGGCCCTGTCATGGGACATGTTTTCCGGCGAACAGACCCGCAAGGTCTGGGATGATCCTGAGGCACTTGAGAAGATCCGCCTGTTGATGAACGAAACGGACAGCGAAAAGCGGGCCGTTTTGAGCGATAGCCTGCATGAAATGTTCCTCGATCAGGTGCCGGCAATCGGTTTGTACAGCCAACCGCAGACCACGGCCCTGTCCGAACGCGTATCGGGTTTCAAGACATGGCCGGGAGGGCGGACCCGATTCTGGAACATCGCGCTCGACGGCTGATAACCCGGCAGCCTGAGACGGCTTGGCCATGTGGTCCTACGCGCTGAAGCGTCTCCTGATGACGATCCCGACGCTGTTTCTGGTGTCGGTGATCGTCTTTTTGCTGATCCGGCTGATCCCGGGCGATCCGGCCGAGATCATGCTGAACGATCTGGACAGCGACATCGCGTTGGAGGAGATGCGTTCCGAACTGGGTCTCGACCGGCCCGTTCCGGTCCAGTTCGTCATCTGGTTGGGCAACATGCTGAGCGGCGATCTCGGCGTTTCGATCAATACCGGCGAACCGGTTCTCTCGGCAATCGCCAGCCGTTTTGGTGTCACGGCCACGATCACGGCGCTCGCCGTTATTTTGGCGGTTATTCTTGCGGTTCCCGCGGGCATTATCGCCGCCTGGCGCCAGGACACCCCGCTCGATTATTCCATCGTCTTCGTCAGCATTCTGTTTCTGTCGCTGCCCAGTTTCTGGCTCGGCCTGATGATGATTTTCCTGTTTGCCATCACGCTGGGCTGGCTGCCGACGATCGGCTTCGTCTCCGTCTCTGAGGATTTTACCGGCGGCATCCGGTACCTTGTAATGCCTGTCGCGACCCTTGCCCTGGTCGAAATGGCGGTGATTGCCCGTATGGTGCGGTCCCAGACGCTTGAAGTGCTGCGGCTGGATTATGTCACCCACGCCCGCGCCAAGGGGCTTTCCGAAGCCGTCGTGCTGACCCGCCATGTCTTCAAGAACGCGTTCGGACCCGCTCTCACCGTGATCGGTCTCATCCTCGGCGGTCTGCTCGGCGGCGCCTCGGTGACCGAGACCGTCTTCAGCCTGCCCGGCATCGGGCGTCTGCTTGTGGATGCGATCTACGCCCGGGACTATCCGGTCTTGCAGGGATGTCTGCTGTTCATTGCGTTTCTGTATGTGATCGTAAATCTCGTCGTCGACCTGCTCTACATGGTGTTTGATCCGAGGGTGCGGTTATGAGCGGCGGCGATCGGGCATTGCCGGATTCCGGCCGGACCGAGCCGCGGAAACGGCCATGGCCCTGGTTCCTGCGGCGAGTAAACGGAATAGTCGGATCGGTCCTGTTGTTCGTTGTTTTCGGCGCGGCCTTTGCCGGCCTGGTCTGGACACCCTACGATCCGGTCGCACCGGACTTCCGGGCGCGGTTCATGCCGCCCGATGCCGCCCACTGGATGGGCACGGACGAATGGGGCCGCGATGTGTTTTCCCGGATTCTGCAGGGCGCGCGTACGTCGGTCTTCGTCGCTCTGTCGAGCGTTTCGCTCGCGGTGATCGCCGGTACGCTGATTGGCGGCCTTTCGGGCTTTTTCGGGTCCTGGCTCGACCGTATTGTGATGATGCTGACCGACGCCCTTCTGGCGTTTCCGGGCCTCCTTCTCGCCCTGGCGATCATGGCGATTGCCGGTCCGAGCGAAGAGGGCGTCATTCTGGCACTTGCCCTGTCCTATATGCCCTCGGTCATCCGCCTCGTGCGCGGTGCTGTCCTGTCGATTCGGGAAAAGGAGTATGTCGAGGCGTCGCGGGCGATGGGCAACAGCGCTTTGTTTACGCTGTTCCGCCACGTCCTGCCCAATTGCACGGCACCGCTCATTGTCATGGCAACGGCGCTCTTCGGCTCCGCTCTGCTTGCCGAGAGCGCCTTGTCCTTTTTGGGTCTCGGCGTGCCGCCGCCGGCACCGACATGGGGAAACATGCTGTCCGAGGCGCGCGGCTATTTTGTCCAGGCGCCGTGGCTCGCTGCATTTCCGGGCCTGTGCATTTCCCTGGCGCTGCTAGGCATCAACATCTTCGGCGACGCCCTGCGCGACCGGCTCGACCCGCGCATGCGCGGATTCGAAGGAGGGCACCATTGACCCACGACGTGCTTGCCATCGACGATCTCACGATCTCGTTTCCCGATGAGACGACTGGAAACCGACGCTCCGTTGTCAAATCGGTGGACCTTGCCGTGAAGCGCGGCGAACGCATCGGAATTGTCGGGGAATCCGGCTCGGGAAAGACGATGATCGGCCGTGCCGTGCTCGGCCTGCTGCCGGCCGGCGGTCGCATCGATGGCGGCAGGATCCGGTTCGGCAACCAAGACATGGCCGATCTCGGACCGGCCCAGCTCCGGCGCATCAGGGGCGCGGGCATCGGCATGATCTTCCAGGAGCCGATGGTCTCGCTGAACCCGGCGCTGACCATCGGATTGCAGATGATAGAGGGCTTGCGACTGCACGCGGGCCTGAACCGGCGCGACGCCGAACAGCGGGCTGTGGAAATGTTGCACCGGGTGCGGCTGCCGGACCCGCGCGGGGCGCTTGAGCGCTATCCGCACAGTTTCTCCGGCGGCATGCGCCAGCGCATTATGCTGGCGTCGGTGCTGCTGCTTGAACCGGATCTCCTGATCGCCGACGAACCGACGACGGCTCTCGACGCGTTGATCCAGAAAGAGGTCCTGGATCTGATGCTGGAGCTCGTCCGAGATCTCGGGACGGCGCTCCTCCTGATCAGTCACGATTTGCCGCTGGTCGCGCGGTACATGGAAAGGGTCATCGTGATGCGTCACGGCGCGATCCGGGAGGCGGGCCCGGTCGCACAGATCCTGACGGCGCCGTCCGACCGCTACACGCGCACGCTTCTGGACGCGCTGCCCGGATCGAACGGACAGTTTGAGAAGGACACGAATCGCGGCGTTGGCGAAACACTGCCGGACGGCGCCGGGCCACTTGTGGACGTGCGCAATCTGGCCGTGGCGTTCGAGGGCAGCCGGACATGGCCGTGGTCCCGACCGCCGCGTCTGCAGGCGGTGGACGATGTTTCCCTGACCGTCCAGCCCGGAGAGATCGTGGCGCTGGTCGGAGAATCCGGATCCGGCAAGACGACGCTCGGGCGCGCCATCCTCGATCTTGTCCCGGTTTCCGCCGGGTCGATCCGCGTGGACGGCGAATCCGCCGGTCGGGCGCGGCAGATCCCGCGCCATGCGATGCAGATCGTGTTTCAGGATCCCTATTCGTCGCTTGACCCGCGCATGACGATCGACACGATCATCGCAGAAGGTCTGCGGTTGGACCGCAGTCTGAGCCGGGCCGAACGCCGTGATCGGGTTCATGCCATGCTCGAAGCCGTTCAAATGCCGTCAGCGCAGTTCGGCAGCCGGTTCCCGCACGAATTGTCGGGTGGTCAGCGCCAGCGTGTTGCCATTGCCCGGGCGCTTGTTTCCAGGCCCCGCTTCATTGTCGCCGACGAACCCGTCTCGGCGCTTGACCTGACCGTGCAGAAGGAAATCCTCGCGCTCCTCGCGGACCTTCAACAGGCGATGGGCTTTGCCGCCCTTTTTATCTCGCACGATATGGCAGTGGTCGAAGAGATTGCCGATCGGGTTGTTGTGCTGTTGCATGGCCGCGTCGTGGAAGCTGCCGAAAAGGCGGCTTTTTTTGCAGCGCCCCGTCATCCTTATTCCAGACGCCTGTTGCACGCCGTGCCAGAACTCGCCTTTGGCACGGACGGGCAGCGCGTCGTGCGCGACCGCCGCTATGCCGAGAGCGAACCGCCACCCGGACATGTTTTTGCCGAACCGGCGCACCAGCGCGCCGATTATGTCTACGTTTCCGTTGCCGAAGGCCACAGCGTTGCGTGTGTGGCTCAATAGATCTGCGACGGGGTTAGAATTTATGAGTGTTGGTATCAGTCGCCGCAGCCGCCGCCGCACCCGGCCGCACAGCCGCCACTGCCGCCCGACTTGTCCGAAAGCGCCAAAACCAGGACGCCGGCAAAGACAAAGCTGAGCACCCACCAGGGCAAGCCCCAGATCGTCAGGTCGGCGGTCAGGGATTCCGTCGCACTGGCCAGACCCGCAAGGCCGAGCGTTGAAAACAAAAGCGTGGCAAACCCCAGACCGACCCGACTTCTGAGGGCAGAAAACAGCCGTGTCGGTTTCGGTATCGTCCAGTAGGCATTGCGGTCGATGCGTTCGTAGCGGCCCGAAAACCGGACTTCTGTCTCCGGCCAGATATCGTCAGGCGGTGCCTCGCCGAAAAGGCGTTCATATGTGGCCAGGGTCTGGCGGTACAGCGTCCGGAAGTGCCGGTTTTCGTCGGCGCCGCCGCGGGTCGGTCCGTGGTGCAGCGGCCGGCCGATCAGGGTGCCGCACAGACGGTCCCAATAGTCGCGGGTATAGGTGAGATGCAGGTGCCAGGCCTGATCGACAGCGTCGCTGGGTGTGATCGCATGGTCCGCCTCGACGGTGAGCACGAGAAACCGGCGGTATTCGTCGATCACACGATCGGTATGGGCACGAGACCAGCCGTTTTCGTGTGCCAAGCGGTCCGCGAAGGGCAGCGCCGCGCCGGGAATGTCCAGGTCGAGATCGAGCAGTTTCGCCCGAATGGTGCCTTTAGCATCTTCCCGTTTTGGCATGACGAATGCTCCGTCTGGATTGTCCTGATCGCAGAATTATCCGAAACCGATTCCGGACCGGCCGCCGCCGCGGGGCGTGTCGTCCCGGTCGACCGGTGTGCCGATCACGACCGAGCCTCCCGCAGCTCTCGCCGTTGCCAGCTGAGATCGGCCTCCGGCTTCGGGACGATCTGGTTCCGGCTGATATCGATGCGGGCGTGCCGCGCGGTAAAGCGCTGGTCTGGCGCCGGCCAGATATCCGCTGGCGGCGTTTCGCCGAACACGGCGCAATAACTCTCAAGCGTCTGCCGATAAAGCTCGGCGCGCTGCTCGGCGTTGCCGTTCCCGCCCTCGCATGGTGTGTGGTGCAGGTCCCAGCCCAGAATCTCCCGGCAAAGATGATCCCAGTAATGCCGCGTGTAGGTCAGATGCAGATGCCAGACCTGGTCCACCGCGTCCGACGGCGACACCGCCTGTCCGGCTTCGTCGGTCAGGATCAGGAAGCGTTTGTATTCCCGGATCGCCCGGTCCGTGAAGTCCGCGGTCCACAGGTTGGACAGCGCAAGGTGCCTGGAAAACGGCAGGTCGGCATCGGGGTCGTCGAGACTCAGGTCCAGAATCGCCTGGTGTCGGTCGTTCGTATACGCAGCAAGGCCGTCCATTACGCTCACTCCCAAAAGCGAGGCCAGTATAGGCGACAAGTTCCAGCAAATTGATAACGGTCACGGTTAATAGTTCTGAGCGGTTTCGCTGCCCACAGATCGACCGAATGCTGTATTCGCCGGCCGGTCAAAGGTCAGCTTCCGCTCAAATTTGCGTCAGAATGCCGTTTTGGCCTGACGGGTCGAATTTTGTTTACCGGGTTTTCATTCCGTCGCGGGATTGTCTGCATTCGGATGTGAGTTGAGTGCAGATGAGCGAGAACCGCTTCAAGATATTCAAATGGCTTGTGGCCATCGTGGCTCTTTTGCTGGGTCCGAGCGTGCTGCTTGCCTCCTTGTGGATCTCGGAAACGCGTGAGGAGGTCCGGCGCGCCGATCGTGCGGTGCGTGGTCTGGAGGCGATCGACGCGCTGCGTCCGCTGGTTCTGGCCCGGGCCATGCGGCAACGCCCGACCGGGGATCATTCCTGGCTTGACCGGACCGCGCCGCTGTTCACCGATACGGACGAGATTGCCGCGCTGGAGGCGGCGTTCGGCAAGGCAGCCGGCTCCGGAACCCATGCCGAAGGATTGCGTGCGATCCGGGCGCTTGTCCGCTTCGTCTTCCGGGCGGCCGAAATCGAGGCGGCGACCCCGCCCCGTTTTGCCGGGGTTCCCGCACAGGTGATCGATCACGCCCTGTCGGCGGCACGCGCCAGTCTTTCTTTTGTCGACATCGGTCACCGTCTGACGGAGCGTCAGGAACTGAACCGTTGGGATCGCATGGCGTTGCCCGTGCAAGGCGGGCAATACAAGGCGGTGTCCGATGAGATTTCGCGGCTCGCCGTTGTTTTTGTCGCCGATCTGGCGCCAGCCGATCGCGGCCGTCTGGAGGGGCTGATCGAAGACTATCGTGCGGCCAACGGACAGTTTCAGGGTGCGGCGGGACGCCTTGTGCGCGGGCTCGGAGATGTGGATTACGGCGATCAGATCGAATTGGGCGAGATCGTTGCCGTCTATCCGGGGCTTGTCGACGCCAACACGGAATTGTTGTTTTCGCTGGTCGAGAGCTTGACCCGCACCCTGAAGGAACGCAGCGCCGCCCTGTCGTCGACGGTTCTCGCGACCATGCTCGTTTGCATCGTGTCGATCCTCGGGGCGCTTGCCGCGGCCATCGGCGTATGCTGGTCGCTGACGAAGCGTACGAAGCGCGAATTGGCGGATATCGGTGCCTACGATCCGCTGACCGGATTGCCCAATCGCTCGACCATGCTGCTGACCCTGCATCGCATGATTGCCGAAAGTGTCGACACGCAGGCGCCGGTGGCTGTCTTTCACATCGACCTGAACCGGTTCAAGGCAATCAATGACGCGCTCGGTGTCGAGACCGGGGACGCCTTGCTGAGGCGCGTTGGCGCCGAGCTTGCCGGCATGATCGAGGCCGAGGACGGTATAGCCCGCATTGCCGGCGATCAGTTTCTCGTCGTAAGCCGGCGGCTTTACCGGAAGCATGACCTGATGTGTTTTGCGCGCTCGATCTGCGATGCGGTTGCGCGGCCGAAACGGCTGAATGGCGAAATCTGCCGTGTGACCGCGCGCATGGGCGTGTCCGCCGCTCTGGCCCGCGATACCAGTGCCGACCAATTGCTGCTCGACGCCGAATTGGCTCTGCGTTCGCCGGCCGAAGGCGACGGATCGGATATCCGGTTTTTCCGGGATGACATGCGCCAGGCCTTCAAGGCGAGCAACGCAACCGCGCAGCGCCTGCGAAAAGCTCTGGATGACGGGCATGTCGAGCCGTGGTTTCAGCCTCAGGTCTGCATCAGCACCGGCCGCGTGCTCGGTTTCGAGGCGCTCGTCCGCTGGATCGATCCCGAACGGGGCGCCATCCCCAATGGCATGTTCCTGCCCGTAGCGGCTGAATTCGACCTTGGCGACGATATCGACCGCATGGTACGGCGCAAGGCCTTGAAGGCCCTGAACGGGTGGCGCAAGGCCGGACTCGAAACCGGTCATATCGGCCTCAACATGACCGCATCGCATCTCTCGCGGACCGACCATGTCGACGAACTGATCCGCGATGTCGAGGCGGCCGGCGTGTCGCCGCGCCAGGTCAGCCTTGAGGTGCTGGAATCCGTGATGCTGGACGAAACCGCGGCGGGCCCGATCATCGCAAACCTGGAACGCTTGTCCGCCATGGGCTTTTTCATCGAGCTCGATGATTTCGGAACCGGCCATGCCGGCCTTGCGAGCCTGAGGGATCTGAAGGTGAACCGGGTCAAGATCGATCGCAGTTTTGTTTCCGGCGTCGACACGGATCCGGATCTCGCAACCTTGACGAACGCGCTCATTCAACTGGCCCTCAGCCTCGATATCGAGGTGCTCGCCGAAGGCGTCGAGCGTGAGGCCGAGCGCCGCTGGCTGCGCGACCACGGGTGCCAGGTCGTTCAGGGTTACCTCGTCAGCAAGGCCATCCCGGACGGCGCGGTGGCGGACTGGTGTGCCGCCTGGCACGAAAGATGTCCGCGCCCCGACAGCGAGGCCGACTGGCAGACGGCTGCCGCCTGATCGACCGACGACGTCAGGCGCGATCCCGACCGCTCTTGTCGGGATCACCGGGTTGTTACAATCGGGAACCCGCTTCTTGCACGCTTCGGCCGGGAACCTTATATACCTGCCGAATACGCCTGCAATCGCAGGTCCTTCGTATTTGACTATCAAAGATGGTGTGGGGACCGGCCAGGTCTCAAGATACGAGTCTTGGCGATAGCCGGATGCCGATTCGGGTCCGGGCGGTCTGCCGAAAGGAGAGAAGATATGGGAAAGGTCATTGGGATCGACCTCGGCACGACGAATTCGTGCGTGGCCGTCATGGACGGCAAGGATCCGAAAGTCATCGAAAACGCCGAAGGCGCGCGGACGACGCCGTCCATGGTGGCGTTCACCGACGATAGCGAGCGGCTTGTGGGCCAGCCGGCCAAGCGGCAGGCGGTTACCAATCCGGAAGATACGCTGTTTGCCGTCAAGCGTCTGATCGGGCGGCGGTACGACGACCCGACGGTTGAAAAGGACAAGAAACTCGTCCCCTACAGCATCGTGCGGGCGGACAACGGGGATGCCTGGGTTGAGGCGTCCGGCGAGAAACTTTCGCCGTCGCAGGTCTCGGCCATGGTGCTCCAGAAGATGAAGGAGACGGCCGAAGCCTATCTGGGATCCGATGTGACCCAGGCGGTGATCACCGTCCCGGCCTACTTTAATGACGCCCAGCGTCAGGCCACCAAGGATGCAGGCAAGATTGCCGGCCTCGAAGTGATGCGCATCATCAACGAGCCGACGGCAGCCGCGCTTGCCTACGGGCTCGACCGCAAGGACGGCAAGACCATCGCGGTCTACGACCTAGGCGGCGGTACGTTCGACATCTCCGTGCTTGAAATCGGCGACGGCGTGTTTGAGGTGAAGTCGACCAATGGCGACACGTTCCTCGGCGGCGAGGATTTCGACATGCGCCTTGTCGACTATATGGCCGACGAGTTCAAGAAAGAGCAGGGCATCGACCTGCGCGGCGACAAGCTCGCGCTGCAGCGCCTGAAGGAAGCGGCGGAAAAGGCCAAGATCGAATTGTCCTCCGCTCAGCAGACCGAAATCAACCTGCCCTTCATCACAGCCGATGCGTCGGGCCCGAAGCACCTGACGATGAAGCTGACCCGCGCGAAGTTCGAAGCGCTGGTCGACGACTTTGTGAAGCGCACGATCGAGCCGTGCAAATCCGCCCTGAAGGATGCCGGTCTGTCGGCCGGCGAGATCGACGAGGTGGTTCTGGTCGGCGGCATGACGCGCATGCCGAAGATCCAGGAAGTCGTAAAACAATTCTTCGGCAAGGAACCGCATAAGGGTGTGAACCCGGACGAAGTCGTGGCCATGGGCGCCGCGATCCAGGCCGGCGTCCTGCAGGGCGACGTCAAGGACGTCCTGTTGCTCGACGTCACGCCGCTTTCGCTCGGCATCGAAACGCTGGGTGGCGTGTTCACCCGCCTGATCGACCGCAACACGACGATCCCGGCCCGCAAGAGCCAGGTGTTCTCGACGGCGGAAGACAACCAGACGGCCGTGACCATCCGCGTGTTCCAGGGCGAGCGCGAAATGGCGAGCGACAATAAGATGCTCGGCCAGTTCGATCTCGTGGGCATTCCTCCGGCGCCGCGCGGTGTCCCGCAAGTGGAGGTGACGTTCGACATCGACGCCAACGGCATCGTCAACGTCTCCGCCAAGGACAAGGGCACCGGCAAGGAACAGCAGATCCGCATCCAGGCATCTGGCGGCCTGTCCGACGACGACATCGAACAGATGGTCAAGGATGCCGAAGCCAATGCCGAGGAAGACAAGAAGCGGCGTGAATCCGTCGAGGCCAAGAACCAGGGCGAAGCTCTGATCCACTCGACGGAAAAGACGCTTGAAGAGCACGGCGACAAGATCTCCGAAGCCGACCGGTCGACGATCGACGCCGCGATGGCGGATCTCAAGACCGCGCTCGAGGGCAATGACGCGGAAGACATCACCGCCAAGACCAATGCCCTCGCCCAGGCGTCGATGAAACTCGGTGAAGCGCTTTATGCCCAGTCCCAGGACGGGAGCGGTGACGGCGACGATGGTCCGTCCGGCGATCAAAGCGGTTCCGAGGACATCGTCGACGCGGATTTCGAAGAAGTCGACGACGATCAGAAAAAGTCGGCGTAAGCGCCGGATCCTTTGTTCGGGGAGCGCCAATCAGCCTGACCGGCCGATGCGGCGCTTCCTTTTTTTGTGGTGCTGTGACGTCGATCCTGCTCAGGTGGAGCCCGGCTCCGCCGGGAAGCCGGATCGGACATCATGAAAAGGGCTCTCGATGAGCAAACGCGACTTTTACGAAGTGCTCGGCGTTTCGCGGGATGCGGATGAGAAAACCCTCAAGTCGGCCTACCGGAAAATGGCAATGAAGTACCATCCGGACCGCAATCCGGATGACGACGGGGCAGAAGCGCGATTCAAGGAAGTCAACGAGGCCTATGACGCCTTGAAGGATCCCGACAAGCGGGCGGCCTACGATCGCTTCGGCCACGCCGCGTTCGAGGGCGGCATGGGCGGTCCGGGCGGCGGTCCGGGTTTCGGCAACGATTTCGCCTCGACCATGTCGGACATTTTCGACGAGTTTTTCGGCGGCGCCGGCGGCCGTGGACGCCGAGGTGGCAGCGATCGCGGATCCGATCTGCGCTACAATCTGGAAGTCGAACTGGAAGACGCATTTTCCGGCAAGACGGTGGAAATCGACGTTCCGACATCCGCGAGCTGCCAGGCCTGTTCGGGCACCGGGGCCAAACCCGGCACGTCTCCGACCGTTTGTCCGACTTGTGGCGGGGCCGGTCGCGTTCGCGCGACGCAAGGCTTTTTCACGGTCGAGCGGACCTGCGTATCCTGCCAGGGGCGCGGCGAGGTGATCACCGATCCCTGCGGCGAATGCGGTGGCAACGGTCGGGTGGTTCAGGAGCGCACCCTGTCGGTCAACATCCCGGCCGGCATCGAGGACGGTACCCGCATCCGGCTGGCGGGCGAGGGCGAGGCCGGTGTCCGCGGCGGGCCTTCGGGCGATCTCTACATTTTTGTGACGCTGCGCCCACATGCGTTTTTCCAGCGGGACGGCGCCGACCTGTTCTGTCGGGTGCCGATATCCATGACCACGGCGGCGCTCGGCGGCCAGTTCGACGTGCCGACCGTTGACGGTGGCAAGACCCGGGTAAAAGTGCCCGAAGGCACCCAGACGTCGAAACAGTTCCGCCTGCGCGGCAAGGGCATGCCGGTGCTGCGCTCGACCAAACTCGGCGACATGTATATCCAGGTCGTGGTCGAAACGCCGCGCAACCTGTCGAAGCGCCAGCGCGAACTGCTCGAAGAATTTGATTCCGTTTCTTCGAAGGAAAACCATCCGGATGCTTCCGGATTCTTTGCCCGCGTCAAGGATTTCTTTGAGAATTTGGGTACATAAAACGAGAAGGGGGTCAAGGTAACCTCCTTCGGCATGATGCCGGTCGTCGTCCCTCTATCAACCGACCGGTGGGGGAGGAGCATGAAAACGCACAGCCTGTTTGTCGGCCAGGGCCGGCGAAAGCGCTTGATCTCGAAGGTCCGCGACGAGGTGCGGTTTCTGAAGTCCTGGGCCGGCAACCCGCTGACGACCGGCGCCGTAGCGCCGTCCGGCAGGAAACTTGCGCAATTGATGGCCGCCTATGTCGAGCCCGAACGGGCCGGTCGTGTTCTGGAACTCGGCCCCGGCACCGGGGCCGTCACGCGCGCCTTGATCCGGCGCGGCGTCCAGCCTGAGAAAATCGTTTCCATCGAATACAACGGCAATTTCGCCACCATGATGCGGGAGCGCTTCCCGGCAATTTCCGTCGTTGAAGGCGACGCCTACGCGTTGCGGGCCTGCACGCACATGGGCACGGATCGTCCGCTCGCCTCGATCGTTTCCAGCCTGCCGCTTTTGTCGCGCCCGCCGCGCGAGCGCCGCGCGCTGATCGAAAAGGCGCTCGACCTGCTCGAGCCGGGCGCGCCGTTCATCCAGTTCTCCTATGGCTTTGCCCCGCCGGTGAAACGCGAAGCCGGGAATTTCGAACTCGAGAAGACCCGCTGGATCGTATCCAACGTTCCGCCGGCCAGGGTCTGGGTCTATCGCCGCCCGACCGCGTAGGCGCGAGGGCGTATCAACGCTCCTTAGCCTCAAGGGCCGCTGCGGCGGATCGGCAGAGCGGGCCGCCACGATCCGATATGCGCCTCCAGGTACGGACCGCTGTCGCCGTAGGAGACCCGGTCCTCCTTGCGCACAAGCCCGGCTTTCTTCAAGACGTTTTGCGACGCGATGTTGTCGGGATGGGTGACGCCGACGATCGTCGGCAGGCGCAGGACCTCGAACCCGTAGGCAACGACGGCGGTCGCGGCTTCGGTCGCGTATCCCTTTCCCCAGGCAGACTTCTTGAAATCATAGCCGACTTCGACGCCCCGAAACTTCTCCTCCAGCGGGATCAGGAGCACCGATCCGACCTGTTCAAGCGGCGTGGCCTTGGGAAAGATCGCCCAATAGCCAAGGCCGTGTCGGCGCACACGATAGATATCACGCCGAATCCGCGTGCGATGGGCATCGAAATCCGTGACAGGATGGATGTATTGCATGACCTCAGGGTCATGATGGATCGCCCAGGCCGCCGGCCAGTGATCCGGTGTCGTGGGTTTCAGGATCAGGCGATCGGTAATCATCACAGGTCGGGATCGGGGCAACGGGGTCTCTCCAGTGCGATGGTTCACGGAGGGGCAGGGCGAAGGACGTTCGGAAAAATCGGTTTATAACCGGACCGGCAGGGCGGGCAAAGAGGTCTGGCGTTTGGGGCCCGCATCAGCTTGCGGTACATTTCCGACGGGCGCAGTCGGAGCGACAAGCATTTCGGTTTTCACTTGAAAATCCCGCTCTTGAAACGACAGTCCGGCGCGCCGAACGGGACGGATACGCCATGTATGTGCTTCTCCTCGTCGCGTGCGCGACGTTTGGCGGGCAGACGCACTGCCAGACTTTCGAGCGCCAGCCGCGCTACGATACCGAGCGCCTTTGCCGGATAGCGGAGGCGGTGGAGAAAGGCCGCTATGCGCAGCGTCGGGCCGAAAGAGCCGACTGGCTATCCTATCGCTGGCGTTGCGAGGACCGGCGGGCGCCGATTTCTAAGGCGCGATCTGGTCCGGGCGGCAGTGTGACCAAATTTTAAGCTTTGATGACAAATTGGGCATTTTTGTGTGCGCCGCATCAGCCGCAGCGGACGATAGAGCCAGTCTCAAAAAGTTAACGATCTGTAAATGAAAGGGAAATCGCATATCCTTTGAGCCGCTCCCGGTTCTGGCATGTCTCTTGCGTTGCAGCAAATGCATGATTCACTTGGGGAGTTGCACAATGAAGACGATTGCCAAAGCGGCGGCGCGGCTTGCAGGCGCCACGGCGCTGGCGCTGTCGATGACCGCCGGTGGGGTTTTGGCCCAGGAAACGATCAAGGTCGGCGTTCTGCATTCGCTGTCCGGCACGATGGCGATTTCGGAGACCACGTTGAAGGACACGGTCCTGATGCTGGTCGACGAGCAGAACAAGAAGGGCGGCCTGCTCGGCAAGCAGCTTGAGGCGGTGGTCGTCGATCCGGCTTCCAACTGGCCGCTGTTTGCCGAAAAGGCGCGCGAACTCCTGGAGGTTCACAAGGTCGACGTCGTCTTCGGCAACTGGACGTCCGTGTCGCGCAAATCGGTTCTTCCGGTCTTTGAGGAACTGAACGGCATGCTGTTCTACCCCGTCCAATACGAGGGCGAGGAATCCTCCAAGAACGTCTTTTATACAGGCGCCGCCCCGAACCAGCAGGCGATCCCGGCGGTTGACTACCTGCTCAGCGAGGATGGCGGATCGGTGAAGCGGTTCGTCCTGGCCGGAACCGACTACGTTTATCCGCGCACCACCAACAAGATCCTTGAACAATACCTGCTCGACAAAGGCATTCCGAAAGAAGACATCCTGATCAATTACACGCCGTTCGGCCATTCCGACTGGCAGACGATCGTCAGCGATATCAAGGCCTTCGGCTCGGCCGGCAAAAAGACAGCGGTCGTCTCGACGATTAACGGCGACGCTAACGTGCCGTTCTACAAGGAACTCGGCAACCAGGGCATCGCGGCTTCCGACATCCCCGTCATCGCCTTTTCGGTGGGCGAAGAGGAATTGTCCGGCATCGATACCGAGCCGCTTGTCGGCCACCTTGCCGCCTGGAACTATTTCATGAGCGCCGAATCCGATGCCAACGACGAATTCATCGAAAAATGGCATGCCTTCATCGGCGATGAGGACCGGGTGACCAACGACCCGATGGAAGCCCACTACATCGGCTTCAACATGTGGGTCAAAGCTGTTGAATCCGTCGGAACCACGGATGTCGATACGGTCCGCCAGGCCATGTACGGCATCACATTTCCGAATTTGACCGGCGGCATCGCGGTGATGAACACCAACCACCACCTGACCAAGCCGGTTCTGATCGGCGAAATTCAGGACGATGGCCAGTTCGAGACCGTCTGGCAGACGCCGAAGGGTGTGATCGGCGACGCGTGGACCGACTTCCTGCCGGAATCAAAGGTGCTGGTCGCTGACTGGACGGCACCGATCGCCTGCGGAAACTTCAACATCA
Organism: Pseudomonadota bacterium; assembly: GCA_038745065.1. Lineage (GTDB taxonomy): Bacteria > Pseudomonadota > Alphaproteobacteria > Rhizobiales > JANQQB01 > JANQQB01. The sequence continues at coordinate 116,929 of JBCDLT010000002.1, read as the reverse complement.
CCACAGGCAAGTGCTCGGGTCAGAATTACTGACCTGGCGGCCGGAGCCTTCGCGGCTCCGGTTCGCAAGGAATGCTCCAAAGGGGAACGGACTGGAGCAGGGAGCGGGAAGGCATGCGTGCCGCCCCGCTCCCACCAATCCCCTGGCTCGTGCCCGATTTTATTCCGGCCCACGCCCCGAATTCCGCCGGCATTGATTGGATGACATGTTCTTCCTGACGCGCATTTGCCTGTTCCTGTCGGTCGTTGTTTTGGCGACCGGTCTGGCAATGTCCCCCGGCGCCAGCGCCGCATCTTTCGAAGACGCGGTGGCGCGGCTTTCCGAAAAGTCTTTCTCCGTCAAGGAACAGGCGATCGCGGACATTACCGTATCGGGCGATGAACGCGCCCTTTCCGTCCTGACGGCGCTGAACGACGGCACCCTCTATTTCCGCCGGGACGACAAACGCATCGTCTTCACCGTGAAACAGGGCCGTGAATTTGTCCTGACTGACATGCTTTCCGGCGAGGCGCTCGGCACTGTGCGCCGGCGCGCGGTGCGCAAGGTGTCCATCAACAACCGATTGCGGGCCGCGCTCAAGGGCGCCATCGGCTCGTTGCGGCTGTTTGCTGACGACCCCGGCACCCGACTGACCGCCGCCCGGGCCATGCTGTCCAATCCGACGGCGGATGCGCTGCCGATCCTGCAACGGGCCCTGGAGCGCGAAGAGGCCGAAGATGTGCGCTCGATGCTCGGCCTCGCCCTGTCGGCTCTGAAAACCGAAATCGGTTCCGAGGCGGAACGCATCGAAGCGGTGCAGGCCTTGTCGGGATCGATGAACCCCGATGTCTGGCAGGTGCTCGGCAGGCTGGCGGCAGGGGAGGACGCGGTGGCGGCCGAGGCTCGATCGGCGCTTGAAATCGTGGAAAGCCGCAAACGTCTGTTTTCCCTCCTGGAAACCCTGTTTTTCGGCATCAGCCTCGGCGCGGTTCTGCTATTGGCCGCGGTCGGCCTTGCCATCACGTTCGGCGTCATGGGCGTCATCAACATGGCGCATGGCGAAATGCTGATGATCGGGGCCTACACGACGTTTGTCGTGCAGCAATTGATGCCGAACGCCATCGAGTATTCTTTGTTCGTCGCCATCCCGGCCGCTTTCATCGTTACCGGCCTGATCGGCATCGCAATGGAACGCGGCATCATCCGCGTCCTCTATGGCCGACCCCTGGAGACGCTCCTCGCCACGTTCGGCATCTCGCTGATCCTGCAACAGGCGGTGCGCACGATCTTTTCCCCGCTCAACCAGCCGGTCATCACACCGGACTGGATGAGCGGGTTCTACGAAGTGAACGGCGCGCTTTCCCTGACCTACAACCGCATGTGCATCATCGTGTTCTGCCTTGTGGTTTTTGCCGTCCTGGTCATGATCCTGCGCATGACGCCGCTCGGCCTGCAGATGCGGGCCGTCACCCAGAACCGGGCTATGGCGAGTTCCATGGGCATCAATACCGGATGGGTCGACGCCATGACATTCGGACTCGGATCCGGCATTGCCGGCATCGGCGGCGTTGCGCTCAGTCAGTTGACCAATGTCGGCCCGAATCTCGGACAGGCCTACATCATCGACAGTTTCATGGTCGTGGTGTTCGGCGGCGTCGGCAATCTCTGGGGCACGCTTGTCGGGGCGATGACGCTGGGTGTCGTCAACAAGTTCCTGGAACCCTTCACCGGTGCAGTGGTCGCCAAGATCCTGGTGCTCGTCTTCATCATCCTGTTCATTCAGCGCCGGCCGAGGGGATTGTTCGCCCTGAAAGGCCGCGCGGCGGAGGCCTGATTGATGGTGTCCGTGACCACCTCCCGGCGTCCGATCGTCGTCGCGCTTGTTTCCGATACGACCGGCCAGATCGTGGTCGCGGCGATCGCGCTGGTCGCCATACTGGTGCCGCTGCTCAATCAATTGCCGCCCGATTCGGCGCTGCACGTGCCGACCTATGCGGTGAGCCTGTTCGGCAAATATCTCTGCTACGCGCTGCTCGCGCTCTCGGTCGATCTGATCTGGGGCTATTGCGGGATACTCAGTCTCGGTCACGGCGCGTTTTTCGCTCTCGGCGGCTATGTCATGGGCATGCATCTGATGCGCCAGATCGGCGATCGCGGCGTCTACGGTCACCCGGTTCTGCCGGATTTCATGGTGTTCCTGAACTGGTCCGAACTGCCCTGGTACTGGTATGGGTTCGACAGCTTCGCGTTCACGCTGGTTATGATCGTGCTCGTGCCCGGTCTCTTGGCATTTGCCTTCGGCTGGCTCGCCTTCCGTTCCCGGGTCACCGGCGTCTACCTGTCGATCATCACGCAGGCGATGACCTATGCGCTGATGCTCGCTTTTTTCCGCAACGACATGGGCTTTGGCGGCAATAACGGTCTGACCGATTTCAAGGACATTCTCGGTCTCGATCTGAGATCCGGTGCGGTCCGCAACGGGCTGTTCGTGGCATCGGCCGTGGCGCTCGCCGCCGGATTTGTGCTGTGCCGGGTCATCACGCGGTCGCGCCTCGGCAAGGTCCTGATTGCGGTTCGGGACTCCGAAAGCCGGGCCCGCTTCCTCGGCTATCGGGTCGAAGCCTACAAGCTGTTCGTATTTGTCCTGTCGGCGGCCTTGGCCGGCATTGCCGGCGCGCTCTATGTGCCGCAGGTTGGCATCATCAATCCCGGCGAGTTCGCTCCGATCAATTCCATCGAGATCGTCATTTGGGTTGCGGTCGGTGGTCGGGGCTACCTGTACGGCGCGATCTTCGGCGCCGTAGCGGTCAACCTGGCCAAAAGCTATCTGACGGTGGCGTTCCCCGAAATCTGGCTGTTCTTCCTCGGTGGTCTGTTTGTGGCGACGACCTTGTTCCTGCCGCGCGGTGTCATGGGCCTGCTGCCGGAAAGACAAAGATCCGAATCCGCGCCCGCCGTGCCCCCGCCGCTGCAACCGGCTGCGGTCAGGGCCGGAGGCGGCGATGACTGAAAGCACGGTCACGGCGCGCAAGACCGCGGAGGGTTCGGTTCTCTACCTGGACGGCGTCTCCGTCAGCTTCGACGGCTTCAAGGCACTCAATACGCTGTCGCTCATCATCGAACCCGGTGAAATGCGGGCGATCATCGGACCGAACGGTGCTGGAAAGACCACGATGATGGACGTCATCACGGGAAAGACCCGGCCCGACAAGGGCGATGTCCTGTTCGACGGCGCGATCGATCTGACCCGTCACAGCGAAGCGGAGATCGCCAATCTCGGTATCGGTCGCAAATTCCAGAAACCGACCGTGTTTGAAAGTCAGACGGTCCATGACAATCTGCTTTTGGCCTTGCGACAGGACCGCCGGGCGTTCGCGACGCTGTTTGCCCGCCTGAATGAGCCGGATGCCGAACGGATTTCCGAACTCCTGCATTTGACGCGCCTGACGGCGGTGCGCGACAGCCTGGCCGGTGATCTGTCCCATGGCCAGAAGCAATGGCTCGAAATCGGCATGCTGATGGCCCAGGACCCGCGCCTTCTGCTGATCGATGAGCCGGCGGCCGGTATGACGGATGCCGAGACCGCCGAAACGGCCCAGCTCCTGCGCGACATCGCAAAGACGCATTCGGTCGTCGTCGTCGAGCACGACATGGATTTCGTTCGCGATCTGGATGTCCGCGTCACTGTGCTGCACGAAGGCTCGGTGCTGGCCGAAGGATCGCTGGAACAGGTCAGCGCCAACGAGCGCGTCGTCGAAGTCTATCTGGGGCGCTGACCATGATGCGGGTTGAGGCCATCGATCTGTTCTACGGCGCTGCACAGGCCCTGCGCGGTGTCAGCCTGAATGCCGGACCGGGCGAGGTCTCTTGTGTGCTCGGCCGCAACGGCGTCGGCAAGACGAGCCTGTTGCGCGCGATTGCCGGCCATCAACCGATCGCGGCCGGCACGATCAGCCTGGATGGCGAAGTGCTTGGCGCCATGAAACCCCACGAGCGGGCGCGCCGCGGCATTGCCTATGTCCCGCAGGGGCGGGAGATTTTTCCGTTCCTGAGCGTGCGCGAAAACCTGGAAACCGGGTTCGCGCCCCTGGCGCGTGCCGACCGTTCGATCCCGGAAGAGGTCTTCGGCTTGTTTCCGGTTCTCAACGACATGCTGCGCCGGCGCGGCGGTGACCTGTCCGGCGGCCAGCAGCAGCAATTGGCGATCGGCCGGGCGCTCGTCATGCGTCCCAAGGTCCTGATCATGGACGAGCCGACGGAGGGAATTCAGCCGTCGATCATCAAGGATATCGGCCGGGCGATATCTTATCTGCGCGACCGCGGCGATATGGCGATCATTCTGATCGAGCAATATTTCGACTTTGCCCGGGACCTTGCCGACCGGTTTGCCGTCATGGATCGCGGCGAAGTGGTCTTGTCGGGGACACGCGCGGAGCTCGACGAGACCGAGATCCGGCGGCACCTGACCGTCTGAGCAGCTCGGCCCGGAAACAAAAAAGACCCCGGAAGCGCACTTCCGGGGTCGAATGGCTTTTCGGAAGGAACCGGTCGGTTTATTCGGCCGCTTCCAGTTCCTTGCCGGTGTCCTGATCGACCACTTTCATCGACAGGCGGACCTTGCCGCGCTCGTCGAAGCCCATCAGTTTCACCCAGACCTTGTCGCCTTCCTTGACCACGTCGGTAGTCTCCGCGACCCGCTCCTTGGCCAACTGGCTGATATGGACCAGACCGTCCTTGGCGCCGAAGAAGTTGACGAACGCGCCGAACGGCGCGGTCTTGACGACCGTACCCTCGTAGATCACGCCGACCTCCGGCTCCGCGGCAATGGAGTTGATCCAGTTGACGGCGGCCGTAATCGCCTTGCCTTCCGAGGACGCCACCTTGACCGTGCCGTCATCGGAGATGTCGACCTTGGCGCCGGTCTTTTCCACGATCTCGCGGATCACCTTGCCGCCGGATCCGATGACTTCGCGGATCTTGTCGACAGGAATCTGCATGACCTCGATGCGCGGCGCATATTCGCCGAGTTCCGGACGCGCTTCAGTGATGGCTTTAGCCATTTCATCGAGAATGTGCACCCGGCCGTCTTTGGCCTGATCGAGTGCGATCTGCATGATCTCCTCGGTAATGCCGTCGATCTTGATGTCCATCTGCAGGGACGTGACGCCGGCAACCGTCCCGGCGACCTTGAAGTCCATGTCGCCGAGATGGTCCTCGTCGCCGAGAATGTCGGACAGGACGGCGTAGCGTTCGCCTTCCTTGATGAGGCCCATCGCGATGCCGGCGACAGGGCTTTTCAGCGGTACGCCGGCATCCATGAGCGAGAGCGACGCGCCGCACACGCTTGCCATGGACGACGACCCGTTGGATTCCGTGATCTCGGAAACGACCCGCACGGTGTAGGGGAAGTCATGATGCGCCGGCAGGATCGGGTTGACGGCGCGCCAGGCCAGCTTGCCGTGGCCGATCTCGCGCCGGCCGGGCGACCCCATCCGGCCCGTTTCGCCGACGGAATAGGGCGGGAAGTTATAGTGCAGCATGAAGGCCTGCTTCGTCGTACCGGTCAGCGAATCGACGAATTGCTCGTCTTCGCCGGTGCCGAGCGTCGCAACGACCAGCGCCTGGGTTTCGCCGCGGGTAAACAGCGCCGAACCGTGCGCGCGGGGCAGCACGCCGACTTCACACGAAATCTGGCGCACCGTCTTCAGGTCGCGGCCGTCGATGCGCGAACCTGTGTCGAGAATGTTCCACCGGACGATCTTCGCCTGCAGGCTCTTGAACACCGAACCGACCTGCTCCTTGGTATAGGCCGGCTCTTCCTCGCCTTCCGGCAGGAAGGTGGCGACCACCTTGTCCTTGGCGGCGTCGACGGCCGTGTAGCGGTCTTGCTTGTCGATGATCTTGTAGGCGTCGCGCAGATCGGTTTCGATCAGCGCCAGCATTTTTTCTTCCAGTTCGGAATGGTCCGGCGCGGAATGGTCGCGCGGATCCTTGGCAGCCTGTTCGGCGAGACGGATGATCGCGTCGATCACCGGCTGAAATTCCCGGTGTCCGAACATGACGGCGCCGAGCATGACGTCCTCGGACAATTCCTTGGCTTCGGACTCGACCATCAGCACGGCTTCGCCGGTACCGGCGACCACGAGGTCGAGTGCGGATTCCTCCATGTCGTCGACGAGCGGATTGAGCACGTATTCGCCGTTGGTGTAGCCGACACGGGCGCCGCCGATCGGGCCCATGAAGGGAACGCCGGAAAGCGTCAACGCAGCCGATGCCGCGACCAGGGCGACGATATCGGGATTGTTTTCCATGTCATGCGACAGCACGGTCAGCACGACCTGGGTGTCGTTCTTGTAACCGTCGGCAAACAGCGGCCGGATCGGCCGGTCGATCAGACGCGATGTCAGCGTCTCGTTTTCCGACGGACGACCCTCGCGTTTGAAGAAGCCGCCGGGGATCTTGCCGGCCGCATAGGTCTTTTCCTGGTAGTTCACGGTCAGCGGGAAGAAGTCGAAGCCCGGCTTCGGTTCCTTTTCCGACACGATCGTGGCAAGCACCGAGGTTTCACCGTAAGTGCAAAGCACGGCTGCGTCTGCCTGGCGGGCAATTCGCCCGGTTTCGAAGGTAAGGGGGCGTCCGCCCCAGTCGATGGTCTCTACGTGTTTGTCGAACATTTTTGTCCTTTGGGGTTTGAACAAACGACCGGACCATGGGCAAGACAACGAACGGCTTTTTCAAAAGACTGAAAAAGCGGTTTGCAATCCTGCCCCATGGTTGGCTTTCGTTCTGGTTGGTCAACATCCGGGGCGGCACGACAGCAATTGCCGTCGTGCGCGATCCGGTTCAGCCGTCAGCGGCGCAGACCCAGTCTCTGGATCAGCGACTTGTAGCGTTCGGCATCCTTGGTCTTGACGTAATCGAGCAACCGGCGGCGCTGGCTCACCAGCTTCAAAAGACCGCGGCGCGAATGGTTATCCTTGCCGTGGGTCTTGAAATGCTCCGTCAGGTTGGCGATCCGTTCCGTGAGCACGGCGACCTGTACTTCCGGGGATCCGGTATCGCCGTCCTTGGTTGCATATTCCTTGATCAGTTCGAGCTTGCGCTCTGCGGTGATCGACATCGGTCAGTCCTCTTGAAGATCGGCCCGGTGTGACGACACGTCGGGCAGGTTGAACACGCGTTTGGGCCGCAACTCACCGCGATCGATTTCGCCAATGGCGACAAGCGCGCCTGCGCTCATCACACATGTCGGTCCCGATACGGAAGGTGCGTCCCGTCCACGAAGGAGTATCGGCTGGCCCCTGCGGAGCCGTGCCGCTTCCGTCCGGTTGATGGCCAGGGCCGGGATGTCGTCCAGCGCGGTCTCAACCGGGTGAAGCAAAAGCGCGAGGTCTTCCTCGCGCGGCGCACTATGCGCCAGAGAATTTATTTTTTCCAGCGAAATCATTGCCTCTTCGCCGAATGGTCCGACCAGCAACCGGCGCAGGGCGCTGACATGGCCGCGGGTGCCGAGCGCAAGCCCGATATCGCGGGCAAGCGACCGGACATAGGTGCCTTTTCCGCATTCCGCTTCGAAAATTGCCTGGTCCGCATTCGGGCAGTCGACCAGATCGAGCCGGTGCAGCGTGACCGGGCGCGCGTCAAGCGCCACCATTTCTCCGTCCCGGGCGAGATCGTAGGCCCGCTCGCCGTTGATCTTGAGCGCTGAGAATTGCGGCGGCACCTGATCGATGGTGCCGCGAAAAGCCGGCAGCGCGTCCCGGATTGCCGCCTCGTCCGGACGAAGGTCGGAATGCGCAACCGGTGTGCCTTCGCTGTCGTCGGTATCGGTCTGCGTTCCCCAGTCGACGGTAAAGCGGTAGACCTTGCGGCCGTCCATGACGAACGGCACGGTCTTTGTCGCTTCGCCAAACGCGATGGGCAACATACCGGTTGCGAGCGGGTCGAGCGTGCCGGCGTGACCGGCCTTTTTCGGCCGGTAAAACCGTTTGACCGCCGCCAGCGCGGCATTCGACGTCATGCCGGTCGGCTTGTCCAGAACAAGCCATCCATGCACGTCCCGTTTCGGGTTTCGCTTGCGTCCCGTGCTCATCTGCTCGGGCGGTTCGGACGTGTGGTGTTCGGAATCGCCCGGCAGCATTACTCCTCGCGCTCGCCGGGCCCGGCCTCAAGATCCTGCCGGACGCGCGGCGAATTGAGCAGGGCGTCGATCCGCCCCGATTCGTCGAAACGCGTATCCAGGCGAAACCGGATGTCGGGCATGTATTTCAGGTGCAGCCGTTTCGCAAGCAGACCGCGCACGCGTTTGCGGCCCGCCGTCAATGCTTCCAGCACCTTTTGCTGGTCCAGGCCGCCAAGCGGCATGACATAGATGTCGGCCTGCTTCAGATCCGGGCTGACGCGGACTTCCGGAACGGTGATGACCTGCCCGTCCAGCAGCGGATCGCGCAAATCGCCCCGGACCAGAATCTCGGCCAGGGCATGACGGACCAGTTCGCTCACTCTGAGCTGTCGTTGCGAAGGTTGTTTCATGTGTTTTTGTTTCTGCGCAATTCCGGGTTCGGCCAGACCGGCCTCGGAATGCGATCTTATCTGCCGGAGATAGGTCGGCGGCGGTGAAAGGCGACCGCTATCGGGGCGCGTGCGAGCCCGATGCTGCCCCGGTGCGGAGCGACGGCTCTCTGGCCGTCGCCATGCTCCTGACCGCTCCTAGAGCGAGCGCTCGATCTCCTCGACCCGGAAGCACTCGATCTGGTCTCCTTCACGCAGATCCTGGTAGTTCTCAAAGCCCATGCCGCATTCCTGGCCTGCCACAACGTCCTTCACTTCATCCTTGAAGCGCTTCAGCGTGGACAGCTTGCCTTCGTGAATGACGACGTTGTCGCGCAGAAGCCGCACGCCGGAGCCGCGTTCCACGGTTCCGTCGGTGACGCGACAGCCGGCGACCCGCCCGACTTTGGAGATATTGAAGACCTGCAGGATTTCCGCGTAGCCGATAAAGGTCTCGCGGCGTTCCGGTGCCAGCATGCCCGACAGCGATGCTTTCACATCGTCCACCAGGTCGTAGATGATGTTGTAGTACCGGATCGTGACGCCCTGGGCTTCGGCCAGATCGCGGGCCTGCTTGTTGGCGCGCACGTTGAAGGCGATGATCGTTGCTTCCGACGCCTGGGCCAATGTCACGTCGGACTCGGTGATCCCGCCGACGCCTGAATGGATGACGCGGGCCCCGACTTCGTCCGTGGCCAGCTTGTCGAGTGCGCCGACAATGGCTTCGATCGAGCCCTGCACGTCGCCCTTGATGACGAGCGTGGTTTCCTGGCGTCCACTGACGTTCAGGTTGCTCAGCATCTGTTCCAGCGAGCCGCGGGCGGCGCGCGCCTGGCCCTGGTCGCGGCGCAGGCGTTGCCGGTAATCGGCGATTTCGCGGCCACGCGCTTCGTTCTCGACAACCGCGAACTGGTCGCCGGCGAGCGGTGCGCCCTGGAACCCGAGCACTTCGACCGGCGTGGACGGACCGGCCTCGCGGACCTGCGCCCCGTGATCGTCGATGAGCGCACGGACCCGTCCCCATTCCGACCCGGCGATCAGAATATCGCCGACGCTTAGCGTTCCCCGCTGAACCAGTACCGTGGCAACCGGTCCCCTGCCTTTGTCGAGCCGGGCTTCCACGACCACGCCTTCCGCGGAACGATCGGGGTTGGCTTTGAGTTCCAGCAATTCGGTCTGCAGAAGGATCGCTTCAAGCAGCTTGTCGAGATTCGTGCCTTTGAGCGCCGATACTTCGACTTCCAGCGTATCGCCGCCCATCGATTCCACGACGATCTCGTGCTGCAATAATTCCGTACGCACCCGATTCGGGTCCGCTGCCGGTTTGTCGATTTTGTTGATCGCCACAATCAGCGGCACTTCGGCGGCTTTCGAATGGTTGATGGCTTCGATTGTCTGCGGCATGACGCCGTCATCGGCCGCAACAACCAGGATCACAAGGTCGGTGACCTTGGCGCCTCTGGCCCGCATTGCGGTAAAGGCGGCGTGGCCCGGCGTATCGATGAACGTGATCTTCTGACCGCTTTGCTCGACCTGATAGGCGCCGATGTGCTGGGTGATGCCGCCGGCTTCACCGGAGACCACATTGGACTTGCGATAGGCGTCGAGCAACGACGTCTTGCCGTGATCGACATGGCCCATAATGGTGACGACGGGCGGCCGGGAATCGGTCGCATCGTCGTCGTCCGCGGCCTCGCTGAACACGCCGACTTCGACGTCGGATTCGGCGACCCGCTTGACCGTGTGGCCCAATTCCTCGGCGATCAGCTGCGCGGTATCGGCGTCGATCACATCGTTGATCTGCAGCATCTGTCCCTGCTTCATAAGAAGCTTGATGACATCCACGGCGCGTTCCGCCATCCGGTTGGCCAGTTCCTGGATCGTAATGGTTTCCGGGACCGTGACTTCGCGCGCAATCTTTTCGCGCGACACCTGCATCTGGGCGCGTTTTTCCTTTTCGCGCCGGCGCCGGATCGAGGCCAGGCTGCGGCTGCGCTCCGTATCGCCTTCGGTCGCCGACGTAATCGTCAGCTTGGTCCGGCGGCGTTCGTCGCCACCGCGCCGGGCCGGCTTCTCCTCGACCGCGCGCGGACGCCGCGCCGGTTTGATTGCGGCTTTGGCTGCCGGTTCGTCGCGTCGCGCTGCCGGTTTGCGGTCCTTGTCGGCTGGCGGTTGCGGCGGTTCGTCGATCGCGAGCGGCACAACCGGTTCGCTGCTGGCCGATTCCGGCTCGCTCGGCGCGGCCGCCGCCGCTTCGGCCTGGCGTGCGGCTTCCTCGGCGGCGCGGCGTTCCTCCGCCTCGCGTTCGATGCGCAGGCGTTCTTCTTCTTCCGCACGGCGCAGAGCTTCGGCTTCGGCCCGTTGGCGGTCGGCTTCTTCGCGAACCTTGGCTTCGGCAAGCGCATGTGCCCGCGCATCCCGTTCGCCATCGGTCAGCGTGCGTTGCTGCGGCGCGGGGCTGGGTGTCGCGTCGGTCGGATGCAGGTTGCCGCGACGCGCCGGTGCCTTCTTCTTGGCGATCGTAACCGTAGGCTTTTCCGGCTCGGCGGCGCCGTCGGGTTTTGCATCGGTCTGACCCGGTCCAAGCATGCGCCGCTTCTTCTTTTCCACGACCACGGCTTTGGAGCGGCCATGCGAAAAGCTCTGCCGGACGGTGCCCTGCTCGACCTTGCGCGAGGACAGGCTCAGCGTCTTCTTGCGATCAACGCTGATTGTCTTGTCGCCGGTGTTTTTCGTTTCACTCATCTCGTCCACATTCCTAGCGTCTGTATGCCGGCACCGCCGTTTTCGGATCTCAGGTCCGTATCATGCCGGGCTCGCCGGTGCAGGCGAAATCGGCACATCCTCGAAGTCAAACGCGCAAATCCGGCGGGTCCGGAATATCCGGTACCGCATCGGATCCAAGTCGATCATCCACACCGTCGGCGCAAAATCTCGCGACGAGGAGGGTCTTGTCGAGAAACGACGCAGCCCCGTGGCCCGCTCTGACGGCAGCATGTATCACATTTGGCCGGCCGAGTGCCAAACTCAATTCACTCGCGGTAAACATCGTCACGGTACGCGGCGTGGCCGCCTGGTCGCCCGCACGGCGTAGTGCTGCGGTCAGTTTCCGGCGCCCGTCATCCGCCCCGTCGCTTGCATGCACCAGTACCTCGACTTCGCCCTTTGCCAGCGCCGCTTCGACGCTTGCGAATCCGAGGATCACTTGTCCGGCCTTGCGTGCCAGTCCGAGATTGCCCAGAGCCGAGGCACGCATCCCGGCTTCCATCGACGTCACGAAATCCGCCGCGATCCTGATCTCACTCTTGAACGCGCGCGAAAACAAGCCTTTTTTGATCGCCGCGTCCACCAGGGACCGGTCAATCGAGACCCAGACTCCGCGTCCAGGCAGATTCTTCTTCTGATCGAACACCAGTTCGGCCCCCGGCCCCTGCACGAACCGGAGCAGGTCCGCCTTCGGGCGGGACCGGCGCGTCACGATGCATCGTCGCTCGGCTGTCAGGGCGCGGGGTGTCATTCGCTGTTTCGTTCGATCCGTACATGGGGTTTACCGGCTCATGAGCCCGCAACCCCGTCCATGGGTTGATCTTCTTCCGCGGCTTCCGCCTCCGGATCTTCTTCTTCCGGCGATTCGAGGTCTTCCTCGGTAATCCATCCGGCTGCCAGGCGGGCGGCGATGATCATCGCCTCGGCTTCCGCCTTGGAGACATCGAAGTCGGAAAACAGGCCCGGCATGCGCTGCAATTCGCCGTCCTTCTTTTCGGTCCAGCCGATCAGGTCGTCGACCGCGCAGCCGGCAAAGTCCTCGATCGTCTTGATGCCGTCGCGGCCGACCGCGACCATCATGGCATTGGTCATGCCCTCGATCGTGCGCACCTCATCCTCGACGCCGAGCGCGCGCCGTTCCTCGTCGAACGCCGCCTCCTGGGCCTCCAGGTATTCGCGGGCCCGGGCCTGGATTTCGGCGGCGGTCTCCTCGTCGAATCCTTCGATGACCGCGATCTCTTCCGGATCCACATAGGCCACTTCCTCGATCGACGTGAAGCCTTCCGAGGCCAGCAATTGGGCGACGACCTCGTCCACGTTCAGCGCTTCCATGAACAGGTCGCTGCGCTCGGTGAATTCCTTCTGGCGGCGCTCCGATTCCTCTTCTTCGGTCAGGATGTCGATGTCCCAGCCGGTGAGCTGCGACGCCAACCGCACGTTCTGACCGCGCCGTCCGATCGCCAGCGACAATTGCTCGCCCGGCACGACGACCTCGATGCGTTCGGATTCTTCGTCAAGCACCACCTTGGCGACCTCGGCCGGCTGCAGCGCGTTGACGATGAAGGTGGCCGGGTCCATCGACCACGGAATGATATCGATTTTCTCGCCCTGCAATTCGTTCACGACGGCCTGCACGCGCGAGCCGCGCATGCCCACGCAGGCGCCGACCGGATCGATCGAGGAATCGTTCGAAATGACGGCGATCTTGGCGCGCGATCCCGGGTCCCGCGCGACGGACTTGATCTCGATGATGCCGTCGTAGATTTCCGGAACTTCCTGGGTGAACAGCCGGGCCATGAATTGCGGATGCGTACGCGACAGGAAGATCTGCGGACCGCGCTGTTCGCGACGCACGTCATAGATCAGCGCCCGGATCCGGTCGCCGTTCTGGAACATTTCGCGCGGAATCGTTTCGTCGCGGCGCACGATTGCCTCGCCGCGGCCGAGGTCGACGATCACGTTGCCGTATTCCGTCCGCTTGACGACGCCGTTGACGACTTCGCCGATCCTGTCCTTGAACTCGTCGAACTGGCGGTCGCGCTCGGCTTCGCGCACCTTCTGGACAATCACCTGCTTGGCGGATTGCGCCGCGATACGACCGAAATCGAGCGGCGGCAATGCATCGGCCAGGCTGTCGCCGATATTGGCGTTTTCGTTCTTGCCGCGGGCTTCTTCGAGCGTGATCTGCGTTGCTGGATCTTCGACCTCTTCTACCACATGCATCAGACGCTGCAGCTTGATCTCACCGGATTTCGAATTGATCTCCACCCGGATATCCGTCTCGCTGCCGTATCGGGAGCGCGCCGCCTTTTGGATCGCGTCTTCCATGGCGCCGATGACGATATCGCGATCGATCGACTTCTCTCGGGCGACGGCATCCGCGATCTGCAGAAGCTCGAGCCTGTTTGCGCTAACGGCCATTCTGGATCTCCATGGCTGTTCTGTCTCCTCTGGTCCCGATCGGCAATTCGGTTATGCCGTTCCGGACTCCGTATTGGTTTCTTCAGCGGTCGCCGAGCGATCCTTGGCGGCCTGCTTGTCTGCCCTGAGCGCCGCCTTGATCAGGTCGTCCGTCATGATCAGCTTGGCCTCGCCGATCGCGTCGAACGCCAATTGCACACTGATCGATCCGTCCGGCAGCGCTTCGGTCAGGCCGATTTCGACATAATCTCCATCGATCCCGTCGATGATGCCGCGAAAACGTCGCCGGCCTTCGAGTGTGACGCGGGTTTCGATCTTCGCCAGGGAGCCGATCCAGCGCTGGAAATCGCTTCGACGCACGAGCGGCCGGTCGATTCCGGGCGACGAGATTTCCAGGTGATAGGCGCCTTCGATCGGATCTTCCAGGTCGAGCACCGGAGACAGGGTCTTGCTGAGCGTCTCGCAATCCTGGACGCTCATCGTCCCGTCCGGACGTTCGGCCATGATCTGTACGGTCTTGCCGTTCTGCCCGCTGATGCGAACGCGCACGATACGGTATCCGAGATCGGTCGCAACCGGTTCGGCAAGCTCGGCCACGCGGCCGGCCGGTCCGTCCTCGCGCGCCAGGCGTTCTTCGTGAAGATCCGTTTCCGCGATCAATCCGCAATCCGTCGTTTCGGCCGAGGCCGGGCGCCCTACGGGCAAAAGCGGGCTTCGGCACCGATGCCTGAAGCCCCATGACAAAAAGGAGCGGGACCGAGGTCCCACTCTCAACGATCGATTACCGTTGTGAGCTGATATGCCGCCCGTATATCACGGGCGCTTCGAAATGCAAGCGGAATCGCTGCGAGTTCACAGCCGTTCGAAGGTCAGATAGGCTGGTCGGCGGCCTTCGCGTATCGCCTTTTTTTCGTAGCGTGTCCGGTGCCAGTCCGCCCACGGTGTCTGCCAGTCGCCGGCGCTTTGCGCGATCCAGCGAAAGGCGGCGTTGTGCCCGACCTGCATCAGGGTCCAGGTGATATTCGAGGAGATGTCGCTGGCGAACCGGAAGTGTCCGCCGGGCCTGAGCAGCACGGCCAGGTGTTGCGTCCGTTCCGCGTTGACGAACCGCCGTTTCCAGTGCCGGCGTTTTGGCCAGGGGTCCGGATAGAGCAGATCGATCCGGGACAATTCGCCCGCCGGCAACCAGTCAAGCACCTCGAGCGCATCGCCGAAATGCAGACGCAGGTTGCCCGGCGGGTCTTCTTCGGCGGCGCCAAGCAGTTTGGCGACGCCGCCTTCGAACGCTTCGCACCCGATAAACCCGATCCGCGGATTGCTGCGCACCTGGTGCAGCAGGTGTTCGCCCGAGCCGAAGCCGATTTCGAGGCGAACGGCCTCGACCGGCTCCCGAAACAGAGCGGTAAGCGACCGGGGTGATGGTGCTGTCAGGTCAAGCGCGAAAGCCGGAAGCATCCGGTTGAGGCGCGACACCTGGCCGGCGCGCGTACCGTGGCCTTTCTTTCGGCCAAAATGCGCGCGGGCATCGAACGGCAGCATCACCCTGTCCGGTGTTGGGCGTTCCGGTCAGAACGCGGATTTCAAGGCGTCGACGAGGTCGGTCCGTTCCCAGGAGAACCCGCCGTCGCTCGTCGCTTCACGACCGAAATGGCCATAGGCTGCGGTGCGGGCATAGATCGGCTTGTTCAGTTCCAGATGGGTGCGGATCCCGCGCGGCGACAGGTCGACGAGATCCTGCAGCACGGTTTCCAGCTTGTTTTCGTCGACGACGGCGGTGCCGCCGCAATTCACATACACCGAGAGCGGCTTCGACACGCCGATCGCATAGGACAGCTGGATCGTGCACTTGGAGGCCAGTTCGGCTTCCACCACGTTCTTTGCCAAATAACGGGCCGCATAGGCCGCAGAGCGATCGACCTTCGTCGGATCCTTGCCGGAAAACGCGCCACCGCCATGCGGCGCCGCGCCGCCATAGGTGTCGACGATGATCTTGCGGCCGGTCAGCCCGCAATCGCCGTCGGGGCCGCCGATAACGAACTTTCCGGTCGGGTTGACGTGCCATTCGGTCTCCGCGGAGATCCATTCGGCCGGGAGTGCCTGGCGCACATAGGGCTCGACGATTCCCTGGACATCTTCCGAAGACAGGGCTTCGTCGACGTGCTGGGTGGACACGACGATCGACGTGACGGCGACCGGTTCACCGTTTTCGTAGCGCACGGTCACCTGGCTCTTGGAATCCGGACCGAGCTTGCCGGCTTCACCGGATTTGCGCGCGGCCGCCATCAATTCCAGGATCTTGTGCGAATAATAGATCGGAGCTGGCATCAGAAGCGGGGTCTCGCGGCAGGCATAACCGAACATGATGCCCTGATCGCCCGCGCCTTCATCCTTGTTGCCCGCCGCGTCGACGCCCTGGGCAATGTCGCTGGATTGCGAATGCAACAGCACTTCGACGTCGGCTGTCTGCCAGTGGAAGCCGTCCTGCTCGTAGCCGATGTCCTTGATCGCGTCGCGGGCCAGTTCCTCGATTTTTTCCTTGGCGATATCCGGTCCGCGCACTTCGCCGGCAATCACCACCCGGTTCGTGGTGGCCAGGGTTTCGCAGGCCACGCGGGAGTAGGGATCGCCGTCGATGAAGGCGTCGACGATCGTGTCAGACACGCGGTCGCATACCTTGTCGGGATGGCCTTCCGAAACCGATTCGCTGGTAAAGAGGTAGGTCCGGGACATCGTCGATTGCATCCTTCTGAAAGGGTTTCGGAGATCTTTTTACGGGATCGAGGTCAAACGGCGCTGAAAACAACCGCCATGGGAATTGATCGTGCCGGTCCCGGATCGAAACACGTCCGTTTACCCGGACGCGAAACCGGCCCGGTCATCGCCGCAGCGACGCCGGCAGCCTACGGAACGCGGCGCCGTTCTATTGCAGCGATAACGGCCCGCGTCAAGCAAGGCGTGCCGTCGACGCACGACAATTGAAAGAGCAGATCAGTCGTCTTCGCCGGCCAGGGTGCGCACGAGATCGACGATGCGTTTGCGCACTTTCGGTTCCCGGATGCGCACGAACGCCTTGTTGAGCGACAACCCCTCGGAACTGGAGAGAAAATCAACCACATAGGATGTCGGTTTCGTCTCTTCGAAGCCGACTGTTTCGTCCGGCGTTCCGGGCGCGTCCTCAAAGAAAAACGAAACCGGCACTTTGAGAACAGTCGCGATGTGCTGCAATCGGCTGGCGCCGATCCGGTTCGTGCCTTTTTCGTATTTCTGGATCTGCTGAAAGGTAATGCCGAGATGTTCTCCCAGCTTTTCCTGGCTCATACCCAGCATCATACGACGCAACCGCACCCTTGAGCCCACATGGACATCGATCGGATTCGGGGATTTTTTGCTTGCCATGAATGTGCGCGCTATTGCTTCCCGGGGAGGAAAGAAGGTGTGTTTTTCGTTCTTTCGCAACGGGGCCGGCGCCGCTTCCGTCCGTTCCGAACAATATTTGATTTTCGTGTGCGCATGAGATGATTCAGCTTAAAATTGAAAAATTTTCAGGCCAAATCATCCATGCGGTGAAAATCGACGTCCCTTGAACAATAAAGCCAAAACCAGACAAATGGCAACAAGAGCGGCGAAGGGCGCCTGCCCATATCGGGCAAAAATTGTCGGGGGAAGCGAGGCCGGAAGGTCTCCGGTAACAATTCCACGTTGATTGAGGCCGAGGCGCTCCTGCACCCGGCCATAGGGATCGATGATCGCCGACAAACCGGTATTGGCCGCGCGTACCATGGGCAGGCCCTGTTCCACCGTTCGCATGCGCGCCTGTTGAAAATGCTGGTAGGGGCCCGGCGTGGTGCCGAACCAGGCGTCGTTTGTAACGTTCAAAAGCCATCCGGGCCGATCGGGTTCGAAGCCGTCCAGGCCGGGAAAAATCGCTTCGTAACAGATCAGCGGCATGGCGGGAGGCGCCGATCCGATGGACAGGTTGGCCCGGGTCCGCCCGGCGGCAAATCCGCCGATCTTGGCGGCGACCGGCGCCAGGCCGAGCCGGTCGAAAAGCGATTGAAACGGCAGGTATTCTCCGAACGGCACGAGATGGGTCTTGTCATACGCCTCGTCGATCGTGCCGTCGGCGTCGAAGACATAGATCGAGTTGTAGACCTTGCCGCCCCGCGGATAATTGGGGAGCCGCTCGACCCGCATTGCACCGGTCACAAGATGCGTGCCGTCCGGCAACAGGCTTGCAATGGCGCCCAGTTCGGTCTGGCCGGCGGCCAGAAGGAACGGCAGGGCGGTTTCCGGCCAGATCAGATGGGTGATGTCGTCCAGATCGCCGCTTGTGTCGCCCGCGGGCCTGTTGTCGTCGAACCCGGCACTGAGGTCGAGCAGGCCTTGGAAGATCGGCGCCCGGTTCTGCGGTTTCCATTTCTCGACCTGTGCAATATTGGGCTGCACGATGCGCACCCGCACTTCTTGAAGCGTTTCGGAGCCGGCGCCCGCCAGCCGGGCGATCCCGAAGACGACGAGGCCGAGCGTGGCGCACCCGATCACCGTTGCCATGCCAATCCGCAGCGCCCGGTCTCGGGCCGATCCGAGCAACAGCACCGGTGCGCCGAACACGATGAAGGCGAAGAGGGTCATGCCGTAAAGGCCGGTCAGCGAGGCGGTCTGCAAGGGCACGTCGTGCAGCGCCAGAGCATAGCCCGGCGCATTCCACGGAAAGCCGGTCAGGATCGTTCCGCGCAGATATTCAAACAGCGCAAAGCTCGCGGCCAGAGCAAACAGACGACCGGGCCCCTCCGACCACAACAGGCGCGCAAGCGCCGCGGCGCCGGCCCAGAACAGCGCAAGACCGGCCGGCATGGCGGCGACCGCGAACGGCATCATCCAGGCAAAGTTCTCGGCTTCCACAAGAAAGGCCGATCCGATCCACCAAAGCCCGGCAAGGAAATAGCCGAAACCGAAGAGCCAACCGACGAGAGCCGCCGATCCGATGGTTCCGAGGCGCTTGTCTGCGAGCACGCCGTCGAGCAGCAGCACGAGAACGGGGATCGTGATCCACAGAACCGGACCGATCGAAAAGGGCGGCATGGCAAGCGCCGACAATCCGCCGGCCGAAAGGGCGATGACAGCCCTGCGCCAGCCCCACGACAACAGAATGGCGTTGGTTGCGGATGAAACCAGGGAGATAGCCACGAATCACATTGCCCGAGCCCGGAAAGTTCCGGGCACATTGAGTCCACTTGCAGTTAAACGCAAGGAACATCGGGCAGGCAAAAGTGCCCGTCTGCCTGTCGCAGGTTGTTCAGATCAACACTCTCGCGCAAAAGAAGCACATTGCGATCTGAAGAAGCAGAGCCGCGCGCCGCTAAGCTTTCGGCTGAAAGTCGGCGCCTCCAGCGGGGCGCCGGATTTTATGTTTCGTCACTTTGCGGCAACTCGGTTTCCGGACGGTCACGCCGGTGCGCCCGCCGGGAAGCGACGTCGCGCTTGTGAAAGATGCGCAGGCGTTTGATGCGCCGCGGATCGGCGTCCAGCACTTCCATTTCGTATTCCGACAATTCCGGCGAGGAGATCAGTTCGCCGCGAACCGGCACGCGACCGATCAGGCTGAACAACAGACCGCCAAGCGTTTCCACCTCTTCAATCGAATCCGGCACCACGAAGTCGGATCCGAATGCCGCGGCGGCATCGTCCAGATCGATGCGCGCATCCGCCGTCCAGACACCGTCGGCGACCCGGACGATCATCGGCGCATCGTCCTCGTCGTGTTCGTCGAGTATGTCGCCGACCACGGTTTCCACGATATCTTCCAGCGACACCAGGCCGTCAGTGCCGCCGAATTCGTCGATCACCAGCGCCATCTGCATGCGGGTCGCCTGCATCTTGGCCATCAGATCGGTAACCGGCATGGAGGGCGGCACGAACAGGACCGAGCGGATCAGCTTGGTGTCCATCAACCGGACCGAATAATCGACTTCGCGCAGCGAAAGCGACGGCGCTGCCTCTTGCGCGTCGTCTGCTTCCTGCCCGGTGACCGGATCGGTGATGTAGGCCATCACGTCCTTGATGTGCACGATGCCGCGGGGGTCGTCCAGCGTTTCGGTGTAGACGGGCATGCGGGAATGCCCGGATTCGCGGAATTTGCGCACCAGTTCGCCGAGCGTCACGGTTTCGTCGACGGCGTCGATATCGGCACGTGGGACACTCACATCGTCCGACCGGATTTCTCGCAGCCGCAGGATGTTGCGCAGCATCAGCCGTTCTTCCGGCGAAAACGCGGTTTCCTGGTCGTCCTCGTCGCTGAGGGCGGATTCCAGATTGTCGCGCAAAGAGCCGTTGCTCTTCAGGCCGACCATCGACCGGATCCGGTCGACCAGGCGCGGGCCGGCCGGTGTTCCGTTCGGAGCCGTCGCCGTTACCGCGGCTTGCGGTTCGGGGCGACTTCGCGGTTCGTCTTCGGGTTCGTCCTTTTCAGGAACGGGTCTTGCGGGTGTGGTGGGTTCGTCCATGGTCACAACAAGGGTCGTGCAAGAGGCGTTACGCGGCAGCGTCGCGGTACGGATCATCGTATCCAAGACGCTTCATGGCTGCGCGTTCCAGATCCTCCATTGCTTCGGCTTCGCCGTCAATCTGGTGATCATACCCCAAAAGGTGAAGGATTCCGTGAACAATCAGATGGCTGATGTGCTCCGACAGCGGCTTTTTGGCGGTTTTTGCTTCGGTTTGAACCGTTTCCAGGGCCAGCACGACGTCTCCGAGCAACGGCCCCTTGAGGGGTGCTTGCGGATCGCAGATCGGAAAGGACAGCACATTCGTTGCCGAATCGCGGTTCCGGTGATCGCGATTGAGGATGCGGATCTGGGCATCACTCGACAGAATGAGCCCCAGTTCGGCGCCGTCGGTCAGCCGCTGGCCGGCAACGGCGCTGGCCGCCGCTGCCGCCCTTTCGGCGAGCTCGGCTACGCCGTCGATCCCAAGCCAGGCATCGTCGTCGACACGGATATCGAGATGCGGAACAGGCGCGGCGTTCATGCAGAACCGTCGGGGCGTTCGTTTGCGCCATCGGACGATGCGTCCTGCGGCTCCGTTTCGGGACCGTGGCCCAGCGCGTCCGCCCGTTTGCGCCCCTGCTCGTCGTAGGCCTTGACGATCCGGGCGACCAGTTCGTGGCGCACGACGTCGGCGTCCGAAAACCGGATATGCTCGATCCCGGGCACGCCCTGTAGAATGCGCAAGGCTTCGCGCAATCCGGATTGCTGGCCCGGCGGCAGGTCGATCTGGCTTGGATCGCCGTTGACGATCATCTTGGAGTTTTCGCCAAGCCGCGTCAGGAACATTTTCATCTGCATCGACGAGCAATTCTGTGCCTCGTCCAGCAGCACGACCGCATTGGACAGCGTGCGTCCGCGCATGAAGGCGAGCGGCGCCACTTCGATCGCCTGGGACTGCAAACCGCGTTCGACCTTCTCGCCCGGCATCATTTCATAGAGCGCGTCATAGAGCGGACGCAGATAGGGGTCGACCTTGTCGCGCATGTCGCCGGGCAGGAACCCGAGCCGTTCGCCGGCCTCGACAGCCGGACGGGACAGGATGACCCGGTCGACGACTTCGCGTTCCAGCAACGAAGCGGCATAGGCGACGGCCAGAAATGTCTTGCCGGTTCCCGCCGGCCCGGTGCCGAAGACAAGGTCGCCGCGATCCATGGCCCGGATATAGACATCCTGCATTTTTGTGCGCGCCAGAACGGTGCGCTTGCGGGTCGAAATCTGGGCAACGGCGAGGCGCGACGTCGGCTCGATTGTCGGCAAGGTCAGTTGGGTATCCGAGGCCTCGGTCATGCGGATCGCGCCGTCAACATCGCCCGGTTGGATTTCATGGCCCATCTGCAGCCGGTCATAGAGCATTTCGAGCGCCTGCCGGGCCTGGCTGGAGGCTTCGTTTCCGCCCTTGATGGTGACTTCATTGCCGCGCGAGACGATGTCGACGCCGAGCCGCTGCTCCAACAGGGCGAGGTTCTGGTCGAATTCGCCGAACAGCATGCTGGCCAGCCGGTTGTCCGCAAAAACGAGATCGAACTGGGCCGCAGCGGTCGCGCGGTCGCGCCCGTCCTGTTGCGGCCGGTTGGAGCGCACGCTCAAGCGGTCGCCTCCGCAACGCTCGGAACGACAGTCAGCGGTTCGGCAAGATGGGCGAACAGCGAATTGCCGCCGACCCTTTCCACGACAACCTCGGCAAGCGCGCCGATCAGGGTCTCGGGTGCGTCCGCCTGCACGGCTTGCAACCAGGGCGACCGGCCAACGAGCTGGCCGGGATTGCGCCCGGTCCGCTCGAACAATACGGGCATGGTGCGGCCGGCAAAACCGCCGTTGAACGCGGTCTGCTGGCGGTTCAGCAGATCCTGCAGGCGTTGCAGGCGTTCCGATTTGACGGCTTCGGGAACCTGGTCGGCATCCTCCGCGGCCGGTGTTCCAGGGCGCGGACTGTACTTGAACGAATAGGCCTGCGCATATCCGACGCGTTCCACGAGATCCAGGGTCGCCTCGAAATCCGCGTCCGTCTCGCCGGGAAATCCGACAATAAAATCGGACGAAAGGGCAAGGTCGGTGCGCGCGGTCCGGATCCGGTCGACGATATCGAGATAGAAGTCCCGAGTGTGCCGGCGGTTCATGCGCTCCAGAACTCGGTCGGAGCCCGATTGCACCGGCAGATGCAGATAGGGCATGACCTTGTCCAGGTCGCGATGGGCAGCGATCAGGCTGTCGTCCATGTCGCGCGGATGGCTGGTCGTGTACCGGACGCGGGCGAGGTTATCGATCCGGCACAAGGCTTCCAGCAGCCGGCCGAGGCTCCAGTCCCGCCCGTCCGGCCCTTCACCGTGATAGGCGTTGACGTTCTGACCGAGCAGCGTGATTTCGCGCACGCCGGCGTCGACCAGGTCGCGGGCCTCGGCAAGCACGGCGGCAACCGGCCGCGAGAACTCTGCGCCCCTCGTATAGGGCACGACGCAGAACGTGCAGAACTTGTCGCAGCCCTCCTGAACGGTCAGGAAGGCTGTTGCGCCCTGGCTGCGGATGCGCCTGACGCCGGCGCGCGGCAGGTGGTCGAACTTGTCCTCGGCCGGAAAGTCGGTATCGACCGGTCTCCGGCCGTTTCCGGTTTCGGAGACGATTGAGGGCAGCCGGTGATAATTCTGCGGTCCGACGACAAAATCGACGGCCGGGGCACGGCGCAGGATCTCCTCGCCTTCGGCTTGCGCGACGCAGCCGGCGACGCCGATCATGACCGGACGATCCGTACGGCGCGCTTTCAGGTGCTTCAGGCGACCGATTTCGGAATAGACCTTTTCCGCCGCCTTTTCGCGGATATGGCAGGTATTCAGGACAATGAGGTCGGCGGATTCCGGATCGGGCGCGGACACATACCCGGACTCGCCCAGCGCGTCGACGATCCGGCCGGAGTCGTAGACGTTCATCTGGCAGCCGTAGGTTTTGACGAACACGCGCTTTGTCATGGTCATGCACTTTTGCATTCGGCCGTTCCGGATCCGGGCCTTGCCGTCGCGTCCGGAATTGCCGAACCGCGCAACCGGACGTCAGGTCGGATCGCGGCCCGTTAGCACATTTGCCGTCATTATGCGAACCGATTCTTCTGTCTTTCCGGCCACGGAATGCGAATCCGAATCCCCCTGGAACGGCGCGCCCCAACTGACCACGGCATCGATCGAGTATTCTCTAAATACGGTCCAGACATGCGGCAGCAATCGGGTATGACCGGTCCAGGCCGCGACCGGTCTGAACTGACGCCCCATCGGCAGGCCCTGGACGTTGGTATAGGCAATCGACAGCGGCTGCACCCAAAGCGGGCGGTCGGGCACGGCCGTCGCGGCGCCGCCGCTTCCGATCAGATCCGGGCGAAACGGCAACACGGAATTGCCGGCGCCCGTTGTCCCTTCCGCAAAGACCACCAGCGGCGTCTCGGTTGTCCCGACGGATTCCGCCATCGTCGGGCCGTCGACCTCGAGAAACAGGCAGGGCTGCAGGTGCGCGAAAAGCCGAAGGATCGGATGCCGGATGCTCTGCATGTCGACGGCGAAACGGACCGGCGTCAGAGAGGCGATCACCGGAATGTCGATCCAGGAGATATGGTTGGCCGCAATCATTAGCGGCCGGTCGGTCGTTTCGCGTCCGTGAACCGTCACCTTGATCCCGCCAAGCCCGAGGACGAGGCGGTGCCAGGCCTGCGGAAGCGTTTCGCGAAGGCGCCATCCGAGGCGAAGTGCCAACCATTGAACCGGAATGCATACAAGAGTTGCGGCGGCCAGGATCAGGATGGCGATCGACGCACGCAGGGCCGGTATCACGTGCTGTCCGTCCCGTCGGCGTCGATTGGCACCGCATAGAGTTCAAGCCGATGGTCGACCAGCTTGTATCCCAGTTGCCGGGCCACTTCCTGTTGCAGTTTTTCGATGGCCTCGCTGCGGAATTCGATGACGCGGCCGGATCTGAGGTCGATCAGGTGGTCGTGGTGTTCGTCCGTGACGGTTTCGTATCGTGACCGCCCGTCTCGGAAATCATGGCGTTCGATGATGCCGGCATCTTCGAACAGTTTGACGGTCCGGTAGACGGTCGAGATCGAGATGCCGCTGTCGATTTCCGAGGCGCGGCGATACAATTCCTCGACATCCGGGTGATCGGCCGCTGATTCCAGAACCCTGGCGATGACGCGCCGCTGTTCGGTCATCCGCATACCCTTTTCAACGCAAAGCGCTTCAAGGGAGAGATCGGTTTCGGTCATTTGGGTCTCCGGCGCCGTATTCCTGATTGCGATCGGCCCTGAGCGCCGTTGCGCTGCCGCCGGCCCCGGATCGTTCGGCCTGAGGCGGTCATTGTGTGGCCAACCCTTTGAGCGAGACGCCGTTGGTCTCTGGACGGCATCGCAAGCCGTTGAAACCGAACGATTTCCCGCAGGCTCACTCTGTGCCGGGACCCAAAGGAACCGGCGCACCGAACAGGGTGTTTGTCGGTTCGAGGTACTAGCGAAGATCATATCGCATGACAAGCGCAGTCGCCGGTTTTTCCCGGCCTTCCCGATAATAGCCGGCCCGTTCACCGACCGACTTGAAGCCGAGTTTCCGGTACAGGGCGACGGCGGCCTGATTTTCCGAATCGACCTCCAGAAACAATCGGTAGATGCGCTCCCGGAACAAATGGCGCAGCACGTCTTCCATCAGTTTTCGGCCGACGCCGACGCGGCGATACCGTGCGCTGACGGCGATGGAGAGGATTTCCGCCTCGTCTGCCGCCAGGCGCGCAAGCACGAAGCCGACCGGATTGCGCGACCCGAACGTGCTGTCGCGGCGCGCGATCGCCGCATAGACGGTTTTGTCGTTGAGCAGTTTAGCGATGTCGGCGGCGTTCCAGGCATGCGGAAAGCCTTCGGCGTGGATGTCGGCAAGCTGGCCGGGATCCGGATCCATCGCCGCCTCCACGGCCACGGGTGTGACAGGCCACCAATACATCACGGCGTCACCAGCTTGGCCGAACGCTGGGGTTTGGCATCCGCGGCCCTGCTGTAGTAGGGGCGCGGCGGGGCCGCCGGCTCCTCTTCGGCCCCGATATCGGCGAACACCTCGATGTCGGGCCAGGCCAGATCGAGAAACCGGACACCGCTGGTTTCGCGTTCGCCTGTCGGCAGCAGAGCGAGGCCCGATCCGAGCGCGACGCCCTGAAATCCGGCGAGCGCGGCAGAAACGTCGGCGGCGGCAAGCGTTTGGGGCGGCGTACCCGGTTGCCCGGCTGATACATCGAAAATCTGCAGGACGACGTCGCCGCGACCGGCGTCGACGACAATTGCGGCCGACTCAAAACGCTCGCTCGCCGCCGTCCGCGCAAGCGCCTCCAGGACGGTGACGCCGGTGCACGGGCAGGCAAGCGCCAGCGCCAGTCCACGAGCGGCGGCCACGCCGGTCCGCAGCCCGGTAAAGCTTCCCGGTCCGACATTGACGACGATCCGATCGACATCCGCCGGCGTCAGGCCGGCGCGATCAAATACGGTGTGGATGACGTCAAAAAGGATTTCCGCGTGACCCCGGCCGATGCTCCGGCGTTCCGAGAACCGGACCGGCGCGCCATAGCGCCCATCGACGCGGATCGACGCGGCACACAGGGACGAAGCGGTGTCGATGGCCAAGACAATCATGTCCTGCCGTATACAGGGCTCGCGCCGTCATGGCGACAGGCTGTTTACATCGGGGCCGGCGACACCCGATCGATCGGCGACGATCCGCGGGTCTGGCAGTCGGATCAGACGACTGGCCGGACTTCCTGAACGTCCGGCAGGAAATGCCGCAGGAGGTTCTGGATGCCGTGCTGCAACGTGGCTGTCGACGACGGACAGCCGGCACAAGCGCCCCGCATGTGCAGGTAGACGATGCCGTTCTCGAACCCCTTGAACGTGATATCGCCGCCGTCCTGGGCCACGGCCGGGCGCACGCGGGTGTCGAGCAGTTCTTTGATCATGCCGACGGTTTCAGCGTCGGATTCGGCAAAGAACTCCTCTTCTTCATCGTCATCGCCTGCGGATTCGGCTGCGCCATCGTTGATAACGGGCGCACCGGACATGAAATGTTCCATGACGGCGCCCAGGATCGCCGGCTTGAGATGCTGCCAGTCCGTATCGTCCTTTGTCACCGTGATGAAATCGTAGCCGAAAAACACGCCTTCGACGCCGTCTATCGCAAACAGTTTGGTCGCGAGCGGCGAGTTCGCCGCTTCCTCGCGAGCCCGGTAGTCGACGGTTCCCATTTCCAGGACCACCTTGCCGGGCAGGAATTTCAGCGTAGCGGGGTTCGGCGTTGCTTCAGTCTGAATGAACATGCTCGTCCTCGCGTAACGGTACCGGGCGCCGCCTGGTTCAATCGGACGGCGCACAAGGTTCCAGTTTAGAATAATTCTAAGTAAAATATAAGGGTTTTCCGCTAGATTGGCAAGACCTTTGCGACCAACCCGCGTGGACTTGAGTCCGTGACTAGGACCTAGGCAAGTGCCGCGATATCCTCGTCCGACAATGTGCCAGGAACGATCGTCACGGGTATGGGAAACTGCCCCGATCCGCCGGCAATCGAGGAAACCAGCGGCCCCGGCCCTTCCTTGTCCGTACCCGATGCCAGCACCAGGATCGCAATGTCCTCGTCGTCTTCGATCAGGTCGAAGATCACCTCCGCGCGGCTGCCTTCCCGAACGATTGTCTCGGCCGTGATGCCGCAGGCCTGGAGCGCGCGTTCGCTGTGTTTGCGTAACGCTTCCTCCGCCACTTCGTTGGCCTCCGCGCGCATGATGTTTTCGACGCCGATCCAGTGTTGAAAGTCGCCGGGGGCAATGACGTACAACATCACCAGAGCACCGCCGGAGCGGCTGACCCGGTGCGCAGCGTAAACGACGGCCCGATCGCATTCCGGTGTGTCGTCGATGACCACCAGGAACTTTCGGTGGTGACCTTCCTGGAAGCTTTTTCTGAGCGTTGCCATGCTCGTATCGTGCCATTCGCATCCGGACACGGCAAGAGGCGCTTCCGGGCTGACCTCGCTTGGCGTGTTCCTGGTACTAGAGCAGAGCGCGCAGTTCGACCAGTTTGTCGTTGACGAGCCAGCCGTAATAATTCTCGCGCGGGAGTTGCAGGGATTGGCCGGCTTTCAGCCGCTTCTTGTTGATGGCCCGCAGTTTGGCCGCCCGTGCCGGAGCGTCTCCGAGATTGTACAGCGTTGCCGTAATGCCCGGGTTTTCCGAGATGTCGAAACCGGCAATCCGGCGATAGGAATCGATGTCCCGTTGGATGACGGCGGCCATGTAATGCAGAGTGGTGTCCGGATTCATGATCTGCTGGTAGACCCGCGGCGCGTCGCGGGCGGACAATTTCTTGAAGCCGCTCTTTCGGTTGACCGTATCGCTGACTTTGAGTGCGGTAAGCGGGTTGAGCTGGCCGAGCCCGAAGGTCTGTCCGGCATAGAGCGGCTGAAAGAATGCCTGACCGAAGCGGGTGTTCGGAAACGTCGTGCCGTCGACGGTCTTGCCGCGGAAAATACTTGTCCAGATCCGTTCGCGGCAGGTCCACAGGGCAAATGAGCCGCGTTGGTTGAGGCACGGGGCGAATTGTGGCCGCTGGACAAAATCAGCGACGTGTTCGCCCTTGTGTTCGAAGGTGAGGGCGGTTCCGGCATATTCCAGTGCCTTGATGTAATAGGCCTGGATGTGGTCGACCGAGTCCACGTTGTAGGTATGTTCGCCGACGATCGCACCGATCATGTGAACCGGGTCGATGGCGTAGCGTTTGGCGACCTTCTTGATCCGCTTGAGGAGCCGTCTGTCCCGTTTCAGGGCCGCGTAGATGCGCGTATATTTGCCTTCGAACGAGCCGCGGGTCTTACGAGTGCGCTGGACCGCGTAGGGAGAGACCGGCGGCTGCGTTTCCGATCGATTGCCAGGCGGAACGAGCGTGATCGATTCCGCGCGGGCCGGTGCGACCGCCGAAAACGGTGTGGCCGGCAGCAACAACACCGTAAATACGATGCATGTCAGCACCGCGACGGAACGGGTCCATCGATCGGAAGGTAGCCCCTGGATCATTACAAGCTCTGGTTATGCAATCGTCGAATGATTTATCGGGACTCTCTCTCCCCGCGCAAGTGCTGATCGCCGTGATATCTTCAAAGCTGGTAAAAATCCGGGGTGCGATCACTGCGAAAACTGGCCGGAAAGCCTGATTTCTCAGGAAACGCGCAGGGCCGTCAGCGGCTGTGACAAGACGTCGTGCCGGATCGAAGGGCGACGCGGCGCTGTCCAAGCGATCGCTACCGGCCCTGCGGGCAGCAGAGCGTCGTCAGAGCACGAACCGGCTGAGATCGGCGTTCTTTGCGAGATCGCTGACGGTCTCGCGAACATAATCCGCGTCGATCGTCACCGTTTCGCCGCCTCGATCCGGCGCTGTAAAAGAGATATCGTCCAGAATCCGCTCGATCACCGTCTGCAGGCGGCGGGCGCCGATGTTTTCGACAGTCGCATTGATGTCCACGGCGAGTGTTGCGATTTCTTCGATCGCGTCGTCGGTGAACTCGAGTGTGACGCTTTCGGTTTCCATCAGCGCCACCGACTGCTTGATCAGGCTGGCCTCGGTTTCCGTCAGGATCCGGTGGAAGTCCTCGCGTGTCAGCGGCCGCAATTCCACGCGGATCGGCAGACGCCCCTGCAATTCCGGCAACAGGTCCGACGGGCTCGACACATGGAACGCCCCGGAGGCGATGAACAGGATGTGGTCCGTCTTGACGGGTCCGTGCTTGGTCGACACGGTCGTTCCCTCGATCAGCGGCAGCAGATCGCGCTGCACGCCCTCACGGCTGACGTCGCCGCCGACCCGTCCCTCGCGGGCGCAGATCTTGTCGATCTCATCGAGGAAGACGATGCCGTTGTCCTCCACGGACCGGATGGCTTCCTGGACGACCTGATCGTCGTCGAGGAGCTTGTCCGATTCCTCGTTGAGCAACAGGTCGTAGCTGTCGCGCACCGAAATCCGCTTGGTTTTCTTGCCGCCGCCGAAGGCCTTGCCGAACATTTCGTTGATGTTCATGACACCGACGCTGGCGCCCGGCATGCCGGGAATGTCGAAACTCGGCATTTGCGGTGAGGCGGAGACCTCGATCTCGATTTCCTTCTCGTCGAGGCTGCCGTCGCGCAGTTTCTGCCGGAAGGAATCGCGCGTGGACGGGCTCGACGCCGGTCCGACCAGCGCATCCAGAACCCGTTCCTCCGCCGCGATATGGGCTTTGGCCTGCACGTCCTTGCGTTTGCTTTCCCGCACAAGCGTGATGCCGGTTTCCACCAGATCGCGCACGATCTGTTCCACGTCGCGCCCGACATAGCCGACTTCGGTGAACTTGGTCGCTTCCACCTTGATGAACGGGGCGTTGGCCAGTTTGGCCAGGCGACGCGAGATCTCCGTCTTGCCGACCCCGGTCGGCCCGATCATCAGGATATTCTTGGGCAGCACTTCGTCGCGCATGGCGCCGGTCAGTTGCTGGCGCCGCCAGCGGTTACGGAGCGCGATGGCAACGGCCCGTTTCGCGTCGTTCTGACCGATAATGTACCGGTCGAGTTCGGAAACGATCTCACGCGGAGAAAAGTTCGTCATGTCTGTGCATCCAATTCATTCGATGTCGGAACCGGCTTTTTCGGCCGGTTCCGGTGTCTGGTCTATTGCCGGCCCGGTTTCGGCCGGTCGATCCCGGTTCGAGCCCTGCCGACGGCGGCGCGTTACGCTGCGCCGCTGGTGTCGGCCCGTACCTTTTTCAGGTCGTCAGGCTTTCGACGACGATGGTGTCGTTCGTGTAGACGCATATGTCGGCCGCGATCCGCATGGCCTTGCGGGCGATTTCTTCCGCGTCCATGGACGTATCGGCCAGGGCGCGTGCCGCGGCGAGAGCGTAATTCCCCCCCGAACCGATCGCCATGATGCCGTCTTCGGGCTCAAGTACGTCGCCGGTACCGGTGAGGATCAGGCTCACATCCTTGTCGGCGACAAGCATCATCGCCTCGAGCCGGCGCAGATAGCGGTCCGTCCGCCAGTCTTTTGCCAGTTCGACCGACGCCCGCATCAATTGTTCGGGATATTGCTCGAGTTTTGCCTCAAGCCGCTCGAACAGCGTGAAGGCATCTGCGGTCGCACCGGCGAATCCGGAAATCACACGGCCCTTTGCCAGCGGCCGGACCTTCTTGGCCGAATGTTTGATCACGGTCTGTCCGAGCGACACCTGGCCGTCGCCGGCGACGACGACCTTGCCGTCCTTGCGTACCGATACGATCGTGGTGGCGTGCCATGTCTGGCCCGCGCTCAATTGCTCGTTCACGTGCTGTCCTATTGTAGAAAACCGGCCGGAGCGGCGCGGTCCTGTTGAGGTAGTTGCGCCGGGCGCTTTGTTTTCATGTAGGCGTTCGCGCCCGTCAAATAAAGAGCGGGCCGGATTCCGGCATCTGGCAAGGCCGACACATCACTCGGTCAGGACAGGCGTGCATAATGTTCGCCCATCTCGATCAGCCGGTCGAGGACCGCCTGCAGTTTTTCCGACAGGGCCGGATCGGTAAAGTCACCGGCGCCGTCGAACGCCTTTGCCGCATGCGACACGGAGATCTGTTCTGCAAGCACGTGAGCGCCGAGCCCGATTTCGAGCGTGTGGCGCAGGGCAAGCAGACCACGATAGCCGCCGAAACCGCCGGGCGACGCAGCGCCGAGCGCAAACACCCGGTTTTTGTACGCTGCCGCCGAAGGTCGGTCTGGGCGTTTGACCCGGCTGATCCAGTCGATTGTGTTTTTCAGGAGCGGCGTGAGCGAGGCATTGTATTCCGGATTGGCGATGAAGATCCCATGATGGGTGCAGAACAGGTCATAGAGCTGATTTGCACTTTCGGGAACGCCGGACGCTTCTTCGTCGTCGTGATTGAAAATCGGCATCGGATAGTCGGCGAGAGAGACCTGGGTAACGGTGCTCGATCCGAGAGCCAGGCGCTTCTTGGCGAGGGCCGCCAGTCGCGTGTTGAAAGATCCGCCGCGAACGGATCCGGAAAGGCATAGGATCTTGATGGTCGTCATGGCCGGAATTCGGTTTCCTGGTTGGTGCGGGGAGGGGATGCAAGGGATGTCGGCGGAATTCAAGGCAAAAAAAACCCGGAACCGTGAGGTCCCGGGTTTAGTTATGCACTTGCAAATGGCCTTTGCAAAGCTTGCTCCGTAGAACTCCTCGCAGCCCGCCGCAGGTCAAACAAGGGATCGGAAATCATTTGGGGAACCCAATCGACTTCCGACAAGCGCGCACGACCGGCCATGTGGGAGACACCTGTCCCGCGCGCCTGTAGCAGATTTGGTCACCGCCTCAGGAGACCAAAGATTCCAAGAGCCTGCACACTTTCGGTTGCCTCTCCGGTCGCTCGGCGCCACTCCGGTTGACCGCAAACGAAAGCGGAGGTCGACACTGAAGGAACACGTTGGCAGACACGGTCGGCAAACGAAGCGGTGTGGGGTTGGGGTAAGACGCCGCCACAGCGTCACTGCCTGTTCGCCCGTTTCCGTGTGGACATGTTCGCGTCCAGTCTGTCGGCACCTCCGTGTTTTGTGCTCAACGCGTGCGTTGAAGACCCTTAGTCAGCGAAATCAATCTCGCTACAGTGTGGTCACCATATCGAGGGCGCGTGATCATGCCGTGATGAAAGCGTGAAAAAGTGAATTGATTTGCAGAAAATGTTGCGACTGGAAGGGGAGCGGACCGAATTCGCTCTAAAAAACAGACGGATCTAGATGCTCAGCGTGCGCCTGACGGGCCCGTTTACATCAAATTGCGGCAGTCGTTGTGGGGGAATCACCGCTCGGCGACTCTCCGATCAGCGTTCTGAAAACGCGGTATCCAACGAACGGTAGATCGGCTTCAGCATGTATCGGGCCAGCGATTTTTCGCCGGTAATGATCTCCGCCTGGACGACCATGCCGGCTTGCAACGGGCGTTCCAGGGCACCGTTGCCGATCGAATTGTCCTCAAGGGTCACCACCGCCTTGAAGTAGGGCGTATCGTCGCGTTCGCGTTTGAACGTCGAAGCGGAGATATGCGAGACATGGCCCACGAGTTTCCCGAACAGATTGGCATCGAAGGTCGTCACCGACACCTCGGCCGGGTGGCCGAGCCGGACATGACCGATATCGGCAGGATTGATCTCGACCTCGGCCACCAGGTTCTCGCTGTTGGGGACGATTTCTGCCACGGTGTCGCCTGATCGCACGACCGAACCGGCCCCGCTCGGCAGGATGTCCTTGATGATGCCGGCGACCGGTGCACGGACCACCAGCCTGTTGTGCCGATCGAAATGGCGTTTCAGGGACTCGTCGAGTTCGGCGATTTCCGCGGTGACCTGCGCGAACTCTTCGGCAGCTTCGTTGCGGGCGACGGCCGTTGCGTTGTCGCGTTCGGCGATCGCCTGGGCCAGCGCCTGGCGCGCGACCAGCCGTTGCGCCGTCGCCCCGACATAGGACGCCTCGGCCCGCTGATGGTCGGCTTTCGTCGTCAGGAAGACCTTCTTGGCGGTATAGCCCTTTGCCAGCAATTGTTCCTGGATCTCCAATTGTTCTGACGAAATCTCGACCTGCACTTTCAGCGCTTCGATCTCGGCCTCGTTCGCTGCCAGTTCGGCGTCGCGCTGGGCGATCTTGGCGTCCAGCAGGACGCGCTGCGAGGCCCGGTTCAGCTTGCCGGCCTCGAAGCGCGTGATTTGATCTGCGACGATGGAGGGATAGCGCTCTTCAAAGCTGGAGAAGTCGGGCTCGGTTCCGTCGAGTTCGGCCCTGAGGCGCCGCGCCCGGATTTTCAGAGCGGCGGCGCGGGTGGTCAATTGGTCCAGATCGCTGGAAGAGCTTTCCTGCTTCATGCGCAGGATCGGTGCGCCCTCAGCGACCGCCTGTCCGGCGCGAGCCAGGATCTCTTCGACGATACCGCCTTCCAGGTGCTGGATCGGATGCACCGAGCCGGCGGGGCTGATTTCGCCCGGTGCGATCGCCACTTCTCGGATCTGGCTGAGACACGCCCAGATCAGCAGAGCGACGAGCAGCCCGCAGATGATATACAGGGCCGCATCGAACGTCTTGGGCGGACGCCCGTCTTCCAGGGCGAGCGGCAAAGCCAGCCGTTGCCGGGCGCCGGCGGACCCACGTGCCGCCAAAATGCTCCGGGCAGAACCCTGAATTGTCATCTTCTGCGAAACCCTAAACCCCGACTCTTCGCCGCCTACTCTCACACCTTTAGGTACAAGACGCTTAATTTGAGTAAAATTTGAAAGGTTTAGACCAAAGCGTTGCCCTGGCGTCGCGACGATGGTTAATGATCGGTTATCGGAGCGTGGCGTCCAGACGGAACCGGATGCCGCGTTGGCTCGGCGCCGTCTTTGTGAACTGGTGCAAAGGGAACCGGATATGCGTACCCTGCTTTCCGCGGCATTGATCGCCATAATTCTCGCAATGCCTGCCCGGGGCGACGCCTTCCGCCTCGACCTGCCGGTCGCCTGCGTCCCGGGATTCGACTGTTTTGTCCAGAATTATGCCGATGTCGATCCGGGCCCCGATGCGCGCGATCATGCCTGTGGAAACATGACTTATGACGGTCACACGGGAACCGATTTCCGGATCCGCCATGCCCGCGATTTCGAACGCGGTGTTGCCGTGCTGGCAGCGGCTGCCGGGCGTGTCCTGCGCGTACGCGACGGCGTCGAGGACAATAAGGACAACAACATCGACTCCGTGCCGGAAAACCGCGCCTGCGGCAACGGCATGGTGATCGATCACGGCGGCGGCTGGACGACGCAGTACTGCCATTTGCGCGCCGGCTCGGTCCGCGTCCGGCCCGACCAGCGCGTTGCAGCCGGCGCCGTTCTGGGCGAAGTCGGATTGTCCGGCCTCACGGTTTTTCCGCATCTGCATTTCACGCTGCGCAAGGACGGCACCGTGCTCGATCCGTTCACGCGCCTGACCCTTGAGGCCGGATGCGGTGTCGACGGCGTACCGATCTGGAATGATGCCACAGCCTTGTCGCTCGGATATCGCTCGGCCGCCATCCTGAATGCCGGCTTCGCGGCGGGACGATTGACGATGGAAGACATCGAGGCGGGGCGTTTCGACCAGTTCCGCCTGACCCGTACGAGCCCGGCGATCGTATTTTTCGGCCGGTCCATCGGATTGTTTGCCGGCGACGTCGAAATCATCGAGATCCGCGGACCGGACGGCCGCATCCTGAAGAGCCATATGGGCACGCCGCTCGAACGTCCGAGGGCGCAGCAATTCTTGTTTGCGGGCGTGCCGCGCCCCGAAGCCGGATGGCAGCCCGGCCGCTATGTCGGCCTATACCGGGTCCTGCGTTCCGGCGAGATCATCAGCGAAACCGCAATGGAAACCCGGATCGAGTGAGCCGCCGGCCGGGACCGTTGACCATCTTTTTACTGCCATTTCGGACGCGGGCAGATACAACACCGGCATTTCCGCAATTCATGCCGGTGATCGCCGATGTTCCGAACCGTTGCCTTTACCCTCCTATGCGCGCGGATCCTGGCGGCCGCGCCCCTGCGCGCCGGGCCGGTCGACGTCAATGACTGGAACGCCGTCGAAGCCGAGGCCCGCGGCCAGACCGTATATTGGTATGCCTGGGGCGGCGATCCGCGGATCAACGATTACATCGCGTGGGTCGCTAAGCAGTCGAAGAGCCGGTATGGCGTGACACTGGAACACGTCAAGGTCGACGATACCGGGTCGGTCGTCAGCCGGGTCCTGGCGGAAAAGGCGGCCGGACGCGACACCGACGGCAATGTCGATCTGGTCTGGATCAACGGCGAGAATTTCGCCGCCATGAAGCGGGCCGGTCTGCTGTTTTCTCCGTCCTGGGCCGACCGTCTGCCGAACTGGTCGGGGGTCGATGTCGCCGGTAAGCCGACTGTCGTCACCGATTTCACGATCCCGACGGACGGTCTGGAAGCCCCTTGGGGCATGGCGCAACTGGTTTTCATGGCCGACGAGGCACGGTTCGACGCCTTTCCCCGGTCGATGGACGCGCTCGCGACCTGGATCCGTCAGAATCCGGGCCGGTTCACCTATCCGCAACCGCCCGACTTCGTCGGTTCGACCTTCTTGAAACAGGCGCTCTATGAGGTGGTCGACCAGCCGGATATCCTGAACCGTCCCGCCGAGGGCCCGCAAGCCGATCGGGCCGTCGACGCCCTCATGACCTGGCTCACCGATCTGCGCGACGACCTCTGGCGTTCGGGCAAGGCGTTCCCGCGCAATTATTCCGCCCTGATCGGCCTTCTGGCCGACGACGAGATCGACATTGCGTTTGCCTTCAACCCGGCCGCCGCCAGCAATGCGATCGCAAACGGCGAATTGCCGGATTCGGTCCGCACCTTCGTGTTCGACGGCGGCACGATCGGCAACTCTCACTTCGTTGCCATTCCCTACAATGCATCGTCGAAGGCCGGAGCCCTGGTTCTGGCTAATTTCCTGCTGTCGCCCGAAGCCCAGGCGCACAAACAGGACCCCTCAATCTGGGGGGATCCAACCGTTCTCGACGTCGCCGGGCTTCCCGCAGAGGATCGGGCCCTGTTCGATCGTCTCGATCTCGGTGTTGCCACGCTGTCGCCGGCCGATCTTGGCGCGGTGCTGCCGGAACCGCATCCCAGTTGGATGATGCGGGTCGAAGAAGCCTGGAAAAAAACGCACACGCAGGAATAGCGACCATCGCGCGGGTGCATTGGGGGTGACCGCGTCGACACTCTCGCATTACGCTGCGGGTGGACAGGCCGCACGACCGATTCTGGTCGCCGGACTGTCCGGGGCGGGCATCTGAACGACATGGCGCTTTTTCCACCTTTGCTGACGATCGTGCTGATCGTCCCTGTTCTGGCCGGCCTTCTGGGTGTCCTGTTGCCGTCGTTCGGTTATCTGCCCTGGCTCGGCTTCGACCGGGTGTCGCTCGACCCCTGGCGATCGCTTCTGGAGACGCCCGGACTGGCGTGGTCGGTCTGGCTCAGCCTGAAATCCGGTCTTCTGGCGGCCGCCCTGTCGCTGGCCGTCGTAGCGCTTTTCCTGGCGGCGTTTCACGGTACCGGTCCGTTTCGCGTCGCGCGGCGGTTCCTGTCTCCGCTTCTGTCAGTCCCCCATGCCGCCGCCGCGCTCGGGCTGGCCTTTCTGGTGGCGCCGTCCGGCTGGATCATGCGGCTCGTTTCCCCGGAACTGACCGGGTTCGAGCGGCCTCCGGACTACCTGGTCGTACACGACGCGTACGGGCTCACCATGACGGCCGGTCTGGTGGCCAAGGAAATCCCGTTTCTGTTCCTGATGGCGCTGGCGGCGCTGCCGCAGATCGATTTCCGGCGCGATCTATGGATTGCGTCGTCCTTCGGTTACGGGCGGATCGCGGGGTGGCTGTTCGTGGTGTTTCCCCAGGTCTATCGGCAGATCCGCCTGCCGGTCTTCGCCGTCCTGGCCTATTCGGTATCGGTGGTGGACGTTGCGATCATTCTGGGGCCGACAACGCCGCCGCCTCTGGCTGTACGCCTCGTGACCTGGATGAACGATCCCGATCTCAGCCTGCGTCTGCAGGCATCGGCGGGCGCGGTCCTGCAATTGCTGGTCGCGGCATTGGCGGTTGGCCTGTGGCTGGCGCTGGAACGCGGCATTGCCGCGCTTGGCAGGCTGGCCTTGCAGAAGGGTTGGCGGTTCGCCGCCGACCGGGTGTTGCGCATCTTTGCCTTTGCGGCAATGTTCACGGCGCTTCTTGCCATTGCGGTGGGCCTCGCCCTGATGGCGGTCTGGTCGGTGGCCGGCCCATGGCGGTTTCCCGATGCATGGCCGGCCATGGTGAGCTTTCGGGTCTGGACCGGTCGCCTTGCGAGCATCGAGGCGGCGGTCGCGGCAACAGCCCTGATCGGAATTCTGGCAGTCCTCATCGGCATCGGCATGGTGCTTGCGGCGCTGGAGGCGCGCAACCGCGCCAGTGCCCGCAATCCTTTGAGCCGGCCGCTTGTGGTCGCGCTCTACGCCCCGCTTCTGGTTCCGCAGGTGGCGTTCCTGTTCGGTCTGCAGGTCGTGTTCCTCCGGCTGGGCCTCGATTCAACACTTACAGCGCTGGTCCTGGTGCACCTGGTTTTTGTGCTTCCCTACATGGTGTTTTCGCTTGTGGAACCATGGAAAGCCTGGGATCCGCGCTATGCGGTCGTCGCGCATGCGCTCGGCCACGGTGCGAATTCCGTATTCTGGCGGATTCGGTTGCCGATGCTGTTTCGCTCGGTGCTGACGGCTGCTGCCGTCGGTTTCGCCGTCAGCGCCAGCCAATACCTTCCGACCCTGCTGATCGGCGGCGGCCGCTGGGCAACCACGACGACAGAGGCGGTCGCTCTGTCGACCGGCGGCAACCGGCGGCTCATCGGAGCCTATGCGCTGATGCAGATGGTGCTGCCGTTTATCGGCTTTCTGCTTGCCGCGGCTTTGCCGGCAATTGTCTTTCGCAGGCGGCGCGGGCTATGGGTCCATTCATGACGCGCATGTGCGAGCCGACAACAACCCGGACCGATGCCGCCGCCAGGGGCCTGGTGCTCGACACCGTATCGATCAGCCTCGGTGAGACCTGTCTGGTTGATCTGACCTGCACGGTAACGCCTGGCGATGTGGTGACCATTGTCGGCGAGAGCGGGTCGGGCAAGTCGACGCTGCTCGCCTGCATCGGCGGCTTTCTCGATCCGATTTTTACTGCCAGCGGCCGGATCCTTCTGAATGGCACGGACATCACGAGAGTGCCGGCACGCGAGCGTCGTCTCGGCCTGATGTTCCAGGACGATCTGCTGTTTCCGCACCTTTCGGTCCGCGGCAATCTCCTGTTTGCAATCCCCGCCGATGTCGCGCGGCGGCGCGACCGGGTGGCGATCGCCGAAGCCGCGTTAGAGGATGTCGGCCTTGCCGGTTTCGGATCGCGCGATCCGGCGACCCTGTCCGGCGGCCAGCGGTCACGCGTTGCGCTGATGCGCACACTGTTGTCGAAACCTCGGGCGCTTCTGCTCGATGAGCCTTTTTCCAAACTCGACCCGGAGCGGCGTGGCCGGATCCGCAGCCTCGTCTTTGCCAAGGCGCGTCGCGAAGAATTGCCGGTCCTTTTGGTCACGCATGATGAGTCGGACGCCAAGGCGGCCGGTGGACCGATCCTGTCGTTGTAGAAACTCTATTTGGTGCCGTACATCCGGTCGCCGGCATCCCCGAGGCCGGGCACGATATAGCCCTTCTCGTTGAGGTGATCGTCGATAGCCGCGGTATAGACCGGCACGTCGGGATGGGCGCCGGTAAACCGTTCGACCCCCTCCGGCGCAGCCAGAAGGCAAAGGAACCGGATGTTCTTCGCGCCCCGTTCCTTAAGACGCTCCACGGCGGCGATGGCCGAGTTGGCCGTAGCGAGCATGGGGTCGACGACGACGGTGAGCCGGTCGCCGAGATCGTCCGGCGCCTTGAAGTAATATTCGACGGCCACGAGCGTCTTCGGATCCCGATAGAGGCCCACATGCGCGACGCGGGCGGACGGCACCAGATCCAGCATGCCCTCCAAAAGCCCGTTGCCGGCTCGCAGCACCGAGGCGAAAACCAGTTTCTTGCCGGCGATTTCCGGCGCTTCCATTTCACAGAGCGGCGTCTGTATCCGCACGGTTTCCAGATCGAGATCCCGGGTGACTTCATAGCAAAGCAGGGTAGAAATCTCGCGCAACAGGCGCCGGAAACTGGCTGTCGAGGTTTCCTGTTTGCGCATGATCGTCAGTTTGTGCTGCACGAGCGGATGGTCGATGACGACGACGTTCTTCATGGGAAATCCTGCAATGGGTCAGCCCGTTTTCATTCTCGCGAGGTGAAAACAAAGGGCGAGTCAATTTCAAGTCTGTGATGGGGTCCCGTGACGGCTAAGACGCGTTGACACTAATGCGGGACGCGAAAAAGTGGAAACCGGTTTTCGACTATATCCCAAGACCGGCTGCAGCCGGATCGCTCAAAAGACGGTGCCGTCGCTGTCGAGCTTGAGCGGCGGCTCGCCCCCGGGGCGGCGCTCCCGCGCCAGTTTGCGTCCTGCGGCCCAGGTGCCGCCTTCCAGGATCCTGGCGAGCGGACAGTCTGCGGCCGCAACGCCGAGCCGTTGCCGCACCGGGTCGGCGATCGCGTCGAGCAGCGCCACGGTCAGCGCCCGCCATTCGACGATCAGGGCATCCCCAGGCGCGTAGGACGCATCGGCGGCCCGGTCATCGCGTAGAACCAGCACGCCTGTATCGAGAAACAGCCCTCCGTTCCGGTATTCGGCAAGCCCGGTCAGCGCATCGATATTCGTGACCTCGATGCCGGTCCATTGCAGCGGTTCGATCAGCGAATAGGACAGCCATTGCGACAGTTTGTGGAACGGCATCAGGCCGGATGTGCAATCGTCGGTCACGATGGTGGCGCAGGGCCAGGTGTCGCCGAGCGGCATGCCGGCCCGTTCGATCCCGCCGGGCCAGATGCTGCCAAGGCCATCCAGCACCGTGTCGAGGATTTCCGCCGCCGGCAGGCGGCCGTCCTCGGAGGTCCGGGCGACAAGCGCGTCGAACAGACCGCCGGGGCGCGGATCGTCTTCCAGAGCGAACAGGTCAGGGCGCGCCGCAATCGTCGCGCCGAGCGTTTGTAAAAGCCGGCAGCGGCCGTCTAGACCGACCATCGGATTGCCCGCATCGATCTGAAAACCGGATGCGAGGTCGTCCGCATTCAGGGTGACCAGGGCGGCGGCATCGACGCGAAACGGGTCGGCCGGGACGCCGGAAAACAGGCCCGATCGAAACATGTCGACACTGGCGACAGCGAGGCCTTCGGACCGGGAAAAGGTTTGACCGCTGGCGCTTTCCCGGAACGCCCAGTCCGCTCCGGCGCCGGCGTCGAGCAGGACGCTGACGATGGCCAGGTCGAAGGCGGCGCGACCGTAGCGCCGCGGGTCATCCGTCGCTAGACCGTCCGCAATCGCACCCCATCGATCCAGACCGCCGGTTTCGATATGGCGCCAGCGGGCGTGGAACGGGATGGCCAGGTCCGGATAGGCGGCACGCGTCACTTCCGCAACGATGTCCGCGGCAGGGCCCATCCGGTCCATGTCGATCCGGAAGTGGTCGAGATTGTCTGCCAGACCCGCTGCCAAAACGGTCTGCGCCCTGTCGCGCACGGCGCCGGCAGTCAGCAGGGCCCTGACGGCTGCGGCATCGGCATCGGTCATGCGGGGCAATCCAGAGCGGAAGGGCGGACCGGTCAGTAATCCTCGAGCGGCCGGCCCACGGTTTCGGACAGTGTATCCTGCGTCGGCTTGGCATCCGGCGTAAAGTATCCGGCCGCCTTTTTCGCCTCGATTTCCACCTTCGCGTCCTCTGGAACCAGCTCCTCGGGGATCGAGACGCGTTCGACGATCTCAATGCCGGATCCGGTGATCGCGTCGTGTTTCATGTCGGACATGGAGACGAACCGGTCGATGCGGGTAATGCCGAGCCAATGCAGGATGTCAGGCATCAATTCCTGGAACCGGGCGTCCTGCACGCCGGCCACGCATTCGGTGCGCTCGAAATAGGTGGATGCGGAATCGCCGCCTTCCTGGCGCTTGCGCGCGTTGTAGACGAGGAACTTCGTCACCTCGCCGAGCGCGCGTCCCTCCTTGCGGTTATAAACGATAAGGCCGACGCCGCCCTGTTGCGCCGACTGCACGCATTCCTCGATACCGTGCATGAGATAGGGGCGGCAGGTGCAGATATCCGACCCGAAAACGTCAGACCCGTTGCATTCGTCGTGCACACGGCAGGTCAGGGGGATATTGCGGTCGGCGAGCGCTGCGGGATCGCCCATGATATAGATCGTGATCCCGCCGATCGGCGGCAGGAAGACATCGATGTCGGGGCGGGTGACCAGTTCGGGATACATGCCGCCTGTCTGTTCGAACAGGGTCCGCCGCAGCCGGTCTTCGTCGACATGGAAGCGTTCGGCCATGCCGGGAAGATACCACACCGGATCGATCGCGGCCTTGGTGACGGCGACATCGCCGGTTTGCGATACGATGGTCCCGTCCACCGGCAAGCGCCCGGCAGCGACCGCCTGGTGCAGTTCGACCATGGTCAGGCGGGCCTTGGTAATGGCAATCGTCGGGCGGACATCGACGCCTTCGGCAATCAGGTCCTTATAGATGTCGGCGACCTTGTGCCCCCAGGGATCGAGGGACACGATCCGCTTGGGATCGGACCATTGCGGATAGGGTCCGATATCGACCACCGGCATCGTATCGTTCAGGTCCGGGCGCTGGATCGGATTGAGGCTGCCGGAAGAGACCGCGAGCGCGCGGTACAGAGAATACGACCCGCCATGGGTGCCGACGGCATTGCGGTCTGCGGTTTCGCTGACCGTGCCGACGATCGGCCCGCGCGTTCGCGGGTCGGCCGACCCCCATTGAATGGGAAACCGGATCGGTGCACCCGCGCCCGGATGTGAGGTCAGGCGGATATGGGTGCTCTTGTTGGTCATTTCGGTCATGGCGCAGTCGCCTTCC
This sequence comes from Pseudomonadota bacterium, assembly GCA_038745065.1. Taxonomy (GTDB): domain Bacteria; phylum Pseudomonadota; class Alphaproteobacteria; order Rhizobiales; family JANQQB01; genus JANQQB01. The sequence continues at coordinate 75,078 of JBCDLT010000002.1, read as the reverse complement.
GCGAAAACGCCCATGTATACCGGGAATCTGCCAAATTAAAAGTTAAGACTGCCGGGCTTTGCTTTGATTTCAGCCAGCAGCGACTTGGCGAGCGCCGGTTCCACGAAGGCTGCGGACAGCGCATTTGCAGTAAAATTCGACAGCGTTTCTGTGTCGGCGCCGAGGGAGTCGGCCGTCTTTGCGTATTCGTGCTCGATCGACGTGCCGAAGAACGGCGGATCGTCGGAATTGAGCGTCACCGGGATTCCGGCGCGCATCAGGTCGGCCAGCGGGTGCGCCTGCCGGTCTGGATAAAGACCGAGCGCGATGTTCGATCCCGGACAGACTTCCAGCGTGATCGCCTCCTCGGCAAGGCGACGCACCAGCGCCGGATCTTCGATCGCCCGCACCCCGTGCCCGATGCGCGTGACCGGCAACGCATCGAGTGCGGCCCGCACGCTGTCCGCACCGGCCAGTTCCCCGGCATGCACCGTGAGGCCGAGGCCGGCTTCTTGCGCGATCGCGAACGCTTTGACGAAGTCTGCCGGGTGCCCGGATCGCTCGTCCCCGGCCATTCCGAAGCCCGTGACCCGATAATGCGGATCGCCGGCAGCCAGATGCGCGGCCCTCTCGACCGCGTCGGCTCCCAGATGACGCACGCCGACAACGATCATCCGGGTGATGATGCCGTGCTCGGCCTCGGCGGCTGCAAATCCGGTATCCAGGCCGTCGACATAGCTGCGATAGGACAGACCGGCCGAGGCCGCGTGGTCGGGAGAGATGAAGACTTCCAGATAGCGCACGCCGGCGGCTGCCGATCGGCTGGCGTAATCGTGCGCCAGGTCGAACAACGCTTCTTCGGTCCGGAACACCGTGCTTGACCGGTCGTAGCAGGCGATGAATTCCCTGAAATCCGACCATGAATATTCGCCATCCGGCCCGAACACGCCGGACAGGTCGATATCGTGTCGCTGGGCATACCGGCGGACGAGGGCCGGTTCCGCTGTGCCCTCGATATGGACGTGGATCTCGGCCTTCGCCACCACGTGTCAGAAACCGCGCACGGGCATGGTGTCCGCCCGTCTCAGCCAATTGTCGGGCGACCAGGCCGCGGCGCGGTCGACGACATGCAGCGTGTAGGCGAGGCGGGAGCGGGGACTTGTATTGGGGCCGGACCGGTGCGGTAGAAGGCCATGCAGGACGACAAGTGTGCCGGCGGGCGCGACGAGCGGGATCGCGGCGTCGAGGTCCCAGTCGACGGCCGCGACGGGTTCCATCACCAGATTACCGGAGGCGTTGTAGTGGAACCGCTCCTGAAGACCGGCCTTGTGCCCGCCGGGAAGCGCATAGAGGCATCCATTGGTTTCGTCCGCGTCTTCCAGCGCGAACCAGAAGCCGATCACGGAGACCGGTTCGGTATGAAGGAACGTCGCGTCCTGGTGCAGGCTGACTTCGCCGCCGATCCTGGGCTGTTTGAAGATGACCATCGACTGGACCAGTCCGGGATCCGTCTGGCCGAGCCCGCGCGCCAGGCGGTCCAGTGCCGGCATGCGCGAAAATCCGTCGAAGACCGGGTCGAGGTCGTGCAGGGCGTGGCCGATCTTGTTGAGGACGCGGGATTTCGGTTGCGTCAGTTCGCCGTTGGCAAGCGCGCCTTCTTCCAGGAAGAACCGGATCCGATCCCCGGATTCGCGAAAATAGGTGTCCGCTGCATGGCTTTGCTCCGATGTCGAAAAAACCGTCCGCACGGTCTCCGGATCGAAGCCGTCGACCAGGTCGTCGATACGCTCGACAAGCCGTCGTCGGCCGTCCGCGTCGACGAAGTTCTCGATGATCAGCGCGCCGTCCCGCTCGAAGACGTCGATCATGGTCTGGTCCGGCAGGGCGTCTGAGGACCACGTAAAGCGCGGCAGGCTCATGCGGCTGCTCCCTGAAGGAAACTGGTCCCGTGCGGGCCGGCTTCGATGCCAAGATGATGCGCAATGGTCTCGCCGATATCGGCGAAGGTGGGGCGGGTGCCGATCGAGCCTGTCGGCAGCGACGGCCCGAATCCGAGAATCGGCACGTTTTCCCGTGTATGGTCGGTGCCCGGCCAGGTCGGGTCGCAGCCGTGATCGGCGGTCAGGATGACGAGGTCGCCGACCCGTGTCCTGTCGAAGACCTCCGGCAGGCGCCGGTCGAAGGCTTCAAGCGCCGTCGCATAGCCGGCGACGTCGCGTCGATGGCCGTAAAGCGTGTCGAAGTCGACAAAATTGGTGAACACCAGATCGCCGGCGCGGGCGTCGTCCATGGTCTGCAATGTCGTGTTCATCAACGCGTCATTGCCGGCCGCCTTGCGCACTTCGCCGACACCGCGATGGGCGAAGATGTCGCCGATCTTGCCCACGCCGAAGACGGTACGACCCGCTTCGGTCAGTCGATCGAGCACGGTGGCTTCGGGCGGCGGCACGGCATAGTCGCGGCGATTGGCGGTTCGGGTGAAATCCGCCGGTCCGTTGCCGGTGAAGGGACGGGCGATCACACGCCCGATATTCAACGGGTCGACCAGTTCGCGGGCGATTTCGCAGATCCTGTAGAGGCGGTCGAGCCCGAAATGATCCTCGTGCGCGGCGATCTGGAACACCGAATCCGCCGAGGTATAGCAGATCGGTTTGCCGGTCTGGATATGCGCCTCGCCGAGTTCGTCGATGATGTCGGTGCCGGATGCCCGCTTGTCGCCGAGAATTCCGGGCAGGCCGGCTCGGTGCACGAAGGCGGTAATCAGCGTTTCCGGAAAGGTCGGACAAGTGTCCGGGAAGTATCCCCAGTCGAAGGAGACGGGCACGCCGGCAATCTCCCAATGGCCGGAGGGCGTGTCCTTGCCGCGGGATCGTTCGCTGGCCAGGCCCCACAGCCCGAGAAGTTGCGGGCTGCCCGACAGGCCGGGCGGCAGCATGCCGGTGGAGGCCCGCGACGCCAGGCCGAGGCCAAGCCGATCCATGTTCGGAACCGCAAGCGGCCCGCGCCGGAACCCTGGCCGGTCGGCCTGGCCCGAATGGCATGCCTTCGCAATATGGCCCAGCGTATCGGATCCCTGGTCTCCGAACGCCTCGGCGTCGCGCGCGCCGCCGATACCGAATGAATCCAGCACGAACAGGAATGCACGCGCCATGGCATTTCTCCTGATGTCCGCCGCCCCTCCCGAATCATACGGGCTCGGGGATCAAAACGGAATCCAAACCTATGCCCGGACTCTGCCGCCGGATTCAGGCGCTGATGCGGTCAAGGATCAGCGCTGTCCGATCCGGCGCGTCCGGTCCGATCCGATAGGCTCCCCGGATCCGATTGGCCGCCTGTTCGGCGGCCTCGACTGAGCCGGCATGGACCGTGGCAATCGCCACGTCCGGGCCGACATTGTCGCCGATACCAGCAAGATCCGAAAATCCGACCGAAGGATCGATCGGATCGGTGACGGCTCGTCGCCCCCCACCGAGTTCGATGACGGCGATGCCGATAGCCCGCGTGTCGATGGCCCGAACGAAGCCTGTTTTCTGGGGAATCACCTCCCGGCTGACCGGCGCCGGACTGAGATAGGTCGCACTGTTTTCCAGAAAATCGGCCGGTCCGCCAAGCGCCCTGACCATGCGGGCAAATCTTTCTGCAGCGTGTCCCGATTCCAGACTGTCAATCATTCGGGCGTGCCCGTCGGCTTCCGAATCCGCCTGGCCTGTCATGAACAGGAGCGTTGCCCCGAGTGCCAGCGTGATGTCGTAGAGCCTGCCGGTTGTCAATCGGCCGGTGAGCATATCGACCGCGACACCGACTTCCAGGGCGTTGCCGGCCGCATCGGCCAGCGGTTCGTTCATATCGGTCAACAGGGCCGTGGTCCGCGTACCGGCGCCGTTGGCGACGGTGACGAGGCTTTCGGCAAGTGCCTGCGCATCCGCGCGCGTTGCCATGAAGGCGCCGCTGCCGCATTTCACATCGAGCACCAGTCCGCCGAGGCCGGCGGCGAGCTTTTTCGACAGGATCGAGGCGGTGATCAGGTCGAGGGATTCCACCGTGCCCGTAACGTCCCGGATCGCATAGAACTTGCGGTCGGCCGGTGCCAGGTCGTCGGTCTGGCCGATGATGGCGCAGCCGGCTTCGCGCACCGTTTGCTGGAACAGGGAATGGTCCGGGTTGGTGCGGTATCCGGGGATCGAATCGAGTTTGTCGAGCGTGCCCCCCGTATGGCCCAGCCCGCGGCCCGAAATCATCGGCACGTAGCATCCGCAGGCCGCCAGCGCCGGTGCCAGCATGAGCGATACAGTATCGCCGATTCCGCCGGTGGAATGTTTATCGACGATCGGCCCGTCGAAGCCTTCCCAGGACATCACCCGTCCGGAATCGCGCATGGCGAGCGTAAGGGCCACCCGTTCGTCAAGTGACATGCCGCGAAAAAAGACAGCCATGGCGAAGGCCGAAACCTGTTCGTTTTTGACCGCGCCCGTGGTCAGCCCATCCACGAAGGCGCGGATCGCATCCCCGTCGAGTTCCGTGCCATCGCGTTTTCTGCGGATCACCTCTTGCGGCAGCAGAGTCATCGGCCGGCCCTCAATAGGAAGCGGTCCCGGCCGGTGCGGCCGTTCCCTCGAGCGCGGCGGTCAGCGCATCGAGCAGGCCGCTGGCGCCGAACCGGAAGCTTTCCGGCCGCGCCCAGCCCGAGCCAAGCGCACCGTCGGCAAGGCCGAGATAGAGCGCCGCATCGGCGAGCGTGCGAATGCCGCCGGACGGTTTGATGCCAACGGGCCGGTCGGCCCGCCCGATGGCGTCCAGCATGATCGTGATGGCTTCCGGTGTTGCGCTCACCTTTGTCTTGCCGGTCGACGTCTTGATGAAATCGGCGCCGGCGCCGATCGCCATTTCGCTGACATCGCGGATGATGTCCGGATCCGCCAGTTCGCCGGTTTCCAGGATGACTTTCAACGTGCCGCGATCGCCGATCGCCTCGCGCACCCGCACGATCTGGGTTTCGGCAAATCCCCGGCGCCCGTCGATATAGGCCCGATAGGGCATGACGAGATCGACCTCGTCGGCGCCGTCGTCGAGGATCGACGTCGCCTCCGCCATGGCGGTAATCGTATCGGTGCCGCCGGCGGGAAAATTGGCGACGCTCGCCACCCGAACGCCGGTGCCCTTGAGGCGGTCGACGGCATGGCGCACGAAACGGGGCCACAGGCAGACGGCCGCGACGGAACCGAATTCGGTGACCGCCCTGTCGCACAGGGCATCGATGTCCTGTTCGCTGCAATCGTCGTTCAGATTGGTCAGGTCGAGCAGGCCGAGGGCGCGGCGTGCCGTGCCGCGATCGTCAGGCTGGGTCATCGGCGAGGTCTCCGCAAAGCCCGGTGATCAGAGCCATGAAGGCCGCTGCGCCGGATTGCGCCACGGTCTTGGTTTCGTGATGGCTGAGGGTGTCGCCGGTCATGCCGGCGCCGAAATTGGTGATCGAGGAAACGGCGGCGACGGTCAATCCCTGATGCCGGGCGAGAATGCATTCCGGCACTGTCGACATGCCGACGGCATCCGCTCCCAGCGTCCGCGCCATGCGGATCTCCGCCGGCGTTTCGAAGGACGGGCCGGAAAACCACATATAGACGCCTTCGTGCAACGGGATCTCCAGACGGGCCGCCTGGCGCGCGATCCGTTGCCGGAGCCCGGCATCGTAGGCTGCGCTCATGTCGACGAACCGGTCGTCGCCGATCTGGCCGATCAGCGGGTTGAGGCCGGAATAATTGATGTGGTCCGAGATGGCCATAAGGCTGCCGGGTGGCATGTCTGGGCGCAGCGATCCGGCGGCATTGGTCAGGATCAGGCGCGTGCAGCCGAGCGTGGCCAGGGCGGCAATCGGAGGGGCCATGACGCGCGCGTCTCCGTGTTCGTAATAATGCGCCCGACCGGCAAGCAGCACGACGGGAAGGCCGGCAAGCCGGCCCAGCACAACGGCGCCGGCATGCGAGGAAACGCCGGATACCGGAAATCCGGGAACATCCTGAAAAGGGACCCGAACCGCGTCTTCGACCGTGTCGGCAAGCGCGCCGAGACCGGAACCGAGCACGATCGCGGTTCGATAACGATCGGCGCGCCGTGCGTCGAGAAGCGCGGCCGCTTCGGAAGCACTCATGAAGGTTCCTCCAGGAGCGTAAAGGCGCCGGGCAACAGGTCCTGAAGCGTCGTGTGCTGCCGGATGCCGTCCGGCGACGCGATGTGGATCGGCGTGTCTGGGGCGGCAAACTCCGCCAGCCGCTGCCGGCATCCGCCGCACGGTGTGCACAGGCGCGCGCCACCGCCCATGACGAGCACGGCCATGATCCGCTTCTCCCCGGCCGACACCATCTGGGCGATTGCCGATGTTTCCGCGCACCACCCTTCCGGATAGGAGGCGTTTTCGACATTGCAGCCGGCGTAGATCCTTCCGGATTCCGAGCGTATGGCGGCGCCGACGGCGAATCCGGAATACGGCGCATGGGCATTGTCCCGGGCGGCATGCGCGGCCTCGAACAGCTCCTGAAGATCATCGGTGTCGGCCATGGGTTTTCGGTCAGCGTTCTTTTGTATAGGCGACGCCGCCGGCCTTTGGCGGGATGGCGCGGCCGATGAAGCCGGCGAGCAGCACGACGGTCAGAATGTATGGCAGCGCCTGCATGAACTGAACCGGCACTTCGCCGATCAGCGGCAGTGCCTTGCCTTGCAGGCGGATGGCGCTGGCATCGAGGAAGCCGAACAGAAGACAGGCGAACATCGCGCTCACCGGTCGCCACTTGGCGAAGATCAGCGCGGCCAGCGCAATAAAGCCCTTGCCGGCGGTCATGTCCTTGATGAAGCCGGCCGATTGCGCGACCGCCAGATAGGTGCCGGCAAAACCGCACAGGATGCCGCAGCAGATCACAGCCTGATACCGCATGGCGACGACCGAGATGCCGGCCGTGTCGACAGCGGCGGGGTTCTCCCCGACCGCCCTTAGGCGCAGGCCGAAGCGCGTCCGAAACAGGATCCACCAGGTCAGCGGCACGGCCGCGAAGGCGACATAGACCAGGATGCTGTGTCCGGAGAGCAGCTCCGAATAGAGCAGTCCGATGACCGGCACGTCCGCCAGGGCGGACGCGAACGGCAGCTCGATGGGGTTGAACCGCGCGTCGCTTGGCAATTGCGGCGTGCGGCCGCCTTGCCGGAACCAGTCCTGGCCGAGCAGGGCAGTCAGGCCGACGGCCAGGAAATTGATGGCGACGCCGGAGACGATCTGGTTGCCCTTGTGGGTGATCGAAGCGAAACCGTGCAGGAGCGCGAGTAACACCGAGACGGTGATGCCGGCGAGCAGCCCGTTCCACGCCGATCCGGTCACATAGGCCGCCGCGCCCGCGGCGAAGGCCGCCCCGAGCATCTTGCCTTCCAACCCGATATCGAAAACCCCGGCCCGTTCCGAATAAAGGCCGGCAAGACAGGCAAGCAGCAGCGGCACCGACAGCCGAACCGTCGAATCAAATATCAGGATCAGGGTTACAAAGGCGTCCATACCGCTACCCCGCAACCGCCGCTTGCTTCGCCGGCGCGAAGATGCGGATCAGGGTCGGGCGGAACATCTGTTCCAGCGCGCCGGCAAACAGGATCACCAGCCCCTGGATGACGATGATCATGTCGCGTGTGATGTCCGGCTTTTCGAAGGCGAGTTCCGCCCCGCCCTGGTAGAGCATGCCGAACAGGATCGAGGCAAAGACGACGCCGACCGGATGCGACCGCCCCATCAGCGCTACCGCGATGCCGACGAAACCGTAGCCGGCCGTGAATTCGAGCACCAGCCGGTTCTGTGACCCCATGATCTCGTTGAGACCCATCAGGCCGGCGAGGCCGCCCGACAGCAGCATGGTTATGATCGTCAGCTTTGCCGGCGACATCCCGGCATAGACCGCGGCGGTCGGATTCGTGCCGACCGAACGGATCTCGTAGCCGAGCCGCGTGCGCCAGATCACCAGGTAGACGGCAAGGGCGGCGGCCAGCGCGACCAGGAAGGACAGGTTCAGCGGTGCCTGTCCGAGATCGGCGAACGGCAGGACGTCGCGCGCAAGCGGCAACCGCCCGCCGGCATCGAACGTCCGGGTTTCCGGCTGCATGGAAGTCGCGGGGCTCAAAACGTCGACCAGCAGATAGACCATGACGGCCGACGCGATGAAATTGAACATGATCGTCGTGATCACGATATGGCTGCCGCGTTTGGCCTGCAGATAGGCCGGAATCAGCGCCCACAGCGCGCCGAAGGCCATGCCGCCGGCGGCGGCTACCGGAAAGGTCAGCCACCAGGGCAGGTGATCCATGGTCAGGCAGGCGAACGCGACGCCGAGGCCGGCGAAATAGGCCTGCCCCTCGCCGCCGATATTGAACAGGCCGCAATGCACCGCGATCGCCACCGCGAGGCCGGTAAAAATGAAATTGGTCGCGTAAAACAGCGTGAACCCGATGCCCTCGCCGAAACCGAGCGATCCCCAAAGGAGGATCTGCACGGCTTCGATCGGATTTTCACCGATCAGGAGGACCACCAGCCCGGATACAAAAAACGCGGCAAATACGTTGATGGCCGGCAACAGGCCATAATCCACCCAGCGCGGCAGGTCACCCTGGGTCATGCCTCGACCCGTTCGATCCCGGCCATCATCATGCCCAGTTCCTGCTCCGTTGCTTCCGGTCTGGTTTCGCCGACGACACGGCCGGCGAACATCACCAGAATACGATCAGACAGCGACCGGATCTCGTCAAGTTCGACGGAGACGAGCAGGATCGCCTTGCCGGCATCGCGCAGTTCGATGAGGCGTTTGTGAATGAATTCTATCGCCCCGATGTCGACGCCACGGGTCGGCTGGCCGACCAGGAGCACGATCGGATCGCGTTCGATCTCTCTTGCGAGCACGATCTTTTGCTGATTGCCGCCGGAGAAAAGGGCCGTCTTGAGGCGCGGATTGGCCGGTCGGATATCGTATTGGCGCATCTGCGCCGCGGCATGGTCGCGGATCCGGCCGCGGTCGAGCATCCAGCCGTTGCAATAGGTCGGATCGTCCTGATAGCCGAGGATCGAGTTTTCATATTCTTCGAACGGGACGATCAGGCCCATGCGGTGCCGGTCTTCGGGCACGTGCGCGAGCTTGCGGTCGCGCAGAGCCGCGGCGGATGTACCGTTGATGCACTCGTCTTCCAGATCGACCGTGCCGGATGTCGCCTGCCGGATGCCGGCCAACACTTCCAGGAGCTCCGACTGGCCGTTTCCCGCGACCCCGGCAATGCCCACGATTTCGCCACGTCGCACGGTGAACGAGACCGAATCCAGCACCTTTACGCCGCGTTCGTCGACGACGGTCAGGTCTTTCACGGCCAATGCGGTACCGCCCGGGTTCGCGTCTCCTTTGTCCACCTGTAACAGAACCCGCCGTCCGACCATCATCTCCGCGAGCGCCTCCACGCTCGTTTCCGCGGTCTTGACGGTTCCCACGATCGCACCTTGCCGCATCACCGAGACCGCGTCCGTCGCCGCCATGATTTCACGCAGTTTGTGGGTGATCAGGATGATCGTCTTGCCCTGGTCGCGCAGCACTTTGAGGATCCGGAACAGATGGTCCGCCTCTGCCGGCGTAAGCACGCCGGTCGGTTCGTCGAGGATCAGGATTTCGGCACCCCGGAAGAGCGCCTTGAGGATTTCCACCCGCTGCTGCAGCCCGACCGCCAGGTCGCCGACGATCGCGTCCGGGTCGACCCTGAGATCGTAATCGTCCTCGATGCGTTTCAGGTCGGCGCGGGCCTTGGCCGTACCGGCGGCCAGGAGCGCACCGCCTTCGGCGCCAAGCATGACGTTTTCCAGGACCGTGAACGGGTCGACCAGCATGAAATGCTGGTGCACCATGCCGATACCGGCGGCGATCGCCGCCTGGCTGTCCGCGATCGTCATGGCCTGGCCGTTCAAGCGGATCTCGCCGGCATCGGCCTGATAGAAGCCGTAAAGGATCGACATCAGCGTGGATTTGCCGGCGCCGTTTTCGCCGATGATCCCGTGGATCGTCCCTTTTTCGATCCGCAGATGAATGTCGCGGTTCGCGTGCACGGGGCCGAACCGCTTTTCGATTCCCACGAGTTCGATAGCGGGCGGGTAAACTGCGTCAGATGTCGGATGACTTGCCAAGACCGTACCACGTGTCGGTCGCGTACCGGGTCGGCGCGCGCGGTGGATGGACTTCGGGTAAGGGAAGAGGGCCGCGCAAGGTCGCGCGGCCCGGATCCCGCAAGGTCTGCCTCAGAACGGGCAGGTCTTGTCGGCCATGTAATCGTGTACGACGACGGTGCCGGCGATGATGTCGGCCTTGGCCTGGTCAACCGCTTCCTTCATGCCGCTGGTGATCAGGTTCTTGTTGTTGTCGTCGAAAGCCCAGTCGACACCGCCTTCGGCCAGCCCCAGCACATAGACGCCGGACGTCCAGGAACCTGCCTTGGCATCGCTGAAGGCCGTGTCGACCGCCACGTCGACGCGTTTCAGCATGGAGGTCAGAACCGATCCCGGATGCAGGCCGTTCTGGTTGGAATCGACGCCGATGCCGAGTTTGCCGGCATCGGCTGCGGCCTGGAGCACGCCGATGCCGGTGCCGCCGGCAGCGTGGTAGACCACGTCGGCACCTTGCGCGAATTGCGATTTCGCCAGCTCGCCGCCCTTGACCGGATCGTTCCATGCAGCGCCGGTCGTCCCGGTCATGTTCTGGAAGATCTCGACCTTTTCCTTGGCGGCCTTGGCGCCTTGCACGTAACCGCAGGCGAAGCGGCGGATCAGCGGAATGTCCATGCCGCCGACAAAGCCCACCTTGTCCGACCCGGACGCCATCGCGGCCAGCAGCCCGACCAGATAGGACCCCTCATGTTCCTTGAACAGGATGGACCGCACGTTCGGCAGGTCGACGACCATGTCGACGATCGCGAATTTCAGGTCCGGAAACTCCTTGGCGACCTTTTCCACGGCGTTGGCCTGGGAGAACCCGATTGCGACAATCGGCGACAGGCCGCGCCGGGCGAAATTGCGCAGGGCCTGCTCGCGCTGGGAATCGTTCTGGATTTCGAAGTCCCGGTATTCGATGCCCGTATCGTTCTTGAATTTTTCCGCGCCGTTGAAGGCAGCTTCGTTGAAGGATTTGTCGAACTTCCCGCCAAGATCGTAAACCAGTCCCGGTTTGATGTCTTCGGCGGCGCCAGGATGCGCCATCAGCACGAACGCTGCGGCGGCGGCGAGGAGTGACCGTTTCATGTTTGCGCCTTTGTCCCTCTGTTTGATATCTCTTGTGGTTCGGCGGCGGCACGGTCCGAACCGAGAGGACCGGCTCCGGCGCGCGGTCGCTACTTTGGCATGTGCTTTGTGATCGTCAAGCCGCGCGGCTTCAATATTATTGGGTGGCGGCGGTGCAGGATCCATCGCTCGTATAGTCGTGAACCTGCAGCCGGCCATCGACGATTGCCGTACGGGCGTCCTCGGCGGCACTCTCCATGGCTGGCGTGATCAGCTTTTCGTTGTTCGCATCGCGTGCCCAGCCGAGACCGTCTTCCGCCAGGCCCATATCTCGGATTCCCGCCGACCAGTCACCGGCCTGCGCGTCCGAAAGCGCCTGGTCGACCGCAACATCGACCCGCTTCAGCATCGATGTCAGCACCGATCCGGGATGCAAACCGTTCTGGTTGGCGTCCACGCCGATACCCAGAATACCGGCATCGGCGGCGGCTTGAAGGACGCCGAGACCGGTCGTGCCCGCACCGTGGAAGATGACGTCGGCACCGCGGTCGATTTGCGAGCGGGCCAGTTCGGCGCCGCGAACCGGATCTGTCCAGGCCGCTCCGGTGTTGCCGGTCATGTTCTGCAGAACGACAATGTCAGGGTTGGCCGCCCGGGCGCCCTGGGCGAAGCCGCAGGCGACCTTGCGGATCAGTGGAATGTCCATGCCGCCGACAAAACCGACGACACCCGATCGGGAGGCCATCGCGGCCAGCAGGCCGACCAGATAGGTGCCTTCGTGTTCGCGAAACACGATCGAGCGCACGTTCGGGGCGTCGACGACCATGTCGACGATCGCAAACCGTGTGTCGGGAAACTCCGGCGCCACCTTGGCCAGCGCATTGGCGTGATTGAAACCGATCGCGACCACGGGATCGAAACCGCGCCGGGCAAAGTTTCGCAGGGCCTGTTCGCTCTGGCTGTCGTCGCGAATCGCAAAGTCGCGGTATTCGATCCCGGTGCGCGCGAGAAACGCTTCCGCGCCCCGATACGCGGCCTCGTTGAACGATTTGTCGAATTTTCCCCCGGTGGAATAGACGATAGCCGGTTTTACGGGCTCGGACCGACCAGACTGTGGCAAAAATGCAGCAAGAAGCGCGATTGCAAAAATAATATTATGAACGATCGCAGTGAAATTTCGTTTCTCCGTAAGAAATGAAGAATTTTCCCGTCTAAGTTTCCTGGCTCTCCCATTTTTCGCAGTCATTTCCGCGGTTTTCCTCGGTTTTTCATCACAAACCGGTGCTGAATTATTGTAACCGGCCCGACTTGTTATAAATTTGTTAACAGGCTGATTCGAACATTAACCTTCAACCGGCACGTGCTGGTTGCGCACATGCAGTTCGGTCAGTCTCGCGTAGGATGGTCGAAAGTCATTAGTGGCTGGAAGGCCGCCGCGCAAGGTCGATTACAGGACAAAACAGAGACTGGCACATGCATCGCGCCGGACGCAATGCAAACGGCTGTCGTGTGTCGAAAAGGAGACCAAAATAGGCGGATTAACACGCACATTGGCGGGAGGACGCAGGGTCAAGGCTACATCGCTAAAAAGGAGAACCCGAATGCGTCGGTACCACATAAGTGAGATTGCAAGGATCGCGACGGTCATGGTTGCGGTCCTTTTCTGGGGAACCGGGACATTTGCTCCCGCATCTGCCATCGCCTCCGACACGGAAGTCGATGTGGAACTTGTTCTGGCCGTCGATATTTCCCAGTCGATGGACGAAGAAGAACAGAAAGTTCAGCGCCAGGGTTATGTTACGGCAATTCTGTCGCCGCAATTCATGCAAGCCATTAAAATGGGCCCGATCGGTCGTATCGCCGTCACGTATATCGAGTGGGGCGGACAGGACCAGCAATACATCGTTGCCGACTGGCAGATGATTGAAACCGAAGCCGATGCCCGGGAATTTGTCGGCAAGATCGCTGCCGCGCCGCGCCGGGCAGTGCAGCGGACGTCGATTTCCTCGGCGCTTCTGCGTGCCTCCGTGGCCATGGAGGAAAACGGGTTTCAGGGCTTGCGCAGGGTGATCGACATTTCCGGCGACGGTCCGAACAATCAGGGCGGGCTGGTAACGGCCAGCCGTGACGCGGTCCTGGCGGCCGGTGTAACGATCAACGGTCTGCCCCTGATGATAAAGAAGCGCAGTGTCGGTTGGTATCACCTTCCGAACCTCGATCATTACTACGAGGATTGTGTGATTGGCGGACCGGGCGCCTTTGCCATTCCGGTGCGCTCCCTGGAGAGCTTTGCGGACGCGATCCGTATGAAGCTTGTCATGGAGATTGCCGGTTTGTCGCCGAATCCGCCGGGCGTGATGCGGGCGAGCGGTCGCGAACTGGTCCCCTGCAATATTTTCGAATAGGCACTTTGCCAATGCCCTGAAAGGGCCGTATGGCGGGCCGAGCTCCCAAGGGGGCTCGGCCCGGCGCGTTTAATGTTGATGCCGGTTGATCGGCGTGCACCTACCAATCGCCGTCAATTAGGCCATATTGAATCATTCGTGGACGGATTTTCGTGGCACAGCGGCGGGACGGCCCGAATGACGATGAAGCGAGCGATTGCGGGGATGGTGGCGGCGGGAATGATTGTCCTGACGCACGCCGGGACGTCGGCACAGACCTTGGTGCAGGAATCGGCCGAGGTCGACCTGGAACTGGTACTCGCCGTTGACGTCTCCTATTCGATGGACATTGACGAACAGCGCGAGCAACGGCTCGGCTATGCCCAGGCGATCACGTCGCCGGAGGTTCTGTCCGCCATTCAATCGGGTCTGACCGGTCGCATTGCCGTGTCCTACATGGAGTGGGCGGGGGCATACAGCCAGCGCACGATCGTCGACTGGCAGATCATCGAGGATGCCGGATCCGCCAAGCAGTTTGCGGACAGGCTGATGAAAGCGGCGCAGGTCCGCATTTTTCGTACGTCGATCTCCGAGGCGCTCGTCGAAGCCGGCCGCATGATCCGCGACAACCGGTATGAGGGCCTGCGCAAGGTGATCGACGTCTCCGGCGACGGCCCCAACAATCAGGGCCGTCTGGTCGAAACCGCCCGCAAGGCGATCCTTGCGGATGGCATCACGATCAACGGCCTGCCGATCATGATCAAGCGTCCCGGCGTCAATTGGTACGACATCCCCAATCTCGATGAATATTATCGGCGCTGCGTGATCGGCGGGCCGGGCGCGTTTATCGTTCCGGTGCGCGAACGTTCCGCATTCGCCCAGGCAATCCGTCAGAAACTTGTCCTGGAGATTGCCGGCCGGTCGCCGCTGGCGCCGCATGTCAGCCCGGCCCAGCTGATCCCGCGCGAACCGCTGTGCACGATCGGCGAAAGGCTGTGGCAGATGCGGCCCGACGGATTGGACTTTTAGGGGCAATCGACATATAGGGGCTGATCTTCGTCAGCCCCGAAAACGGACAGGATCCTTGGATTCGTCATCCCCTTCCGGCGACGGTCCCGCTGGGCGCCCGGCCCTCCTTTATCCGGTTCTTCTCGCCGATATCGGCGGCACCAACGCCCGCTTCGGCCTGCTTGCGGAACCGGAAGCCGACCTATCGGTCATCGGCGTTGTGCAAACCGCGGACCATGCCGGTTTCGAGGCCGCCGCGCGGCATGTTCTGGCCAATCACACCGAGCGCCCCCGCTCGCTCCTGCTGGCTTTCGCGGGTCCGATCACCGATGGTCCGATGGCGCTCACCAATTGCCCCTGGATAATCGATCCGGCGTCGATCGTCCGTCATCTTCAGGCCGAGCGGGTCGTGTGCCTGAACGATTTCGAGGCCCTGTCCCTCTGCTTGCCCTATCTGCCGTCAACGGGTGTGTCGCAGATCGGCGATCCATTGCCGTTGGGAGCCGGATCGAAGGTCGTGCTCGGACCGGGAACCGGTCTCGGCGTGTGCGGGCTTGCCGCAACGCGACGGGGCTGGCAATCGCGCCCCGCCGAAGCCGGTCACGTCGGTTTTGGACCGACCGGCGCCGATCAGCGCGCGATCTGGCCGGTACTCGAACGTTCGGTCGACCTGGTCACCGCCGAGCACGTTCTGAGCGGGCCGGGCCTGTTGCGCCTGCACCAAGCGCTCGCGGAATGCCGAGCCGGCAGCGCGGCGGCGCTCGACGACCCGGCCGCCGTGACCGCTCTCGCAGAGGCGGGTGACCGGACGGCGCAGGACAGTATCGCGCTGTTTATGGCGCTCTTTGCGCGCTTTTCGCGGGACATGGCGCTGACATTCATGGCCGAAGGGGGCGTCTACCTTGCCGGCGGTGTTGCCGTCCGCCTCGCCCATGCGATCGTGGCGGACGCGTTTCGGCGTGAATTCGAGGCCGGTCCCGTGCACGTCGATCTTCTCCGGCGCATTCCGGTCTGTCTCGTGACCGATCCGTTTCCCGCCTTCCTCGGCCTTTCCGAACTTGCCCGTCAGCCGTCCCGCTTCGATTTCGATTTTGTCGGTCGCACGACGGTCGGTGGCCAGCCGGCGTGACGCGTCGGCCGGAGCCGAGCCGGAAGGGCATGCGCATCGACACATTACCGGTCGATGCCGTGCTGCCCGATCTCTGTGCGGCGCTCGAGGATGCCGGTACCGCCATTCTCGTGGCTCCGCCCGGCGCCGGCAAGACAACACGCGTGCCGCCGGCGCTTCTCGATGCGGGTTTCATGCGCGGCCAGACGATCCGCGTGATTGAGCCCCGCCGTCTCGCTGCCAGGGCCGCCGCCGCACGCATGGCCGACGAGCGCGGTGAGGCGGTCGGCCAGACCGTTGGCTATCGTGTGCGGCTGGAGAGCCGGGTCTCCGAGAGGACGCGGATCGAAGTTGTCACCGGCGGTGTCTTCCGGCGTCAGATTCTCGAAGACGGCGAACTCACCGGCATCGGTGCCGTGCTGTTTGACGAATTCCACGAACGGGCGCTCGATACCGATATCGGCTTCGCGCTTGTCCGAGACGTGCAGGCGGCCTTGCGCGAAGACCTGCGGGTCTTGATCATGTCGGCGACCCTCGATGCCGCAGCGCTTGCGGACCGGCTCGGCGGCGTGCCCGTCATAGCGTGTGAGGGGCGTATGCACCCGGTCGAAACGCGCTATCGGCCGCGTCCGGCCGACCGTTCCCTGGAGAATCATGCCGCGGCAACCGTTCTCCAGGCTCTGGCGTCGGAGGCTGGAGACGTCTTGTGCTTCTTGCCGGGTCAGCGCGACATCGAGCGCACGGCCGACCGCCTCGCCGACCGTCTTCCGCCGTCGGTAACGCTGCATCGCCTTTCCGGCGCCGTTGACCGGACCGAGCAGGACGCGGCGATCCGACCGGCGCCGTCCGGCGCTCGCAAGGTGGTGCTCTCGACCGCGATCGCGGAGACTTCACTGACGATCCAGGGTGTCCGGATTGTGATCGATTCCGGTCTGTCGCGCGTTCCCGTCCATGATGCCGGCAGCGGCATGACCCGGTTGCAGACGGTCCGGGCGGCCCTGTCTTCTGTGGACCAGCGGCGCGGCCGGGCCGGACGGACCGAGCCCGGCCTGTGCCTGCGCCTCTGGCACGAAGGCCAGACGGGATCGCTGCCGGCGCGGCCGGATCCTGAAATCCGTCAGGCCCATCTGGCCGGCGCCGTGCTGGATGTCGGGCTTTGGGGCGTGTCCGATCCCGCGGCCTTGCCCTGGCTGGACGCGCCGCCGCCGGGGGCCTGGGCCGAGGCCGTTTCACTGCTGAAGCGGATCGGCGCCCTGTCCGAGAAAGGGCAAGTCACGGCAGCCGGCCGCCGAATAGGCCATCTGCCGCTGCATCCGCGCCTGGCACACATGATTGGGCAGGCCGCCGCAGCCGGGTTTCCCGTAACGCTCGCGGCCGACCTCGCGGCCGTGTTGTCCGATCCCGGTCTGACCGGGCGCGGCATCGATCTCAGGGCGCGGCTCCGGACCCTGCGCGGCGGCCGCGCCGGCCCTGTCCGGGCATTGCGCCGTCAGGCCGCGGCCTGGGCCAGGGCGGCCGGCGGCGGAGCGCCGGAGGCGCCCGGCGATGTCGATACGCTGAGCGGCGTGCTGCTTTCTTTCGCCTATCCCGATCGGATTGCGCAGGCGCGCGGCAAAGATGGCCGGTTCAAACTCGCCAATGGCAAGGGCGCCGACCTCGACCTTGCGGATCCGCTGGCAAGCGAATCCTACCTGGTCGTGGCCGATCTCAGCGGTACGGCCGCGCGCGCCCGGATCCTTCTGGCCGCGCCGATCGCCCTTGCCGATCTGCTGCAGCATTTTGATGCAGAAATCGAGGAGCGGGAAACCGTCGAATACGATGCCGACCGTGATCGTGTGATTTCCGTGGTCGCCCGGCAAATGGGCGCCCTGGTACTGAAAAGCGCCACCCGTCCGGCGCCGCCGGGACCGTCAGCGACCGCGCTACTCCTCGATGTCGTGGCCGCCCGAGGATTTGAGCTTCTCGACAGCCTGTCCGTGGTCGAGAACCATTGTGCGCGGATCGCTTTTCTGCGGGCCGAGGATGGTGCCGCGGACTGGCCGGATGAAACCGACACCGGTCTGCGTGCAAGCCTGAATGACTGGTTGGCGCCGTTTCTGGCGGGCACAACGGCGCTGCGGGAGATCCCGCCGGACGCGGTCCGACAGGCGCTGCGCTTGCGCCTCGGTCCTGAACTTTGCGAGCGCATGGACCGATTGGCCCCGCCGGACATCGTATTGCCTTCGGGGCGCGTGGTCGACATCGATTACCGCCGCGACGGCGGACCGGGCATCGTGGTCCGTCCCCATGACGTATTCGGCCGCGCACCCCATCCCGCCATACTGGGCGGCGGTCATGCTCTGACGGTGACGCTGGTCTCGCCGGCCGGGCGTCCGGTTCAGGTGACCCGCGATCTTCCCGGCTTCTGGGCCGGATCCTGGCGCGATGTACGCTCGGACCTGAAGGCCCGGTATCCCAAACATGACTGGCCGGAAAACCCGGCGGACGCGGCGCCGTCGACGGATTCGGTCAAACGCCGCTGAGGCGCTTCCGCCGGACCGGAGGATACCGTATTGTCGCACCCTTTCCCGGCCGAAACGCCGCAAGAGGGGCGCCATGATCACCGTATTCGGATCCGTCAATTGCGATCTCGTGGTCAGTGTCGATGCCTTGCCGGTACCCGGCGAAACCGTGAAGGGGCCGGACTACCAGATCTTCCCGGGCGGTAAGGGGGGCAATCAGGCCCTGGCAGCGCGTTGCGCCGGGGCGGATGTCCAGCTTGTGGCGGCTGTCGGACGCGACGACTTCGCCGGAGCCGCCCTGGCCGGCCTCGATGCCCATGGCGTCGACCTGACCGGCGTGCATGAACTTCCGGGACCGACCGGCGTTGCGCTGATCGCTGTCGATCGCCGCGGCGAAAACCTGATCGTCGTTGCGAGCGGCGCCAATGACCGCGCCGATGCGGGATGGCTGGATGCGGTCCTGTCGGCCGACGACGTCCTGGTCATGCAATTGGAAGTCCCCGTGTCGCAAACCGAAAACGCGATCGGCCTGGCCGCCGAACGGGGGGCGACAAGCATTCTGAATGCCGCCCCGGCCGCGAAAGTGTCGCCGGCGACGCTGGAGGCCCTGTCGATCCTGGTCGTCAACGCGCAGGAAGCGGCCAGCCTGGCCGGCGATATCGGTCTGTCCGGCGACCCTGAACCCTTTGCCCGTGCCCTGTGGACCCGCTTTCGGACGGCCGCGGTCATAACCCGCGGCGCCGCGGGCGCTGTCGGCTATGACGGGGCCGACTTTCATGCGGTCGCAGCGCCTCGGATCACGGCGATCGATACCACCGGCGCCGGCGACGCGTTCACCGGCGCTTTCGCCGCTGCCATTGACGGCAAACGCCCGTTCGACCGGGCCCTTGTGGAAGGCGTTGCAGCCGGAGCGCTCGCCTGCAAGCAAACCGGCGCCCAGAGCAGTCTGCCGCATGCCGGTCCGATCTGCACCCTGGCCGACGAGATCACCACCGGAAATGCCTGACGGGGCGCGCCTGGGCGCTTCGCTGCCACGGCGTCGCCCGGGCCGGCGTTAGCACTCCGTTTACGGAACCTGCATTTCGGCGTGGCACGCCAACCTGGAAAAAACCTTCCTGTCCTATGAAGGATCCCATGTCCGAAACGCGGATCGGCAGGAGGGTGTGCGATGGTGCGTTATCTGCTCTTTGTCTGCGCCGTTTGTCTGACCGCCGTCTGGTACGGATCCGACAGTCTTTCCGGTTCCCATGCGCCGGGCGCCGGTGCGTCGGATGTGCCGAAACGGGCGGCATCCAAACAGACGCGCAAGGCTGAAAAACCGCGGCGCATGGCCGCCCGATCGACACAGCCGAAACAGATCTCGCGTGGCCGCAAGGTGCGGTTGAAACAGGGGCGCGGCGGCCATTATTTCGCCGATGTTCGTGTCAATGGTCGAAAGCTGTCGATGGTTGTCGACACCGGGGCGACATCGATTGCGTTGACGTCGAAAGACGCCAAGCGGCTGGGCGTGTATCCGCGCGCCGACAAGTTCATCTACAAGACCCGCACCGCCAACGGCATCACGAAAGTCGCCGTCGTGACCTTGAAGGAAGTAAAAATCGGGGGGATTCGCGTGAAGAATGTCGAAGCGACCGTCCATAAGGGAAAGGGACTGTCGATCAATCTTCTGGGCATGTCGTTCCTCAACCGGTTGCGCAAGTTCTATTTCGAAGGCGACACGATGACGATGGTGAATTGATGCCGAGCGGCCACCGTCCGGGATTGCTGCGGGTGAACCGGCCCGGTCTGCTGCGGAGTCGCGGCCGAGTACCGCAAATCGCTCGGAGCACTTTCCGCCTGATAGTGCGAAAGGGTCATGGGACCCGCCGATAACCTTGCCGGCAGCATCGGGCAGCCCCACAGCATTCGGTTTGCTGGCGGCAATCGAAACCACGACAGACCGGATACGGATCGTCTTCGTATCCGGTGACCTTCCGATACCCTGTCATCAGGATCCGCCCGCTTTACAATCCCTCTGTCGGCGCGTGATCTATTCAGGACCCCAGATTCCTTGGCGGGCGTCCGTCCCGCCTGACCGCACGGGAAATCCTCTATGGTTCAGGCTCCGCGTCCAGACATCCGTCCCAATACGCTTGATTTCGAATCCTATGCACTTGTGAAGCCGACGGGTTTCCGCGAATACGACGCCCGCTGGTGGTTCGGCCATCCCGGCTCTGACACGCCACCCGAATTGAATCTGAACGGCGTCCAGGCGCTCGGAATGGGCATTGCCACGATACTTGGCGAACGCGGCGTCGAGCGGCGCATTGTCGTCGGACACGATTTCCGGTCCTATTCGGCCTCGATCAAGATGGCGCTCGTGACCGGTCTGATGGCGGGAGGATGCGAGGTTCACGACATCGGGCTGGCGCTGTCGCCGATGGCGTATTTCGCCCAATTCGACCTCGACGTACCGGCGGTCGCCATGGTGACGGCTTCACACAACGACAATGGCTGGACGGGCGTGAAGATGGGGTCAGACCGGCCGCTGACATTCGGTCCGGACGAGATGGGTCGGCTGAAGGAGATCGTGCTCTCGGCAAAATTCGATCTGCGCGGCGGCGGGTCGTATCATCCGGTCGACGATTTTTTCGACCGGTATTGCGCCGATCTCACCGACCGGGCGCCGCTGTCGCGGCCGATCAAGGTTGTCGCGGCCTGCGGCAACGGGACGGCGGGCGCGTTCGCCCCCTGCGTTCTGGAAAAGCTGGGAGCGGAGGTGATTCCGCTGGACGCCGACCTCGATCATACGTTTCCGCGGTACAATCCCAATCCCGAAGACATGAAAATGCTGCACGCCCTGCGCGACAAGGTGCTGGAAACGGGCGCGGAGTTAGGGCTCGGCTTCGACGGCGATGGTGACCGGTGCGGCGTTGTCGACAACGAGGGCGAAGAAATCTTCGCCGACAAGGTCGGCGTGATGCTTGCCCGCGATATCGCCGCGCTGCATCCGAATGCGCAATTTGTCGTCGACGTCAAATCGACCGGTCTGTTCAAGACCGATCCGGTGTTGCAGGAACTGGGCGCGAAGACCGATTACTGGAAGACCGGCCATTCCTACATCAAACGCCGGGTCAACGAATTGCAGGCGATCGTCGGCTTCGAAAAGTCCGGCCACTATTTTTTCAACGCGCCGATCGGCCGGGGCTACGATGACGGCCTGGTTTCCGGCATTGCCATCCTCGATATGCTGGACCGCAATCCCGCAAAGAGCATGGCGGATCTGCGCCGCGCGCTGCCGAAGACCTGGGGAACGCCGACCATGTCCCCGAAATGCGCCGACGAGGAAAAGTATGGTGTTGTCAACAAGGTGGTGGCGCGTTTTCAGGCGATTCAACAGGCCGGGGAGGCTGTGGGCGGGCATCCCGTCGTCGACCTCGTTACCGTGAACGGCGTGCGCGTCGTGACCGACGACGGCACCTGGGGCCTTGTGCGCGCCTCCTCCAACAAGCCGGAACTGGTTGTCGTTGTGGAAAGCCCGGTGTCGGAGGAGCGCATGCGCGACATGTTCGATGCCGTCGACGCGGTGTTGCGCGAAAATCCTGAAGTCGGTGCCTATAACCAGACCATCTGACTTTGAACCGTTCTAGCCGGGCACGGGAAACCCGCGCTCGGCGAGATCCTGTCGCAAGAGCTCCGGCGACCGGAAATGATGTGTGTTGAGGCCGACTGCCTCAGCGCCGGCAATGTTGAGTTCGGAATCGTCGATGAACAGACATTGTCCGGCGTTGCGGCCGCTGCGTTCAAGGAAGATGTCGAAGATTTCGGCCGCCGGTTTGCACGTGCGCTCCTCGCCCGACACCACGATATCTTCAAAGCAGGCGAAGAAGTCGTAACGTGCCGTCATGAGCGGAAATTTCTCGGCCGAAAAGTTCGTGATCGCATAAAGCGGTGTGCCTTTGCCGTGCAGCGTCCGCAAGAGGGCCACGCTGCCCTCAATGGGCCCGGCGACCGTTTCTTCCCACCGGTCGTCGAAAGCGCGAATCAGCGATGCCTTTTCCGGGTGCCGCCGGATCAGGATTTCCGTAGCCTCGTGCCATGTTCGTCCCAGATCCTGCTGGAAGTTCCAGTCCGGGGTGCATATCTCGGCGAGGAACGCCTCCATCTCGGCCGCATCGTCGATGAGCTTGCGGTAAAGATGTCGGGGATTCCAGTCGAGCAGGACGTTGCCGACGTCGAACACGACGGTGTCTATGGTATTCATGCCGGAGGTCATGGGCGCTCTTGGATGGAGGGAGCCGATAACGCTCCCTGGGGCATGCCTAACAACCACGATTGCCCCCGACCTTCAATGCATTCCTAGGGATTGCCGCATCTGTATGGACGCACGAACCAAATCCGTTTCTTTTCTGCTGTGTCTGGCGATGATCTGGATCGCCGGACCGGTTCATGCCGACTGGCGGCAATCCGTCCGGGCCTTGCGGATCGGTGTGGTTGCGGGCGAAAACCCCGCCGCCGCCGTCCAGCGCGCCACACCGCTCGCCCTCTACCTGGAAAAGACGTTGCGAATCGGGGTCGACGTCGTGCCCTTCCGCAGCCTGAAGGCCGTCGGCGATGCCCAGGCCGGCGGCCGGGTGGACATCGCGGCCTACAGCGCCACCGGCTTCGTCGCCACCAACGCCGCCTGTCAATGCCTGGAAGCGGTGGCCGTCCCGAAAGCCGAAGACGGCAACGCTTTTTTCTATGCTATCGCCGTGACCCGGCGGGAAGACGGTGTTCAATCGCTGACCGACCTGCAGGGCCGCGCGGTCGCGATGGGCCCGCAAACCGCCACGGCTGCCCACATTGTGCCGGTTGCCGTCATTGCGACCGATGGCAAGGCGCCGTCGGACTTCTTTGCCGAAACCACGGAGTATTCCGATCATGTGGCGGCATTGTCGGCGCTGATGGCCGGCGATCTTGACGCGGTCTTTACCTGGAGCTCGATGATCGGCGATATCCAGTCCGGATACAGCCGCGGCCCCCTGCGGCGCGCCGTGCGCCAGGGTGCGGTGAACATGGCGGACATCGATATTGCCTGGCAGTCCGTGCCGATCCCGCACGGCCCGGTAACGATCCGGGCGAACCTGCCCGATGATTTGCGGGCGACGTTGCGGACGCTGGTCCTGAACCTGTACGACGCCGATCCGGACGCCTATTTCGCCATTGAGACTTGGTACGGTTACGGCTTCGTGCCGCCGAAAATGCCGCTCTACGAAGTGTTCGCCGATCTGCTCGGATACAAGCCGCCCCCGCCCCCGACCGAGGTCAAGGTCGAGGACGACAGCGAGCCGACTAGCAGCCAGCCGAATAAGTGATCTCGGAACCGATCCGCGGACGCAGGTAGAGAATGTCGGACATCGCAAACGATGTCTGGCCGAAATGGCTCTGAGAAAACGCGCTGAAGAGCGTCTGGTGTGTGTAGTCCGTTTTGGCCACGACCAGATAGGAGTTAGCGACTTTCAGCGAATCGGGAACCTCGTTCAACAGCGCATTCGCCGTGCCGCCGGCATTGGTCCGGCTCCAATCGACTGTCGCATCTCCATCCTCGTCGATCTCGACGCCGGCAACGGAGATCACCAGGCTCGTGGTCTCGAACGGTGTCATGATCGCGGTCGACGCGGAAAAGATGTCGTCGACGACGTTGCAGTCGAGCGTCCGGTATTGCGAAACCAGGTCGCCGACCGAGGCTGCCACCTGGGACATCTTGCGTTTAGCGGTCAGGCCGTGGGTCAGTTCGACGGACCCGAGATACAACAAAAGCAGGAACGGGAAGACCAGGGCGAACTCGACCGCAGCCAGTCCGCGGGTCTCGCGCATAAACGCGTCGACCAGATATCTTGCCTTGCCCAAGGAACTGCGAAGGAACTCACACATGTTTCTCGTCCTGAGCGGAAGTCGATCCGCCGCCTATTCGGGAAAAGGTTCGTTGCGGAAGGTCGAGACGGCAGCGAGCAGCCGGTTGCCGTTCGCAAGGTTGCCGAGACCGGTTCCGATGAAATTCGTGAACAGGGGCCATTCGTAATAGACCCGGGTCACGATGATTGTTTCGGGCCCGCCGTCGTCGTAGCCGAAATTCTCTTCGACCTCGCCGTCGTCATTGATCGGGCTTGGGATCGCGACGTCGCCGAACGAATCATACGTCTTGACGTCGATGTACATCTTGCCGCCGGCGCAATCGAACAGGCCCATCAGCTTGCCGCAGATCTGCGCCTTGAACTCGGTTTCCGAGAAATTCTGGGCTTGCGCCTGGCCGGTACGGATCATGCGCGCCGCGTCGGACACGGCATTGTCGAGGATCTGGTTGGCGAAGAACGCCATGGCGACCTCGATGATCGAAAACAGCAGCAGGAAGAACGGAAACGCCACGAAACCGAATTCCATGGCGACGGCACCGCTTTCGTCTCTTTTGAGTCTGCGTGCCCGCGTGAACAGCGCGCGAAGGGGGCTGGAAAGTCTTGTTAAACTCATCACATCGTCCTCGCCGGGAAACAGCGTTTGACGCGGACGGTACCAGACAAGTCTTGCGGAGACGTTTCGCGATAGGCGGGATTTTCCGGTTTCGGTTTACCGCTTGTTCACCATAAAAAAGGGCCGGCGAGCAGACTTCAGCGCCTGCCGGCCGACCCGATATCCGGTCGGAAAGATGGTGGTCAGTTGGCGCCGGCGGCTTGCGATGCGAACTCGCTGCGGCGTTCGGATTGTGCCACCGCGTTTTCGAAGAAGTCTGTCTGATCGCCCGGCGAGACGGCCGGCCGGCAAAGCGGTGTGCAGCTATAGGTGAAATTGAGGGCCCGCCGCTGGACCGTCACGACTGTGTCCTCGGCAGGCTGGACGCGCAGGGCCTCGTCGACGACCAGCTCGCCGCTGGCATCCAGAATGAGAAGGTTGGTGGCGCCGAAAGCGCGGCCGGTTATGACGAGCGTCTTGCGATCATGCAGATGGGCGTCCGCGATTGCCGGATTGCCGATGATCACCGTGTCTGCCTCGTGGTCGATCCGGATCACCTTGGCCTGGTCGACGGTAACGTAGATTCCCCGGCGAGCCTGGTAGACCCGCTCCTCCACCGTCGGTTCTACCGCCGGCGCGGCGTCCGCGGTCGAGCCTGGAGCGGGGGCCGGGATCGGAAGGGCCGGCTCGTTTGCCATCGCGCCGGGCGCTGCCAGGGCGAGGATCGGTGCGAAGAGCGCCGCTAATACGATCGCCCGCGCGTGGAAGATGCCGCTTTGTTTCATGCCATCGACTCCGTTGGTGCTATGGTTAGCATTTCGCAAATTGGTGAATGTTTGCCTAACGGCGCGCCGGAAGGGGGCGGCCCTGCGGCCCCGCGAGCGGTGGCGCCATCATGCGGTGCCGGCCGCGCGGTTCAATGCATGCACAAATTCAGTGTTAATAGATCAATAATAAGAATACGGCATTATTCTTCTGAATTCTGAGTTGTGAATAGTTCAATTCAAAACAAAAAATTAACTATCTGAAGTTTTCGGGCGAATTCGTAAGATTGAGCGGATCGAATTAACTCGATTTCAAGAAAAGGCTCTTAGTGTCGGGTCATTCTCGACCGGCCAAAAACAATTGTCGGCGAGCATGTGCTGTCAGATCAAGTGGAGTAAAGGAGCATACCATGAGCAAGCTTTTCGCGCGTTTCGCTAAAGACGAGTCCGGTGCAACGGCCATCGAATACGGCCTGATCGCCGCCCTGATCGCTGTCGTCGTCATCACGACGCTGACCGCTGTCGGTACCAGCCTGAACACGAAGCTGGTCGCAGTCAAAGACGGCCTTCAGTAAGTAGGTTTCGTTCGTCGCCGGCACCTTGTTCGGCGGAACACGGACAGACGATAACGAGGCCGAGGGTCACCGCCCTCGGCCTTTTGACTCCGCCACCTGTGCATGACGGGCGCTCCGACGCTCCGCAAGCGCGGTCTGAGGATGAGGTCATCCCGATGGAATCGGCACCGTTCGTTCAAGCATTGATCCTGTCGGCTTTCCCGTTTCTGCTGGCTTTTGCCGGCGTCAGCGACCTGATCACGATGACGATTTCCAATCGCATCTCTATTCTGCTTGTCGCAACCTTCCTTATTCTCGCTTTGGCGCTCGGCCTGCCGCTGGAAAAGATCGCCTGGCACGTCGCGGCCGGGGCTCTGGTCCTGGCAATCGGCTTTGCCATGTTCGCCGTCGGCTGGATCGGCGGGGGCGATGCCAAGTTGGCGGCCGCAATCTCCTTGTGGTTCGGTATCGAACTGACATTCGAGTTCGCCGTCGTCTCGGCGTTCTTCGGGGGGTTGCTGACCCTGTTTATCGTATTGGCGCGGCAGCGCCATCTCGCGATCTTTGTGCACAAGATCGAATGGCTGGAGCGTTTCCTGTCCGGCCGCAAGGGCGTGCCCTACGGCATTGCCTTGTCGGCGGGCGCACTCATGCTGTACCCGCAAACGATCTGGGTTGCCTCGCTCGTTCAGTCTGTCGGATCCGGCTTTCAACCCTGACGGCACGGTGTCCGCGACGACTTTCGCACCCGTTTAAGCCGGTTAAGCGGTCCGGCTTCTGCCGAAAATCCGCTTCCGCATCGTCAGTAATGAAACATTTACGACAATTGCTCACCTCGCATTAACCATACTTGAACGATTGCCCGGCCTAATAGTGCGGAATTCGAACTGAATCCCTCACGACGACGAGCGGGAATCGATCATGAGAGTTACGCGTATAGCGGTTTTTGTGGTGGCTATCGGCGCCGGGCTGGTGGCCGCCCTTCTTATTGCCAGACTGGTCAACCAGGAGCCGACCGTTCAGGTCGTCGAGGCAGCGGTCGAGGAGATCGAGGCCGAACAGGTCCTGGTGGCGGCGAAATCGATCCCGCTTGGGTCATCGGTCAACACGGAAGACCTGCGCTGGCAGAAATGGCCGGTAGGGGCGACCAACGATTCCTATATCGTCAAGTCCGAAGAGCCCGAAGCGCTCGAGGATCTGACCGATACGATCGCCCGCGCACCGTTCCTGTCCGGCGAACCCATCAAGAAATCCAAGCTCGTGCGGTCCGATCAGGGCTTCATGTCGGCGATCCTGCCCCAGGGCATGCGCGCGGCGGCCGTTGAGGTGCGCGCGGCCAGCACGGCCGGCGGCTTCATCCTGCCGAACGACCGGGTCGATGTCATTCTGACCCGCGAGGCGCCGGCGAGCGCCCAGACCGGCGACACCTTCGTTTCCGAGACGATCCTGGAGAACATCCGGGTCCTCGCAATCGACCAGACGCTCGACGAGGAAGAGGACGAAAAGGTCGTCGTCGCTCAGGAGACGGCGACCCTGGAGCTCACCCCGATCCAGTCCGAGGTCGTCATCCAGGCGCAGCAGATGGGATCGATCTCCCTGGTTCTGCGCAGCATCAAGGATTCCAATCCGGATGCGGTCGCACAGGACGACCGTCGCCGGCGGAGCGTGAATTTTCTGAAGTTTGGCGTGCAATCGCGCATGAGCACGACGCAATAGCGTCCGTTGAAACAAGACCCGCGGTTCGACACGCATTGAAGGAGCGAGGCTGATGATCAAGACGGCGACAAAAAGAGCGCTGGTGATTCTGACGGGTATTGCGGTTATGGCCATGTTGGCGGTTCCGATCGCCGAGGCGAGCAGCAAGTTTCCCAAGACGATGCGCATCGCGGCCGGTCAGAAACTCCACAACAAGATGGTCAAGGTCGGGCTCAACCGGTCCCTCGTCATCGAACTCGGCGAGGACGCCAGCGACGTGCTGGTCGCCAGCCCGTCGATCGCCGATGCCGTGATCAAGAGCTCCCGTCGGGTCTACATCCTCGGTGTTGCGGCAGGCCAGTCGAGCATTACGATCTTCGGGCGCGGCGGACGCCAGATCGCCAATTTTGTCATCGCGGTCGAGCCCGATACGGGAGACCTCGAGCACCTGTTGCACACCTTGATGCCGCATGCGGCCATCAGCGCCTCGGCCGTCAATGGCAGCGTGGTGCTGACCGGTCAGGCGGCGAATGCCCTTGATGTCAAACGGGCCGGAGAAATCGCGGCGAAGTTCGTCGGCGACGCCGACAAAGTCGTCAACATGGTAGCGACGAAGGAAAGCGACCAGGTGCACCTGAAGGTCGTGATCGCCGAGGTGCAGCGCACCATCGTCAAACAATTGGGCGTCGATCTTGCCGGGGCGATTGCGCGCGGCACCTTCTCGGCGACGGCCATCAGTTCCAACCCCTTCAGTGTCGCCGGCACGCCGATCACCGACTCGCTCTTCAACGTTGCCCGCACCTCTGACGATCTGGCCTTGTCGGCCACGTTCCGCGCGCTGCAGGAAGAAGGTTTTGTGAAAACCCTGGCCGAGCCGACGCTGACAGCGGTGTCCGGTGAAAGCGCCAGCTTCCTGGTCGGTGGCGAATTCCCGATCCCGATCGGTGTCGATGACGACACGATCACGATCGAATTCAAGGAATTCGGTGTCGGTCTCAACTTTACCCCGGTCGTCCTGTCCGGCGGTCGGATCAGCCTGAAGGTCAAGACCGAGGTCAGCGAATTGTCGTCCGACAACTCGGTGACGGTCGGCAGCGGAGGCGTTTCTTCGAGCCTGGCCATCCCCGGTCTGACGGTTCGGCGCGCCGACACGGTTGTCGAAATGCCGTCCGGTGGCTCGTTGGTTCTCGCCGGTCTGATCAAGGACGATATCCGTCAGACCATCAACGGCATCCCCGGTCTGCTGCAGGTCCCGATCCTGGGCGCGCTGTTTAAGAGCCGCGACTACCAGAAGGACCAGACAGAACTCGTGGTCTTCGTGACGCCTTACCTGGTCGACCCCGTGGCAACGTCGAAACTGCAGCGACCGGACCAGAACCTGACCTTTGCCAGCGACGCCAAGACCTTTTTCCTCAATCAGGTCAACCGGGTTTACCGGTTCCCCGGTTCCGACGACGGCTCGGCGAATTATCACGGCAATGTCGGCTTCATTTACAAATGACCCGCGCACCTGAGTACGGAGTGACGACCATGACAATCACAGGCTCGAACTGCGAGGGGACGCGCATCATGACGCTCCGCCCAATCAAGGCTCCATCACGGGCCGTCTATCTCGGCGCCACAGTTCTGATGGCCACACTGGCGCTTGCCGGATGCAAACGCGCGCTGGTCTACAGCGACGTGCAGACCGACGGTTACCGGTCGGTGCACCCGATCCAGCTAAAGGAAGTTCCGCAGACCCTGGATGTTCCGGTGGGCCGCAATACGACGCGGCTGAACAAGACCCAGGAACAGACGATTATCGGCTTTGCATCCGAGGCCAGGACCAAGGGCAACGGGTCGGTCGAGATCCACGTCCCGAGCGGGACGGCCAATGAATCGGCGGCCAATCACGTTGCCGGCCATATTCGCAAACTGGTGCGGCGCGGCGGTATTCCCGCGCATCGGATCGCGATTCGCGGATATGCAGTGGATAACACACGGTCGGTCGCGCCGGTCCGGCTCGTCTATCTCGCGGTCCGGGCCTCCGTGCACAAATGCGGGATCTGGCCGGACAACATCGCAGTGAACCGGAAGAACGAAGACTATTCCGAATTCGGCTGCACGACCCAGGCGAACTTCGCGGCGATGCTGTCCAATCCGTCCGATCTCCTGCATCCGCGCGCGACGACGCCGGCCGACGGTGCGCGGCGCGCGACGGTGCTCGAGAAGTATCAGAAGGGCGAGCCCACATCGAGCGCCAAGGAAGAAGACAATTCCACAATCGCTGAAATCGGCGGGTGAGGACGATGAACACGACAGCGCATCAGTTTGAAACCTCCTTCGACCTGGACGAGCCGAAGGCCGAAGCGGCCCCGGTTCTCCACGAACCGACACCGATCCCGCGCATCGCCATTCAGGCGTTCTGCGACAGTCCGGAGGTCTCCTCTGTCCTGGAAACGGCGGCGGCAGACCGGCGGATGGCCAAGGCTCATATGAAGATCCACATGGGCGGCATCCCGGCGGCGACCGATTTCTATCAGTCGGCGCCGACGCCGAACCTGATCCTGGTCGAAAGCCGGCAGACGGCGGACGAATTGCTCGCCAGCCTCGACGGGCTGGCCAATGTGTGCGACGCCGGCACCAAGGTGATCGTTCTCGGGCGCATGAACGACGTGCTGCTCTACCGCGAACTGATCAGCCGGGGCGTTGCGGAATACCTGGTCATTCCGTTTGCCCTGACCGACATCCTGGGAACCGTTTCGCGCCTGTATCATGATCCCGAGGCCGGTCCGCTCGGTCGGTCGATCGCCTTTATCGGCGCGCGCGGCGGATGCGGATCGTCGACGGTTGCGCACAACGTGTCCTACATGATCGCGCAGACCTACGATTCCGATGTTGTGCTGGCCGACATGGACTTGGCATTCGGCACGGCGGGTCTCGACTTCAACCAGGATCCGCCGCAGGGCATTTCCGAGGCGGTGTTTTCGCCGGACCGGATCGACGACGTGTTCCTTGACCGGCTTTTGACGAAATGCACGGACCGGCTGAGCCTGCTTGCGGCGCCGTCGACCCTGGACAAGACCTACGATTTCGACGAACGCACGTTCGAGGCGCTGATCGATACCGCAAGCCAGGGCGTACCGAGCGTCGTGCTCGACGTGCCGCATGCCTGGACGAACTGGGTCCGCCATACCCTGTGCAATGCCGACGAGATCGTCATTACGGCCAATCCCGACCTCGGCAACCTGCGAAACGCCAAGAACCTGATCGACTTCTTGAAGGCGTCCCGTCCGAACGATCATCCACCGCGTCTGGTGCTCAATCAGGTCGGTCTGCCGAAGCGGCCGGAGATCAAGCCCGCCGAATTTGCCGATGCGCTGCAGATGGAGCCGCTCGCAATCATCCCCTTTGACGCGCAATTGTTCGGCACGGCTTCCAACAACGGCCAGATGATCGCGGAAGTGGATTCCAAGGCGACGTACACGGCGCTGTTCGGGGACATCGCCCAGGTGCTGACCGGCCGCGGGCATGTTCAACGCACCAAGAAATCCGTTCTGGCGCCGTTCCTGCAAAAGCTCAGAGGGCAAAAGGCTTAGTGCGGTGCGTCAGGCAAAAATCACATTTCGGATCGTGTGTCCGGGTCCGCGGGCGGAAGGTCCCTGTCGTTTCCCGGCGCGGTCCCGGTTCTCCACACTGGGTCTGAAGCAGCAATAGGGTGTGAAGTATGTTCGGTAAGCGTGGATCAGGCGCCGACCTTGCGCCAAAGGAACCCATTACGCCGCCGCCTCAGGCTCCTGAACCGGCGGCGCCCGCCGCGGAACCGGCAACGCCGGCCCCTGAACCGCGCGCCGAGCCGGCTGCTGCCGCGCCCGCGCCCGAACCCATGGCCGCCCCGCCAGCGCCGGAAAAGGCGCCATCCGCCCCGCGCAAGAAGTCCGAAGACTATTACGACATCAAGACGCAGATTTTCTCCGCGCTGATCGACACGATCGATCTGTCGCAGCTTGGCCGGCTGGATGTCGAGGCCGCACGCGAGGAGATCCGGGACATCGTCGGCGACATCATCGCGTTGAAGAACGTGGTGATGTCGATTGCCGAGCAGGAGGATCTGCTCGAGGACATCTGCAACGACGTTCTCGGTTTCGGACCGCTCGAGCCGCTGCTGGCCCGCGACGACATCGCCGACATCATGGTCAACGGCGCGGATCGGACGTTCATCGAGGTGAGCGGTAAGGTCGAGGAAACCGAGATCAAGTTTCGCGACAACCAGCAATTGATGAACATCTGCCAGCGCATCGTCAGCCAGGTCGGCCGGCGGGTCGACGAAGCCAGTCCGATCTGCGACGCCCGCCTCATCGACGGCTCGCGTGTAAACGTGATCGCGCCGCCGCTGGCCATCGACGGTCCGACGCTCACCATTCGGAAATTTAAGAAGGACAAGCTCACCCTCGACCAATTGGTCAAGTTCGGATCGATTTCGCCGGAGGGCGGCGATATCCTGCAGATCATCGGGCGGTGCCGCTGCAACGTCCTGATCTCCGGCGGTACGGGCTCGGGTAAGACGACGCTTCTGAACTGCCTGACGGCCTACATCGATACCGATGAGCGTGTCATCACCTGCGAGGATGCGGCGGAACTGCAATTGCAGCAGCCGCACGTGGTCCGCCTGGAAACCCGGCCGCCCAATCTGGAGGGCGAAGGCGAGGTGACCATGCGGGAATTGGTCAAGAACTGCCTGCGGATGCGTCCGGAACGCATCATCGTCGGCGAGGTGCGCGGGCCCGAAGCGTTCGACCTGTTGCAGGCTATGAACACGGGTCACGACGGATCGATGGGCACGCTGCACGCCAACTCGCCCCGTGAGGCGCTCTCCCGTCTGGAATCCATGATCACCATGGGCGGTTTCAGCCTGCCGTCCAAGACGATCCGCGAAATGATCGTGTCTTCGGTCGACGTCATCGTCCAGGCGATGCGGCTGCGCGATGGGTCCCGGCGCATCACCCATGTGACCGAAGTGGTCGGCATGGAAGGCGACGTGATCATCACCCAGGACGTCTTCCTCTACGACATCACCGGTGAGGACGCGAGCGGCAAGATCATCGGTCGCCATAAGTCGACCGGGATCGGCCGGCCGGTATTCTGGGAACGCGCCCGTTATTTCGGCGAGGAAAACCGTCTGGCCGCCGCGCTCGATGCGGCCGATGCACAGGAAGCCATGGCCTAAGTCAGGCTATTCCGGGGGAGAAGAGCGGTGCTGTCGGACACTATGATCGTCGTTGCGATTGCCGGGTTGATCGCCCTGAGCGTCGGCAGCCTTGTCTATTTCGCGCTGTTTGCCAGCATCTCCAACGATGCGTCCCGCGACAAGCGGATGAAGCAGATCAACACCCGCGATCAGGGCGCCGCCCGGCAGGCGGCCGCCAAGGGTGGCAAGAAGAAAAAGTCAGTCCAGGACACGCTGAAGGAACTGGAGGACCAGCAGAAGGCCCGGCGGTCGGTCGGCAAGTCGGCACCGCTCTCCATTCGGCTGCAGCAGGCCGGACTGTCCTGGTCGAAGCGCGACTTCTTCATATTTTCCATTGTCATGGGGGCTGTGTTCGGCGCCATTGCGTATTTCATGGGCGCCACGCCGATCGTCTCCGGCGGCCTGGCCTGCGTTGGGGTGCTCGGCTTCCCGCGGTGGTTTATCGGGTTCCTCTCCAAGCGCCGCCAGAAGGCGTTTCTGACCGAATTGCCCAACGCCGTCGATGTCATCGTGCGCGGCGTCAAGACCGGTCTGCCGATCAACGATTGCATGCACATGATTGCCGCCGAGGCGCAGGAGCCGGTGCGCAGCGAGTTTGCCCGGATTATGGAGACCCAGCAGCTCGGCGTGCCGCTGCATGAGGCGGTGCTGCGCCTTTATGAGCGCATGCCGCTCGCGGAAGCCAACTTCTTTGCCATCGTGATTTCCATCCAGCAGCAATCGGGCGGCTCGCTTTCCGAAGCGCTCGGCAACCTGTCGAAAGTGCTGCGCGAACGGAAAAAGATGCGCGGCAAGATCCTGGCCATGAGCCAGGAAGCCACCGCATCGGCGGGCATCATCGGCTCGCTGCCGCTGATCGTGATGGGCCTCGTCTACCTGACAAGTCCTGGATACATCATGCTTTTGTTCACGACCGACGGCGGCAACATGATCCTCGGGGTCTCCGGGTTCTGGATGTTCCTTGGCGTCATGGTGATGCGCAAGATGATCAACTTCGACTTCTAGCGAGATAAGCCCGTGCTTGATCTGGTTTTCGAAAGCCTGCTCGACCCGCAATTCCTGCTGATCATGTTCACGGCGATCGCCGTCGCCGCGACCATCTTCACGGTTTCCATGCCGCTTCTGGAGCGGGACGCGCTGCAGAACCGCATGAAGGTGGTGGCCACGGAACGCGAAAAGATCCGCGCCCGGGAACGCGCCCGCCTGGAGGTCGAAAAGAAACGCGGCTCGTTGCGCAATGCCAGTGCCAAATCCTACATGCAGGACCTGGTAGAGCGCTTCAATCTGCGCAAGGCACTGGCCGACGACAACACCGGAAGCCAGCTCAAGATGGCCGGCTATCGCGGTCAGGCGCCGATCATTGTCTTTCTTTTCGCCCGCTTCGTGCTGCCCTTCATCCTGCTCGTATTGTCCGCTTTGTACATCTTCGTCATCGTGCCGCTCGACCGCCCGGTCGGCATAAAGATCGCGATTTGTATCGGCGTGGCCGGTTTCGGTCTGTTCCTGCCGAACATCTTCATCAAGAACCAGATCGCCAAGCGGCAATTGAGCATTCGTCGCGCCTGGCCGGATTCACTCGATCTGATGCTGATCTGCGTGGAATCCGGCATGACGATCGAGGTCGCGTTCCGCCGCGTCGCCCAGGAAATCGGCAGCCAGTCGATTGCGCTCGCCGAAGAACTGACGCTGACAACCGCAGAACTCTCCTATTTGCAGGAACGCCGTCAGGCTTACGATAATCTCGCCGCGCGGACCGGCGTCGACGGCGTCAAGGCGGCCGTCGTCGCGCTGACCCAGGCAGAACGGTACGGTACGCCGCTCGGGGCGACCTTGCGCGTGATGGCGGATGAAAACCGGGAGATGCGGATGATCGAGGCCGAGAAGAAGGCGGCCGGCCTGCCGCCGAAACTGACGGTTCCGATGATCATCTTCTTCCTGCCGGTCCTGTTCGGCGTGATCATGGGGCCTGCGGTCATGCAGGCCATGGACACCCTGTGAGCCGGTAGCCCTTTTATCCGAGCAGCTTGCCTACGACCTTGGCGGTATAGTCGACCATCGGAACGACCCGGGCATAGTTGAGCCGGGTCGGCCCGATCACGCCGAGCGCTCCGACGACGCGTTGCTGCGAATCGCGATAGGGCGAGACGACGACCGACGACCCCGAAAGCGAAAACAGCTTGTTTTCAGATCCGATGAAGATGCGCACGCCGTCGCCGTCCTGGGCAAGGCCAAGCAATTGGTTCAGTTCGCGTTTGGTTTCCAGATCGTCGAACAGAAGTCGGATCCGCTCCAGATCTTCCTGCGCCTGGACGTCGTCCAGTAGATTGGACCGGCCACGCACGATCAGCGAACGCGGTTGGGCACTGTCCTTGCCGGACCAGTCCGCCAGCCCGGTTTCGATCAGTTCCGCCGTACGCTTGTCGAGCTCGGCCTGGGCTTCCGTGATCAGGTTGCCGAGGTCGTCGACCGCTTCGGCAATGGTGCGTCCGCGGATATTGGCGTTCAGGTAATTGGTCGCCTGAGACAGGACGGAAGACGGCATGCCGACGGGCAGGTCGATCAGCCGGTTTTCCACCATCCCGTCTTCCCCGACCATAACAACCAGCGCCTTTGTCGACTCCAACAGCACGAATTCGATGTGTCGGATGCGGATATCCTGTTTTTGCGTGATCACCAGACCGGCGCCGCGCGACAGGCCCGACAGCAATTGACTGGCTTCCGTCAACACGCCTTCCAGCGTATTGCCCGCATCATTGGTCTTGGCGAGCGTGTCGATATGCCGGCGCTCTTCTTCGGTGAGGTCACCGAACTCCATGAACGCATCGACAAAAAACCGCAGGCCTTGCTCGGTCGGCATGCGCCCGGCACTGGTATGCGGCGAATAGACGAGCCCGAGTTGCTCCAGGTCCGACATGACGTTGCGCACCGAGGCCGGCGACAATTGCATCGGCAGCAATCGGGACAGGTTTCGGGACCCCAGCGGTTCTCCCGTTTCCAGGTAGGATTCGACGATGCGTTTGAAGATTTCTCGCGAGCGGTCGTCGAGATCGGAAAGCGGCGTGGACAAACGGTTTGTCAAAATACCTTTCCTGCGCT
Source organism: Pseudomonadota bacterium (assembly GCA_038745065.1). Lineage (GTDB taxonomy): Bacteria > Pseudomonadota > Alphaproteobacteria > Rhizobiales > JANQQB01 > JANQQB01. The sequence continues at coordinate 39,028 of JBCDLT010000002.1, read as the reverse complement.
GACTCCCCACACCTCCTCGTCCGGGGAGATTGAATTTTGGACTGACGAAAACCCGGTGTAAAGCCGTCCGGTCGCTGCATGCTTGGACTTTACGCGCCGGGCCCGCGCGCGTACACAACGGCACGCCCGACCCCGAACTCTACCGACCCTTTTGTTGTCCCGGAGCCCCGCCATGCGACCCTCCAAACGCGCCGTCGATGAAATGCGCCCCGTGACTCTGGACCGCGGGTTCTCCAAACACGCCGAAGGATCCTGCCTGGTCAAGTTTGGAGAGACGCATGTATTGTGCACTGCAAGCTTGGAGGAACGTGTTCCGCCATGGTTGCGCGGCGGTAACAAAGGATGGGTGACGGCCGAATACGGCATGTTGCCGCGCTCAACCACGGAACGCATGCGGCGCGAGGCGTCATCGGGCAAACAATCCGGCCGAACGTTGGAAATCCAGCGCCTGATCGGCCGCTCGTTACGCGCCGTGGTCGATCTGGATGCGCTCGGCGAGCGGCAGATTACGGTCGACTGCGACGTCATCCAGGCCGATGGCGGCACCCGCACCGCGGCGATCACCGGCGGCTGGGTGGCGCTGCACGATTGCCTTTCCTGGATGCAGGCGCGCAGCATGATTCCCGAAACCGTGCTGAAAGACCACATCGCCGCAATATCCTGCGGCATCCACGCGGGCACGCCGGTTCTCGATCTGGATTACGCAGAGGATTCCGAAGCTGAAACCGACGCGAATTTTGTCATGACGGGCTCGTCGGGTCTCGTCGAAGTTCAGGCGACCGCCGAAGGCGCCGCGTTTTCCCGCACCGAGTTCGAGACGCTGTTGAACCTGGCCGAAACCGGCATCAATCAGCTCGTCAATCTGCAGAAAATGGCCATTTCGTGAGGGACCATGACACGCCGCCTTGTTGACGGACCGCTCGTCGTCGCCAGCCATAACGCCGGAAAGATCGCTGAATTCCGGGAGCTTCTTGCGGACTTCCCGTTCGACATGACATCCGCGGCCGAACTCGATCTGCCGGAGCCGGAGGAAACCGGCGATACCTACGAGGCCAATGCCCGCTTAAAGGCGCTGGCATCGGCCCGGGGAAGCGGCAAGGCGTCGCTCGCAGACGATTCCGGTCTGTCGGTCGATGCGCTGGACGGAGCGCCGGGCATCTATTCGGCGCGCTGGGCCGGCCCGGACAGGGATTTTGCCATGGCCATGCGCAATGTGGAGGAAGCCCTGCAACAGGCCGGGGCGACCGACGCACCGCAACGATCCGCCCGGTTTGTCGCTGTTCTGTGCCTCGCATGGCCCGACGGCCATACCGAGGAGGTGCGCGGCGAGGTCGCCGGGACGCTTGTCTGGCCGCCGCGCGGCACCAAGGGTTTTGGCTACGATCCGATGTTTCGTCCCGACGGCCACGATCGCACGTTCGGGGAGATGGTCTCGGAGGAAAAACACGCGTGGTCGCGCGATGGAAAGCTCGGTCTGTCGCACCGGTCACGTGCCTTCTCGGCCCTCGTGGAGAAGTGTCTTGGACCGGATACCTGATACGCCAATGCAGGCGGCTTTCGGGGTCTATGTGCATTGGCCTTTTTGCGCCGCCAAGTGCCCGTATTGCGATTTCAATTCCCATGTCCGCCATCAGGCGATCGATCAGGACCGTTTTGCCGCGGGCTTTCGACGCGAAATCGAGATCCAGGCCGACCGGACGGGCAGACGCCGGGTCGACAGTGTCTTTATCGGCGGGGGGACGCCATCGCTCATGGCGCCGGACACTGTCGACGCCATTCTGGCAGCCGTCGATGACGCCTGGGGCCTGGCGGACGATGCGGAAATCACGATGGAGGCGAATCCGACCAGCGTCGAGGCCGAGCGGTTTCGCGGCTATCGCGCAGCCGGTGTCAATCGGCTTTCGCTGGGCGTTCAGGCCCTGCGCGATCCGGATCTGAAGTTTCTGGGACGCCTGCACGATGTTGCAACGGCGCGGGCGGCAATCGGCGTGGCGCGGTCGATTTTCCCGCGCATGTCGTTTGATCTGATTTATGCCCGGCCGGGCCAGTCCGGTGCGGACTGGGCGCGCGAACTGGAAGAGGCCATCGACATGGCCGCCGATCACCTGTCGCTCTACCAGTTGACGATCGAACGTGACACGCCGTTCTTCGGCCTTTGGAAAGCGGGGAAACTGACGATCCCGGAGGATGACGCGGCCGCGCGTCTCTTCGAGTTGACCCAGGACATCTGTAGCCGGCGCGGATTGCCTGCCTACGAGACGTCCAACCACGCCCGGCCCGGCTCAGAAAGCCGGCACAATCTGATCTACTGGCGCATACACGATTATGCCGGCATTGGCCCGGGCGCCCACGGCCGGCTCACCCTCGAAGATGGACGCTTTGCGACCGCCAATGAACGTCATCCCGAAACCTGGCTGCAACAGGTGGAAGAGGCCGGCACGGCATGCGTGGAAGACCTTGTCCTGACCGAAGAGGAACAGGGAGACGAATACCTCCTGATGGGCCTTCGGCTCACGGAGGGCGTAGATCTGAGCCGCTATGCGACGATTGGCGGACGCGATCTCGACCGGTCTCGCATCGACGACCTCATCGCCCATGGCATGATCGAACGGGTCGACGCCAATCGTGTGCGCACGACACGGGCCGGGGCCGTCGTGCTCGATGCGGTCGTTGCCGACCTGGCAGCCTGACGCCGCAGGTAAGCATTGTCATAACGGCGCCATCGGCTGATCCTAAGACCACGGCTGAAGCGACATTCGAGGGAGCCCGATGCGCGCGTTGATTTGCCTGTTTACCTTTCTGCTTGTCGCCGGAGCGCTGGAAGCGCGGGCCGAACCGCCAGCTCTGACCTTTGTCGGCGAGTTTCGCCTGCCGACAGGGCTGAAGGTCGACGGGGTTGAGATCGGCGGCCTGTCCGCCGTCGACTACGACCCGGCATCCGGCGAGTACTTTGCCTTGTCCGACGACCGCATCGAATTCGGACCCGCACGGTTTTACCGATTGGCCATTGACCTCAGCGCCGAGGGCATCCGGTCCGTGGACATACGCGAGCGCATCGAGATCCTGAACCCCGACGGCGAGTCCTATGGGCAACGCGGTGCCGATCCGGAAGGCATGCGCTTGGCCGATGGTGTCCTCGTCTGGGCCCACGAACGCGATGAAAACGGCAGGCCATATGCCGGGATCATGCGTCTCGACGGCCGTCAGGTCCGGGCGTTCGATCTGCCCGACAGCTATTATCCGACCGCAGACGGCGGCATACGCACCAATCTGGGTTTCGAAAGCCTGACGCTTTCCGCCGACCGGCAATCCGTGATCCTGGCCAACGAAAACGCCCTGCGACAGGACGGACCAAAGGCAAGCGTCGACGAGCCGAGCCCGGCCCGCATGATTGTCTTCGACCTGCAATCCGGAGATCAGACGGGCGAACATGTCTACATGACGGAAACCGTCGCCGACGCCCCCGAACGGGCCGATCAGCTCCAGACCAACGGTTTGGTTGAATTGCTGGCGCTCGAGGACGGTACGCTGCTGGCCATGGAGCGCTCGTTTTCGGCCGGCAGGGGCAACGTCATTCGGCTTTTCCATGTTGATATGGCAGGGGCAACGGATGTTTCCGGTTTGGAAAGCCTGCGGGACCAGCCCGTGACGCCCGTATCGAAGACGCCCATCCTGACCTTGCGTGCCGGTGATCCGACTGACCGGATCGACAACGTGGAGGCGATGACCTTCGGTCCTGTCGTCGATGGCAAGCGCACGTTGCTGCTTTTATCGGACAACAATTTCAATCGGCGTGGCCAGTTCACGCAGTTCCTGCTCTACACGATTGACTGAAGAGCGCCCCAAGCTGTTTCCCGGCGCAATGCAAGCGGGTATGACGGCATGAATTGTCCTCCCGCTTACCCAAACCGGAAAACACCATGGATCACGTCACGCTCGGCCGTACCGGCATCAAGGTTTCCAAACTGTGCTACGGCACCATGTCGTTCGGTGGTGACGCCGACGAAGAGGAATCGGTCCGGCTGTTCCGCGCCTGCCGGGACGCCGGTATCAATTTTTTCGACTGCGCCGACGTCTATAACGGCGGCCGGGCGGAGGAAATTCTCGGCCGGCTGATCGCACCGGACCGCGATAACCTGGTGATCACGACGAAGGCGGCCATGGTCGCCGGCGACGACCCGAATGCGCGCGGCGCAAACCGGCGTCACATCCTGCGTGCCGTTGAAGGCAGTCTGCGTCGCCTGAACACCGATCGGGTCGATATCCTGTTCATGCACCGGTTCGACGATACCGTGCCGCTGGAGGAAACGCTTCGGGCGCTTGAGGCGCTGGTTGCCCAGGGCAAGGTGCTTTATCTCGGCGCCAGCAATTACGCGGCCTGGCAGATTGCCAAATCCCTCGGCATCAGCGAGCGTCAGGGCTGGCCGCGCATTGACGTGATTCAGCCGATGTACAATCTCGTGAAACGCCAGGCGGAAGTGGAGATGTTCCCGCTGGCACTTGCCGAAAACATCGCTGTCGTGAACTACAATCCTGTCGGCGGCGGTTTGCTGGCCGGCAAATACGGGCCGGGAGTCCGGCCGCCGAGCGGACGCCTTGTGGACAATCCGCACTATGCGGTGCGCTACGGCGAGGACTGGGCCCTGGACACCGCGGCGGCCTTTACCGCCTTTGCTGCTGAGCGCGGCGTGCATCCGGTCACGCTGGCGGTTGCCTGGGCGGCGGCCCACGAGGCCGTCACGGCCCCGATCATCGGCGCCCGCAATGTCGGCCAGCTTGAAGCGTCCCTGGCCGCTGCGGAGTTCAACATGACGCCGGACCTGCGTGCCGAGATCTCCGCCTTGTCGCGCACGCCGCCGCCGGCCACCGATCGCATTGAAGAGCAGGTCTGATCGGTCACCAAGCTGGACGTGACGGGTGTTACCGGCGGCCGAAGAGCCGTTCGATATCGCGCAGTTTCAACTCCACATAGGTCGGACGGCCGTGGTTGCACTGCCCGGACAGCGGTGTCTTTTCCATGTCGCGTAGAAGCGCGTTCATTTCTTCCGGTTTCATGCGGCGTCCGGCGCGCACGGAGCCATGGCAGGCCATGGTCGCGGCGACGTGGTCAAGCCGTTCGCGCAGCCGCGTGCTCGCATCCCATTCTGCAAGGTCGTCGGCAAGGTCACGCAGGAGCGGTTTGACCGCGGTTTCACCGAGCAGGGCCGGGGTTTCCCGGACCGCGACGGCGCCGGGTCCGAAGGCTTCGAGCACCAGGCCGAGTTCTGCGAATTCCGGTGCGCGCGCGGTGAGCCGCGACACGGCTTCTTCATCGAGATCGACGACCTCCGGAATGAGCAGGATCTGCGTTTCAACCGTGCGGGAGCCGAGCGTTTCCTTCAGGCGTTCATAGACGAGGCGTTCATGTGCGGCATGTTGGTCGACGATGACCAGCCCGTCTTCGGTCTGGGCGACGATATAGGTTGCATGGATCTGCGCGCGGGCGGCGCCGAGCGGGTACGCCGCGCCCGGCTCCGCGGCATCCGGCTCGGCAGGTCCCGGCATCGCGGAGGGGGAATCGATCGGCCGGAAGGGGTGCTGTTCCTCGTAGAACGATCGTTCGGGAGTCGCCGCCAGCGCCGTGGCACCCGTGCCCGACTGTCTGGCGGGGCGGGCCGGCGGGAAAGTGACCGATGCGGAAGTTCCGGCAGCGGCGCTTGTGCCCGGACCCGGCCGGTCGTCGCGCCGGAAGGCTGCCAGTGTTGCAACGCCGCCCGAGGTCGAGGCCCGCATGCCCTCGACATTCAGGGCCTGTTTCAGGGCGCCGACGATCAGGCCGCGCACGTGACCGCTGTCCCGGAACCGGACGTCGGCCTTCGTCGGATGCACATTGACGTCGACCCGCGCCGGATCGAGGTCGACGAACAGACAGACCACCGGGTATCGGCCCCGGTGCAGGACGTCGGCATAAGCGGCGCGGATGGCGCCGAGGATCAGCTTGTCGCGCACCGGCCGCTGGTTGACGAAGGCGAATTGGTGCAGCGAATTGGCCCGGTTGAATGTCGGCAGGCCGATCAGTCCGGTCAGCGACACGCCGTCCCTTTCCGCTTCCACGGCAATCGAATTGTCGAGAAAGTCCTGACCCAGCACCTGTCCGATCCTCACTCTTCTGGCGATCTCAGGTTCGGCGGCCGGGAAGTCGAGGCGGGATCGGTCCGGACCGGTAAGCACGAACCGCGTCGCTGGATTGGCAAGCGCCAGGGCTTTTACACATTCGGCAACGGCATTGGATTCCGCCCGGTCGGACTTCAGGAATTTCAGGCGGGCCGGTGTCGAAAAGAAAAGGTCGCGTACCGAGACCCGCGTGCCGGCCGGCAGGGCGGCCGGATCGGGTCCGGTCTTTTGTCCGCCGGCCACGCTCAAGGTCCACGCATGGTCCTCGTCGATATGCCGGGAATCGATTGTCAGCCGGGCCACCGACCCGATCGAGGGCAGGGCCTCGCCGCGAAATCCGAGCGCCCTGATGGCTGTCAGATCCTGTTCGTCCAGTTTCGACGTACAATGGCGCTCCACGGCGAGCGCCAGGTCTTCCCGGCGCATGCCATGTCCGTCATCGCTGACCTGGACAAGGCTCTTGCCGCCGGCGGCCACCACGATCTCGACGGTCGTCGCGCCGGCATCGATGGCGTTTTCGACCAGTTCCTTGACCACGCTCGCCGGCCGTTCGATGACCTCGCCGGCCGCGATGCGGTTGATCGTCGTGTCGGAAAGCTGTCGGATAACACCCGTCATGCAGATCCTCTTGCACTTCTGTCACACCCGCCTTTTAGGGTTGGCCGACAGAGTTGATGTTTCGGCCTTGACACTCCTGGACAAACAGGAAACCAAACGGCGCGACGCGGCCTGTCCGCGCTCAGTGTCCGTCAAGAACCCAAAGGAATTTCGATGCTGTCCACTTCCGGTTCGATCGTGCCCGGCCTGTCCAGTCTTGCGGATCGGTATGATGCGATTCTATGCGATGTCTGGGGCGTGATCCACAATGGCGTTTCGGTTTTTCCCGGATCAGTCGAAGCGCTCGACGCCTATCGCAAGCGGACGGGCAAGCCGGTGGTCCTGATCACCAATGCGCCACGTCCGTCGCCGCCGATCGTGGAGCAATTGCACGAGTTGGGTGTGCCGCGGACGGCCTTTGACGACATCGTCACGTCGGGAGACGTGACCGCGGATCTGATCCGGCGCGAGGGCATCCGCAAGGTGAACCATATCGGGCCGGTTCGCGACCATTCCCTGTTCGACGAACTCGGCATAGAGCGCGTTGCCCCTGGCGATACGGACACGATCGTCTGCACCGGGCTTATCGACGATACGGTCGAAACGCCGGAGGATTATCGCGACATGCTCCAGGAATTTATCGATGCCGGCCAACGCATGATTTGCGCCAATCCGGATATCGTTGTTGAACGCGGCAACACGCTGATTTATTGCGCGGGTGCGCTGGCGGCGCTCTATGAGACCCTTGGCGGAGAAACGATCCGGCTCGGCAAACCCTATGCGCCGATCTATGAAGGCGCGCGCGAGCGCATCCGGACCATAGCGGGCGACCTTCCGCCGTCGGAGCGGATCCTGGCGATCGGCGATGGCATGTTCACGGATATCAAGGGAGCCAATCAGGCCGGTCTGTCGGCACTGTTTGTGACCAGCGGCATCCACAGCGACGATTTCGGTTCGGTCGACGCACCGGACCCGGCCCGTATCGCCGATCGCCTGGAAACCGAGGGATTGCAGGCGGCCGCCTCGATTGTGCGCCTGCGTTGGTAGTCCAAAACAATGTCGGCGCGGGAATACCCGCGCCGCTTTGAATAAGGTCGGTGTGAAGAGACCGGGTCAGCCGAACAGTTTGTCGATTTCCGATTGTTGGCTGTCTTCCGCTTCGTTCAGCATGCGATCCACATCGCTTTGATCGACGCCTTCACCCTTAAATTGCGGCCCGTGCAGGATGAGTTCGCGTTTGCGCCGCTCTTCCTCCGATTCCTCGCTGGGCTCATCTTCCGCATCGAGGTCGTGATGCAGGAGACGCAGGCGGTCGACAAACGTGGAAATGCGTTCGTCGATGTGGTTGATGGTTTGAACCACCTTCGAGATCCGCTGCCCGGTAATGTCCTGGAATGAACAGGCCTCGAAGATTTCCATGACCTTGTCGGTGACCAGCGCGGAAAAGGCATCGTGGTCCTCCGGGTCCGCGCCCATGATCGCCTCGGCCGCTTCCATGATCGTGTTCGTGGCGTCCTCGGTGGCCTCGACGATCGCGTCCAGCTCGCGTCCCGCTTCCGGGATGCGCTGCTTTTTCATGTCATGGATCTGAAGCTTTGATATTTCGGATTTCATCGAGCCGATTTCCCGGCTGATGGCGGCCAGCGCCTCGATTGCCATCGGGTCGAACCCGTCGGCGTTCTGAAACGATTCCGCGGAAACCGCGGCGAAATCCATGACCGTGTCCAGACCGACCGGGTCGGCGCCTGCGGTCCTGTTTTCGAGCAGGTCGCGGACCTTTCCGACATGTTCTTGCTTAAGAGTCCCCATCCCGGCTTCCCCCCTGTATTTCCGGCGGCGCCGCTGGGGCGCCGGTATGCCTATTGTGCGGGAACGCCGGCGGACCGTCGGACCGCCTATCCCGATGACGCCGGTCTAGTCGAAGACAGCTTCGATCTTGCCCTTGAGCGTTTGCGCATTGAAGGGCTTCACGATGTAATTGTTCACGCCGGCCTTTTTGGCGGCGATCACGTTTTCCGTCTTGGATTCCGCCGTCACCATGATGAACGGGGTTTTACAGAGACCGGAATCGGCACGGACCTGCTTGAGCAATTCGTAGCCGGTCATCGGTTCCATGTTCCAGTCCGAGATCACCAGGCCGTAGCGCCGGCCCTGCATTTTTTCGAATGCCTCGGTACCGTCGGCGGCATCGTCGATGTCGCTGAAACCAAGTTGTTTAAGAAGATTTCGGATGATGCGAATCATCGTCTTGTAGTCATCGACGACCAGAACCGGCATCGAAAGATCGAGGGCCATTGTTCACTCCAGACTGTTGACGCCGCCGATGCGGCCTTACTATTTGACACAACCTGCGGGGAATGGTCCGATGATTGAACCTTGTGCCCCCACACCCGTATCGAACCCTATACCTAAGGGTTGAAAGTTCGGTTAATCCAGTAGGTTAAGCCGAGGTAAAGGAAACCGAACACCGCATTCTGCTACGGAAGAACAGGTTGTACGGCTTGCCGGCGTCGGATACGGCAATGTCAGGCACAAGCAGGAAAAAGGAGGTTCGACATGGGCGAAAAGGTCATCCTGCCGATCGAAACCCACTGTTTCGAAGACCTCGCCGTTGGTCGAACGGAAAAGTGGTCAAAGACCGTACAATCTTCGGATGTGGTCGGCTTTGCCGAAGTCTCCGGCGACCGCAACCCGATCCATTTGAGCGAGCATTTTGCCGCGCGCACGCCGTTCAAGTCGCGGATCGCGCATGGCCTTTACACGGCGAGCCTGATTTCAGCCGTGCTTGGAACGCGGCTTCCCGGTCCGGGCGCCATTTATCTGTCGCAGACGTTGAATTTCCGTGCGCCGGTCCGCATCGGCGACACCGTGGACGTCACCGTCGAAGTGGTCGAATTGATGGAAAAGGGAAACCGCGCCCGGCTTGCGTGCACCTGCAGCGTCGGCGAGGAGGTGGTGCTCGACGGCGAGGCGATCGTCAAGGTTCCGAGAAAGACCGACGTCGGCATGGTGTGAACCACGGAGCAGGGACAGCGCCACCCCGGCGATTGGTCCTTGACCGGCACGACGCATCGGGGCAGGGTCGCGGCACTTCCGACGGATGACTCGCGTTAAATGAACCGCATGACGCATTCCCCGGCCGACCCGCTCGCCGATCAGCCGGCCCAGCCCTATTTGCACGTCCCTCCCGACGCGCCCATTCCAGCTGCAACCCGAGGCTGCGTGCTGGCCATCGGCAATTTCGATGGCGTCCATCGTGGACACCAGGCTGTTCTTGGCGAGGGCATGACGATTGCCGAACGCCTGGCAGCGCCGATGTTCGCGTTGACGTTCGAGCCGCATCCCCGCACGCTGTTCAAGCCCGACGATCCCGTCTTCCGGCTCACCGGGGAGGCGGAAAAGGCGAGGCTGTTCGAGGCGGTCGGGCTGAACGGCGATATTGTACGGACCTTCGATCGCGCCTTTGCCGGCCAGTCCGCCGATACCTTCGTCGACGATATCCTGGGCGCCCAGATCGGCATTCGCCACGTCGTCACGGGCTTCGACTTCCATTTTGGTAAGAACCGACAAGGGTCGCCGGATTTCCTGCGTACCAAGGGCCGGGAAAGCGGGTTCGGCGTGACGATCGTGGAGGCCTTCGGCGACGAGGCGGGTGACGTTGTGTCCTCCAGCCATGTTCGCCGGCATCTGGTCGACGGCGATGTCGCCGAAGCCGCCGGTCAACTCGGCTATCGCTGGTTCGTCGACGGCACGATCATCCACGGAGAGAAACGCGGGCGCGATCTCGGTTACCCGACGGCAAACCAGCAATTGGCGCCGGATTGCGCGCTGAGACACGGCGTCTATGCCGTCCGCATGAAAGTTGGCGACGCGCATTATGACGGTGTGGCCAGTTACGGCCGGCGTCCCATGTTCGACAACGGCCGGCCGCTGTTCGAGACCTATTTGTTCGACTTTTCCGATGACCTCTACGGAAAATCGGTCAGCGTCGGCTTGTTCGGCTTTTTGCGCGGCGAAGAGACGTTCGATTCGGCGGATGCCCTGGTTGCACAGATGGGCCGGGACAGCGCCGAAGCCCGTGCGGTCTTGTCTGCGGCGACGCCCCTGTCAGCCATCGACGCTTTTTTACACTTCTAGACAAAAATACCCGTCTTCCGTCTGTACCTCGTTTTCGCCCCGGCTTGAACGCGGTAGGCAAACGCCCACATCGTTCCATAGTCTAAGTGAGTTGGGGGGTGCGCATGACGATGACGGATTTTTACGATCTTCCCGTCAATCCGCCTGCGCCGGACGATGCGATAATGGCCTGCTATCGGGCGTTTGCGGGCCATTCCCCTGTGACGTCCGGCTTCTGCCGCCAGTGCTTCGATGTCGAAATCGAACGCAAGATCCAGCGTCCGCCCCCGCTGCGCGAAAAAGCGTGGGAAGACTTCTCTTTCATCTTCCACGAACACCCGGAGTGTTCGGTCGGGGCCGACGGCTACCTGCATTTCCTGCCGCGGGCGCTGGAGACCGCCTTTTTCGACGATGTCATCTATCCCGATCTGATCGGTCAGGCAGTCAAATGCGGCTTGTACCTGCTTCCCGAACCCGAACAGGCGGCGCTCCGCCGGGCGGGCATTCGGGCGGCCACGGGCTGGTTCGAGACCGGCGACCCAGCGCCGTTTGGCGGGCTCGATCCCCCCTGCAACAGCTGCGGTCGATCGGTGATGGATTCCGCATGGCGAAGCGCGGAGGTTGGTCGCAAGCTCATGGTTGCGCTTGTCCATGCGCGTGTGGAGCCGGATCAGCTCTTTGCCTGGCTGGCCGGTATCGGCACACCGCAGGCCTGGATTTGCCTTGCTGACCTCATCAACGACGACATCATTCTGGACAGTCCCGCCTATTTTGTCGTGTCGCGCGGGGAAGAAGTCCTTGAAGAGACGGTCGAGGCGCTGGACCGACTGGCCCGCGCGGCGCTGTTTGTAGAAGTCTCGGAGGATCGTCTTCTGGAGGCCGCACTCGCCCTCACTGAGACGCACCCGGAACACGCAAAGCGGATCACGAATGCCGCCGATATCTGGTCGGCCCGTCGACCGACCTACAGCGAGGCCGATCGTGTCCGGGATCGGGATTTCGTGCGCGATATCCTCACCGGCGATCAGGTTGCGTTGTAGGCAACCCGGTTGTCGCCGAGCTATTCCGGGTCTTGCAGATAGTCCGCGTCGGAGACCTTTTCCTGCCAATGCGCGGGTATGCCGTTTTCGCGTTCCTGCATGGCCAGGTGTACCATCGCCGTATCCGGCGACGCACCGTGCCAGTGACGTGTATGCGGCGGGATCCAGATCGTGTCGCCGGGCCGGATTTCCTGGACCTTTTCACCTTCGCACTGCACCCGGCCGACACCGGAGAGCACATGCAAAGTCTGGCCGAGCGGATGGGTGTGCCAGGCCGTGCGGGCGCCCGGTTCGAAGGCGACGCGCAGGGCCGCGACCCGCGCCGGCTCCGGCGCCTCGATGATTGTATCCTGCCAGACCGTTCCGGTGAAATAGTCCGGGTTGGCCCGCTTGGTGGGCAAGGATCCGGCGCGTTGAATGTTCATCATATACTACCTGTAATACGGGTTCTCGGAGCGTGTATCAGTCCAGGGTCTTCAAGACGTCGGCCAGCGTGCCGAACAATTCCTCGATATGCGCCGGTTCGATGATCAGCGGTGGCGACAGCGCAATGATATCGCCGGTGGTGCGGATCAGGCAGCCGCGCTCGAAAGCCTCGACGAAGGCGCTGAAGGCGCGCTTCGTCGGAGCGCCGGCGATCGGTTCCAGTTCGATGGCGCCGATCAGCCCGATATTGCGCACGTCGATGACATGCGGCAGGCCCTTCAGGCTGTGCAGCGCATCGGCCCAGACGGTTTCCAGTTCGGCGGCGCGTGTCAGCAGGCTTTCGTCTTTGTAGGTCTCCAGCGTGGCGAGAGCCGCTGCCGAAGCGACCGGATTGCCGGAGTAGGTATAGCCGTGGAAGAACTCAATGAGGTGTTCCGGACCGGTCATGAAGGCATCGTGGATTTCCGGCTTGACCAGCACGGCGCCCATCGGAATGACGCCGTTGGTGAGGCCCTTGGCCGTGACCATGATGTCGGGCAGCACGTCGAAATGCTGGGCGGCGAAAGGCGATCCCAGCCGCCCGAAGCCGGTGATCACCTCGTCGAAGATCAAAAGGATACCGTGTTTGTCGCAGATCTCGCGCAGCCGCTGGAGATAGCCCTTGGGCGGGATCAGGACGCCGGTCGAACCCGCGACGGGCTCGACAATCACCGCGGCAATGGTCGACGGATCATGCAGCGCGCAGATCCGTTCCAATTCGTCTGCAAGATGGGCGCCGTGTTCCGGCTGGCCGCGTGAAAACGCGTTTTGTGCGGGCAGATGGGTATGCGGCAGGTGGTCGACGCCGGTCAGCAGCGTGCCGAACATCTTTCTGTTGGGCACGATGCCGCCAACGGAAATGCCGCCGAAATTGACGCCGTGATAGCCGCGCTCGCGGCCGATCAGGCGAAACCGGGCGCCATCGCCGCGGGCCCGGTGATAGGCGAGCGCGATTTTAAGCGCGGTTTCGACCGATTCCGACCCGGAATTGGTGAAAAACGCGTAGTCGATGCCGTCCGGCGCCAGGTCGACCAGCCTATTGGCCAGTTCGAACACCCGTGGATGGCCCATCTGGAACGCGGGCGCGTAATCCAGTTCCTCGACCTGGTCCTGAATCGCCTTGACGATCTTCGGACGTTTGTGACCGGCATTGACGCACCACAGGCCCGCGGTGCCGTCGAGCACCTTTCGGCCGTCGACGGTCGTGTAATACATGCCGTCCGCCGAGGCGAACAGGCGCGGCGCCTGCTTGAACTGGCGATTGGCCGTAAACGGCATCCAGAAAGCCCGGAGGTCGTTCGGTGTGACTGCGGGTCTGTCCAACATGAGATGCTCTCCACCCTTTGCTTTTGTCTGCAAGGTTCGGCATGCGCGACGGCGGCCGAACCGTCTTGTTGCCGGACCTTACAGGAATTAGGGTTCGCTGCAGAAAAAAGTACCGATCCGGCGGACAGTTCGGGCGATGCAGGGAGACAGACCATGCGCCGGATTCACGACCTTCTCGATCGCTGGGTGAAGGCGGATCCGCAGCGGTTGGCGATCATCGATCACGACCGCCGGAACATTGATTTTGCAGGATTTCGCAAAGCGCTGGATGAGGCCGTGGCCTGCTTGACGGCGCACGGCGTACGTGGCGGCGACCGCGTTCTCGTCGCCGCGGAAAACAGCCTGGCCCTCCTGGCTTTTCTTTTTGCGGCAAGCCGGCTCGACGCCTGGGCGATCCCGATCAATGCGCGCATGAGCGCTGAAGAAATCGATCGCATCGTCTCCCACGCAACCCCGCGGGCGCTGGTCTTCACCCAGGCGGCATCGAGATCCGCCGCTTCCCATGCCGAGCGTTGGCAGGCCGTTGAATCCGATCCCGCGACCTTCGGCACGGTGATGCTCGCCGGCCCGCTTGAGGCCGATCCGGAGCCGGTCCACGCGGCAGCGGAAGATCAGGTCATCGCGCTGATCTACACGACCGGGACGACCGGCAATCCGAAAGGCGTGATGCTGACGCACGGCAATCTGCTTTATGCGTCCGACGCCTCTATGCAGGTGCGCGCCCTGAATGCAGCCGACCATGTGGTCGGCGTGCTGCCGATCACCCATATCTTCGCGCTGTCGTCTGCGTTTCTTGCCGCGGTCCGGGCGGGCGCGCTGATCGAACTCCTGCCGCGTTTCGATCCGGCCGCCGTCTTTTCCGCGCTGAAGGCGGGCGCATCGGCCATGCCGGCCGTGCCGGCCATGTATCCGCTCCTGTTCAACTACGCCGAGGAGACCGGCATCGCGCAGCCGGACGCGCCGCGGCTGCGTTACCTGTCGTCCGGCGGCGCGCCGATGGATCCGGACTGGAAACGCCGGGTCGAGGCGTTTTTCGGCGTCACCCTGCATAATGGATACGGCATGACGGAGGCCTCGCCTGGCATCGCCACGACCCGCGTCGGCATGGAACGGGACGACATTTCCTGCGGGCCCGTCCTGCCCGGCCAGGAGGTCGTGATCGCACCGCCGTCCGGAGCGGACGCGCCTGCCGACGGCGTCGGCGAAATCCTCGTGCGCGGCCCGAACGTCATGAAGGGCTATTACCGGAACCCGGAAGAGACCGCCCGGACGATCGACACGGACGGTTTTCTGCATACCGGCGACCTCGGCCGGTTTTCCGAAGACGGCAGCCTGTTTGTGGTCGGCCGTTCCAAGGAACTGATCATCCGTTCCGGTTTCAACGTCTATCCGCCCGAGGTCGAGGCGGCGCTCAACCGCCATCCTGCCGTCACCCAGGCTGCGATCATCGGCCGTCCGGTTGCAGACGGCAATGAAGAGGTTCTGGCTTTCGTGCAAAGGGTGCCTGGCGCCGACATCGACGAGGCGGCGCTCAAGACCTACCTGCATGACCGGCTTGCACCCTACAAGCGCCCGGCACGCATCGTGGTGGCCGACGATCTGCCGACAGCGTCCACGGGCAAGGTCCTGAAGCATCGCCTGATCGAAACCTTTGCCGGCGAATTATAACGCGCACACGCGTCGGGCGCTTCAGGAAAAGCTCGACTTTTCGCGCAGATCCCCAGCCTGCCAGATGTAGAAAACGACAAGCGGCTCTTCCATTGTCCTGAACCCGTGGGTCATCATCGAGGGCACATGCACGGCGTCGCCCGGCAAGCGCTCCGCGTCGTGTGCGGCCTCGGCTTCGCCCAGCCGGAAGATCGCCCGACCGGCCAGCACCACATAGACTTCTTCGGCCGCATGGCGGTGCGCCGGATAGACGATATGCGGTCCCCAGACGCCGATACCCGCCCGCACCCGAGAGCTGACGAACGGACCGTGCTTGCCGATCACCTCGGCAAAGCCGTATCCGTTGAGCATGTCCTCGCCGACCACGCCGTCCGCCTGCGTATAGCTTTGCTCCCATTTGCGGCTGGCCTTGTCCCGTTCGAAGCCGTCGACCAGCGCATGGGTCTGGGGCGCGGTCAACGCCAGGCAGTCGGAAAGCGTGTTCGCGGCGCCGAGATGGTGCGGAGGAACGCCGCGCCAGGTGTCGCCCCAGTCGCGAATGCCCGGTTGGAACCGGTTGACGGCGTCGTCGGAGCGGCCGGCGACGAAGGTCTGGATGGCATCGAGCAGGCGCTGGTCGGCTTTTCGGTCGGGTTCGGGCAGGACGGACATCTGGACATTTCCCGAGGGATCGGTAACGACACGATGGCAGATCCGGACCCTTTCGGGGTGTCGGCGACCCGACATCCAGGGCATGGCCAGCGACCTTGCATTTGCGATTGGGCTCGATGTTTTGAGGGAGGACGAGACCATGGCGGAACCAACTTGCGAGGGCGTCGCGGCGCGCTCGGTGCGGGCGCGGCGGCGCATCCGGGATCGGATCGTGCGCACGCCGCTGCTGCCTGCACTTGCCGTATCCGGCGAGACCGGATCGCAGGTCCTCTTCAAGGCGGAAAACTTTCAGCGAACGGGTTCGTTCAAGATCCGCGGCGCCCTCAGCAAGCTCTCGTCACCCGAAACGGCGGCCGAGGCGAACAGAACCTTCGTCACCGCTTCGTCCGGCAATCACGGCATCGCCTCAAGCCAGGCCGCCGCCCTGTTGGATGTGCCATTGCGAGTGGTGCTGCCGGAAGTCGCCCCCGCGATCAAGGTCGAGCGGATTCGATCGTTCGGCATCGAAGTGGTCCTGCACGGCCCTGAAACCGGAGCTGCCGAGCGCTTCGCGCGCGAGCAGGCCGGTGCCGAGGGCGACGTTTACATTTCTCCTTACAACGACGTCGATGTCATGGCCGGACAGGGAACGATCGGGCTCGAATTGCTGGATCAGGCGGACAGCATCGACAATGTGTTCGTCGCCATGGGCGGCGGCGGGCTGATCGGCGGCATCGGGTCTGTCCTGAAGAGTTTCGGGTCGCCGGCCCGGATCTGGGGCGTCTCCGCGAAACAATCCGCGGCGCTCGATGCGTCGTTGCGCGCCGGGCGCATCGTCGAGGTGTCCCACGGAGAAACCTTTGCCGAAGCCGTTGCCGGCGGCGTCGATGCGGATAGCGTGACCTTTCCGATCGCCCGGGAAGCCATCGATGAATGTGTCGTCTGATCGGAGGAGGAGATCGGCGCGGCCTTCGTCGATCTGGCGCTGAAGGAGCGCCAGATCGTGGAAGGGGCGGCGGCTCTGGCCTATGCCGGTTTCCTCAAGGTCGCCGACCGATGCCGTGACCAGACCAATGTGATCGTGTTGTGCGGATCGAACATCGATCCGGCCGAGGTGCGCCGCCAGCTGGCGGCACGGGCCTGATATACTCTTGAAGCGATCTGGTCGTTGCGGCCGAAACGTCCCGTATTCACAGTCAATTGGCGCTGGTTGCCGGCGGCCTCGGCGTGGGGCTGATCACACGATCGACGGCCGCGGTTCTGACGTTTGAGGGTATATCGGTGGCGGATCTGGCCGATACGGCCGATCGCCTGTTCCTCGACCTTCATCTGGCCGCACCGCAAATGGTCTTGCCGGATCTTGACCGGATCTTGTCCGATCCTCCGCAGGAATAGGGGGCGCCGGTCCGCGGGCCCGGTAACCGCAACTCATGCGGCTCGGCGGACCCGCCTTGAACGGCACTTGCACGATTTCGGAAAAACCCGCTGCCGCCAGCATCGATCGAACTTCTTCCGGTTCGTAGGCCTTGTGTCCCCATTTCCACCGGATCAGAGCCGTGCACCAGTGCGGTTTGCTGACGCTGAGTACGAGCGTGCCGTCGGGTGCCATCACCCGGGCGATCCAGCGCAGCGCGGCGACCGGGTCGGGGCAGTGTTCGATCACGTGGGCGCAGAGAGCGACGTCGTAGCGGTTTTCCTGCACCTCAGGCGTGCCGATCTCCGCGCGGATGGCCCGCGCCCGGTGGCCGGACCGGGCAAGTGTCTGTACCGCCGTATCGAGCATTGCGGCCGACGGATCGAGCAGATCGAGCTCGACCGGCGCCGTCATCGCATCGGCGAAACAGAGCGCCAGGCCGCCGGATCCGGTCCCCACGTCCAGAACCCGCATCGCGTTTCCGCGCGGCCGTATCGGATGCGCAGCGACAAGATGGCGATAGGCGTCAAGATAGCCTATGCGCGCGATGCAGGCGTGCCAGGTCGGCGCGAACCGGTCGTAGAGCGTAACAAGCGCGGGCTTCTTCTGACGACCAAAGGGGAGGGAGCGGACGAGCAGACTTCGGAGCATGACATCCTCGATCGACGGGTGTTCCCAATCGGCAAGCGGTCGATAATAGTCAAGGAAATTGACTAAAACTGTGGATTCAGAATGTCAAGAAAATTGACGAAATGGGTGAATCGCAATTCGTTGAGAGAGACCCTTGGAATCAGGAACGGGTTTCGTTCTCCGCCGAATCGACCAGAGTCTTAAGAGACCGCTTGAGCGCGGCCATGTCCTCGGCGCCGATGAGGCGGCGGTATTCGCGTTCGATTTTTTTCTTGATGCGGTTGCCGTCTTCGAGCGCGGCATTGCCGGTTTCTGTGAACCGGATCAGTTTGCGCCGCGCGTCGCGCGGATCGTCGGCCCGTTCGATGATGCCGTCCCGTTCAAGGTCGTCCAGGTGCTGCTGGACCGCCTGCTTGCTCATGCCGCTCAGGTCCGTGAGCGCCGATTGCGGCGTGCCGTCCCGGCCGATGTACTGGATCAGGCCGCCGCGCGCCTCGCCGTACCAGGCGTAGCCGCGCGCGACCATCTCGTTGCGAAACCGGGTTTTCCAGTGTCGGACGGCGCGGGCAAGGTCCCAGCCGATATGATCGAGAAGCTCTGGCTTGGATTGCATGGCAGTCCTATTAGTCAATTTACTTGACGAAATTGCAAGAGCGAACTACGGTCCGCTTCGTCATCGTGAATAGGCCGGGAGACGAGCGTGAACAAGCGCGATCTGCTGACGATGGGTGCCGGTATGCTGCTGACTGCCGGAGGATGGCTGCCAACGTCCCGCGCGAGAGACAGGTCGGGATCGCATGCCTTGGATGGCACCAACCTCAATTGGTCCCACGCTGGCGGACAGCTTCACATCCGCTTCGATGCGCCCACGAAAGGATGGATCGCAGTCGGCTTCAACGAAAACCGGCGCCTCAAGGGCACGCATTTTGTGATTGCCGCGGTTGATGGCGGAGCCGTCCGGATCGAGGAACACGTCGCCCTTGTGCCGGACCACGTGGCGGTACAGAACCTCGGTATCCCGCCAGCGCTCGGGAACGCATCCGTATCGTTGAATGACAGCCGGTCCTACCTGGCGTTTTCCTTGCCGCATACCCTGCCGCACCGACCGGAACTGCCGCTCGCGCCCGGGTCTCGTGTCCACATGATGCTCGCCTGGTCGCATTCACCTGATTTCGATCATCACTCCGCCTGGCGGCGCCACGTCGATATCGTCCTGTAACCGGCAATCCTCTTTCGCCAGGTCGTGCCATCGCGCTATCCTTGGCCTTACGGCGGGTGTCCCCGTTCGGACAGCTCGTGTCGATGCCCAGGAAAGCGCATGGTTGAGAACCAACACAACAGGCGAAAGACCAGGCTTCTTTGTGTGTTCGTTATTGTTCTGGCGGCCGGTCTTTCCCTACGACCGGTCCCCGCGCAAGCGAGTGACGGATCCAGAGGAGCGGTTACCAATCTGAAGGCCTATGCGGCCTACAAGGCCGGCGACTACGACAAGGCGCGGACCATCTGGGAGGGCCTTGCGGCGAAGGGCAATACGACGGCGCTGATCAATCTGGCGAACATGTTCCAGCAGGGCCAGGGTGTCGGCGAAGACCAGCAACGAGCGCTGGCGCTGGTAACACAAGCCGCCGAACTGGGTGACAAGAGAGCTCAATATGAACTCGGCACCGCCTATGAAAGCGGCACGGTCCTTGAACGTGATATCGACAAGGCGGCCTATTGGCTGAAACAATCCGCTGAAAACGGCAGTCCGGACGGTCAGTTCGCCTATGGCATCATGCTGGCGACGGCCCGCGGTGCCGGCCTCGACCGGTCGACGCCGGCCGCCCGCAAGGAAGCGCTCGGGTGGCTCACGAAGGCCAAGGACAACGGCCATCTGGAAGCCGGAGACTACATCGCCACGTTGACTGAACTTGTGAACTGACCGGTTGTCATCCCTTCAACCGCTCGGCGCCGGGCACGGCTCGGAGTGGCGATTGAAAGGCGGAGATCGCGGCGGCCAACAACAGCACGATGGCCGCCGCAAACAGTCCGTTGGCGACGCCACCTGTCGCATCGCCGATCGCGCCGGCGGCGATCGGCCCGATCGTCTGTCCGATGGAGAACAGGACGGTGAACAGCGCGATCGATCGCCCCCACAATTCCGGCGACAGGTTCATGCGGCTGAAGCTGGTAATCGATGCGGGCGGCATGAAGACCGCACTGCCGAACAGGGCGGCGGAGATCAACAGCGCGGCAACGCCGTCGACGACGAGCGGTAGCAGCATTGCCGTCCCGATGACCAGGCAGGACAATGCTTGTGGCGTCCCGCCGGCATAGGCCGCCATGACCGGACGCCACAGGAACGGCGACACGATCACCATCAGGCTCATCAGGCCCCAGACCGTGGAGACGAGCAGCGCATCCGCGCCGTCGGCCGTCATCCAGGCAACCAGAAAGGTCAGGTAGACAATGTGGCCGACCGCAAACAGCGTGTAGCCCGAGAGTTCGGGCAGCATAGCGCGGACCGGCAGCGAATTGGCACCGGGTGCGGGTTCGGACGGCTGTTTCGGGCCGGCGGCGTTTCGTACGCAGGCCAATGAAAATACCGCTGCCAGGCTGCTGGCAAGACCGAGCACCAGCCAGGCGGCCTGCCAGGATTCCGCACCGAACCGCTCCAGCAGCATGGGCAGCGTCAGGCCGGACACCAGCATGCCGACGCCGCCGCCGCCGAAATAGGCCGCGATCGCCATGGTGTTGCGCGACGGGTTTTCGCGGAACTGTGCCGAGGCAAGTGCTGCCCCTGCGATGAAGACGGGCGCGCCGCCGATACCGGCTAGAATGCGCCAGGTCGACAGCAGCCAGAAATCTGTCGTCAGGCCGCTTAGCGTCAACGTCACGGCGGTCAGAACCATGCCGCCCATGAACAGCGCCTTGGCCCCGAACCGCTGGATCGTTGCGAGCGCAAACAGGGCGCCGACGAGGTATCCGAGGGCATTCGCCGTGTTGATCCAGCCGGCCTGGGTATAGGTCCACGCCAGGTCCGTCTGCATGGCCGGCAGGATCAGGCCGTAGGCGAAGCGCGCAAACCCGTTGCTGACCGCCGGTCCGAGGGACAGGGCAAGGACCAGGAGCCAGGGCCCGACGCGGCCGCGTTCAGCCATCCTGCGACCCCTCCGGCGCTGACGATCCGGCCCGGCCGGCGGTTTTCTGCCATAAGGCGCCGTAACGCGCGGCTATGGTTTCGATGCCGAAACTTTTTTCGATCCGGTTCCGATCCGATTGGCCAAGAATGTGCCGGTCGCTGTCCGAAAGCGCCAGGATTCGAACGATGGCGGCTGCCAGGGCATCGGGTCTGCCGGGCGGCGCGATCCGGCTGTCGTCTTCGACAATGCGACGGGCTTCGCCGACGTCGGTGGCAACGACCGGCACGCCGGCTGCCATTGCTTCCGCAATCACATTGGAGAATCCTTCGCTGTGGGCGGAGCTGGAGACGGCGATATCGAAGCCGGCGGTCAGGTCCGTGATATCGCGGCGCGGACCCAGGAAATGAATGCGTTCGCACGCCAACGTGTCACGGGCTAGTCGGTCGAGCTCCGGATCGGTGCGGTCCATCCCGGGACCGATCAGCACCAGCTGAGCGTCCTTATGCTGCGCGGCGATCTCGGCAAAGGCCGCGAACAAGGTTGGATCGTCCTTTTGGACCGCCTTTCGGGCCACGCGCCCGATGAGCACGGGCGTTCCCTCCAGTCCAAGCGCTTTCATGAGGTTTTTCCGGGCGGCCTCACGCGGTTGGAAAGCGGCAAGATCGAAGCCGTTTTCAATGATGATCCGCTTTGTCTGCGGATATCCGAGGCGCTCGTGCTGGATGGCGGATTCCGTCGAATTGTAGACGATACCGGCCGGCGAGGCGCGCAGCAGCGTACCGGCGAGGATGGTGCCCTGTGTCAGCAGGGAATTGTTGGACAGCTTTTGCAAGGTCTGCCGGATGTTCCAGAGTACCGGCGGTCGTGACCGCATGAAGAAACGCGACGCCGACGCCGCGACGTTGGCGTGGTACATCCAACCCTGCACCACGTCCGGCTGCAGTCGGGTAAGCAGTCTGGCAAGTCCGGGCAGTAAAAGGGCCGTGCCGGCCGACCGTTTGGCCCCCATTTCAAACAGGTCGACGCCGAGCCCTCGGACATCCGGCGCAAGCGCGCCGTCGGAAAGGAACGAGATAACGGCGTGCTCATGCCGTTTTCTGTCCGCCGCCAGCAGACGGACCAGCATCGTTTCCGCGCCGCCGGTGCCGAGATTGGATATGACGTGAACCACCCGCAGCGGCATGACGATGCAGATCCTGTTGTGGGAGCGGAAGGTAGAGCTTGGTTTTTATCGAAGTCAATCGCGCCGGAGGGGCAGGCGTGACACTGTGCGGTATACCCGGCGGCTTTTCAATCGGTGGCGAACAGGGTATGCGCTGCCGGGTCCGGGTTGGCGCGGAGACTGAGGGTGCACAGGGAACAGGTCGATGTGGTTGTCGTCGGGGCCGGAGTGATCGGTCTCGCGGTCGCGCGCTCCCTCGCAAAGGCCGGGCGGTCGGTCCTGATCCTGGAACGCCACGGCCATCTCGGCGAGGAAAACAGTTCGCGCAACAGCGAGGTGATCCACGCGGGTATCTATTATCCGCAAGATTCGCAAAAGGCGCTGTTATGCGTGCGCGGCAAACACCTGCTCTACGAATTCTGCAAGACGCACCACGTTGCCCACAGCCGCTGCGGCAAGATCATTGTCGCGACAAGCGGTGCGCAACTGGACGCGCTTTCCGTGGTGCATGACAAGGCCTTCAACAACGGCGTGCGGGACCTGACACCGCTCAGCCAGGAAAATATTCGTCTGATCGAGCCTGAAATCTATGGCCTCGAAGCGCTGTTGTCGCCGTCCACGGGAATCGTCGACAGCCACGGCCTGATGGTCGCCTATCTTGCCGAAGCCGAGGACAACGGTGCCGCCCTGATCTGCCATTCGAAGGTCGTGAAAGGCGAGGTAACCGCGAACGGCATCGAGCTGGTCGTGGAAAGCGGCGGCGAGGAAATGCTGCTTGAATGTCGTCTCGTGGTGAACAGCGCGGGATTGAATGCGGGCCGGCTTGCCGACCGGGTCGACGGTCTTGCCGAGACCGGCCGCCGGTCGATTCATTATGCACGCGGCAATTATTTTGTGCCGGCGGGCCCGAATCCCAAATTCTCCCGACTGATCTATCCGGTTCCCGAAAAGGGCGGGCTTGGCGTCCACGTCACCATCGATCTCGGCGGGCAGGTCCGCTTCGGACCCAATGTGGAATGGTTGCCCGACAATGGTCCGGAGCCCTCCTTTGCCGTCAACGAGGCGGAAATCGACCGGTTCGAAACCGCGATTGCCAGTTATTGGCCGCGTGTGCGCGATGTCGGCCTGCGGCCGGGTTATGCCGGGATCCGTCCGAAATTGCTTCCCGAAGGTGCCGGCGACGGCGATTTTGTAATTCAAGGGGCCGCCGAGACGGGCACGGCACACTGGATCAACCTCTTCGGTATTGAATCGCCTGGTCTCACCGCGTCCCTGGCGATTTCCGAGGTTGTGGAGGACCTGGCAACACCGACTGCGTGAAGCCGCGGCCCGCTTGCGCGATTGTGCCGGGGAAACCCCGGTATGGACGGTGGAAAGCCGCCCTTTGGCGGCTTGCGCTCCGGCAGGGCCTGCGATATGCCGACGCCGTTAACCAGAACAAACCGCGCGGGGGCGTGGCGCTTTCCAGCATTTCGGGTCGATCGTCCGCGCGGCGATTGGCCGATGACACTTCTTGACGGACGGACCCGGCCCGCGCGGCTTCAAGCGGTCCGCGTCGACCGTCAGTTCCTGCGATCAGGCCCCTTAGACAAGCCAACCCGGCGAGGCCATCATGACACATGCGGAATCCTTTTTCCGGCAAGCAGCGGAAATTGCCACGAGCCTGGACCATACCATGGTCGAGACACTGGCCGCCGAACTCGTCGCGCTGCGGGCCCGCGGCGGACGCCTCTTCATTCTCGGCGTCGGCGGCAGTGCCGGAAACTGCAGTCATGCCGTAAATGATTTCCGGAAATTGTGCGGGATCGAGACCTATTCGCCGGTCGACAACGTGTCCGAACTCACCGCACGCGCCAACGACGAGGGCTGGGACACGATCTTCACCGGATTCCTGGAAGGCAGCCGCGTCACCGACAAGGATGCGATCCTGATCTTTTCCGTCGGCGGCGGCGATATGGAGCGCAATGTCTCGACGAACATCGTCAAGGCCGTCGATATGGCGAAACGGGTCGGCATGAAAGTATTCGGCGTGGTCGGTCGGGCCACCGGCCACACGGCGACCCACGGCGATGCCGTGATCGTGGTGCCTGCTGTCGACCCGGCACTGATCACGCCGCATTCCGAAGCGTTCCAGGCTGTCGTCTGGCATTGCCTGGTTTCGCATCCGGACCTGCAGCAAAAGAAGACCAAATGGTAGACGGATCGAGACGGGCGATATTTCTCGACCGGGACGGCGTGATCAATCGCGCCGTCGTGCGTGACGGTCGTCCCTATCCGCCCGCAAGTCTTGAAGAGCTCGAAATCTTGCCGGGTGTGGCGGAAGCGCTGGAGGCGTTTCGCGCCGAAGGTTTCGTCAATCTCGTGACGACCAATCAGCCAGATGTCACCACCGGCAAAACCACCCGCGCCATTGTCGATTCTATCCATGATCACCTGATGCAGACACTGCCGCTCGACGCGGTTTATGCCTGTTATTGCGTCGAGGGACCGGACTGCGATTGCTACAAACCGAAGCCGGGCATGCTTTTGGAAGCGGCGGCGGAGTGGAAGGTTGATTGCGCGCAAAGTTTCATGGTAGGCGACCGCTGGCGGGACGTCGGGGCGGGACAGGCCGCCCGTTGCCGCACCATTTTCATCGACTACGGATATCAGGAACGGCGCCCGGACGGGCCCGACCATACCGTCAACAGTTTGAAAGACGCGATGCCGATCATCCTGGCGGGATAAGCCCGCAGGGTCTCGAGCTTTTGGGAGCGCTTGCACGATGGACCAGCTGAAGATCAAGATTTTCGCCGACGGCGCGGACCTGGAGAGCATGAAGGAGCTCTACCAGAACCCGATGGTCAAGGGCTTCACGACCAACCCCACCCTGATGCGCAAGGCCGGCGTCACCGACTATGTCGCCTTTGCCAAGGAAGTGCTCGCCGCGATCCCGGACGCTCCGGTTTCGTTCGAAGTATTCGCTGACGACTTTCCCTCGATGGAAGCCCAGGCAATGCAGATCAACACCTGGGGCGACAATGTTTTCGTGAAGATCCCGATCAGCAACACCAAGGGCGAGTCGTCCATCCCGCTGATCCGCAAACTGTCCGCAGCCGGCGTAAAGCTCAACATCACGGCAATCTTCACCATGCAGCAGGTGCGCGACGTCGCTGATGCGCTACATGCCGATTCGCCGGCGGTCGTCTCGGTATTCGCCGGCCGTATTGCCGATACCGGGATCGATCCGCTGCCGCTGATGCGCGATTCCGTCGAGTTGCTGAAGGGCAAGCCGAAGGCGGAATTGCTCTGGGCGAGCCCGCGCGAACTCTTGAATATCTACCACGCCGATTCCGTCGGCTGCCAGATCATCACCGTGACGCCGGAAGTCATCGGCAAGCTGAAGCTGATCGGCAAGGACCTCGACGAATATTCGCTCGAAACCGTCGCCATGTTCTACAAGGACGCCACGGCCGCCGGCTTCGACATCCCCACTTCCTGATCCTTCAGACGGCCGCCGGTTCCTGCCAGCGGCCGAGACATTTCCCTTCCTATCCGAATTTCAGTCAGAACAAGTCCGAGACCCAAAATGTCAGAACAAAACGGAAGCCGGCGCTTCAGAAATGTGCTTGTCACCGGCGGCGCCGGTTATGTCGGCAGCCTCCTGGTGCCGCAATTGCTTGACGAGGGCTATAACGTCACCGCCCTGGACATAATGTATTTCGGCGACGACTTCCTGCCGAAGGATCATCCGCGCCTGAAAGTGGTCGAATGCGATATCCGCGACACGGCAAAACTGGCCGAGGCGTTCTGGGGCGTCGACGCGGTGATCAGCCTGGCCTGCATTTCCAACGATGCCAGTTTCGAACTGGACGAGAACCTGTCGACGTCGGTCAATCTGGATGCCTTCGAACCGATGGTCGTCGCCGCCAAGAAGGCCGGCGTGCAGCGCTTCATCTATGCGTCGTCGAGCTCGGTCTACGGCGTCTCGGAATCGCCGGACGTGACCGAGGATCACCCGCTGGTGCCGCTGACGCTGTACAACAAGTACAAGGGAATGTGCGAACCGCTGCTGTTCAAGCACCAGAGCGATGACTTTGTCTGCGTCACCATCCGTCCGGCGACCTTGTGCGGCTACGCCCCGCGCCAGCGTCTCGACCTTTCGGTCAATATCCTGACCAATCACGCGGTCAACAACGACAAGATCACCGTCTTCGGCGGCTCCCAGAAGCGGCCCAACCTGCATGTTCAGGACATGGTCGATCTCTACAAGCTTCTGCTGACGATCGAAGACGACAAGATTGCCGGTGAAACCTTCAATGCCGGTTTTATGAACATGTCGATCATGGATATCGCGGAGATCGCGCGAAAGGTCGTGCTGGAAGAGTTTCCGGACAAGGGCGAGATCGAAATCGTCACCACGCCGACCAATGACATCCGGTCCTACCACGTCAATTCCGACAAGATCGCCAACAAGCTCGGCTTCCGCGCCAAACGTTCCGTCGACGACGCCGTCCGCGACCTCTGCAAGGCCTTCAAGGAGGGCAAGCTGCCGGCCTCGATGGACGACGATTTTTATTTCAACGTCAAACGCTTGAAGGCGATCCAGGCTAAATGACCGACAGACCGATTGCCGTCGTCACCGGCGGCGCCGGCTTCGTCGGCAGCCACATGGTGGATATTCTTTTGGCGCGCGGCTACGCGGTGCGGGTCATCGACAATCTTGTCGGCGGTCGCGAAGCCAACATTGCCCATCACGGCAACAATTCCGATGTCGCGGCCGAATGGCGCGACATCCGATCGCTGTCGGAAACCGATACGCTCTTCAAGGACGCAACGCACGTCATCCACTTCGCCGGCATCGGCGACATTGTGCCGTCGATCGAACAGCCGCTGGAATACATGTCGGCCAACGTGCAGGGCACCGTCCATGTACTGGAAGCCGCGCGCAATGCCGGAACCGTGCGCAAACTGGTCTATGCGGCGTCGTCCTCGTGTTACGGCCTGGCGGATACGCCCACCCGCGAGGATCACCCGATCCGCCCGCAATACCCTTATGCGCTTTCCAAGTATCAGGGTGAGCAGGCGGCGTTCCACTGGCACAACGTCTACGGCCTGCCGGTCAATTCCGTGCGCATCTTCAACGCATACGGCACGCGCTCGCGTACCTCGGGCGCCTATGGCGCCGTATTCGGTGTCTTTCTGAAGCAGAAGCTTGCCGGCAAGCCCTTCACCATTGTCGGCGACGGCACCCAGACCAGGGACTTTCTCTACGCGACCGACGTCGCCGAGGCGTTCCGTCTTGCAGCCGAAACCGAACACACCGGCCGTGTCTGGAATCTCGGTGCGGGCAATCCGCAATCGGTCAATCGCCTGGCCGAGCTGCTCGGCGGCGAGACGATCCACATCCCGAAACGCCCGGGCGAACCCGATTGCACGTTTGCCGACATCACCCACATCCGCGCCGAACTGGGTTTCGAACCGAAAGTGTCGTTCGAAGAAGGCGTTTCGCGGATCCTTGACAACATCGACTATTGGCGCGACGCGCCGCTCTGGGAACCGGATTCGATCGCCAAGGCGACCAAGACCTGGTTCGACATGCTGTCCGACAAAGAGTAGAAGCCGTGGTAGACGACAAATACAAAGCCAAGATCAAGACGGTCGATGAACTGATCGAGGCCATCGGCCCGCGCCCGCGGGACAAGAAAGTCATCATGTGCCACGGCACGTTCGACGTGGTGCATCCGGGCCATATCCGGCACTTGATGTATGCGGCGGGCAAGTCGGATTTGCTGATCGCCAGCGTCACCGGCGACGAGCATATCAAGAAGGCCAATTTCCGGCCCTTCGTCCCGGAGCAATTGCGCGCGATCAATCTCGCCGCGTTGGATATGGTGGATTTTGTCGTCATCGACCGCAACGCGACGCCGCTGGAAAACATGCGCCGCATCCAGCCGGACTTCTTCGCCAAGGGCTATGAATACGTTTCGTCCGGTTTGCCGCCCAAGACCCAGGAGGAAAAGGACATCCTGGACGCCTATGGCGGGGAATTCATTTTCACGCCCGGCGACATCGTCTATTCGTCTTCCAAGCTGATCGAGGCTTCGCCGCCGAACATCGCCTCGGAAAAGCTGGTCTCGCTGATGGAGGCCGAAGGCATCTCGTTCAACGATTTAAGCGCGGCCCTGCCGAAGTTTCGCGGCGTCAAGGTGCATGTCATCGGCGATACCATCGTCGACACCTACACCAACACGACCATGATCGGCGGTCAGACCAAGACCCCGACGATTTCGGTCCGCTACGAATCCAAGGACGATTATGTCGGCGGCGCCGGCATCGTTGCCAAGCACCTGCAGGCGGCCGGCGCCGACGTCACGTTTTCGACCGTGCTTGGCGACGACAAGCTTGCCGAATTCGTGCTCAACGATCTCGAAGCCGCCGGTGTCACGACCCAGGCGATCGTCGATCCGACCCGCCCGACCACAAACAAAAATGCCATCGTGTGCGGCGGATACCGCATGCTGAAAGTCGACACGCTCGACAACCGGGCAATTTCCGAAAAGATCCAGACGCAATTGCACGAACAGATCCGCGATACCGAAACCAGCGGCGTGATGTTCTGCGATTTCCGGCACGGCATGTTCAACCCGGAAACCATTCCGGGTCTGATGGCCGCCATTCCCGACAACGTGTTCCGCGTCGCCGACAGCCAGGTGGCAAGCCGCTGGGGCAATATCTGCGAATTCCAGGGTTTCGACCTGATCACGCCGAACGAACGCGAGGCGCGGTTCGCGCTCGGCGACCAGGACAGTGTCGTGCGGCCGCTCGCCCAGAAACTGTTCGAGCAGGCCAAGTGCCGCAACCTGATCCTGAAGCTCGGCCAGCGCGGCCTGATCGCCTATCGCGAGCGCGACGATATCGACGACGTCCGCTCGTTTTTTGCCGTCGACAGCTTCGTCGATCATGTGGTCGATGCGGTCGGCGCCGGCGATGCGCTGATGTCGTATGCGACGCTTGCCCATATCGTGACCGGCAACGAGGTGATCGCTGCCGTGCTCGGCGCAATGGCCGCGGCGGTCGAGTGTGAGCATGACGGCAACATTCCGGTCGGTCAGGAAGACGTTCTGAAAAAGGTCACGATCGCGGAAAGCCGGGCGACCTATCAGGGGTAGCCGGTCCGGCATTTAGGGTCCACGACGGGTCGAAGGGAAATCGGGTGCGGGTCATTGTCATCGGTCTGGGTGTCCAGGGACACAAGCGGCGCACGTTTGCCGGCGCCGATTTTGTGGCGACGGTCGACCCGAAAAACCCGGACGCCGATTATCGCGCCCTTTCCGATGTGCCGCTTGAGTCATACGACGCCGCGCTTTGCTGTATTCCCGACGAGCCCAAGGTCGAGATCCTGACCGAGCTTCTGCAGAACGGCAAACACGCCCTGGTCGAAAAGCCGCTCTGGGCGCCGGAAGATTCCGCACTGGAGGCGCTTCAGGAGCTGGCGCGGTCAAAGGGCCTAGTGCTCTACACCGCCTATAATCACCGGTTCGAGCCGCACTTTATCGCGATGCGCGATCTGATCGCGTCCGGGCATCTCGGCGAGATCTACCATTGCCGCATGTTTTACGGCAATGGCACGGCGCGGCTCGTCAGGGATTCCGAATGGCGCGACCACGGGTCCGGCGTGCTGCACGATCTCGGATCGCACCTGCTCGACACCGCGGCCTTCTGGTTCGGAACACCCGGCGACTCGTTCGACATCGTGTTTGCCTCGGCCTTCGAGAACCGGGCGCCGGACCATGTGGTCTTTGCCTCCCATGCGGGCCGACCGCGGCTGGAAATGGAGATGACGCTTTTGATGTGGCGCAACCATTTCACCTGCGACATCTTTGCCGAAAAGGGCACGGCCCATATCACGTCGCTCTGCAAATGGGGTCCGTCCACCTTCACCGTGCGCAAGCGCATTCTGCCCTCCGGCCGTCCGCCGGAAGAATCGATCACGCTTGTCGAGGACGATCCGACCTGGGCGGAGGAATACGCCCATTTCAAGGATCTCATTGAAAACGGTACGGAAACCGACTTGTCGAAGGACATCTGGCTGAACCGGTCGCTGCGTTTGCTGGGCGAACGGGCCGTCGAGGAGACCCGCCGATGACGGCCCCGCGTATCGCCTATGTCGGCATGACCCATCTGGGCCTGAATTCCGCAGTCGCCGCGGCTGAAAAGGGTTTTGCCACGCTGTGCTACGATCCCGACCCGGCCCTGATCGCGCGGCTGAATTCCGGCGACCTGCCGGTCATCGAGCCCGATTTGCCGGAATTGTCGGAAAAGAACCGGGATCGCCTGACCTATTCCAGCGATGCTGCCGATCTCGCCGGGTGCGATGTTGTCTACGTGGCGCCCGACGTGCCGACCGACGATCGCGGTCAGAGCGATCTGAGCGGGCTCGACGGGCTGATCGATCGTGCGGCAAGCGCGCTGCGCCCGGACGCGGTCCTGGTTGTTCTCTCCCAGGTGCCGCCGGGTTTCACCCGGGCGCGCATGCGAGACGGCCTCACGCTCTATTATCAGGTCGAGACGCTGGTCTTCGGCCGGGCCATCGAACGCGCGCTCTATCCGGAGCGCTATATTGTCGGCTGCGCCGATCCGGACATTGCCTTGCCCGATCCGCTGCGCGTCTATCTGGAAGCGTTCGACTGCCCGATCCTGCCGATGCGGTTCGAAAGCGCGGAGCTCACCAAGATCGCGATCAATTGCTGTCTTGTCTCCTCGATCAGCGTGGCCAACACCCTGTCCGAATTGTGCGAGGGCATCGGCGCGGTCTGGTCCGAGATCGCTCCGGCTTTGAAGCTCGACCGGCGCATCGGTCAGTATTCCTATCTGACGCCCGGCCTGGGGATTGCCGGCGGCAATCTGGAGCGCGACCTCGCGACGGTTATCCGTATGGCGGATAACGTCGACAGCGACAGCGATGTCGTGCGGGCCTGGATCTCGAATTCGAAACACCGCCGCGACTGGGCCGCCCGCACGATCCGCTCGGTCGTGCTGGAGGCGAAGCCGGATGCCCGTATCGCGGTCTGGGGCCTTGCCTACAAGGAAAACACCCATTCTGTGAAAAACTCGCCGTCGCTTGCGACGATCGCCCAGATCCCCGACGCCGACCTGGTGCTGCATGATCCGGTCGTGCCCGCCGAGGCGGCCGATCATGCCCGGTCGCGCCAGGCCGCTGATCCTCTGGCCGCACTTGCCGGTGCGGACGCTTTGATGATCCTTACGCCCTGGCCGGCCTACCGCGAAATTGCGCCCGCCGATATCGCTGCCGCAATGGCCGGTCGCACAGTACTCGATCCCTATGCTGTTCTGCCGATCGATGCGGCAAAGCGGGCCGGGCTCGACTATCACACCCTTGGCCGCGCGAACACGGTCTGACACCGAGAAGGACATGATCGCATGCTGACCCATCTGAATGCCGTGCCCGCCGATCCGAAGCGGGTCGTGGTCATCGGCGCCGGCGGATTCGTCGGCGGAACGCTTGCCGACCATCTCGACCGCGCGGGCATCGAGACCCTGCGGGTGACCCGGCACGACGTGAACCTGTTGTCGGATGACGCCGCACGGCAGTTGAGCGCCCTGATCCGGCCGGAAGATGCTGTTGTCGCCGTTTCCGCGATAGCGCCCTGCAAGACGACGCAGATGCTGGCCGACAATATGCGGCTCACGCTCGCCATGACGACAGCGCTCGCCGAAGTGAATCCGGCCCA
Organism: Pseudomonadota bacterium; assembly: GCA_038745065.1. GTDB lineage: Bacteria > Pseudomonadota > Alphaproteobacteria > Rhizobiales > JANQQB01 > JANQQB01. The sequence continues at coordinate 6,971 of JBCDLT010000002.1, read as the reverse complement.
TGTGGTCAATGTCTCGTCGGACGCGGTCTATCCGGACGAACCGGTGCCGCTCACCGAGGCCGTACCTGCGGCCCCGGGCAGTCTGCACGGTGCCATGCACCTGGCGCGCGAAATCGCGTTCCAGGCCGACGTCGCCGGACCGCTCGCGATAGTGCGTCCGACCCTGATCTACGGTGCCGAGGATCCGCATAACGGCTACGGGCCGAACAAGTTCCGGCGCCTGGTCTCCGATGGCCAGACAATCACCCTGTTCGGCGAGGGCGAGGAGCGGCGCGACCACGTCTATGTCCACGACGTGGCCGACCTGATTGTCCGGATCCTGCGGGCAAAGAGCACCGGGATCCTGAACATCGCCACCGGCGACGTGCATTCGTTCAAGGACATTGCCGAAAAGGTGGTCGCGCTGTCCGGCAAACCGGTCTCGATCCAGGGTTCGCCGCGCTCCGGCCCGATGCCGCATAACGGCTACCGGCCGTTTGCCATCGATGCCTGCAAGGCGGCGTTCCCGGATTTCGCCTACACGTCCCTTGAGGACGGCTTGAAGCAATCGGCCGGCGTCTGATCCTCCGGCACGCCACGGTCACTAAGGGGTTGAAGGAAGACCATGAAAAAAGCACTCGTGATTGGCGGCGGCTTTGCCGGCTGCGCCGCTGCGCACCAGCTCATGCTGATGGGCGGCTGGGACGTGACCCTTGTCGAACGGGCGCCGTTCCTCGGCGCCGGCGTCCGGACCCGTTATTACGGCGGCCATCCCTACACATTCGGTCCGCGGCACTTTCTGACGCCCTGGCCGCATGTCTTTGAGTTCCTGAACACCTATGTGCCGATGCGGCGCTGCGCAGACCACCAGTTCCTGACCTATGTCGAACGCGACCAGCGCTTCTACACCTATCCGATCCACGCCGACGACATCCCGGAAATGCCGGAAGCGGCCAAGATCGAGGGCGAATTGTCGGCCATCAACATCGAGGCGCTGTCGAAACTCTCTTCCGCCGAGATCGCCGGCATGTCCCGCAAGGAGGCACGCGGCGTCAACCTGGCGAGCCAGGCTCGCAATTTCGAGGATTTCTGGATCTATTCGATCGGTGAAACGCTCTACGACAAGTTCGTCGACCGCTATTCCCGCAAGATGTGGCAGATCGACGACAACAAGCAGATCGACGATTTCACCTGGTCGCCGAAGGGCGTCACGGTGAAGGAAGGCCCGCGCGCTGCCTGGGACACCGCGATTTCCGCCTATCCGATCGCCTTCAACGGCTACGACGACTATTTTTCGATCGCGACCGAAGGCGTGAACGTGCATCTCTCGACGACGATCGAGAACTACGACATTCCCAACAAGACGGTCTGGATCAACGGCGAAAAGCACACATTCGACCTTATCGCCAATTCGATTTCGCCGGACATCCTGTTCGAAAAGTGTCACGGCGAACTGCCCTATGTCGGGCGCGACCTGCACACGATCGTGCTGCCGGTCGAGTTCGCGCTGCCGCCGGAAGTCTACTTCATCTATTTCGCCGGCGACGAGAAGTTCACGCGCATCACCGAATACAAGAAGTTCACCTTGCACAAGGCGCCGACCACGTTGATCACGCTGGAAGTGCCGACGATGACGTCGAAATATTACCCCTTGCCTTTCGAGTCCGAAAAGGCGAAGGCCAAGAAGTATTTCGACGAGATGCCGGACGACGTCCACAACATCGGGCGAGCGGGCACCTACCTCTACAACGTCGACATCGACGACACGATCCGCCACGCCCTCGAAATGGCGGACAAGATCAAATCCTGATCCCGGCTCCACCCATGCCCCGGCGACGCGCTGCCGAAGACGCGGCCTCGACCCGATCAATCCTACGATAAAAGGCTGATACGAATGTCCGACACCAAGAAACCGCATTTCCCGCCGGTGGCCATCGAGCCGGTCCTCGGCGAGCCCTGGGTGGCGCTTGCCAACGGCCAGGAACTCGCGGACTGGACCCGCGAGAACGAGATCGAGTACAACCAGAACAACCGGCAGACCGAAAAGCACCTGTTCTACCGGCGCACGTTCGACTTTCTGACCGACAACCGCGTCCGCGGCGACTATTACGAATTCGGCTGTCACCGCTGCCGGACGTTCCGCATGGCCCTGACCGAGGCGCGCCGGCACAATCTCGATTCGATGGGCTTTCATGCCTTCGACAGCTTCGAGGGCCTGCCGGATCCGACCTCCGATACCTCCGTGGAGATCTGGAAGCGCGGCGCGTTGACGACCTCCGAAGAGGACTTCATGGGCATGGTCCGCGACCACGGCATCTATGTCGACAACGTGCGCACCATCAAAGGCTATTATTCGGAAAGCCTGACCAAGGAACTGGGCGCTGAATACCTGGATTCAGGTCGCAAGGCGGCATTGATCAACATCGATTGCGATCTCTACGAATCCGCCGTGCCGGTCTTCGATTTTATCGATCCCCTGCTTCAGGAAGGCACGGTGCTTTACATCGACGACCAGTTTGCCGGCTACAAGGGCAACCCGCTGAAGGGCGTCTCCAAGGCGTTTCTGGAATGGCAGAAGCGGACACGCTGGAAGGTGGTCCGGCACCTCGACATTAGCTGGTGGGGCCGCTCCTACATCGTCTATCTCGAAAAGGAAGAGATCGACGGCGTTCTTTGACACGATCTGGCGGGCGACCGTGTTGAGGCCCTTCCGGGTCTGGGATATACGGGCGCCACGCCAGCATTTCACAACACATCCGGGGTGAGGCCAGTGGCTGAAATCAATCTCCTGCGATCCTATCCGCGCAGCAAGCGCAATGTGAGCAAACGCTCCTCGGCCAAGACGGATGAACACATCCGCATTTCCCGGGAATACGGCGAAGCCTATTTCGACGGACCGCGGGAGGTCGGCTATGGCGGCTATCGCTATGACGGCCGCTGGGTGGCGATCGCCCGGGACATGGTCGAGCATTGGGGCCTGAAGCCGGGCGATCGGGTGCTCGATATCGGGGCCGCCAAAGGGTTCCTGGTCAAGGATTTCATGATCGCCCTGCCGGGCCTGGAAGCCTTCGGAACTGACATCTCCTATTATGGCGTGACCCATTGCGAGCCCGAGGTCGTCGGCCGCATGCATGTGCATGACATGCACGATCCGCTGCCGTTTCCCGACAATTCCTTCGACGCGGTGACCTGCATCAACACGCTGCACAATCTGCGGCGTCCCGATCTGGTCAAGGCGCTGAAGGAGATCAGCCGGGTCACGAAAGACGACAAGGCCTATGTCCAGGTCGACAGCTACCGCACGCCGGACGAGAAGGAATTGTTCGAGGATTGGGTCCTGACGGCCTATACCCACGACTATCCCGACGGATGGCGCGCGATCTTCGATGAAGCCGGCTACAAGGGCGACTATTACTGGACGCTCATCCTCGGCGAAGATACGGAGGAATAGACCCGTGCTCGACAGACGCAACAGCTACGACGCGGCCGCCGCCAAGGCACGCTGCAAGGCCCACCGCAAGGCAATTCTCGACATGACCCAGCGCGTCACCGCGCTGCATGTCGGCGGCGCGTTTTCCGCCACCGAGGCGGTCGACTGCATCTACTACGACCTGATGCGGCCGAACGCCGAGGGCAAGGTATTCGGTGAGGGGGCTCCCGATACGTTTCTTATGTCGAAGGGCCACGGCTACATGATCCAGGCGATCATCCTGAACGGCCTGGGTATCATGAGCGACGAAATCCTGAACGGCTATTGCACGCCGGGCGGTCTGATCGGCGTGCATCCCGATTACGGCGTTCCCGGCATCGAAGCCTCCACCGGCGCGCTCGGCCACGGCCTGTCGATGGCCATGGGCATGGCCTATGCGGTCAAGACCCAGGGCAAGGACGGCGTCGTCTACACCGTCCTGTCGGACGGTGAGGTGCAGGAAGGCTCGACCTGGGAGGCCGTGCTCATCGCCTCCTCGCGCGGCGTCAACAATCTCGTCGCCATGATCGACAACAACAACATGCAGAGCCTCGGTTTCACCAACGAAACCCATCCGAGTTTTTATCCGGTCGTCGACAAGTTCGTCGCCTTCGGCTGGGAAGCCGTCGAGGTCGACGGTCACGACAGCCAGGCGATCTATGACGCGGTGATGAACCGCAAGGGTGACAAACCCTTTGTCATCAACCTGAAGACCACCAAGGGCAAGGGCGTCAGCTACATGGAAAGTGTGCCCATGTGGCATTACCGCTCGCCCAATCCGGAAGAATACGCGCAGGCAATCCGCGAAATCGACGAGGCCTAGAAGATGCGAAACACCTTTTCCAAGGCGCTTTACGAATGCGCCACCGAAGACCCGTCGATCTATATCGTGGTCGCGGACATCTCGCCCGCCGGATCCATGGCGGAGTTCCAGAAGGATCACCCGGACCGGTTCATCAATGTCGGCGTCGCCGAGCAGGTGATGATCGGCATGGCGGCGGGCCTGGCTCTGAAGGGTTGCCAGCCCTTTGCCTACACGATCGCGACCTTCACGCTCTACCGCCCCTTCGAAATGGTGCGCGACGACCTGTGTTATCAGAACCTGCCGGTGACGATCGTCGGCATGGGATCGGGCGTCATCTACTCCACGCTCGGCGGCACCCACCACACGATGGAAGACATCGCCGTCGCCAGCGCCATCCCGAACATGCGCGTCATCGCGCCGTGCGATCCGCTGGAATGCATCGAGGCGACCCGGTATTGCGCCAAGCAGAAAGACGGCCCGATCTACCTGCGCATCGGCAAGGCCGGCGAGCCGAACCTGACCGAAAATGCCGTCGATCCCTGGGAATTCGGCAAGATCCGGTATCTGCAGAAGGGCGCCGACGTCTGCATCCTGTCACATGGCGTGATCATGAAGCAGGCGGTCGAGGTCGCCCGCGAACTGGAAGCGAAGGGCAAGTCGGTGTCGATCGTCTCGTGCCACACCGTCAAACCGCTTGACCGTCCCGGCATCGAAGCCGCCCTGTCGAACCATGGCGAGGTCCTGGTCGTCGAGGAGCATGTGCCGGAAGGCGGCCTTGCCTCCCGCGTCAAGCAGATCGCCTGGGACATCCAGGCGAAATGCAAGCTGCATACATTTACGCTGCAGGATGAATTCATCCACAATTACGGCAATCACGACGACCTGCTGGCCGCGCACGGCATTTCGGTGCCGGCAATCCTGAAGGCGGTCGGCTGACGCCATGCGCATCCTGGTGACCGGCGCCGGCGGATTTGCCGGCGGCCATATGGCCCGGCGCCTTGCCGAAGCCGGTCACCACGTATTCGCCCTGACCCGGTCGTCGCCGGTCGAAGCCCCGGCATCCGCCGCCGCCACGGAACGGTTCGAAGTCGTCACGGCGGCACTTGACCAGAAGGAAACCCTGCCGCCAGAGATCGATGCGATCGTGCACACCGCGGCAACGTCGATCTGGCACGGCATCAGCGTCGACAGCATGATCGCCGACAATGTGATCGCGACGCGGGCGCTGATCAATCACGCGCTCGATGTTAAAGCACGCGCCTTCATCTTCTTTTCGTCGATTTCCGCGTTCGGACGCGTCGCGGTCGGCGCGCTGGATGAATCCGTGCCGACAACGGATCCCGACGCCTACGGCGCCACAAAAATTCTGGGCGAACAGCATCTTGCTGATGTTGCAGCGCGATTGCCGTCGCTTTCGATCCGTCTGCCGGCTGTTATCGGGCGAGGATCGAAGCGCAACTGGCCGTCCGAGGTTCTGCGCAAGCTGCGTGCAGTGGAGGACCTGTCGTTCTTCAATCCGCAGACCCCCTTCAACAATGTCGTGCACGAGGCCGATCTGGCCGCGCTCGTCGCGTCTGCGCTTGGCAAGGAATTGGCTGGCCATGACATGGTCGTCGTCGGCTCCGGCGGCCAGACGACGTCCGGCGCCGTCGTCGACCTGCTGGTCGCTGAAACCGGCAGCGCCTCGCGCATCACGACCCGCGAGGAGGCCCGGCATTCCTTCCTCATCGATTGCGACCGGGCCCGACAGCGTTATGGCTTCGAACCGATGCCGGTCGAGGAAGCCGTGCGCCGCTTCGCCCGTGAGACCTGAGCGTCGACGGGACGCTCCCGGATACCGTTCCATTACCTGAGACATCGATGCGTTGGGGCGGGCTGACCGCTTGACAGCGTCGCGTCCATTTCATAACCATAATGTTATGGAACAAAGTAGTTATACACATAAATCGCCGGACCTTGACGCGGTCTTTGCGGCTCTGGCCGATCCGACACGCCGGGCGATCCTGACGCGGCTGGCGACCGGGGAGGCCTCCGTCAACGAGATTGCGGCGCCGTTCCGAATGAGCCAGCCCGCGGTTTCCAAGCATTTGAAAGTGCTGGAACGGGCCGGCCTGATCGAGCGGGACATCGACAGGCAGCGCCGCCCGGCACGACTGAAGGCCGATCCCATGGAAGCCGCTGTGAAATGGCTCGAGGAGTTCAGGCAATTCTGGTCATCGAGTTTCGATCAACTGGACGACCTTCTGGAAGATCTGAAAAGGGCAGAAAAAAAGGATGACCGACATGACTGAATTGCCGATCTATGTGTTGGAGCGGGACTTCAACGCGCCGCGCGAACTGGTCTGGAAGACCTGGACCGATCCGGATCTCTTGCCGCGCTGGTACGGTCCGCGCGTCGAGACGATCGTGCACAAGCTGGACGTCAGGCCCGGCGGGCTCTGGCTCGGCGAGATGAAATGGGGCGGCAATTCGAACTACCAGCGCGTCGAATACACCGAGGTGACGCCGCCGGAAAAACTGGTCTGGCTGCATGCCGTTTCCGATGCCGAGTGGAACGTCATTGCCAATCCGATGATGGCCGACTGGCCGCGCGTGCTCCTTACGACTGTCACTTTCGAGGAAACCGGCGACCGGACCCGCCTGCGCCTCACCTGGGTGCCGCATGAGGCGAGCGAGGCAGAGATTGCATGTTTTGCCGGGGCGATTGCCGGCCTCGAC
>JBCDLT010000001.1:0-196014 GCA_038745065.1 Pseudomonadota bacterium | reverse complement strand
GCCGAAGGCGGCGCAGAAAATGGTCGTCCACATCATGCTCAAATAGGTCATCACCTGGAACCGTTGCGCGACCGGCAGGTGGCGGAGCGGGTTGACGTCAGAATCCATGACGGCGCGGTAGGCGTTCGGCATCTCTGTCTCCTTGGCTGACAGGTCATCGTACGCAGGTCCGCGCCATCCGGTTCTCCCGGCGTCGCCGGCAAACCGTTTCCGGACGCCTGCCAAGGAGAAAATGACCCGGGATGTCAAAAGCCGCAAAATGCGCTTGAAGCGCTTCCGCCGGATGCCGGCGTCAAAGACGTCGTCACCACGCGGCCGGTTCAATATTCTTTCAATGAGAAAATCTGCGACCGTGTGACGACTTACCAGTCGGGCTTCGGAGCGGATTGGGGACTGCGTCAATCTGCGCAGGTCGGCGGCCGGCTCCGGCTTGATCCGTATTTATACCGAGCGCGTAACTCGAGTGTACGGTTTGGGCGGGACGAGGCTGCCACCTCGTCCCGCTAACCGCCGACCGACAACCATCAGGAGATCACGATGACTGCAGAAATCCTCATGCCCTTGTTGTTTGGCATCAAGATTGGGGCGGTGATGCTTTTCGCCTCGCATCAAATCAGCCTGCTGAAAAAGAATCAAGAAACTTAAGCGCCTGATATAGCGACAATTTGGACCTTTCGGGCGGGCGTGTCCGCGCGAAGACGTCAGGGTCCGGTCACATATCGGCCTCGCCTCCTGCCTGTGCAGGGGGCGAATATGCGCCAGATTTCGCCGCCTCCCGCTGTCCAAACTTGTTACGCCGAACTGACTGTTCCGGGATTGGCCGGTTGCTAAAGCCGCTTTTCTGCAACTTGAACCGTCTGCCCTCACCCCGCCCTGCCTGCGCACGCGCAGCGTCTAGAAATTCGTAAAGACGTCGGCGAATGATTCGCGCAGGCATTTTATGACCGCCTGGACGCGATGGGTCTGAACCGTATCCGGATGGGCGTGAAGATTAGCCGTCCGGACGATGTCATGCGGGGTGTCGGTCACGCGTTCTAGCGTCGGGTCGGCCTCGCCCAGACACATCGGCAGGATGCCCTTGCCGATCCCTGAACGCACCGCCGACAGCAGCATGCGCGCGTCCGTCGCCGTCAACCGCAGCCGCCGATCTCCCGAGCCGCGCATCTTTTCCCAGGCCCGGACCGGAGCACTGCGCGAGGTGTCGTCGCTGAAGAACGAGACCCATCCGAGGTCGTCGGGATCAAGGCCCTTTTTCACATAGAGCGCATAAGGCACCTTGCCGAGCTTGATGGAAAACTCGCCGGTGCGCGGCGGCATTTCGAACCACAAGGCTACTGTCGCGTCGCTCAGGGGCGGCGTTCGCGGCTCAAAACTCATCAGACGCAAGTCAATCAACGGATGCGCATCGAGGAAGTCCGGGACAATCGTCTCCGCCAGCCGTTCCAGCATCCAGCCATTGCCGATCAGCCGGACGCTGCCCACCGGCCCGTTCGCATCCTCGGACAGGTCATCGGTCAACCGGTCGATGCGCAGCGCGACTTCGCGCGCCCGCTCGATGACTTCGCGGCCGGCCTGTGTCGGCGCAAATCCCGTCTTCGACCGGGTAAACAGGATTGTGCCGATATCGGCCTCAAGCGTCGACAACCGCCGGCCCGCCGTCGACTGGTCGATGCCGAGTACCGACGCCCCGCGGGACAGCGATCCGGCTTCCGCAATCGCGAGCGCCACCTTCAAATCGTTCCAGTTCAGTCCCATCTGACCTTTACTTTCCTGAATCCTGATCTTTCTGCATTCTTGCGCTTTCTTCATGCGGAAATTCGGCTTCCGGATCCCGACATAGGTATGCAAATACCAACGGCAATGATTTTTGACCCATCTGACCGCAATGACTTGTCGCTGCGGGTAGGCGCGGTTCGCGTGGTGATGCCCCGCATCGCTCTGCGCAACGCGCCTAGCCAGCGGACCGGGAAAGACCATCCGATGGGTCAAAAATCATTATCGTTGGTATAAGTACTTCTTCCAAGGGCCATGCTGCGCCACCGTTCGACGACTAAATCGGCAGGCGAATAGCCGACGCCAGCGAAAGGACCAAACCGATGAAACCCGCCCCGTCACCCGGCGCTCCGCTCGGCATGGAGATCGATCTGGCACGAACCGACGTGGACGCCGTGCGCGAGAGCTTTCTCATGGTCAGCGCCGACCTGGAACGGGCCGGCGAGCTGTTCTACGACAAGTTGTTCGAAATCGATCCGAACCTTGAAAACCTGTTCGTCAACGACATGCGCGCCCAGGCCTCCAAACTGATGAACACGCTCAGTATCGTGGTTTCGCAATTGCAGACCTGGCCCGACCTGGCGCCGCTCGTGGAGGACCTGGCCTTGCGGCACGTCGCCTATGGCGTGAAAGCCGAACACTACGATTCCGTCGGGCAGGCCCTCATCGAAATGATGGACGATGTGCTCGGCGAAGCCTTCACCGAAGACATGCGCACGGCCTGGACACGCTCTTACACATCGATCGCCGGACACATGATCCAGTATGCCTATCGCGAGGGCGAGATCTAAGCCGGCTACCCCGGCTTTTTTAGGCTTTCGACCAGGCGGTCACGCCACCGTCACCGCGTCGGATTCCGTGGCGTGTGAAAAACACGGCTTGAAAGACTCCCTTACACACCGGATCACGGCCTGAACCCGGTGCGCCTGGACGGTGTCGGGGTGCGTATGAAGGTGCAGGACCGGTTCCATATCCGGTGCCCCGGCCGTCACCCGCACAAGGTCCCGGTCGCCCTCCGCAAGACACATCGGCAACAACGCCTTGCCAACTCCGGCACGCACCGCATCGATCAGCGCGTTGTCGTCGGTGGAAGTGATGCGCAGTCGCCGGCGATCGTTGCCGCGCGCCTTTTCCCAGAACCGGATCGCATCGCAGCGCGGGTTGTGCTCGTCGAACTGGGATAGCCAGGGTGCGGTATCGGCGTCCACCTGCCGGCCGACATAGACGGCGTACGGCACCGGCCCGAGCTTGATCGCAAATTCGCCCGATCTCGGCGTTTCCTGGAACCAGAGCGAAACCGTGGTCTCCAACAGCTCGTGTTCCTGGGACGGCCAGGCGATCAAGCGAATGTCGAGCGCCGGATTGTTGTCGAGCAGCCGCGGAAAGGCGCGCGCGGCCAGGCGTTGCAGCATCCACGGATGCCCGAGCACGCGAACCAGTCCGCTCGGTCCGGAATCATCCTCCGACAGGTCTTCTGCAAGGCGGTTAATGCGAAACTCCACCTGGGTCGCACGCTCAATCAGCGCGCGTCCGGCTTCGGTCGGCGTCAGCCCGGTTTTCGAGCGCGTGAACAGGACCGTCCCGACTTCGGCCTCAAGCGTGTTGAGGCGCCGGCCCATGGTCGACTGATCGACCCCGAGCGAACTGGCGCCTCGGGCGATCGATCCCGTCCGGCCGATGGCAAGGGCGACCTTCAGGTCGTTCCAGTTCAACGATGTATATTTCACCGAACTACGCCCTCCTTCAGCACATTCTTCCCGTCCATATTGCAGGCAATGCATCGCCTATATGTCGAAACCGACATCGGATATCCACCCGGCAGTTTACCGGGCGTGTGATCTGCCTCCGGATTTCGGGGCCTTAGGGCCCCGGCCCGGCCGGTTTTTCGCTGATTGACACAGGGTCGCGGCAATTCCGCATTTCGCCAATGCAGATCTGCCGCTTCTCAAACACCCGCATCGATTATTACCTACCGCTACGTTATACCAACGGCGATGACTTTTAACCCATCTGAGCGGCAAGATGCGCCGCTGACGGAAGGCGCGGTTCGCGCGGCGATGCCTGGCATGACAGGCGGACCGGGAGACCGCCAGATCGGTCAAGAATCATCACCGCTGGTCGTATCTCCTGCCAGGGGTGGTTCGTTTTGTTCGTCTTCCTTTGCTTCGTCCTTTTTATGCTCCCGCTCTCGCTCGGCATTTTGGCCGGCACAATTCCTTTGGGTTCCGCCGAGCTTGTCGGCATCGACGCTGCCCGCGCCGTCGCGCCGGTGTTCCGATTTGCCGATGCGGGACCGGTTCCGCCGCACGCCGCGCTCATCCTGCTGGCATGCGGGTTCGGCGCGCTGGGCGGCCTTGGCTTGCTCAAGCGCGGACGGCCCCGATACACCAAACGTTTGACGCGGAGACCGGCGCGGAAACAAATTTCCGGCTCCGATGCCAGCCAGCCTACTTTACCGGAGCGAACGCCTCAGAGCGCAACGAGCCCGAGGGCCATGGCGATGCCGGCCTTGACCGGATCGATGACCGGAACGCCAAGGTCAGCCTCAAGCTGTCGCCGTCGGGGCGAAAAGCCGGCGCAACCGAGCACTACGGATTGCGCCCCCTTGTCGACAAGGCGGCGGCCGGCGGCCTCGGTGTCGCGATAGACCGCGTCGCTGGCGCCGGCGTCGAGCGCTGAAACGCCGCCGAGGCCGACTTCGCCGGCCAGGCGAGCGCGCACGCCGATCTCGTCATAGCGTTTGAGATGACGGGGAATGGCGTGTTCGGAAAGGGCAATGACCCCGAAGTTCTCCGCTGCACCCAAAGCGGCCAATACGCCGGCCCGTTGAATGCCGATCACCGGGGCGTCGGTGCGCGTGCGTGCTGTATCCCATCCCGGATCGGAAAAACACGCGATCACGTAAGCCGAGGCGTCCGGACGGGATTCGATCAGCCCGGTGACGGCCAGACCGGCCGCGGCGACGTCGTCATCCGTCGCAATCGTGCGCGGGCTTTCGGCAATCGTCAGGCATTCGATCCGCGGGCCGTCCGGCAGGCGATAGGCGGCGGCCACAAGCCGGATTTCTTCGGTGACTTCTTCGCTCGAATTGGGATTGATGACCAGGATCGGATCAGCCATGGCCGGCTCCCGTATGGCCATGGGCTCTCGCATCATAGGGCAGACGGGCGACAAACCGGCCGTCGCCCGGCTTGCCATACAGCGTGCCGCGCTCGACGATCACACTGCCCCGGCCAAGCACGGTTTCGGGCACGCCGGTCAGTTCCAGCCCGTCATAGGGTGTGTAATCCATGTTGTCGTGCTGGTCCTCTACTCTGACGGTCCGCTTCGTGTCCGGGTTCCACAGCACGATATCGGCATCCATGCCCTCGGCAATATCGCCCTTCTTGTCGAGCCCGAAGACACGCGCCGCGTTGCTCGCTGTGAGCGCGACGAATTCCGACGCGCTGAGCCGTCCGCCGACCACGCCTTCCGAGAACAGATAGGGCAACCGCGCGGCGATGCCCGGCATGCCGTTGGCGATCTTCGGATAAGGCGCATCGGGACCGTTCGACAGTTTTCCCGTTTCATCGAAACGATAGGGAGCATGGTCGGAACTGACGCAATTGAATGTGCCGGCCTTGATGTGGTCCCAAAGTGCGGCCTGCGTCCGGGAATCGCGCACCGGCGGCGAGCAGATGAATTTCGCGCCCTCCTGGCCGGGCAGATCGAGGTTGTCCCGGGTGAAGGCAAGATATTGCGGACAGGTTTCGGCGAACACGGCCGCGCCCGCCGCCCGTTCGCGGGCAATGACCTCGGCGCCGCCGATCGTCGACACATGCACCACGAACAGCGGCGCGCCGGCCAGTTTGGAAAGGGACACAGCGCGGTGGATCGCCTCGACCTCGGCGAGTTCGGGCCGGCTGACGGCATGAAATTTCGGCGCCGTGTTGCCATCGGCCAGGAGCCGGGCGTTCATCCATTTCACCATGGCGTCGTTCTCGGCATGCACCATGGTGATCGCGCCGTGGGTACCCGCCACCGTCAGGATATCGAGGAACTGGGCATCGCTGACCTTCATCATGTCGTAGGTCATGAACACCTTGAACGACGTCACCCCGCGCGCGAACGCCATGGGCAGGCCGGATTCCAGCACTTCCGGCGACGGATCGCTGACGATCAGATGATAGGAATAGTCCAGCACCGAGGATTGCGCGCGCTCGTCATAGGTCGACAACACGTCGGCAATGGTCTGGCCCCTGTGCTGGGCGGCAAACGGTACGATACAGGTATTGCCGCCGAAGGCGGCGGATATCGAGCCGGTCCGGTAATCGTCGGCCGTCATGAGCCCGGTTGAGCTTTCCTGTGCGATGTGGGCATGGGTTTCAATGCCGCCGGGCAGGACCAAACGGCCGCCGGCATCGATGCGACGGTCGCCACCCGCAAGACGCTCACCGACCGCGGCAATGCGCCCGTCGAGGATCCCGATATCGGCATCCACGCATTCTCTCGCCGTGCAGACCTTGCCGTCGTGGATGACACAGTCGAACTGCATGGATTTGCCTCTCAGGTTGGCGATGCGGTCCCCTCGACCTCGGATGACGACGGTGCATCGTCGGGTGCCAGCGCCCGAATACGGTAGGCGTCCGCCTTGGGCGCCCAGTCGCGGAGCAGATCCGCCAGATCGGACAACGGATCGATACTCTTGTCCACCCTGAGATCGACGTCGAAAAGATCGTCGGCTCCCAGGACTTTCACCGCGGCGGATTGAAGGCGGTCGCGTTCGCCGCCGGCTGCTGCACCGGCCTGCAGGCCGGCCAGGAGCCGGCCCGCCAGGGACGTGTCCGGCCCCGCGGTGGCGAAGCCCTCGACGATGCCCGGCAGCACATGATCGCTCGCGAGGAAATTGCCGAGCGCAAGACAGTTCTCACCGACCAGTCCGCCGGCATGCGGCAGACAGCTTTCGCCGGTGGAGTAAACCGCGTCACCGAACCTCGACAGCACGCCAACCTGACGCCAGTGGAGGTGGTCGCCCGCGGCCTGCATCGCATCCAGGGCGCGCCGAGCATTCTGCGTCCTGCCAAATTCGGCAATCCCGGGCGCGTGCAACCTCGGATCCGTTCGGGCCTGGGAAAACACGACACAATCGGGCCCGATCCGGCCGACCCGGGCTCCGACGGCGACGCTGGAAGTGGTAACGGCGTAGCCGATCCGTCCGGTCTGCGTGCAGATTCCGGCAATCGAAAACGTCATTCGGGAACCTCGATACCGGTCTGTTCGGTGATCGGACCGTAATGCTCGATCCTGCGGTGCCGGTCAAAGTCAAAGACCGAACGCCGGAGATAGGCGCCGAGATCGAGATCGCAGGAATAGGTAATCACCTCGTCCTCTTCCGTTACGGCGCGCGCGACGGTCTCTCCGGTCGGCGCAACGATCGCCGATCCGCCGATCATCGCAAAGCCGTCCTCTGATCCGCATTTTGCCGCCGCCATCAGCCAGGCGGCGTTCTGATAGGCGGCCGCTTCCAGCGACAGCCGGTTGTGAAAATCCCTGAGATGCGCCGGCTCGTCATGATGGATGTTGCGCGTCGGCGTATTGTAACCGAGCAGGAACACCTCGGCGCCACGCAGGGCCATCACCCGAAAGGTCTCCGGCCAGCGCCGATCGTTGCAGATGCACATGCCGAAGCGGCCAGACGGGGTCGCGAACGTCGGAAACCCAAGATCGCCGACCTCGAAATAGCGCTTTTCCAGGTGTTCGAATTCCGGATCGCCGATCGGGTCTCTCGTGCCAGGCAGATGGATCTTGCGGTACTTGCCGAGAATCGCGCCGTCAGGCCCGACAAGAACGGATGTGTTGAAGCGGCGCGTCGTACCGCCGTCGGTCACCTTCTCCGCGTAGCCCAGGTAAAATCCGACGCCGAGATCACGCGCGCGGTCAAACAGCGGCTGCATGGCCGGCGACGGCAGCCCCTCCTCGAAAAAATGGTCGTATTCAGCCGGCGTCTCATAGACATAGCGCGGGAAAAACGTCGTCAGTGCCAGTTCCGGAAACGTGACCCAGCGCGCGCCGCGGCCGTGGGCTTCGGCCAGCATGTCGATCAACCGGCCGACGTTCTTTTCCTTCGGATCGGCCAGATGGATCGGGCCCATCTGCGCCACGGCAAAGACTTCCTTCCGGTTCATTCCGATCCTCCGCATCCAGGTTTTGCTTTACTCCTACGACCGCCGATTATTAATTTGAAATAAAGGATTACCTCGAGCGAATAACAAAGAGTTATACCCTGATCAACGCCCGCCAACTCGAAATTCTATGCGCGGTCATCGAAGTCGGCACAACGTCGGGGGCCGCCGAACAGCTTGGCGTGTCGCAGCCGGCTGTCAGCAACATGATCCGCCACACCGAGGATCTGACCGGGATGCAGCTGTTCGTGCGCGAACACGGCCGGCTGGTACCGACCGCCGAGGCGCGGCGGATCGCCGAAGAGGCACAACATCTCTTCATGCAGCAAAAACGCATCAATTCGATCGTCGACGAACTGCGCGGCGGGCTCCTGGGAAGGCTGGGTATCGTCGCCACGCCGTCCATCGGCCTCGGCATCCTGCCGCACGTGCTGGCCGAGTTCTCGCGACACCGTCCGAAACTGAACCTTGAACTGGAACTGGGCTCGATCGACGAGATACAGGACCGGCTGATCAGCGGCCGTTCGGATCTCGGCCTGACGATCACGCAACCGCGCCATCCACTTCTCGACGTGCATGCGATCGCCCGGGGCCGCATGGTGCTGGTCTGCCCCGTCGACCATGAACTGGCCGCAGCAGACCGCGTCGATATCACGACGCTGAACCGACACAATCACATTTCCTATGGCGGCGATACGCCGCTCGGGCGGGCGATCGACCAGGTGTTCAGCGAAAACGGGCTCGAGAGGCGCTTCTGCACCCAGGTCCGGCACACCGCGGTCGCCCTGGAACTGGTCGCCCACGGTCTCGGCGTGGCGCTTGTCGACGAATTCGCGCTAGCGGATCCACGCGTCAGGGGAGTGGTCAGCAAGCCGACCCTTCCGGACCTTCCGATCAACCTGTATGCCGTTACATCAAACCTTTTTCCGGTCTCGCAGGTCGCGAGAACGTTCCAATCCGACCTTGAGGCATTCCTTGCCGGGAAGGCGGACGGTTGACACCAGCCCCCGGCCGCCTGCTTTTCCGACGCGACCTAAATAATCCAAGGTTATTCTTCCCGCCGGTTTTTTAATTTCCAAGTTTTAGCCAACTGTGTTGGCATCGTGTCTACAGCCGAGACCGATCTGGACCACGCTGACAGCCGGTCGCCCTCAATTGGCAGGGAGGCCCGATGCCCGGGACGATCATATCCATTGAATCCGCGCGGAAGACCTATGCGGCCGTCACCGCGCTTGGTGGAGTCGATCTGCACATAACGGAGGGCGAGTTCCTGACGCTTCTCGGTCCGTCGGGATCGGGCAAGACGACCCTGTTGATGGCGCTGGCCGGCTTTACCGAACTGGATGCCGGCAGGGTGCTGCTCAAGGGGCAGGACATTACGGCCGCACTGCCGGAAAAACGTGGCTTCGGCATGGTCTTTCAGGGCTATGCCCTGTTCCCCAACATGACCGTCAACGGCAACATCGCGTTTCCCTTGAAGGTGCGCGGCTGGGACAGGGCGAAGATCGAGGCGCGCGTCGCGGAATGCCTCGACATGGTCCAGATGCGCGACTACGCGGCGCGCATGCCAAGTCAATTGTCCGGCGGCCAGCAGCAACGGGTCGCACTGGCACGGGCCCTGTCATTCAGTCCGTCGGTCCTGCTCCTGGACGAACCGCTTTCGGCGCTCGACAAGAAGCTGCGCGCCAACCTGCAATGGGAACTCAAGGACCTGCACGACAAGCTCGGCGTCACATTCGTCTATGTCACGCACGATCAGGAAGAGGCCCTGTCGATGTCGGACCGGATCGTGATTCTCAAGGACGGGGCGATCCAGCAGGAGGGCACACCGCAAGCGCTCTACAACCGACCCTGCAATTCCTTCGTTGCCGATTTCCTCGGCAAGTCGAACTTTCTCGACGTGACGATCACCGAAGCGACGCAGGATGGCGCAACGTGCGCCGTCGGCAGCCAGGTCTTCGCGGTCGCAACCCCCCGATCCTTTGCGGTCGGCAGTACCCAACGCATCGCAGTACGGCCGGAACGTGTGCGGATCGGCGCGGCAGGCGCGAACCAGTTTTCAGGCCGGGTCAGCAAGACGTCATTTCTCGGCGGCACGTCGCAGCTCATCGTCGAGCATCCAGAATTCGGCGAAATTCATGCGAGCTTTCCAACGCTCAGCGCGGATTTCGACCTTTCCCACAACGCAGACGTCTCATTCGGTTGGGACAGGGACGCCTGCGTTTTTCTCGAAGATGGATGACCCGGCCGATTGTCTGAAAACAGAGAGGAACCAAAATATGCACGACACATCCGACAGAGCGCTCAAGGCCGACCTGATTGAAATCGCCGCGCATCGCACGAAACAGGGCATTCTCAGCCGACGCGGTTTCCTGACCGCGCTCGGCGCGCTCGGCATCCTGCCGATCCTCGACGGCAAGGCATTGGCGGCAAAAGAGATCGTCGTCGTGAACTGGGGCGGCCGAGCATCCGAAGTCCTGCAGGAAGTGCTCGGTGATACCTACAAGGCCGCGACCGGGATCGATGTCGTGATCGACGGATCCGGCCCTTCTGCGGGCAAGATCCGCGCCATGGTCGAAAGCGGCGCGGTCGTGTGGGACATTTGCGACAGCGGCGCGGGGTCGGCGATCATCCTGACCCAGGCCGGCATGATCGAGCCGATCAATTACGACATCGTCGACAAGTCCAAGGTGCTGGAGGACGCGATCTACAGCCACGGCGTCGGCAATTACACCTATTCCTACGTGCTTGCCTCCAATCCCAAGCTCCTGGGCGGCAACACGCCGAAGAACTGGGTCGATGTCTGGAACGTGAAGGACTTTCCCGGCATGCGGACCTTCCGTAAATCCGTGCGCGGTATGCTGGAAAGCGCAACGATGGCCCAGGGCGTCGCGCCCGGCGACGTCTACGAGGTGCTTGGCACGCAGGACGGCATCAACGCCGCAATCGACAAGTTCCGTCAGTTGCGGGACAACATCATCGTGTGGGGATCCGGTTCGGAAAGCCAGAACCTGTTCCTGCAGGAAGAGGTTGCGATCGGCAACATCTGGTCAACGCGGGCCTTCGTTCTGAAGGACGACATGCCGGAAGGTTCGTTCGATGTAACCTTCGAAGGCGGCGTGATCGCACCGGGCATCTGGGTGGTGCCGAAGGGCAATCCGGCCGGAGCGGACGAAGCCATGAAGTTCATCGCGCACGGCCAGGACCCGAAACTCCAGGTCAAGTGGCTGGAAATGATCGGTTCCGGGCCGATCAGCCCGGAAGCCGCGCCGCTGGTGCCCGAAGAGCTGAAAAAGTGGAACCCGTCGGACCCTGAAAACCTCGCCAAGCAGATCTTCTATAACGACGTCTGGTACGGCGCCAACCAGACAGCCGCCGAAGAACTCTACGTCGACGCCCTGATCAACTGACGGTTTCGGGCGGCGCCGGCTTGCGCGCCGCCCGTCCCGCGCCCGGACACCCTCCGTGATCTCACGCCGAAGCCACCTGACCTACTGGATGCTGATCGCGCCCGCACTGTTTGTGATGGTCGTGTTCTACATCTGGCCGCTCTTGAACATCTTCCTGATCTCGGTCAACGAACCGGCGACCGGATTCGACAACTACATCCGGGCCGCAGAGAGTTCGGCCGTCAGGACCAGCTTTGTCATCACCTTCCGCGTGGCTGTCGAAACGACGCTGTTCTGCGTGGTGCTCGGCTACATCGTCGCCTACGGCGTTACCCATGCCGCGCCCGGTATCCGGCCGCTGATGCTCGCTCTGGTGCTTTTACCGTTCTGGGTGTCGGTGCTGATCCGCTCGTTTTCGTGGATCGTGCTGTTGGGCCGGTCCGGTGTCGTCAACGACACCTTGAAGGATATCGGTCTGATCTCCAGTCCGCTGAGGCTGATGCATAACGAACTCGGCGTCATCATCGCGATGGTGCATGTCATGCTGCCCTTCGCGGTGCTGCCGATGCTTGCCAACATGCGCGGCATCGACCGCTCCTACGTGGATGCCGCCCGCGGTCTTGGCGCGTCGGAATGGACCGCCTTCTGGCAGGTCTACGTCCCGCAGACGAAACCTGGGATCTTTTCCGCCACGTTGCTCGTTTTTGTGCTCAGCCTCGGCTTCTTCATCACGCCGGCGCTGCTTGGCGGCGGACGCGTCCTGATGATCTCGCAATACATCACCTACCAGATCCAGGAATTCCTGAACTGGGGCCTCGGCTCGGCACTCTCGGTCGTCCTGCTCATCGCCACCGCTCTGGTGCTTGTCGGTGCGGCGCGCTTCGTGAATCTGAAAGCGACACTTCTGGAGCGAAGCAAGTGAGGCAGCGCACCGCCTTTTCGATCTTCCTTTCGACCGGCAGTTGGGCCGTGCTGGCCTTTCTCGTGTTGCCCTTGTTCGTGGTGCTGCCGGTATCGCTCACAGACAAACCCTATATCTCGCTGCCGCAGGACGGCCTGTCGCTGCAGCACTACGAGGACTATTTCACCTCCTCACGGTGGTTGTGGGCGACATGGCAAAGCATTTTCATCGGCATCGCGGTCGCCTTTTTCGCCACGATCCTCGGCACTGCGTTTGCGATCGGATGCTGGTTTCTGTCGAACCGGGCCAGCGGCATCGTGCGATGGATCCTGATCACGCCGATCCTGGTGCCGCCGGTGATCCAGGCGCTCGGATTCTATCGGTTCTGGGTCCAGCTCGGCATCATCGACAGCTATACCGGGGTCATCCTGGCGCACACGCTGCTCGCCCTGCCCTACGTGACGATCTCGGTCTTCGCCGCCCTGGCCAATCTCGACCGGACAATCATCCAGGCAGCCCGCAGCCTCGGCGCCTCGGTCGGGCAGACCGTCGTCAGCGTCGTGCTGCCGGCCTGCCGGCCCGGCATGATCACCGGCGCAGTATTCGCCTTCATCGTTTCCTTCGACGAGATCGTCGGCGTGCTGTTCATTACGGTCCGCAACGTAACGACCCTGCCAAAAATGATCTGGCAGGGCATCCAGGACAACATCGATCCCACGATCGCCGCGGTCGCAACCCTGCTGGTCGCGCTGACACTTCTGGTCATGGTGGTGGAAATGCTGCGCAGGCAATGGCGATGAACACACTCTTTCGAAATGCGACCTACATTGCCGATGACGGCAAAGGCCCCGAACTGCGCAAGGGCGATATCGCCGTGCAGGACGACCGGATCGTGCATGTCGGTGCGGGAGCCGAGGGGTTTGCGGATTTCGAACCGATCGACGCCGCGTCGAAGCTGGTCATTCCGGGCTTGATTAACGCGCACACCCATGTCGTCCTCCTGGCACTGCGCGGCACCGTCGAGGATATCGAGGGCAATCTGGTCTATCAGTACATGGTTCCGGCCAGCTATCTGCTGAAACCGGACGAGCGCGCGGCGATCGCCCGGCTGGCCTGTGCGGAAGCGATCCGCTGCGGCACGACCACGCTCGTCGACCCGCTGCGCCATGTCTCGGATTATGCGCCGGCCATGATCGCGTCGGGCTTGCGGCTTTGGCTCGCGGAAAGCTGTGCCGACGCGGTGACGACGGAGGTCGGCGCCGGCACCTATCGCTTCGACCGTGACTTCGGCGAGACTTTCCTGGAGCGCACCCGGGCCCTGATCGACCGCTTTCACGGCGCTGAAAACGACCGCGTGCGCGTGATGATGGCCGCGCATGCGCCGGACAATTGCTCGCCCTGGATGCTCGAACAGGTCAGCGACCTGGCGCACCGGCACGGTCTGCCACGCACCGTGCATCTCAGCCAGATCATCTCCGAGGTCGAGCAAGTGCGCAAACTGCACGGCTGCACCTCGACGGAATACCTGCATCGGAACGGATTTCTCGGCGACGATCTGCTCGCCGTGCATTGGACGTTCTGTACCGAAAGCGATGTCGAGACCCTGGCCAAGACCGGCACGCATTTTGTGCATTGTCCGGCGAGCATGTCCGCCAAGGGCCCGCACCAGCTGCCGATCCGGGCAATCCTGGACCAACCGATCAATTGCGTGCTGGGCACCGACAACATGACCGAAGACATGTTCAACGCGCTGCGCATGGGCCTGATCGTGCATCGCGGCGCGCACGGCCGGTCCGTCGTGCCGACGCCCGGTCGGGTTTTCCAGTATGCCACAACCAATGCCGCGCGAGCGCTGCGTCACGACGGGATCGGGCGGATCGCAACCGGCATGAAGGCCGACCTTGCCGTTCTCAATCTCGATGCGCCGGCGCTCAATCCGCGGGTGTCCGCGCTTTCCAACATGGTGCATTACGGCCATCCAGGCATGGTCACCGACACGATGGTTGACGGCCGCTTCCTGATGCGCGACGGCGAACTCACGACGATGAACGAGCGTGATGCGGTGCATGCGGCACAGGCCGCGACAAAAGCCATGTGGGCGCGGTTTGAGCGTGAAGTTCCAGGCGTTCAATTGCCGATCGCGGATGCCCATTAAAACAAGACGGGGGACCGCATGACGTTTTCAATCATAGCGCGGTGTGCCGACACGGGCGCTTTCGGCGCGGCGATCACCACGTCGAACCTGGCGGTCGGGTCGCGGTGCGTGCGGCTCGCCCACGGTCTCGGCGCGTTTCTCAGCCAGCATCGAACGGATCCACGTCTCGGCGATGTCGGGATTGCCCACCTTGTTGCGGGAAGCAACGCGCAAACCGCGATCGCGGAGACCTGCGCCTCCACGCCGGACATCGAATGGCGGCAATTGGCAGCTCTCGATGCCAAAGGCGACAGCGCGGTGTACCATGGCCGGCTGATGTACTCGATTTATGCGCATGCCAGTGCCGCGGACTGTCTGGCGATCGGCAACATCCTGGACAACGACAAGGTGCCCGCCCGCATGGTCGAAGCATTCGAGAGGTCGCACGACCGGCCGTTCGCCGACCGGTTGATGATCGCGCTTGAAGCAGGGCGCGATGCCGGCGGCGAGATTACCGGCCCCTTGCGCTCCTCGGGCCTGCGCGTGACCGGCGCGGAAGGCGTCGACCTGTGCGATCTGCGCATCGATTCCTCCAAAGACGATGCCGTTGCCGACCTGCGCGCCCTGTTCGACGCCTACCAGCCGCATGGCGACCTGTTGCGCGGCGTCGCGTTCACGCCGGACAATGTGCCGGTCTCGCGCGCCCTGTTCGAGGCGTCGCTGGCCAGGATCCGTGACCTGGGTCTCGTCGATCGGTTTCCAACCGAGAAACGGGCAAAGGATTGGACGCTTCAGGATCCGCCGGAAACCTGACCCTTTTACGGCCTTGCGGTCGGCCGCGTTCCGGCACCGGACACCAGGAGCTCTAACTCCGCCTCGCCGTGGCGATCCAGGCCGGCGACGGGATCGCAAGGACACCATCGGAAGCCGCAAGGCTGTCCCGGATCGATGTCAGCACGCGGTCTTTCCGGTCCGCATCGAGGAGCGGCCAGATCGCACTGAACTGGAAGAGGTGGTCGGGATCTTCGATCGCTGCCTGCTCAAGCCGAAAATCATGCACGGCCTCCACAATCGATACGGCACCCAATCCGACGGCCTCCATCTCGGCGCGAAGCCGGTCGGGATCGCGCAGTACATTCATGCCCTCGATCGGCTCCGGATCCACAATATCGGGAAACAATCGGGCGACACGCTCGGCAAGCAGGAGATTGACGGCCGCGCCTGACACCGGACGCCATGTGCCAAGCGTGGCCTTCCCGCCCGGTCGGACGACCCGCGCCATTTCGGCCAATCCCTTTCGCCAATCGGCAAAAAGCATGATCCCGAACATCGAAAAGGCGGCATCGAAGGAGGCGTCCGGCAGGTCGAGCGCCTGTCCGTCCATCACCCGCGCCTCCAGGTTCGGCAGCTTATGCGCCCGGATCGCGTCGACCATGCCGTCGGAAAAATCCGTCGCAAGCACATGTGCACCGGCTCGGGCGGCCGTCAGCGCAAGGGCACCCGAACCGGCCGCAATGTCCAGCACCTTCGCGCCCTTTGGCAGATCGGCCAGCGCCCAAGCGTCGCGGCTGTATTGTGCGGTAAAGTCATGCGCCACCTCTCGGTAGGCAGCACACCCGCTCCAGAAATCCGCGTCGTTCAGGTCTACAGCCATGCCCGGTCCTTACACTCTGCTGTCCGGTTCGGAATTTGATCTCCTATTTCATGTAACTTATGATGTGTCGAGTCTTTGCAACCGGATTTTCCGAAACTCCGACCAATGATACGCGCATGAGACAGGACAACCGGCTTTCACGGATGCTGCATGTGCTCTTGCACATGGCGCGCCACGATGGACCGGCGACTTCCAACATGATTGCCGGCATGCTCGGCACCAATCCGGTCGTGGTACGCCGGACGATGGCCGGCCTGCGCGATGCCGGGTATGTGCGGTCGGAAAAGGGCCATGGCGGCGGCTGGTCGATTGCGCGTCCGCTTTCCGAAATCTCGCTCCTCGACGTGCACCGCGCGGTGGGCGGACCGCACATTTTCGCCCTCGGACCGGTCAGCGACAATCCGGACTGTGCCGTCGAACAGGTCGTCAACGATGCGCTGGACGGCGCTCTGAGAGAAGCCGAAAGACGGCTTCTGGAACGGCTCGGTGCGATCAGTCTGGCCGAATTGTCCACCGCCTTCGATGAAAAGTGTCAAGCCGTGCTATCCGGCCCGATCCGGGATCGGTGAACCTGCAGGGACAACGGTGCCGTCAGCCGACCCGACCGGGCGCTATTGCTGCCCGGTCGCCGTGACCAGCGTCTGCACCAGACCGATCGCCGCGGAAATCGGCTGCAATTGCACGGCCGCATCGGCTTCGACCAGAATCGTCGTCGCCGCATGGCGGGCGAGCGGGCTCTCGGCAGTGTCGGTGATAGCAAGAACGCGCCGTCCGGACACAAACGCATCCATCACCGCATCGACGACCGGAACCGAATAGGGCGGAAAGGCAATGGCGATGAGCAGATCTTCCGGCGCCATGGTGGCGATCTGGGGGCTCGCCATGCCGCCGGAAAAGTCGAGCATCGAACACGCGCGCTCGGAGCGGATGAGGCCGTAGGCCAGATAGTCGGCGATCGGCCGGGAGCGCCGCAGTCCGGCGATATAGATATGGCGGGCCTCGCGCATCAAACGCACGGCGTTGGCGATGCTGACCGTGTCGCAGTTCCGAGCAAAGCGCTCCAGCGCCTCGACATGGGCTTGGATAGAGACCTGGAGAATCTCCGCGACGTCGTGCGGCGCGGTCCCGGATTCCACCTCCGAATAAACCTTCTCCCGCGTGACCGCAGCGCCTTCGATCAGCCGCTGGCGGAACACACGCTGCATCTCGGAAAATCCCGAATACCCGAAATGCTTGGCAAACCGGATCAACGTCGAGGGTTGAATCCCGAGCGCCTCCGAAATGACGGCCGTGGTGTCGAACGCAAATCCGTTCGGCTCTTCAAGCGCGGCGCGGGCGATGCGCTGCAGGTGCGGGCTCAGATTCGGAAACTGGTCGCGCAGGCTCCGTCTGAGCGCATCGAACGTGTCGGGACGCTCGATTGGGCGGAGGTCGGATGTGCGGTTGTCGGGAGTGCCGGGCGTTGCAGCGGCCAGCGATGGGGTCGGGTTTTTTGTGTCCATTGAACAGCCTTAGCGCAGCTCTACACGATATGTGAAGTGAATATTCATTGACATAAATTGAATATTTATTTCATTATGCGCCCGGCGGCTGAACACACATTCTCGCGCCGCCCAACGCCCGATCGAAACGGGCCATGCAACGGGAGGGATGACATGTCCAAGGCGAACATTACGCGCCGCAGGCTCTTGGCGACGGCTACCGGAACAGCCGCGATGACGGGTGGGCTGGTTACCTGGTCGGGCCCGTGGAAACACAATCGAGTCTGGGCCGCGGATCGGCCGATCAAGATCGGCATCACCTCGGATGCCAGCGGGCAATACGCCAATTCCGGCGCGAGCGACCGGCGCGGCATGATGATGGCCATCGCCGAAGCGAATGCGCGGGGGGGCGTGCTCGGTCGCCGGATCGAAACGGTTCATATCGATACCGAGACGACGCCGGCGACCGGCAGTCGCGTCGCGGAACGCATGATCAGCCGCGAGGAATGCGGCTTTCTGGTCGGCGCGGTGAGCTCAGGCGTCGCCAACGCCATCAGCCAGGTCGCCCAGAAATACGGCGTCATCTACCTCAACACCAATTCGTCCTCGCCGACCGAAAGCGGCGAGAACTGCCACCGGGTGAAGTTCGTCTGGGACGGCAACGGCGCCAATTTCGCGCAAGCCGCGATCAAAAACGCCGTCGAGAGCATCGGCGGCCGCTTCATGCTTCTGACGAACGATTATGTGTGGGGCCACGATACAGCCCGGGCAACCCGCGGGCTGCTCGACACCTATGGCGGCGAGGTGCTCGACGAAATCCTGGTGCCCCAGGGCACCCGGGACTTCTCGGCGGCATTGATCAAGATCCAGCAGGCCGGGCCGGACGTGGTCGCCGCCGCCGTCGGTGGGGATGACCAGAAGGCGCTGCGCCAGCAGGTCGCGCAGCTCGGCCTCGGCGCCAAACCTGCCTGGATCAACAATCAGCAGGACTGGCCCGACATCTACGGCCTGCCGATCGACAACCTGTTCGGCGTGTTCGGCACCACCTGGTATTACAAGCTCGACCTTCCTGGCGTCGCCGATTTCGTCCAGCGCTATCAGGCGATGTATCCCGACACCCGCATGCGGGTTCCCGGCAACGTCTTTTATAACGGCTACATGGCGACATCGACGCTGCTGGACGCCATCGAGCGGGCCGGGACCACGAACAACATCGCGGTGATCCGGGCGCTCGAAGGCCACGTCATGCCGGCCGCGCAACGCATGCAGCACCACGACGCGGTGATCGATCCGGACACCCACCAGGTGCAGCAGACCGTCTATCTCGCCACCGCAAACCAGGCGCCGAGCGAGGAGGACGACGTGTTCAAGATCCTCGCCCAGTCGGCACCGGAAGACGTGCGCGATCAGAACGCCTCCAAGGGCTGCAAGCTGGAGAGCTACGAGGACACACCGACCTTCGACGCCTGAGACGCCGAGGAAGGACGCGGCGCCGGACTGTTTGGATGGGTCCGGCGTCCGGATGAGAGCATGCTCGACCTGTTGCCCCATATCATCAATGGCCTGACGCTTGGATTGCTGTTCGCGCTGATCGCGCTCGGTTTCACGCTGATCGTCGGAGTGATGGAGGTGATCAACCTGGCGCACGGGTCGCTGTTCGCGCTCGGCGCCTACCTTGCGCTCTCCACAATCGGCGCGGACTGGTTCGCCGATACCGGCTTCGGGACCTGGTGGCTCGGACTCTCGCTCGAAATCCGCTATGCGCTTGCGCTGGTCGCTGGACCGATCCTGGCCGGGCTCGCCGGTATGGCGCTGGAAGTCTGTCTGCGTCCGACCTACGGCAAGGCGCCGCTCTACGGCCTGCTCCTGACCTTCGGAGCGGCGCTGGTGATCGAGGAACTGATCCGACTCGGCTGGGGCACCGGCGAGCAATCCATGCCTGTCCCGCAGATGATCAACGGCGCCTTCTGGATGGCCGGCCTGATCTTCTCCAAATACAAGGTCTTCGCCGCCGGATTTGCGATCCTCGTTATCCTCGCCATCTGGCTGTTCCTGGAAAAGACCCCCTACGGCGCGATCATCAAGGCCGGCTCGCATGACAGCGAGATGATCCGGGCGCTCGGCCATGACCTCGGCCGGCTGCGGCTTCTGGTGTTCGGTCTCGGCGCGGCGATGGCCGGGCTTGCCGGTGTCATCATGGCGCCGATCTGGGGATTGCGGCCGCATGTCGGCATCGACGTCGTCATTCCCGCCTTCCTGATCATCGTGGTCGGCGGCGTCGGCAGCTTCTGGGGGGCCGTGATCGCGGCGCTCCTTGTCGGCCTCTCGGTCGGCATTTCCGGCGCCTATGCGCCCGCCTGGTCGATGATGTCGATGTATCTGCTCCTGATCGCGGTGGTCGGGTTCCGGGCGCGCGGATTGCTCGGCCGCAAGACGGCGCTCGAGGCCTGATCCCGTGATCACGCTTTCCGACATCCCCGCTCGCGCCGGATCGCCCGGCACCCCGGCCATGGTTCTGTTCCTGGCGCTGATTGCCACGGCACCCTTCTGGCTGGAAGCGATCGGGCTCTACGATTATCTCGGCATCGAGATCGCCATCTGGATCCTGTTCGCGCTCGGCTTCAACCTGCTATTCGGCTATACGGGCCTGCATTCCTTCGGGCACGGCGCCTATCTCGGCACCGGAGCCTATGCGTTCGGACTGTTTCAGCACCACGTCGCGCTCAGCCTGTGGGGCGGGCTTGCAGTTGCCGTGCTTGCCGGGGCCCTTGCCGGCGCGCTGGTGGGCGCCTGCATCTCGCACCGGCGCGGCATCTATTACGCCCTGATGACGATCGGCTTCGGACAGGTCTTCTGGTTTTCCGCCATCAAGCTGCACGGCCTGACCGGCGGCGAGGACGGCCTGCTCGGCATTCCGCGCCCGGATCTTGTGCTCGGGCCATGGCGGGTCGATCTCGACGACAACACCGCCTTCTTCTGGTTCGTCGCCCTGTTGCTCGGCCTGGCGGTCGTCGGCCTCTGGCGTCTCGTGACCGCGCCGTTCGGCCGGGTGCTCCAGGCGATACGCCAAAACGAAACCCGCGCGCGCTTCATCGGCTACGACGTCTGGCGGACAAAATGGATTGC
The DNA here is from genome assembly GCA_038745065.1 of Pseudomonadota bacterium. Taxonomy (GTDB): domain Bacteria; phylum Pseudomonadota; class Alphaproteobacteria; order Rhizobiales; family JANQQB01; genus JANQQB01. The sequence goes on along the minus strand of JBCDLT010000001.1, from coordinate 175,395 downwards.
CTTCACACTGTCCGCCGCCTTCGCCGGCCTCGCCGGCGGGCTCTTTGCGATGGCCCAGGAAAGCGCCTACCCGGACGTGATGAGCCTGCACCAGTCCGGTCTCATTGTAATGATGGTGCTGGTCGGCGGCGGCCTGGTCAGTTTCTGGGGACCGGTCCTCGGTGTTGTGCTCTATTTCATCGCGCGCGACGTGCTCGGCGGCCTCACCGAAACATGGCTCCTGTGGTACGGGCTGATGTTCGTCGTCATGGTCATGCTGCGTCCGGAAGGCCTGGCCGGGATGCTGCACACGCTTCGGCCGCGCCGGCCAAACGCCCCGATCGCCTCGCTTTCCGCCGCACCGCGTCAGGAACCGGGCTGATGGCGATCTTCGAAGCCCGCAACATCCAGAAACGCTTCGGCGCCCACATCGTGCTGGAAAACATCTCGCTCAGCGTCGAGACCGGCACGGTGCATGGCATCATGGGGCCGAACGGCGCCGGCAAGACGACCTGTTTCCATGTCCTGACCGGGTATCATGCTGCGGATGCCGGCACGATCACCTTCGACGGGCGCGACATTACCGGCCTGAAACCGCATCGCATCGCGCGATTGGGCATTGCCCGCTCTTTCCAGATGATGAGCCTGTTCGACGACGCGGCCGTGGTTGAAAACGTCATGCTGGCCCTGCCGGCGTTCCGCACGAAATCGGCGAGCGCGTTCGCACGGGTGTTCGACGACGCCCGGCTGAGGAGCGCGGCTCTTGCCGTGCTCGACCAGGTCGGCCTTGCCGAGCGTGCCTGGGAGAAGGCAGCCGCCCTGCCCTACGGCGATCGCCGGGCGCTGGAAATCGCCGTCGCGCTTGCAGCGGAACCCAAAATCCTTTTCCTCGACGAGCCGACCTCCGGGCTCGGAACCGACGCGACGCGGCGCCTGGCACGTTTGATCCGTGACCTGCGACAGCGCTACACCATCGTTCTGATCGAACACGACATGGCGTTCCTGTTCGAGCTTGCCGACCGGATTTCGGTGATCCATTGGGGACAGGTGATCGCCGAGGGCACGCCGTCCGCCCTGAAAGCAAACAAATGGGTCGCACGATCCGCGCTCGGGGAGGTCGCGTGATGCTGGACGTCCAGGCCATCGAAACCTTCTACGGCGAGACCCAGGCGCTCTTCGGCCCGTCGCTTGCGGTCGGCGAGGCCGAAATCGTCGCGCTGCTCGGCCCGAACGGCGCCGGCAAGACCACGACGCTGCGCTCGATCCTCGGGCTCTCGCCGCCGAACCGGGGCTCCATTCGCTTCGAAGGCCGTGACGTGACACGGATGCCGACCCATCGGATCTCGCGTCTCGGCATCGGCTGGGTGCCGGACGACCGGCGGGTCTTCCCGACGCTGACAGCACGACGCAACCTCGACCTCGGCGCGCGCAGGACCCGGTTCCGGGCCTGGAGCGCGACAGAAATGTGCGAGATCTTTCCCGCCCTCCTGAACCTGATGGACCGCGAATGCGAAACCATGTCGGGCGGCGAATTGCAGATGGTTGCAATCTCGCGGGCGCTCGTCGGCTCACCCGGCCTGGTGCTTCTGGACGAGCCGAGCCAGGGGCTTGCGCCGAAGGTCGCGCAGGACGTGCTCGCCACCGTCCGTCGCCTCAAGGCGGAAGGCATTTCCTGCCTCGTCGTCGAGCAGAACGCCCTGGCAGCACTCGCTGTCGCCGACCGCGTCTATGTGATGGATCGCGGACGCATTCGCCACGAGGGTCCGGCTGCGGACCTGCTCAACGATGCCGCGCGCCGGCGCGACCTTGTCGGGGTGTGATCGCATGACCGCAACGCTCGCCATACGCAAACTGGAAAAGGTCTATCGCAAGGGCCGCTTCGACCGGACGCCGACCTTCCGTCTGACCGCCGACTTCAGCATCGACGGACCGGGGATCATCGGCATGATGGGACCGAACGGATCCGGCAAGACGACGCTCTTCGAACTGATCACCGGCTCGAACACACCGACGTCAGGCACGGTGCTCGTGAAGGGAAAAGACATACACCGCGTGCGCACCGATCAGCGCGACCGGCTCGCGATCCACTATCACCAATCCTACCAGGTTCGGCAATTCCGCTCGTTCATGCCCAATGTGCTTTTGCAGCCGGCGAACTGCGACACGCCCGTAGTCCATCTCTTCGACGAACCCCAATTCAATACCCAGGACGGCTATATCGGCTTCATGCTCGACTTCTTCCGCCGGCTGCGCGACGAGGGACGCCTTGTGTTTTTGTGCGTCCACCCGACCGCGCCGTTCCATCTGGAGATCCTGGAAGAGATCTGCGAGCGCTTCGTCTTCGTGCAGGCGGGAACCGTGACCCCGCTGCCCGACTATGCGGCGCTCGTCGCCCATGAACCTGTCAAACCCTATATCGGCGCGCTTTTGACGGAGGTCGCGGCATGAGCAGAGCCTTCGAACCGAACCGGTATGAAGTTCCGGTCTCTGTCGAAGCCGTGAGAGCGGACCATCGCGGCTTTTCGTTCGGGGTCTTCAACGATCCGCCCGGCCAGATCTGGGCCGATTTTGTGCACGACATGGACGAGTTCGTCGTCGTCGCAGAAGGCGTTATCGAGATCGACGTGGCCGGCGAGCGGGCGCGGTGCGGCCCGGGAGACCTGGTGCGCATCCCCGCCGGCGCACGGCACACGCTGATCACGCTGCGTTCATCAGGCAGCGTCTGGTTCTATGGCTATGGATGGTTCGGAGAGACGCATGGCTGAGGCACCGTTGCGCGTGGCGCTGGTCGGCTGCGGGCTGATCAGTCTTTATCACCTTCGAGCATGGCAAGCCGTCGGTGCGCGGGTGGTTGCCGTCTGCGATCTCGACCGCGCGAAAGCCGATATGCGCGCCCAGGAATTCGGCGTACCGCGCGTCTATGAAGATGCCGCCGCCCTGTTCGCCGCAGGCGGTTTCGAGGCGGTTGATATCGCCGCATCGGTAGGCGCCCACGCTCCGGTCGCCCGTATGGCCGCGGATCGCGGAATCCACATCATGTGCCAGAAGCCGCTATGCGAAACGGTGGCCGAGGCCGAGGCATTGATCGATTATGTCGGCGATCGGGTGCGGTTCATGGTGCACGAGAATTACCGATTTCGACCGCATTACCTGACGCTGCGCCGGTGGATCGATTGCGGCCGGATCGGTACGCCCCGCCACGCCCATATCGCCTGTCGCGGTTCCGGCCTCTGCGCACGGCCCGGCACCGTACCGTTCCTGGTCGAGCGCCAGCCCTATCTGCTGGGCTTTGAGCGCAACCTGGTTTTTGAAACGATGATCCATCACCTCGATGTGCTGCGCTGCATTCTCGGCGACCTTCGTGTCGTCGCCGCGCGACTGAACCGCTTGGCCGACGGACTACCGGGTGAGGACACGGCGTCCATCCTGATGGAAGGCGCCGACGGGCTGATTGCCACGGCCGACGGCTGCCTCTGCGCACCGGGTTATCCGCCGCTGCACGGCGACCGGCTCGAAATCGTCGGGACGACGGGCAGCGCGGTGATGGAGCTGAATCGCATCTATCTGGTCGGCCGCGAAGAAGACGCAGAAAGCGTGGACCTCCTCGGCCGGTACCAGGAGTGTTTCACGACGATCATGCGCGGCTTCGTTGAGGGCCTGCGCAACGGGTCACCCTTCGAGACCGACCGTCTCGACAACCTGAAAACCCTGCGTCTGATGGAAAGTGTCTATCGCGCGGCCGGCGTGGAGGTGGCCTCTTGAACCAACCCCTCTCAAGCCTGACACCCGATCTCGACCCGGAACGGATCGCGGGATTGTTCGATGTGCGGGGCCTGAGGACCTTTGTGCCGGGCGGATACGGAGCGATCGGCGAGGCGATCGCGATCGCAATGGCGCAACTTGGCGCCGAAATCGCGATCGCGGGTCCGCGTCTCGACAGGGCGACGGTGCTCGCCGATCGCATCAGGGCCAGCGGTGGGCGCGCGCACGGCCTGCCGGTCGACGCCCGCGATGTGCACTCTGTCGAGGCGGCGACGACAGCGGCGATCGACGCCATGGGCGGCATCGATGTCCTCATCAATTGTGTCGGTATCCAGAAGGAGCAGCCCCTCCTCGAGGTCGACGAAGAAACCTTCGACGACGTCTACGCCACCAACCTGAAATCCGCGATGTTCCTGGCCCAGGCCGTTGCCCGCGATCAGGTCGCCCGCGGATCCGGCGGACGCCAGATCCACCTGCTCTCGGTCCGCTCGCATCTTGCCTTGCGCGGCCGCGGTTACTCGGCCTATTGCGCGACCAAAGGCGCGCTGGTGATGCTGGTCCGGCAACACGCGATGGAACTGGCGCCGCACCGGATCACAGTGAACGGCGTCGCGCCGACCTTTATCCAGTCCGACCGCATCCGGCCGCATATGGACAATCCGGACTTTCGCGACTTTATCCTGGAGCGCAATCCGCTCGGCCGTATCGGCGAACCGCTGGAAGTGGTCGGACAGGTCATCACGTTCGCCGCGCCCGCGGGCAGCTACATGACCGGCCAGGTCGTCTATATCGACGGCGGCGTGACGGCGTCGCAATGAGCTTGGTTCGCGCTGGCTTGCGGTTAGAGGACCTCTCAAAAGTGCATTTCGGTGAATTGTGATGCGACACAACGACCGATAACATCATTACATAACGCAACACATCATTTTTTTCTTTGTTTTTCCATCCAAAGCTTGCAAGTATGCGGTCTTTGTTGTTGTCTTGAACTCTTGTCTACTTGAAATCACAATGATTCCGTTGCACCGGCGCGATGGAACTACCGTAATTTCTGACCATTGGTTGCTCTATTGCGAAGCCTTGAAGATCATGGTTCTGGAACCGGCACGCCGATTGCCGACACCATTAACGCGAACAAATCTTTCTCTTCGGGTTTTCTTGCCGACTTTTTGAGCGGCGGTGTCATCTTTCTGGTGATGGTTGCCTATAGTCTGTCGTTCAGCGCTCTCATCTACTCCGGCGGGCTGGCCGACGGTATGGGCTTCGGCATGAGCGCGGCCATGATCGGCGCCGGAATAGGATGCGTGATCATTCCCCGGCTCGGCTCGATCCCGTTGTCGATTGCCGGCCCCGATACGCCGACCGTCGCCGTTCTGGCCGCGCTCGCATTCGGCATCAGCGCAACCATGCCCGCGGACATGCCCGCGTCCGGCGTGATCGGAGCGGTCGTCCTGGCCCTGGCCCTGACGACGGTTCTGGCCGGCGCTGCCCTCTGCCTGATCGGCTTTCTGCGGCTCGGTGTTTGGATGCGCTTCGTTCCGTACCCGGTGATCGCCGGATTTCTTGCCGCATCGGGCTGGTTTCTGGCGACGGGCGCCTATCGCGTTATGACCGGCATGCAGCTCGATCCGGCCAATCCGGCCGAAATCCTGTCGGAACGCAACATACCCTTGTGGGGAACCGGGCTTGCAGTGTTCGCGCTCCTGGTACTGGTGCGCCGCGTTGCGGCCTCGCCCCTCGCCATTCCGCTTACGCTCAGCGCCACGATCATGATCGCCGCGGCGACCGTCATTCTCGGCGAGGTGCCGATCGAGGCGGCCCAGGATGCCGGATGGCTTTTCAAGGTTCCGGCGCCGGCGCCCGGCGCGACGCCATGGAGCGCCGTAACTCCGTCCGCGTGGGAACTGACGTTCCTGATCCCCCACCTTCCGGAAATGATCGCTGTCGCCGGGGTGACCTCCATGGCCATCCTCTTGAACGTTACGGGCTACGAAGTCGCAAAAAGCGAAAATGCCGATCTCGACACGGAAATGCGGGCGTCCGGCATCGCCAATCTGGTATCGGCGGCGGCCGGCGGTCTGGTCACCAATGTGTCCTTTACCCGGACGCTCCTGAACATTTCCATCGGCGCGACCGGCAGGCGTAGCGCGCTGATCTGCGGCATCCTCTGCCTCGGTTTTGCCTTCGGCGGGCAGCAGGTCATCACTTACGTGTCGGCGCCGATCATAGGCGGACTGCTGCTCTATCTCGGCTCGGTGGTCATGTGGCCGTGGGTCGTGGAATCCGTGCGGCGCATTGCGCTTGCCGAATACCTGCTGATCCTTGCGATCCTGGTTCTGATCGTGCAGTTCGGCTATCTCGCCGGCGCGGTGCTCGGGATCGTCGCGTCGTGTCTTTTCTTTGCCTTCAATTACAGCCGCATCCCGTTTATCCGCCAGGACCTGTCGCGCCGCACCTGCACCAGTACGGTGGAACGGTCGCGGGAACACAGGCAGGTGCTGGAGGCGGAGGGCGAACGGATCCGCCTGCTCAAGCTGCAGGGATACATTTTCTTCGGCACCGCTAACCGCTTGGTCGACTATGTGCGGCAAGCCATTGCCGGCAACGACCCCTCGCAAGCCGGGTGGCTCGTCGTCGATTTCACCGAAGTGAAGGGCATCGATTCCTCAGCCCGGTTCAGCTTTGTCCGGCTGACGCAGATCACGGCAAAGAACGGCTACCGGCTGGTGCTCTCTTCGCTGCCGCCCGAACTTGAAACCGTGTTCGCTCGCGAGGGATTGATCGGCAACGGTCCCGGCCAGGTACCGGTCTTCGCCAATCCGGACGGCGCTCTGGAATGGGCGGAGGAAGCCTTGTTGGCGCATCTCGGCGCCGTCCAGAACCCGATCGAACAATTGACGACATGGCTTGCCTCGGAATTCGACGACCCGGAAGCCGCGGCAACACTATCCGATGCCATGCAACGCCGCGACTGCGCGGCCGGTACGCTGCTGTGCCGGCAAGGAGAAACGTCCGACAGCTTCTACTTTGTCGTCTCCGGCCGCGTGTCGATCCTGCTTGAGCGGGACGGCGGCGATCCGATCCGGCTGCGCAGCATGCTCGGCAGGACCGTGATCGGCGAAATGGGCTTCTACCGCAAGGCAAAGCGCACGGCAGGCGTACGCGTCGACGAGGCCGGAATCGTCTACGAGCTCGATCGCGACGCTTTCGACTGGCTGGCCACCGAACAGCCGCTAGCGGCCAATTGTTTGAACATCTTCATTGTCCGAACGCTCTCGGACCGGCTGGCTTTCGCAAACGGAGAGATCTCCGCCCTGCAGCAATGATGCGATGCGATTATTCGGCAGGTTTGTCTTCGGTCTGACGTGCCTTGTGGGCGACCCAGTCGGCCGGATCGAAAAACCCGGCTTTCTTGGCCTTGTTCCGATCGGCGGCACTGGAAAATCCGGCATTGCGGGCGTCGCGGTCGGCCAGTTCGAACACGCCGGTCACGGCCAGCGCCAGGAAGACCAGCGAGACGCCGAGCACCAGACGTCCCCGGGGGCGCCAGGCCCGCCGGTAGATGATCATGGAAACACCGACCAACGAACCGACAATGGCAATCACACCGGCCAGAAGAACGAGAAAATCCACGCGAATCCTACCCTCATGCCAACCAGGGCCGGTTAAACCATGCCCCTGCCGGTTAGGAAAGGCACGGGCGACAGCGGGCCGTTGAAAGAGCATTGCGTCGACCGTATCTCGGACATGTCCGGCGAAATCAAACCGACGCTCTTGTCGACGGGCGACAAACGACCATGACGATCCTTTTGGCTGAGGGCGAAGGACCTGAGCGTTGCGGGGGAAGAAAATGCGTGTCCTGGTGCTGGGAGCCTATGGCCTGATCGGTCATGAAATCGCACGGAGCCTGATTGCCGGCGGGCACACTGTCACCGGGCTGGCCCGATCGGCGGAAACCGGTCGAGCGCTGCTGCCGCAAGCCGGCTGGATCGGCGCCGATCTTGCCGACATGACCACGCCAAAAGCCTGGAGCCCGGCGCTGAAGGATGTCGATGCCGTCGTCAATGCGGCCGGCGCATTACAGACCGGCGGCCGGGATAACGTGCGTGCCGTCCAGCAGGATGCGATGGGCGCCCTTTATGCGGCCTGCTCCGAAGCCGGCATTCGCTCGTTCGTGCAGATTTCAGCCCCCGGCGTCACGCCGGATGCCGACACGGAGTTCATGCGCACCAAGGCCGTTGCCGATGGAGCGCTGCAGGAAACGGATCTCGACTGGGTGATCTTGCGACCCGGTGTCGTGATCTCGCATACCGCTTATGGCGGTACGGCGCTGTTGCGCATGCTGGCCGCATTTCCGCTCGTGCAGCCGATGGTGATGGCCGGGGCCCGATTACAGACCGTGCATGTCGGCGACGTGGCCGCCGCGGTTCTGTCGTGCCTTGAGGATCGCAGTCTGGCGCGCCAGACCTTCGATCTTGTCGAGCCGGAAACCCACAGCCTTCGCGATGTCCTGCTTGCCTTTCGAACCTGGCTCGGGTTCGGCAAGCCCGCGCGGGTCGTCGAACTGCCGGCCTTTTTCGGCCGCCTTGTCGCAACGGGCGCCGATCTGCTTGGCCTCGCAGGCTGGCGCTCGCCGCTGCGCTCGACAGCGCTCACCGTCTTGGCCGACGACGTCGTCGGCGATCCCGAACCGTGGCAAAAAGCATCGGGACACCGCCTCAAGACCCTGTCACAGACACTCGACGCGCTGCCGTCGAGCGCCCAGGAACGGCTGTTTGCGCGCATGCACCTCCTGTTTCCCCTGCTCGTCTGCCTGATGTCGGTGTTCTGGATCCTGTCCGGCGCGATCGGCCTCGTCAGCGAGGCCGCCGCCGTCGCGCTGATTGCGGACGAAGTCGGCCCGTCGCTTGCCCGGATATTGCTCTATGGCGGTTCCGCGCTCGACATCGCCATCGGCCTCGGGCTGGTCTGGCGCCGCACGTTTCGGGCCGCGGCGTTGGCGTCGATTGCGCTGTCTTTGGTCTATCTCGTGTCCGGCAGCCTGCTGACGCCGGGGATCTGGCTCGATCCGCTCGGACCGTTCGTCAAGATCCTGCCGGTCATCGGCGCCGGGCTTTGCCTGCTCGTCGTCAGCGGAGAACGCTGATGGAGATCGCCGACTTCCTGCGCTGGCTGCATGTGCTCGGTGCGACGGTGCTGATCGGCACCGGATCCGGCATCGCGTTTTTCATGGTCATGGCCCATCGCACGGCAGATGCGCGCCTGATCGCGCATACAGCCGGAACGGTCGTTATCGCAGACTGGCTGTTCACGGCCAGCGCCGTCGTCGTCCAGCCGATCACCGGCGTGCTGCTCGCCAACGCCATCGGTTGGGACCTGACCGAACCGTGGATCCTGCTGTCGGTCGCACTTTACCTGCTGATCGGTGTGTTCTGGCTGCCGGTCGTGTGGATCCAGAAGCGCATGCGCGATCTCGCACGGGTGGCCGCAAGGGACGGGCCGGACCTGCCGCCGATCTATTACCGGCTCTATCGCATCTGGTTTGCGTGCGGCGTTCCGGCCTTTGCCGCCATACTCGTGCTTCTTTGGCTGATGATCGCGCGCCCGGCGCTGTCGTGGTGAGGGGACGACACTCGTTGGAATGGGAAATCACCGCGCCGAAGCCGTCTCGATCAGGTCCGCCGCCCGGTTGATACCGTCTTCCTTCTGAATGGCCTCGGCGAGGCCGGCGGCGCTTCTGCGTACCGCATCCGTCTGCAGGGTCGTCAGGGCGGCCGTCAGATCGTCTGCCTTCATGCCTTTCAGGCGGATCGGCGTCGGCCCGGCGCCTTTACCGGCAACGACATCGCCCCAAAAGGGCTGGTCGCCAAAAACAGGGCAGACCAGGGTCGGGCATCCCCAGCGCAGCCCTTCATGGGTCGTGCCGGCGCCGCCATGATGAACCACGGCGGCGCAATGGGGGAACAGGCGGTCATGCGGCGCCTTGTCGAGGACATGGATGGCCGGGGAACCGGTCGCTGCCGCCAGCGCGCCCCAGCCCCGGGCAACAATGGCCCGGACCTTCGATGCGGCAATGGCCTTCATGACCGTCTCGGCCGTGCGTTCCGCGTCGACGGCCGGCATGCTGCCGAAGCCGAAATAAACGGGCGGTGGGCCGGCCTCCAGAAACGCGGCCAGATCATCGGGCATGTCCCATGTTTCATGCGTCGGTAGGAACCAGGCCCCGGTGACATGGTCGTCCGGTTCCCAATCCGCCGGTTTGGGTACGAGCGCGGCGCTGTGGGCATGCAGGCGCGGGATTGCGGCGCCGCGCGGATGATAGCCGCGCAGGACATCGAGAGGCGGTCGGGCGGCAACTTCGGTATGGCGCTTCAACCAGGCGCGCAGCATCGCGCGGTAGGACACGCCCATCAGGCCGATGAACGCCCGCGCCATCAGCCGATTGGACCAAGCACCCAGATCCGGAAGCCGCGCGAGGGGAAAGGGGAACGCGCCGGTCGGCATGAAGGCGGGCTGAAGGCAGCCGGGAATGGCCAGCACCCCGTGTGCGCGGGCCAGATAGGGCGCGACGAATGCCTTGATGTTGTAAACGACGATATCCGGCGTTGCCGCGGAAACCTTGTCTGCCATTTCGTCGAGCTGTTGCTGCATCATCTGCCGCATCGAGCGAAATGTGGCGAGGCGGCCGCGCAGGGAGGTCAACGCTGCGCGGATCTCCTTGGATTCCATCAGTGCCGGGATGTCGATCGACAGAGGATCCGGCCGCAGGCCGTGGTCTGCGATCAGGGCGTCGAAACCCTGGCCTGTCGAAACCGTCACCGCGTGGCCGCGCCGCGCGAGCCCGCCACCGAGGGCCACATAGGGCTGGACGTCGCCGCGGGATCCAAGCGTCAGGATGAGAATTCTTGCGATCGACCTGCTCCCTGCACGCGAAACCGGGACTTCCTGAAGGCCGGTCATTGGCATAACCGGATTCGTTCCGATAGTCTCCCGCTGTCCGCTTTCTCGCTCCAGTGCCTTTCATGACAGATCGCGAAACGATTGCCGCCTACGATGCCCGGGTCGAAACCTATGCCGGGCTCGTCGAACGGGAGACGCCGGATCCGGCGCTCATAGCCTTTATCGGGCGTGTGCCGACCGGCGGGCTGGTGCTCGATCTCGGTTGCGGGCCGGCCACCGCATCGGCGGCGATGCGCGACCACGGATTGCGTGTCGATCCGGTCGACGCCTCGCCGGAAATGGTGCGGCTTGCCAACGAAACCTACGGGATCGGAGCCCGGGTCGCCGATTTCGACGCGATCGGCGGCAAAGCGGTCTACGATGGCGTTTGGGCGAATTTCAGCCTTTTGCACGCGCCGCCGGAGGATTTTCCCAGATATCTGTCCGCACTCCACACCGCGCTCAAACCCGGCGGCACCTTCCATATCGGCATGAAGCTCGGCTCCGGCGCCCGGCGGGACCGGCTCGGCCGGTACTATGCCTATTATTCGCAGGCCGATCTGACCGCACATCTGGAAACGGCGGGCTTTACGGTACTGGACAGCGCCACGGGAGAAGAAATGGGCCTGGCCGGCGATGTCGAACCCTGGATCACCCTCGCCGCCAACGCCTGAGCATCTGACGATTGTTACCGCAACGCCCGGAACCTCCGACGCGCCCTGGCGCCGGTCGATGATCTAAAAATGGAGTTCATGATCGAACTTCAAAAATCCTCTGAATGATCAAATATATATTGGACCTATTTCTTCATTTATACAGAATTAATCATCTGGAAAACTGATCAATTCCATGCATAATCCAGTCTAAATCTGCCACACCGAAGATAAAAAGGTCCTGCAATGCCCGATCACATTACCCGGTCACCGAACAACAAGACGTTCTTCCGGATGCCGGACGGGTACGGGCATTACTTCGCGCGGACCTCCGGCCGCGTCTACGGCACGATGGAACTGATCCATTTCCTGACCCTTTTGAGCGCGCTCTGGTATCAAAAGGAACCGACGCATCCCTTCGGTCTGGGCGACCTTGCGGAAAGCGACGGTCGGGGAATGGACGATCACAAAAGCCATTTCGACGGCAAGGCGGTCGATATCTTCACGATCCCGAAAGACCCCAGTCCGACCCAACGCCGCAAGGACCACAAGAACATCGTCACTTGGGCGGATACACTGCTCTACGATCAGAAGCGGACCGAAAAACTGGTCCGGCTAATTGCCGACCTCCGGGATCGCGGCTTTCCGATGATCCAGTTCCTGTACAACGACCCGAAGATTTCTGTGCCAGGCCTCACACGCAAAGGCGGCCACGATGAACACATGCACATCCTGTTGATCGGCAAGCGCACCTATAGCGACGAGCAGATCGAGGAGAAGATGCGGGTGCGGCACGTTCTGTAATGTCTTACCGCATTTCTTTTTGACCCGGAGCGCGACCGGCGTCGGCACGGCTCTGCCAAATCTCTTTGCGCCGCCATTGCATTGTAACGATACAGGAATACAAGCCGTCCTGGCGGGCTTGCGGGGCAGTTTTATGTCCTACAGGTTTGACAGGGCCTGCAGAAAGCAGCGGGCTGGTCACGCCGAGCTCGATTCGTCGCATGGTAATTCTGCATCAATAAAAACCAACTCTTCTTGGTAACCGATACTGCTCCAATTTCGCCTGATAACGCCCTCGAAAAATCGAAAGCAGTTTCTCGCGCATCTGTCACTTACGGAAATCGCCTTGCATATAGGGCAATGACAGCCATCTATACTCTATAGCTCTGGTTTATCGGCCTTCATTGCTTGACCTATATTTAGGAGGCTTCCATGGCCAATTCATCGCCACGCTTTGTCGGCGTCCCACAACTCACCCAAGCCGCAAGCAATTCCCCCTGGCTCGCACAGGGTGCCCGCGGGCACGGCGTGCATCTGATCCAGTTTGCCCTTATTGATCTCGGCTTCCCGATGCCCGGCTCTACCGGCGGACGCGGGATGAGCCCCGACGGAATCTTCGGGTCCGAGACCAAAAGAAAAGTCCAGGAGTTCCAGCGCTCAGCCCTCGGCGGCGATGCGGTCGAAGATGACGGCATTGTCGGCACCAACACCATGGCGAAACTCGACCGCGCGATCGGCGGTTTTACCCACCAGACCACGGTCACCATCCACACAGCCCGCCCGTCCGCGATCTCGGTCTTCGAGATGGAGCAATTGGCCAGGAAGATCTACGCGCATTACGGGATCAAGTTCAACACACGCTGGGGCCGATGCATGGATCTCAAGGAACCCCACGACACCGTCCTGCACACGCAAGGGTCAAGCAAGGCGGACCTCAAAGAGGCGGTCACCAAAGGCGTCGGCGGAACGCTGACGGCAATCGATACCACTGTCGTCCAGATCGCCCGGATGACCCCGGATGATGCCTATGCGGTTACCGACTCCGATGCCGCAATGGCACTGGTCCGGCTTCAGGACGACGCCAAGGTCTCGACGCTCGCCCATGAAGTGGGTCATGTCCTGTTGACCCCGGCCTCAGGACCCGACAAGGAAGACCACGAAACCCAGGCAAACAATCTCATGACCACCGGCGACCGCGTGCCGCCCTTTGTGCTCACGGTCGAACAGGTCAAGGAAATGCGCGGCCATGCCCGCTGCCGAAATGTCTGATCGGCCGGCACCGGCCCGCGCGGTCCGCTCTGTCCCGTCGCCCCTGACCGGATAGGCCAACAGCGGACGTCGTTTGTCGGTTCGATCCGACCCGTCCTGTCCGCGGCCGGCCGAATGGCCTCAGAGCCCATTAAGACGACACCCAGCGCCGACGATCCTCATTCCGTCGGTTGCGACGGCTCCGCCGGATCCTGAATCGGATCGTCCGGTGGCGCGACGAACACCTGAGCAGCGCGATCCGGCTCATCCAGCCAGCACGGCCGCTCCGCCTCCAGGCGCTGGCGGAAGGGGTGGATCTGGGCCTGGGTGATGGCCTTGCCCTGAGCCGTCCAGACCGTGACGTTGGCCGAGAGCGGGCGGTTCGCCGGGTCTGGGCGGCCGCCGCCGGCGGTGGTGGCGGCGAGGTCGGTGTAGTGGCGGTAGCCCGGCGGCGGGTGGACGCAGTTGAACGTCGCAACGACCCCTTTCATGTCCGGCAGGACCTGGATCGTATCGGCGCGCTGCTGGCCGAGCGTCACCATTGTGCCGCGCCACAGGCGGCCGCCTTCGATGATGATTTCGCCTGCCCGACCGGCCTCGACCGACGGCCTCAACCGGTTCGGATCGACGTCGATATAGGGTACCTTGATCACCTCGAAATCGAAGACTTCGGTGATGCGCTGCGGCGTTGCCGGCAGATCGATCGCATAATCGACGATACCGGCCGGCGACAGGCCGGAGCGGTGTCGGGCACCGTCGCACTGGACCCTTGCCGCGTATGGGTCGGTGATCAATTCATCGGACACGCGGGACCGCCGGCCCCAGCATTGCCGGACCGTCAGCCCCACCTGGGTCCACCAGCTCGGCACCGAGATAACGGCCGAGACGCGATGGCTGACCGCCCGATGGGTTTCGGTGAAACCGGTGCCGGCCGCATTGGCCTCCAGGTGGTTCGGCAGGAAGATCCAGCCGAAGGTCGCCCGCCGTTCGTTACCGGCGCGGCCGCGCAGATGGCCGAAACCGACGACGGTCGGCCGGGTGCTCAATTGCTTCAGGATGCTGACGGTTTCTTCTTCCAGCGACAGCCGATCCGATCCGTCGGACGGATCGGGAATGTCCTGGGCAACTTGGAAGGACAGCGCACGCCGCGCCGAGACATCGTCGACCAGGCTCCTGAGCCGAGGCTCCACCGTGTAGACGACGATGTCGTCGCCGAGCGCTTCAAGCCGCTGTTTGAGGACCAGGGCCGTGACACTGTCGATATAATCCTGGACGATCAGGCGTTCCTTTTCGGTGAAGTCGAGTTTCTCGTTTTCCAGAAGAGTCCGTAAATTGCGCTGGAAGCGCCGGGCTTGCGATTCACCGTCCGGGCCCGCCAGGGTCACACGATCCGCAGGCACGGCAGCGTGTTCCGTCGCCACCAAAAGCGCTTCGCAGGTCTCGCGATAATCGTCGATCAGGCATTGCCGCCAGGTGGTGGGCAACAGCGAACGCATGAAAGCGGCGATTTCGGTTTCGGCCGCCTCGTCCGTTTGCGCCTGCCGCTGGGCGTCCCAGAGCCCGCGCAGCGCATCCACCTCGCGCAGGTCGTCGGCGCCGAGCCAGCGCTTGCGCGACACCATCACCTCGCAGGCGCCGACTTCGCATTTCACTGCCTGAACCGCAAAGAACCGATCGATCGCGGGCGATGGCCGATATCCGGGAATGTCGCCGCGCTTCAGCCGGTCAACAAAAAACTCCGCCAGCCACCATTGGAACAGGCGTTGTTCGCTCTCACCGAACACGGCAAGCGCCGGTCGCACGGCCGCCTGGATCCGTTCCGTCGGCTGACCGACATGACGGGTAAGACCGTCGAAACAGGCTTGTCGGGCGACCAACAGGTTTTCTTCGACCAGGATGCAGGCACGCAGGGCCTCGGTGCGTTCGGCGATCTTGCTTTGCGCCCAATATTCACCCGACGCCGGCAGCAGGCCGCCCTGACCGCTGAGTGCCGCATGATAGGTGCGCAGCACGCTGGCGAGGCGGATCAGGCCGAGCATGTTGGACAGGCTGGAATCCCGGGCACGCGGGCACGGGACCGATGTACCGCGCGGCCGCCGGCCGGCCCGGCACCCGGCTGAATTCTGGATCCGGTCATAGAGGGCCTCGACGTCATTCGTCGGACAGGACGCGTCCGTGCCGGCAAATCCGAAACAAGCGCCATCGCTTGCCAGCACGTCGAGCCCGACGCGCTGCATCCGGCAGGCAAGCCACGGCCAGTCGCGCGGCGACCCGGGGCAACCCGCTACCGTACGGGGCGTTCCGTCCCTTCCCGGCGTTGCGCGTGCCGGCGGCGGCCCGGCGGTCAACAACGGCCCGCCCGGCGTCGGTCCGCCGCTCGGCGGCGGCGATCCGTTCGAGGGTGGCGCACCCGGCGGCGGCTGAAGCGCCGTCTCCAGCGCGGACCCGAATTCACGCACCTCACGGCGGGCAATTTCCAGCCAGGTCGCGCGGCCGTAGGCTTCAATGACTTCGGCAAACTGCGTGCGGGCGCCGGCGGACAGGTCGCCCGGAAGCGTCTCCCGCGACCCGGGCAGATCGAGAATGGCACGCAAATGATCGCGCCTTGCGGCATCGTCGCATTTCCATTCCTTTGAGCCGGATGCGCAGTCCAAGGCGTTGGCGCCGGCCATGAGGCCCAGCCACAGTTCCACCGTCCTGGCCCGGACATACCAATCGAACGCCATGCGTTCCTTCGGCGAGCCCGCAAACGGATCGCGGGCCAGTCCGTTTGCTCCGAGCAGCCGGCTCTCAAACACCTTCGCCAGAAAGTCCTGCAGCTCAAGCTCCCACGACGACAGCAATTTGCGGTATTCGCGCACGGCCTGGCCGACCGGCGCCGGCCCGTTCGGATCGCAGGCTTCCGCCTTGTTCCGGTTGGCGGACGCGGTGGCGTTGGTTTCGGGTGCCGGCGGACAGCCGCCGGCCGGATGCACGTCGATGGCGATCAGTCCGAAGCCGCGGGCGCGCGGCCGCGGGATGATCGATACATCGAAGTTCAAACGGTAGAGCGTCGCGCCGCGCAGATCGTGGCTGTCGTCGAGCAGCGTGTTCATCATCTCCGACCGTACGGCCAGACGATGCGCCAGTTCCACATTGAAGGCGTCGGTATCGTCGAGAACCGGCGCGGGCCCGGTCGCGCCGTTGGCCGGTGCCGGCGCCTGCGGATCACCGTCTTCGCCGGCGCCGAAGGAAACCCCCAACCGATCCTCTTCTCTGCGGGTCGCATTAGGGCGGGAAGGCAAGGCGCGGTTCAGGGCTTCCAGCCGGTCTTCCAGCCAGTTCATCTCCCGGAAGCGGTCGTTGACGAGGCGTTCACGCGTGTATACCTGCGGCGGTTCGACGTAGATGCGCGCCTCGGCCGGCCAGCGCCCCGTCACAAGCCCGCTCACATATGTACCGCTTTCCACGACGGATTGAATGACGCCGGGCCGGGCCAGCCAGAAGAAGCCGAGCATCAGCACCAGAACCACGACGACCGGCATGCGCGCGAGGCCGGCCAGGGTCGCGGGCCCGTTCTGGCGCGCCCACTCGACCGCATCCCTGGCAAGCGATGGTCGATCGGGCCTTTGATCGGGATCCGGATCGTCGGTCATGCGGCATCTCCCTGAAGTCCGCCATGGCATCCCGCTACAGGCCGGTGAACGGCGCTCCGGCTTTCATGGGCCGCCAGCACAGCCTCGACGGTCTGTTTGACGGTCAGACGGCAATACAGAGTCTCGTCCACGTCGAAGCGACCGGTCTCGAAGTATTTGTTGCCGGGGGCGCCACCACGGCAGAGATCGTAATACCCGCACGTGCGCGCACATCGGCGGCGGCCGGCTTCGATGTCGCGCCGCAGACGGCGAAAGGCGACGTTTCGCAGGAGCGCCTCGGGACCGCCTTCGATCACGTTACCGAATGTAAAATCGCCGTATTGCCGGTCCGGCGTGCCGATCAGTTCCGGGCAAAACGTGCTCATGCCGCCGTCCTGCGCAATGGTGAGGATGGACAGCGGCCGATGCGGGGTGTTGCCGCGCTCGGCTCCCGCCTTGCCGGCCGCGGCACGAACCTGCTCGAGCGCCCTCAGCCGGAACGGTTCGCCGGCGGCGCGGTGCCTCGACACAAAATCCTGCAGAAAATTCCGGTAGCGCATGTCGACTTCGGGTCGGTCGAGGCTGCTTTGCGTATGCGGCCCTTCGATCTCCTCAATGTTGAACCCGACGCTGCGCGCGCCCAGTTCGGCAAAAAAATCGAACAACCGATCGGGTTCTCCGAGCGAACGGTGCGACAGGACGGCAATGACGTCGAACGGCAGGTCGGCGTCGCGCAGTCTTGCAATTCCCGCCATCGTCCGGTCGAACGTGCCGGTGCCGCGGCGGTCGACCCGGTTGGCGTCGTGCAGATCGCGCGGTCCGTCGATGCTGACACCGATGCTGAAGTCGCGCCGCCGGAAGAGATCGATCCAGGCGTCGTTGACCGGCATGGCATTGGTCTGCACGCCGAAGCGCAGGCGCTGTCCGGAGCGGGCGCCGGCCTCCAGACGGGCGCACGCTGCATCCAGCCAGGCGGGCGGCAGGGCAAGGGGTTCGCCCGCATGCCAGGCGACGGACAGCGTATCGGGCGCCCAGCGGCTGGCAAGCACATTGCGGCCGATCGCATCGAGCACCCGGTCCGACATGCGCGTGGCGTCGTCGCGCCCGCGGACGTAACAATATCGACAGGCGATGTTACAGAATGCCGAACCCTGCAAGACCAGAAGATCGAGAGGTGGCTCTTGCGGATACGCCATGATTTTTAGTAATTGTACCAATTATTGAAATTATCAAAAGTATTGTGGTTCAACCATTGCGCGATCCGGCTAGAAATCGACCGCGATTCCTTAACGTCTTCACCGAGTGTATCAAGGCGATCGGCAATTTCTCCGCGTTTAGCCGCGGCTGCATATGTCGCACCTGCCAGCATCGCCAGAAGTACAATAAGTATTCGCCGCATAGTTCGTACTCCTGCAATACAGGGACGTTAACACAATCTTTACTTATGGCAAATCCTTAATTCCCGCATGACGTATCAGGTCTAAAGACAATACTGCGATCTTCGACAGACAATACCGATGGATTCGCCTTCTATGGCGAGAATAAGGCAATAAAAAACGCGACACCTGCGTGTCGCGTTGAGATTGTGGATCGAGATCTATCGGGCGGCGCTGGCCATCAAGGCGTTGGCCGATCTACGGCAGCCCATTTTTTCTGCAAGTCTTCGGCACCTGTCCGACGAGAGGCAGGTGGACAATGCTACGGGTCCGGCGCCTTTCGTCTCAGAACTTCCAGGCGACGCCGACCGTGCCGTAGTCAGATTTGAACCGGTTCGTGCTTGTCACGTCCCGCAGGTACTTTCCAACCACAACGAGCTTGCCGCCGGCGAATTTGGGCGTCCAGAAGAAACCGGGGCCGATACCGAATGCCTCGCCCTTGAAGTCTCCAAGGCGCGCGCCGGAGCCGCTGTCGCCGCCGACCTGCCGGTAGTAATAGGCCCGGGCACCGACCGCGAAGGTCTCCGACAGGAACTGGCTTGCCGTGATGTCGAGGTGGAATTCAGGGCCGGTCCGGTAATCGGTATCGGGATTGCGCCGGTTGATCAGGATTCCCGGCGCGATCGAAATCTCGGTCCCGGTGCTCTGATTGAAATAGGTGACCGCGGCCGACGTATCGAACCCCCAGTAGTTGCGGCCGATATTGACGACCTTGTTGGGGTCGTACGCCCCGGTGGGTGCATAGATTGTTTGAGCGAACCGCACATGAAAGTCGCCGGACTTCCAGTTCAGAGCGAGCGGCGTGATCGCGCTATCGGCGATATTGTAGGCGTCCTGGCTGGCGCTGAACCGATTGCCCATCGGGCCGATAATGGTTGCCGTCAGGTCCACCTGGCCAAAGGGGACGAGCGCGCCGATCGTGTATGTCAGATCCTCGATCGGTGTCTCGAATGTATAGGACAGTCCGGCGATCTTGAGCACGAGATCGACATCGATGCCGACATTGACCGCGCCTTGGAGGACAGCCGTGCCAACGCTTCCTGACTGTATGAAAACGCCGCCGGTTGCCGTCAGGCCCGGCTCCGGCGAGACGGCGATCAGGAGATCTCCGGCACTGCCGGGCAGATACATGCTTGCAGCGCCTTCGGCGGCGCGCGCATCGTCTGTCGTCAATGCTCCTGCAAGCACAACGGCAAGGGCATACACTGCGCCAAGACAAACCTTTTTCGACGTGTTTCTCCTGGCCATCCGACCACCTCCCCTGCGCCACGGGCCCGGATTTCGCCTACGGCATGTCAAGCGGTAGCGAAACGTCCGCTTACATCCTGAGGTTAGCATTTCAATACGTCAACACCTTGACAGTGCCGATTCTCAGGCATGCCTCCAAGTAAGTTGAAAAGATGTGCGATTTCAGTGCGCTATGGCCTTGGCTCGCCTCCCGATTATCACGCGATGCGCGGCGTCAGAACTTGAACCGCAGTCCGAAACTGCTGCGCGGTCCCTTTTCGGGATCGTCCCAGGTGTCGCGATAGATGATCGTGTCGCCCTTGCGGTATTCATACTGGTTGACGAGGCCGCGATCCGGATCGTCGATCCGGCGCTGATCCTGGCGTGTCGCGCGGCTGGGGGCCTTGCCCGGCAGATAGTGGCGGTCGCGCGGATGAACGAAGATGTCGCCGAACCGATCCTTGTCTTTCGCCTGCTCGGTTTCAGCAGCCATGGCCGGAAGCGGACACAGCGCGGCTGACAGGGTCAGCACCACGAAGACCGCACCTGTGCGGAACCTGCCGGTAGTGCCTGGACCGTTTGGCATATTGGGCCTCTCTTTCGTTGGTCGTCGTGTCGGGTGACAGACAGTGTTCTGTCATGCCATGATCAACCCAACGTTTCATTGACTCGGATCATAGGGGCGTCGGGTGAGCAGGCCAACATGGCCATTGCGGATGGCAGCCTTCCTGGTGCTGGCGGGAATGGGCGCTGCTGGTCCGTCCGGTCCGGCGGCAGCCAATCAGGGGGCATTCATGGCGGCCGACGGCAAACCGCTTATTGCGGATGAGCATTCCATCAAGTGCGAAGCCGGCGAGATCCCGAATATCAGCACCAAACGCCTCGCTCATTGCGATTCCGCGCGGGTCGTCGAAGTGACCCATGACGGCGTCACCGAACAGGCGATCAAGTTTACGATCCGCCCGTTCGACAAACGCATTTCGGACGGCATTCGCGCCGAATTGCGGGATCTGCACGAAGCGGTCAATGGCGAGGAAACGTGGTATCGGCTCTCGACCCTGTTGCCGCGCGACTTCGCCATCGATTCCCCGCATCGGCTCGTGCTGGCCCAGTGGCATGAAAGGGTGCGTGACGGCATGGACAGCCTGCGTCCGCCGCTGTCACACCGGTTATGGAACGGGCGCTTCGTGGTCACCCTGTGGAATGCGGAACGGATCGAAAAGAACGGGATCGAGGGGGACGGCGAGATCCTTTTTGACATGCCGGCCCTCGAGCGGGGTGTCTTCTACGAGCATGTCTACCGGATCCGGTGGTCGGCAAGCGATGACGGCGCCATCGACGGATGGCTGCGCACCTGCGCGCCGCGGCCGGGACCCTGCGCCTCCGAGTGGAAGAAAATTCTGACTTATCGCGGCGCGACCGGGTATCCGGACGACCAGGTCGCCGGCTACTATTTCAAGTTCGGGCTCTACACGGTCACGGATTTCGAGGTGCCGTTCGTCGCCTATCATAAAGGCTACAAGTCCGGCGCAACGGCCGCCGATGTCGACGCCGACGATCCGGTTTTTTCAGAACGGTAACCTCAAGAAACCGCGCGCCGATCCCGATCCGTCATGGATTGAGCGGCCTGAGCACGGCACCGGTCCGGCCACGCGACCCGCCGCGACGCAACCCGGTGCGCAAACGTTTTACTCCAAGTGCCAATTGCCGCCGATGCTCGGCTTCGGAAAAGGAATCCGCCTGGTTGTCCGGCGCGTAAAGGACTGCCTGCGCCGCAGCGATCACATCGACAAGCCCGGCGTCTCCGACGCGACGCGCCAGGTCAGCCAATCCGCTCGCCGGCCCATAATGAACAATCCAGGCGCGCATTGCCGTGTCGATGTCGGACGCCGATGCCGATGCGATCCGCGAAAGCACGTGCAGAAAAAGGACCGGTTCGGAGACAGCACGTTTCCGGCGGCGTTCGTCAAACCAGGTTTTCAGGCGCCGCCAATACAGGATGGCTGGCAGGACCACCAATACCACGCCGCCGAGAAGCGCCAGGACCCAAACGGGACGGTCGGTCTCTCGTCCTCCCGACCCTGGAGCGGGCGCAACCGCCAGCGCGATGGCGGGTAAAGAGGCCCGTTCGATTTGGCCGGTCCGCGTGTTCCACCACGCCAGTTCGATCGCCGGAAGCACAAAGTCACCGTCGCCCTCAAAGACGTAGGTTACCGTCTCGGTGCGCGTCGACCGCACCGGCCCGCCCCGCTCGCCCGGCTTTTCATCGACGACCGGCGGCGCCGCCAGAACCGACAGGGCCGGATTGTCGGGAACCCTCTGAAGGGGAGGCAGAAACAGGGCCGGCATGCCATCGAGCGAAGCCGTCACCGTGCGCACGACGGCACTGCCCGGCGTCAGATCCGCCGTCTCCCCTTCCACTGTCTGATCGAGGGACAACGCTGTGCCGGAAAGGAAAGGATCGAGCGCCTCGGCGCCGTCCGGGACCGTGCCCTCAAACCGGATCGGCGGCACATCAAGACGCACACGCAGCGGGTCGCGGGTCTCGGCATCGGCGTAGGTCACATCGATCCCCTCGTCCGCCATCTCATAGCCGGCAGCGACCATCGGATAGAGCCGATAGCTCCTTGTGATGCCCGACCATTGTTCGCCGTCGATGCGCTCGCTCGTCGGGAAGGAGGATCTCGGCGGGAGACGGGTGACGACGTCGCGCATCTCGAAGGACGGGAATACCGGCGGTTTCGGAAACCATGTCGGGCCGAGTAATGTCAGTCTTACGGTCACCGGCTGGCCGATCGTGACCGATTGCGGCTCGACATCGATCCGCACAATCGGCCCCGAGCCGGTGTCCTGCGCCCTTCCGACAGTCGCGGAGACAACCAGCACACCGCACAGAACCAGGAATCGGAGCGTCATTGCGCGTTGCCCTCCGATACCGACCTGGCGGCTTCCTGAGCGAATTTGGTCTTCAGGAAATCCGCGACCCTTGTATCGACCATGCGCATCCACTTTTCAGCGGACTCGAACTCGACACGATCGGCCTCGGAGACCACCATCTCAAAGCCGCCCTCCGCCTGTTTGTCGAAGACGACCGCATCGGCACCGGCCTCGTGTTCCGTGCGCCGGTCGGATTGTTCGCGGACGCGTTCCAGATAAGCCAGAATCCGGCGGGCCATTTCC
The DNA here is from genome assembly GCA_038745065.1 of Pseudomonadota bacterium. Classification (GTDB taxonomy): domain Bacteria; phylum Pseudomonadota; class Alphaproteobacteria; order Rhizobiales; family JANQQB01; genus JANQQB01. The sequence continues at coordinate 152,577 of JBCDLT010000001.1, read as the reverse complement.
AGATTGGCCCGGATCCGGTCGTCGTCCGGATCCTCGCGCGCCGCCTTTTCGAACGAACCGATGGCGCCGGCATAGTCGCGGCCGCGGATCTGGGCGAGGCCGCGATTGTACAGGCCGGGCGCTCCCTCGACCGCGGAAAAGGCATCGGCCGCTGCCGCATAGCGTCCGGCGCGATAAAGCGCGAGCCCCTTCCACATGGGATCTTCGAACAGGGCGCCGGCCCGGATGTAGTCCTTGCGCTCGTAAGCGAACCGACCCTGCTGGTCGCGGGTGAAAAACCAGTCGGTCACCGTCTGACGCACCGATCCTTCGACCATTGCATCCGGCCGGTCGGCATAGGTGATGCGTTCGCCCGAGGCCTGCGCCCAGGCCGCTTCCTGGCCGGACGCCAGAAGCGTCGCAGCCACCAGCCATGAGGCCGCATGCGGGCGCCATCCTTTTCGGAACCAGAAAAGGCACAGGATTGCCGCCGGCCAGATCAGGAAGTAGCCGCGGTCCTGCCAGCGTGCGTCGTCCTCGGCATCGCCCGCCGCCCTCAGCGCGGATTCCATGCGCCGCTCGATTGCGCGAATGTCGGCATCGCCGAGCCCGGCGCGCACGATCGTGACGCCGGCGCGACGCAGGAGGTCGAGTTCGGAAGGATCGACCGCTGCCCGCACCCTGTTGCCGTCCGGCCCGGTTGCGAATGTGCCGTCCGGCAGGGTGACCGGGCCGCCGGTTTCAGTCCCGATGATCAGCGCGGCAAGACCCGGCGCGTTCGGCGCGCGAGATGCGGCTTCGAATGCCGGCACATGCTCGGCGTCGATACCTCCGGCTACGAAGACAATACTGCCCGGTGTCTCAAGACCGTTCAGAAGGGAGATGGCGACGTCCAGCGCCGCGCCGGCATCGCGGCCCGGTGTCGGCAGGACTTCCGGCGCCAGCCCGTCGAGAAACGGCTGGATCAGATCGGGATCCTCGGTGGGCGGCAAAACGGTGTGGGCCGTGCCCGCATAAGCCACGAGCGCCGTGCGTCCGCCGGCACGCAAGGTGGCCAGGTCCCGGATCTTCATGCGGGCCCGGGTGAGCCGATCGGGCTGCACGTCCGTCGCGTAGACCCGGTCGGAGAGTTCCAGGACGACAACCATCGGCGCGGTTTCGGTGACAAACGGATCGGGCATTCGGGTCCAGGCGGGTCCCGCCGCGGCCAGTGCCAAGAACAGGAGCATGAGCGCGGTGAGGTCGACGGGCCGGACAGATCCCGAACCTTTGCGGCCAACCAGAAGTGCTGCGCGCAGATGCGGCGCGATGCTGTCGGCCCAGGGCGGGTTTGTGCCGGCCCGGCGCCGCAAGACCCACCAGCCTGCAGCGACGACCGGCACGACCAAAAGCCATTCCGGCCGCAGGAACCGGAAGGCGCGCAGGAAGGCGGAGAGTTCAAAGAGCAGATCTTCCATCATGCGGCCGGCACCTCCGGCTGAACGGGCCGGTTCCGCAACCAATTGACGGCGCCCCAGGCCAGACACAGAACCAGCGCCAGTCCGGCTGGAACAAAGGCAAGCGCCGTTTTCGGACGATATGAAATCGTACGCACGGTTCTCGGAAGCGCCGCATCGATGCGCGCATAGACCGCGTCGAGACCGGCGCGATCGCCCGCCTCGAAGAAAAGTCCCTGTGTTGTGTCGGCCATGCGCCGCAGCGTCTCGTGGTCGACGCGGTTTTCGCCGCTCGCGTCGGGGTCGCCGGCGCCGACCGCAAACATCACGACGTCTCTCTGACGGGCGATTTCAGCGGCATTGATCGGTGACATGCGGCTTCCGGTATCGCTGCCATCGGTCAGGACGATCAAGACCCGCTCATCGACATCGCTGGTCTCAAACGTGCGGATCGCCAGGCCGACCGCATCGCCGAGCGCCGTATGCGGGCCGGCCATGCCGACGGTGCTGGCGCGCAGCAACGCCTCCACGGTCCGCAGGTCGCGCGTGAAGGGAACCTGGACATAGGCCCTCGTGCCGAAGACGATCAGGCCGACCCGGTCGTCGCCGCGCGCGGCGATGAAAGTGGCAACGACGTCCTTTACGGCATCGAGCCGCTGCACCGGCTCCTCGCCCTCACCTCCGAAATCGCGAAGGTCCATCGACCCTGACAGGTCAATGGCGAGCATGATGTCGCGGGCCGCCTCGGTGCGCTCGATCGGCTCGCCGGCCCATTGCGGGGCCGGGAGCGCCGCCACGAGCCAAAGCCAGACCACGACGGCCAATCCGGTCTGGACAAAGCCGGCTTCGCGGATCGCGGACCCGGCGCGCGGCTCCTGTCCGGCACCGCCGGCGAGCGCGCCGAAAAACGGGACCCGGATGGCACTCACAGTCTCGCGGCGTCCCGGCGCGAGCCACCGGACGAGAAGCGGCAACGGCAGAAGCACAACGCACCAGGGATAGAGGAATTCAAGCATCGGATTGCGCCCTGCCGGTCCGGTGCGTTCGAATCCAAGTCCGGGCGGAGCCTATAAAGGCCTCGACGTCGGCCGGATCCGGCTGCGCTTCCCGACCATAAAGGCAAGCCCTGAGCAGCGGCTCCGCCCGGTCATCGAAGCGGACCGCTGCCGTGCGATTGAGAAAGGCAATCCAGGCCGCGTCGGTCAGGGACGCGATCTCACCGCGCGGAAATGCCGTCAGTGCCGTGCGGCGCAGGATCGACGCGGTCGCGGCGAGACGCTCGGCGGGCGGCGCCGGACCGACGCTCACGCCATCGAGTGCCCGTGCCGCTTCGCGGCGATATTCATTGTGCCGCCAGCGCTGCCACGCCCAAAAAGCGGCGCCGAGCGCGGCCACGACGACGATCGCTGCAACAACGCTCCAGCCGGGCCCGGACGGTGAATAGGAGACCGGGTCGGGCACATGCACCGGTTCGAGGCGGTTCAGGAGATCGATCAGGGTATCCGTTTGGGTCTCGGACATCAGCTCCTTGCCCTGCCCCGGATGCCCGCGCGCGCCGTTCGGCCAAACAAATGGTTCATCTGATCGACCGTTCCCGCGCCCGTGTGCAGGGGCAACACCGCGGCGCCCGCCCTCGCCTGCAACGCCAGCACCGCGTCGAACCGCTCGCGCACCACATCCTGCATGGCGCGCACGACGGTTCGGTCGCCGAGATCGAGTTGCACCTGGAGCCGGCCGTCGCCGACGACGATCCGGGATCCGCGCGGCAATTCCCGCGCCATCGGATCGTGCACGATGGCGAGCACCAGATCGTTGTGTCGGGCGAGCGCCGACAGGATGCGGTCGGTTTCCCGGTCGAAGCCGACAAAATCGCTGATGACGATCACAAGATGATCGTGTCCGGCCATCCGGGCGGCCTGGGCAAGCGGTTCGTTAAGCGAGGCGGTGTCGTCGCCCCCCGCCCGGTCGGCCGCAAGGCTCCGGTTCATGGCCGCCGTCGCATTCAGAAACGCGTTCAGGGCCCGGCGGCTGCGTTCAGGGCGAAAAGACTTGCTCCGGCTGTCGGCGAAGACGATGCCGCCGACGCGATCGCCGACATCGCGAATCCGGAAGGCCGCGAGCGCCGCGGCCTCGGCCGCCGTCACCGATTTCATCGTGTGAACGGAACCGAAAAACATCGTCATGCGCTGGTCGACGAGGATCAGCGCCGGGCGGTCGCGTTCCTCGTTAAACACACGCACATGCGGCGTGCCACGGCGTGCCGTCACCTTCCAGTCGATGGACCGGATGTCGTCGCCTGGCAGGTAAGTGCGGATTTCCTCAAAATCGAGCCCGCGTCCGCGCATGCGCGACGCATGGCGACCGTTCAGAACCGACCGCGAGGGCTGGCGCGGCAGAAAGCTGAGGTTTCGCGCCCGGCCCTCAAGCCGCCGCAAATGATCGAAGGTCACATGGATGCGTTCGTCGCCGGGCTGCTCCATCCTGTTTCCGCCGGTTCTGCGCCCCTTTTCCATCAAGTCACGGCAGGGCGACCTGCCGGACGATTTCGTCGGTGGCCGCGTCGGCCGTTACACCTTCACCCTCGGCCTCGTAGCTCAACATCAGGCGATGCCGTAATACATCGTGCACGACCGCCCGAACGTCTTCGGGAGCGACAAAGTCGCGGCCGTTCAGCCAGGCGTGCGCCCGTCCGCATTTATCGAGCGCCAGCGAGGCGCGGGGCGACCCGCCGACTTCGATCCCGCGCGCCAGATCCTCCGAATAAGCGGCCGGGGTTCGGGTCGCATAGACCAGGTCGGCCATGTAGCGTTCGATCGCGTCGGACACATGGATGTCGGCGATTTCGCGACGGGCGTCGAACACGGCCTCCTGCGGAACCGGCCCGTCGTCCGGGTCCCGATCTGCCTTGTAATCGACCTCGTCGTGGCCGTTGGCACGGCGTTCCTCCCCGCGCACCAATTGAATGACGCGCACCTCGTCCTCGACGGACGTGTAAGTGATCTGCACATGCATCAGGAAACGATCCATCTGCGCCTCGGGGAGCGGATAGGTGCCTTCCTGCTCGACCGGGTTTTGCGTGGCCATGACCATAAAGAGCGGCGGCAGGGCGTGCGTCGTGCCGGCGACCGTCACCTGGCGCTCCTCCATCGCTTCCAGAAGCGCGGCCTGGACCTTGGCCGGCGACCGGTTGATCTCGTCGGCAAGCACGATGTTGGCAAAGATCGGCCCCGCTTCGAAGCGGAATTCGCCCTTGCCGTCGGCGGTGTAATAGATCTCGGTCCCGGTCACGTCGGACGGCAAGAGGTCCGGCGTGAACTGGACGCGACTGAAATCAGCGACCAGATTTTTGGCAAGCGCCTTGATGGCCCGGGTCTTGGCCAGGCCCGGCAAGCCCTCGACCAAAAGGTTGCCGTTCGCCAGCAGGCCGATAAGCAAGCGATCCACAACGGTTTCCTGGCCGATGATGGAGCGTTCCATGCGCGCCTTGAGGTCGAGGACCCGGGACAGGGTTTCTGTCATGGCACCATCGCATCCGGCTGTGTCCGGCGCGGCCTTCGCCACCTGTATTGTGAATAGACGCCTTGCATCGCGACCGGACCCCAGTCCCCGCACCACGCCGGATCGCCGGCAAATCCGCCGACAAAGATTGACCCGACGCGTCGTATGTTAGCGCAACCCGGCCGGAGGACAAATCCGACCGGGCGGCAACAAAGAGCCCTCGGCTATCGCGAGCCGCCGCCGGCCTGCAGCTTTTCAAGCACCTGGTCGACGGAGAAGCTGGCGGCTTTCTGGCGTGGCGGGAATTCCTCGAATGTTGCGAGGAACTGAGCCACGTAAGCCTGCGCCGGCACCAGGAAGAAGGCCCGGTCAAGCAGCCAGTCGTAATAGGTGTTGGAGGTGAAGTAGGCCCGCTCGTAGGGATCGCGCCGCAGATTGAAGATCAATGGAACGCGCAAGGGAGTCCAGGGTTCGATCCAGGCGCGCAGGGTCGTCCTCGCCTTCTGCTCCAGGAAGATCGCCTTCCAATCGTTGTAGCGCAAGGCGGTCAGATCGCCCTCGTCGGAGAAGTAGAAGACTTCGTTGCGCGGGCTGTCCTCGGTCTCGCCGGTCAGCATCGGCAGGATGTTGTAACCGTCGAGATGCACCTTGTATTCGCGGCCGATCGCCTGGACGCCGCCCTGGAGAAGCTGTTCCTTGATGTCGGGAACACCTGCCGCGGCAAGGAAGGTGGGTAACCAGTCCATATGGTGCACGATTTCGTTGGTGACCGTGTCGGCCTCGATCCGGCCGGGCCAGCGAACCATGGCCGGCACCCGCCAGCCGCCTTCCCAGTTGGTGTTCTTTTCACCCTGGAACGGCGTCTGCGCGGCATCCGGCCAGGTGTTCATGTGCGGGCCGTTGTCGGTGGAATAGAACACAATCGTGTTGTCGGTGATGCCGAGCTGGTCGACCTTGTCCAGGAGCTGGCCGACATGACGGTCGTGCTCGACCATGCCGTCGGCATATTCGTCCTGACCCGATATGCCCCGCAATTCCGCTTTCACGTATGTCCGAAAGTGCATGCGCGTGCCGTTCCACCAGACAAAAAACGGCGTGTTCTGGGAATGGGCGCGGTCCATGAAGTCAATGGCCGCGGCGACCGTTTCCTCATCCACCGTTTCCATGCGCTTACGCGTCAACGGCCCGGTATCCTCGATCTCTCCGTCGGCAGCAGACTTTATGACGCCGCGCGGACCGAACCGTTCGCGAAAGGCCGGGTCGGTCGGATAGTCTTCGTTTTCCGGCTCCTCTTCCGCGTTCAGGTGATAGAGGTTTCCAAAAAACTCGTCGAAGCCGTGATTGGTCGGGAGGTGTTCGTCTCGGTCGCCCAGGTGGTTCTTGCCGAACTGACCGGTCATGTAGCCTTGGGCTTTGAGAAGACCGGCAATGGTCGGATCCTCTTCGCGCATGCCCTGGTCGGCACCGGGCAGCCCGACTTTCGACAGGCCCGTTCGAAACACGCTCTGTCCCATAATGAAGGAGGAGCGCCCTGCCGTGCAGGATTGTTCGCCGTAATAGTCGGTGAACATCATGCCTTCTGCGGCGATACGGTCGATGTTAGGCGTCCGGTATCCGACCAGACCGAAGGTGTAAGCACTGATATTCGATTGTCCGATGTCGTCGCCCCAGATGACCAAGATGTTCGGCTTTTCGGTCTGGGCCTGAGCGGCGCCGACCGTGAGGGCCGCACACAGGCCGATGAGCGATAGTGCCATGCGCATGGATAAGCCTCCTCCAATCTCATCAACGCTGGATTGCTGTCAGCTAAACATGACACTATTAATTCGATCAATCAACTGTGAACGCGTGGAACCGAAAAACAAATATCGGCTTTGATAAGAAAAACCATAAGGATCTAAAGTTGCTTGATAATTTTGAATAAGAAATCAATGCCGGATTCCATGCTTTTTGACACAGATTCCGGCTCTGAACATGTCATTTTTACAAGTTTTTTTGTATTTGACTGTATTGGACGTCGATCGTACAGGAAACGAAAAACGGATGCAACCGGCAACGATCACCACCTTTGCGATAGAGTGGCCTGTAAAAGCGGCAGCAAAAAGACGGACCCAACTCATGAGCATTCACAGCTAACGTAGCCCCAACAAAGCGCGTACCGCATCGATCTCGGGATCGTGAGCGGGATAGGCCTGACGGAGTTCCGAAGCGATGCGCCGGGCCGTTTCCAGTGCGCCACGCCGGATGTGAGCGGCGGCAAGAAGTTCCAGGACCGCCGGCGACGAGCCGCCGCGCGATCGAAAATCGTTCAGTTCGCGAACCGCCGCTTCGGTGTCGCCAGTGGAATAGTGAAGCCGCGCAATGTCGACGCGCAGGCCTGGATCGAAGGGCTCGAGGTCGCGCGCTTTTCGCAGCGTCTCGAGCGCCGTGTCGAGGCGTGCAGTATCAAGATAGAGCGCCGCTAGGTTCTGCAGGAGCGGGACCGATCGCGGATTGGCGGTTAGTCCATTGGTCAGCACCGTTTCAGCTGCGGCCGGTCGGCGCGCCCGCAAGGCGATGCCGGCCCGTTCGATCCAGCCTTCGATGCGCTGCGGGTCAAGGCGAAGCGCTTCGGAGAACGCGGCGTCCGCCGCCCGGTCGTTGCGTTGCGACAGCGCAAGACCGGCCAATTGCAAATGTGTCTCCGGGAAATCGAACCGCGACCGCAAAGAGACCTGGAAGTCCCGGCGCGCTTCTCTCACCAGCGCGTTTTCTTCCGGCGTGAGACCGACGGTCGCAATGTCGAGTGTTGCACGGACCGCGGCTAGCCGAACTCCCCGAACGGGATCAGCGATCAGAGGCGCAATGTATCTGCCGCGCAGACCGGCCGGCGCGCGCTCAAGCGCCCGGACCGCGTGCAGCCGCACCAGCGGTTCCGCATCGGCCAGGAGCGGCAACAAGGATTGTGCCATTTCCGGCGACACACGGTTTCGAAGCTCGGCGACCGCGGTAGCCCGGACGATTGCCGCGTTATCCTCGTCGTCGGCAATCGCCGCGAGGGCCGCGGCGGTCTGCGGCGAGGGAAACAGGCGCGCGCGATAAAAGGTCTCGGCGAAATGCGGCATGCCTGCGCGTCCGCTCGGGTACCAGGCCTTTACCGCGGCGGCGGCCCAGGCGGCATCACGATCGGCATGACAGGCATTGCAGGCATTCGGCGTGCCGATGCTGACGGTCAGATCCGGACGCGGCACACGAAACGAATGATCGCGTCTCGGATCGACGACCATGTAGGCCTTTTCCGGCATGTGGCAGGACACACATTGCGCGCCCGGCGTGCCGGCGACGTGATGGTGGTGCGCGGGCGTGTCGTATGCCGCCGGTTTCAGGGTCGGGAAGTCCGGGCGGCCGTCGGGATTGTGGCATTGGGTGCAAACCGCGTTGCCCGCGGCTTTCAACTCAGCCGAATGCGGATCGTGGCAATCGCCGCAGGTCACGCCGCGCGCGTGCATTTTCGACTGGAGAAAAGAGCCTGCGACGTAGACTTCCTCATCGATCTGTCCATCGTGATGGTAGAGATCGTCGCGCAGCAGCGCGATCGCATAATGGTCGTGATAGGGCGAACCCGGCGGCACGCTGTCGGCGTCAAGCGCCTCGCGCCGTGAATGGCACCCGGCACAGGTGTTGAATTCGGCCTCCTGTCGACCGGCCGCTTTCGGAAACACCACCGACAATCCGCGCGAACTGACATCCGCAAAGGCGGCGGCGTCGAAGCCGCCCGGATCGCGGGCCCAGGCCACGTGAGCGCTGCCCGCACCATGACACGCCTCGCAGCCGATAGTGGTTTCCTGCCAGCGCGAAGCATAGGTGCGATCGCGCGGATCGTAGGCCTTTTCAAATCCCGTCTGGTGACAGGTCGCACACCGCGCCTGCCAGTTCTTGTAGGGGCCGGTCCAATGGAAGCCGTCACCAGGTCGCGACCGATCGTCGGGATAAAGCGCGTACCAGCGGCGCCGTTCGGTATCCCAGGCGACATCCAGCGCCTGCAACCGGCCCCCTTCCGCCTCGACCAGATATTGCTGAAGCGGCGCGACCCCTACCGCGTATCGGACGACGTGATCGGCGACCGATCCATCCGCTTCCGTCATCGTCACGACAAAACGATCCCCGTCGCGGGAAAAACGCGCTCGAACCGGGCCGTGCTCGAAGGCGGCATCGTCGAAATCGCCAAGCACCGTATCGGGAGCGGCCGGCTTCAACGCCCAGGCGTGGTGCGATTGCGACCAGGCCCGATACGCGTCGTTGTGGCAGGTTCCGCAGGTGGCCGAACCGACAAAACCCGGCGGCGTTTGCGCTTCACCCGGCGACGCGGCGGTTCCGACCAGAACGACCAGGATCCAGAATGCGGCGCGTCGTAGTCCTGTCACGGCGGTCGGCCTCGCGAGTGCGCAACGTGCAAACTCGTTTCCATTCAAGCGGGCACCACACCGCAATTCAATCTCTAATGTCAGATTGCACCTTATCCGGACTTTCGGTCGCGGCCGGCCCGAGTCCGTTAAGGTCAATTGTTTTTGTACTGCTAGGCAGCGTCCGTCGCGGCGCGATCTGCCGTGGCCTGCGCGAATTGCAGGCGTGCAAGGCGTGCATACAGACTGTCGGGATTCCGGATCAGCGTCGCGTGATCGCCCTCATCGACAATCGCGCCCCTGTCCATGACGAGGATCCTGTCGGCAGCCATCACGGTGGCCAGGCGATGCGCGATCACAAGGGTTGTGCGGGTCTGCATGAGGCTGTTCAGCGCAGCGTGCACAAGCGCTTCGCTTTCGGCGTCAAGCGACGCGGTGGCTTCATCCAACAAGAGGATCGGCGCATCCTTGAGGATCGCCCGGGCAATGGCGATGCGCTGGCGCTGGCCGCCGGAAAGCTGGACGCCGCGCTCGCCGAGACGGGTCTCATATCCGGCCGGCATCGCTGACACAAATTCATCGACGTTTGCCATATGCGCCGCCGTGACGACTTCCGCATCATCCGCGTCCGGGCGCCCGTAGCGAATGTTGTCGGCAATGCTGATCGAAAAGATGAAGGGTTCCTGCGGGACGACTGCTATGCGGCGCCGCAAGGCCTGCAGGGCGAGCGATCGAACAGGCATCCCTTCCAGGACGACGGTGCCTGCGGTCGCGTCATAGTCCCGGGTGAGCAATTGGAAGATCGAACTCTTGCCGGCACCCGACGGCCCGACGATTGCCAGCGTTTCGCCGCTTCGCACCGAAAAGGAAACGCCCCGAAGCGCCGGTATGTCGGGTCGGGCCGGATAGTTGAACCGCACATCCTGAAACGCGATGCACGCGGCCCGAGGCGCATCGCCGGGTCCGGGCAGCGCTTCGGCACAGGACGGGTTGCGGATCGCGGGCTCGGTTTCCAGCACTTCCGCAAGGCGCTCGGCCGCGCCGGCGGCCTGCGACAATTCTCCGCCGACCTGTCCGAGCTCGATCAGCGCCGCCGCGGCAACGACCGCATACAACAGAAACTGGCTCAGCGTGCCGTGGGTCATGTCGCCGTCGAAGACCGAAACTGTCCCGACCCACAAGATCGCGGCAACACTGGCGAAGACCAGGAAGATCATGGCGGATGTCAGCCGGGCCCGAGCCGCCATTGCGGCGCGCGCCGCGGCATAGGCCCGGTCGACGGCGGATGCGTGGCGGCCGGCCGTCCGGTCCTCATCGGTATAGGCCTGAACGGTTCTGACGGCTTCGATCGCTTCGGACGCGAAGGCGGACGCCTCGGCCAGCGTCTCCTGCGCGAACCGGGCACTCGCACGCACGCGCAGGCCGAACCAGAAGGTCACCCCCACAAGCAACGGGATGACAATCGCGACGAGGCCGGTCAATTCCGGGCTGGTATAGGCCATCATGGCCGTAGCGCCGACCAAAAGGATGAGATTGCGGATGCCGACCGACGCAGTGCCGCCGACAGCCGCCCTGATCTCGAATGTATCGGCTGTCAGCCGCGACATGATTTCACCGGACCGCGTCATATCGAAATACGGCGCGCCAAGTCCCATCACATGGCTGAACACGGCGTTGCGGACATCGGCGGCGATGCGTTCGCCAAGGGCAGTCACCAGATAAAAACGGAACCCGTTGGACACAGCCAGCAGCCCGGCCACGGCCAGCAGGCCCCAAAACGGCGCATCCGAAAGTCCCTGACCGGCATCCTCATACACCCGATCCACAAGCGCACGCAGCATGACCGGCAAGGCAAGGATCGCCATTGCCGAGACCACGATGGCGACAAGGGCGGCCGCAAACCGTGTGCGATAGCGTTTGACGTAAGGAAATAGGATCTTCAGAGAACCGGCCGATGTCCGGACAGCCGATGCGCGTTCAGTTTCGCGCGCTGGCTTCGTCGATTCCACCTTGGCAATACTCCCGAGCCTTCGGACACCAGGCGGACACCCAACCTCCCGACCCCGTTATTTTTACTGATGATTTTACCGCTAGCGGAGTTGAGTCTCGTGTTCAAGCACTACGTGGCCCCTTCTGCGTAGAATCAATTGATTTCTGAATGTTTGCTATTCAAAGTAGCAATTTCTGACTCAATAAATTACATCTAACCTTCTGATTTAAAGTGTTTTTCGCTCACAACACCCTGAGCAAAGTTCATAGAGAGAAGCTCGCGCTTTAGCGGTCACATGCAGCCTTTCGAGATCAAAACGACGTGTGAGCCCAGCATAGGCCCTCGGCGACTACTGTGATTCTCCCGCACCGGCTTTCGGTTGGTGCATCCGTCCCGCTGCCATGGTTGCTCACAGCCCGTCACGATCGCGTAAGGCGTGACCGAAACACCCTGAGAGTTCCGGCATTTTCGCGTAACGGTTTCCCTTATGTCAGCGGGTCGATCCGGCGCCGTACCAATGCTACGCACATCCCGGCCCCACGGGCTCTCGACAATTGCCAGCCTTGAACGAAAGGGACATCTCGATGCTACCCGTCCGGGTCCTGATCCTGTTGCTTTTCTTGTCCGGCGCCGTTCAGGCGTCTGACGTCTGGCGCACGTCACCTGTCGATCCGGCGTCCATGCCGCCGGACATTGTTGCTGAATCCGGGCGCCTGGCTCCCAACGGACTGCCGGACGGGCTTGTCGGCCGCGCCGCGAAGGACGGCGATCTGGCAGCGGCCTGGTACGAGGGCCCGACAAAACGGTACGGCCACGCGATCCTGGGCGATGCGGTCGAGGCGGGCATCCTGAAGGTCCGCAGCCGGGCGGGAAAGACCTACACGCTCGTACTGCCGGAAACGGAGGTCTTTGAAGACCGGACGCCGCGCCTGGTCGATCTGGACGGCAACGGTACGATCGAAGTCGTCACCATTCGCGCATCGGTCACGCAAGGGGCGGCTGTGACGGTTTACGGGCTTGCCGGCGATACGCTTTCCGAAGTCGCCACCACGCCGTTCATCGGCCGCGCCAATCGCTGGCTGAACATTGCCGGCATTGCCGACTTCGCCGGAAACGGACGGCACATGATCGCTTTCGTCCGGACACCGCATATCGGCGGGACGCTTTATTTCTATGATCTGGCATCCGGCACCTTGCGCCAGAGGGGTGCGCTTTACGGCTTTTCAAACCACCAGATCGGCGCCCGCGAGATGCGCCTGTCCGCGATTGCGGATGTCGATGATGACGGCCGGCCAGAGCTTGCCCTGCCCTCCGACAACCGCCGAAGCCTGAAGATCGTCAAACTGGGATCGACCGGTCCAAAGGTGCTTGCCGACATTGCCCTGCCCGGCCGCATCGACAAGGCGATCGCCGTCCGAGGCCGCGGTCGCGCGACCCGTTTCACGGTCGGCCTGGACAACGGCGACGTCATCGCCGTGCACCGCTGATCCGGTGCCTGGGTTCAGAGCCCGCGACCGCTGCTCAGGACAACAGGCCGCGGTCCTCCGGTGGCGATCCTGACCGATTGTTCGAACGATCCCCGCCCCGACGACACGGTTTCACCGGTCGGCTCCGGCCGCTCTCCGCCGGTCAAAGCGGGCAGCGGCCGGCCGGTCATCGTCGGCGGCACGGCAACGCCAAGCAGGGTCAAGACAGTCGGCACGATGTCGGTCAGGTCGGCCGGATCGGCAATCTGACCGAGGCCCGGCAGGTCGGCGCCGCCGAAGGCCAGCATGGTGTTCAGTTCATGCGGGTTCAGCCCGCCATGCATGCCGCCGCCGACCGGCACGCCGCCGGTAAACAGACCTGAGCCCGCAAGACCATGCTGGTCGGGTTTCAGCGAAGACCGCGCCACCCAGACGAGGTCCGGTGCCCGCTCGTGATCCAACCCGACAAGCGAATAGGGCAGCGTGCCGGCAATGCGGCCTTCCGCCTCGAACGCGTTGCGCGAAAAGATGAGGCCCGTCTCCGGCAGGTCCATCAGCACACCGGCAAGATCCGGGAGCGCCGCCTTGTCGGCATTGCGCAGGCTGAGGCCGACGGCCGCGCCGCGGGTGGCGAACACCTCGATGCCGTCCTCGACCCGGTTCTTTGCCGGAAAGCCGGCTTCTGTGAGGGTAGCGAACAGGTCGAATTCCTCGAGCGTGGCGATCTGGCCATGATCGCTCATCGCGACGACGAGCGTCTCGTCGGCATCCGGCGTGGCGGCGATCGCCTCCAGTATGGCACCGAATTGACGGTCGACTTGACGGGTGATCTCGACTGAATCGGGCGACCCGATTTCGCAATAATGATAGGCGGTGTCCGGCTCGGCGAACCAGATCAAGGCCACGTCGGGCCGTCGTTCGGGCAGCACATGCTCGATGAGGACCCGGGTGCCGTAGTCGACTTCGTCGAACTTCGGGGGTTTGCTCTTCGGCAGCGGCCCGAACCGGGCGATCGCGGTCTCGACGGCTTCCGGTGTCTGCGTCGCTCCGGCGCCGTGAACGGAAAACGTCCAATGCCCGTTCGCCCTGGCCCGGTGGTTGACCAGATAGGTCGAGCCGATCGATCCGGTATGCACAACGGAATAGGTCTTGCCGGCCTTGGCCAGGGCGCATCCCACGCCGGGGGCCTGAACGAAGCGGCCCTCATGATGGGCCTCGGCGGCGGCGATGTGTTCCCCGTTCGACAGATCCAGCGGCCGGTCGCCGATCACCGGCAGATGGAAGAAGGCATTGTCGACAATGCCGTGGGTCTGCGGCTTCGACCCGGTCGCGAAACTGGTCGTGGCAACCCGCGTTACGGAGGGAAACACCGACCGGCTTTCGCGAAACCAAGTCCCGGCATTGGCGAAACGCCAGAGATTCGGCGTGTGCTCTTCGGTCACCCGGTCCGGACGGAGCCCGTCGAACACACAGAATACGGCTTTTTTGGCTTGGGTCGGCATCAGGTCGTCTCCGTCTCGCGGGCCGGGCGTTCCCGGGAAACTAAAGTGGCTAGCCGCATCGGAGGCGCCACGCAACCGGCACCACGCCTGTCGTCTCGGCAGTTGACTCGCGCTGCCAGTACTCGGCCAATGTGAAATCCGGATAACGTCACCGGCTGTCCGGCCGAACAGATCGACAAAAAAGAAAGAACGCGCAGATGGACACAGGCTCATCCGAAATGCACCGGGCGCGGACCGCCGGGTCCATAGCAGAAGTCGTACGATCCGGCCTCTGCATCGGTTGCGGCCTGTGCGAGGCGGCGACGGGCGGCCGGGTGCGCATGGCAGCGACACCGGCCGGCAGCCTGAGACCGTTTCCGGCTGACGGGTTTCCGCCGGAAGAGGAAACCATGGTTCTTTCGGCCTGTCCCGGCGTTGCGGTCGAAGCGCGCTTCGATCCCGGCGCGCGGACCGACCCGGTCTGGGGCACCTTTTCCAGCATGGCTTATGCCTGGGCCGGCGATGCAGAGGTTCGCTTCAAGGCGGCAACCGGCGGCGCGCTCACCGCGCTCGGCGCCCATGCGATCGACAGCGGGCTGGTGGATTTTGTGCTGCATGTGCGCGCCGATCCCGAGCGGCCCATGCGCAGCGAGTGGGTGATCAGCGAAGACCGTGCGGCCGTCATCCGGCACGCCGGATCGCGCTACGGTCCCGTCGCACCGTTGGCCGGGCTGGAAACAGCGCTGTCCCGCGGGCGTCCGTTTGCGCTGATTGCCAAACCCTGCGACCTGAGCGCCGTGCAAAACCTGTCGAAGGCGGATGAACGGATTGCACGGCTGTGCGTCCTGCGGCTTGCCATGGTGTGCGGCGGACAATCCCGGCTCGGCAAATCCCGGTCGCTGCTCGACGAGTTCGGGATACCGGAAGATGACGTCAGCGTGTTCCGGTACCGCGGTTACGGCAATCCGGGGCGGACCCGGGTCGAAACCCACGACGGACGGGCGTTCGAAAAAACCTACCTGGAGCTCTGGGAAGACGAGGCCGGCTGGGAACTGGAAACGCGGTGCAAGCTCTGTCCCGACGCGCTGGGCGAGGCGGCCGACATCGTGGCTGCCGATGTCTGGCCCGGCGGCAGCCCGACCGGAGAGGATGCCGGCATCAACGGCATCGTCGTGCGGTCCGATGCCGGCGAGCGGCTCGTCGCCAGCGCAGTCGAGGCAGGGGCCCTTGTCGTCGGCGAACCGCTTACGCCGGACGCGCTCGACGATTTCCAACCGCACCAAGTCCGTAAGAAGGTGGCACTGACGGCGCGTTTCGACGGACTTACGGTAGCCGGCCTCCCGGTGATCGAGACAAAGGGCCTGCGCCTTGAGGACCTTGGCGCCCGTCTGCAAACGGACGCCCGCCGGCGCGAAATCGAAGGGACATTGCGCCGCGTCCGTGAGGGCCGTTTTGCCGAAGACCTGCCACGGCAATCGGGGGCCTGAAACGGAACGGTGCAGGACACTCCCTCTCCAGAATGCCCTGCACCGTTTTTCCCTCAGTCCGATCAGACGGAAGAACCCTCCTTACGACGCCGGCAGCAGCACCTTGTCGATGACATGGATGACGCCGTTCGATTGCTGGACGTCGGCGATCGTGACGTTGGCGACATTGCCCTGTTCGTCTTTGATCATGATGCGGCCGTCCTTTTGCATAGCCGTCAGTTCGCAACCGCCGACCGTCTTGACGGGATGGGCCCCGCCGTCGTCGGCAATCATCTTGTTGATCGCCTTCGACAGGGCGTTTGCCGAGACGACGTGGCAGGTCAGGACCTTGGTCAGTTGCGCCTTGTTTTCCGGCTTCAAGAGCGTTTCGACCGTGCCTTTCGGCAAGTCGGCAAAGGCCGCGTTGACCGGTGCGAACACCGTGAACGGTCCATCGCCTTGCAGGGTCTCGACCAGGCCGGCGGCCTTGACGGCAGCAACCAGCGTGGTGTGGTCCTTGGAGTTTACGGCATTTTCGATGATGTTCTTGGTGGCGAACATCGGCGCGCCGCCGACTTCCGGATTGCCGGCCTGGGCCGAAAACGCGCCAGCAACGACGATGGCGGTGGTAAGCGCGAGGGTGCGAGCAGTCTTGAACATGATACGTCTCCGTTTTGTGTGATGCCCGTATCGGGCGGAACACGGGCAGTAACGGGAGACGATCGGAAGAAGTTTCAGGCGCCGGAAAATTTTTTTTACATTCGGGTGACCGGCCCGAGTGCCACGACCGGTCCGGTCGGGGCGCCCGTGGTCGAGCCGCCTTTCGGTTCCAGGCTGACCGCAAGGGTTACGCCTTCGGCGAACGTCGCACGCAGCGCGTCCGAGACCGGTCGGGGCGCAGCGTCTTCGGTCCCGACAAGACCGAGCGAAACCGGATCGGCGCCCTCGGCGATCAACCAGAGTTCGTGGTCCCGGTCGGCCGGCAGGTCGCCGGCCAGCCGCCTGATCCGGAGAGTGCGGTCGGTGCCGTCATAGAGCGCCAGAAAGCGGGCATCGGTATCCTCGGCGGCAAGGGCCGCCACGAGCGTCGGACCGGATATTGGCAGATCCGGCCGGGCAACGATCAGCGCCATCAGGACAACCAGCGCGGCAAGCGTCGACCCCGACAGGATGCGCCAGAACGCAAGGCTTGCCCAGATTGCCTGCAAGCCGTCGGGCTCGGTGCCTGGCGCGGGCGCGAACAGCCGCCCGTCAATCGCCGCCTTGACGCCGGCCGGCGGTACCTGTTCCTCAAAACCCTCGTTGAGCCCGGACAGTCGGTTTTCCCATTCCGCGACGCGCAGCGCGAATCCGGCGTCGCGCGCGATGCGTTCCGCGCATTGCCGTCGCTCGTCCGCGTCGAGCACGCCCAGGACGTATTCCGACGCAAGCGCGTCGTCGTCCGGTCTTGGGGGAAGTTCCGCCTCGTCGCTCATTCTTCCAGGCATTCCCTCAGTTTCTTCAGGCTGCGGCGCAGCCAGGTCCGCATCGTGTTGATCGGAACTTCATGGCGGTCGGCCAGTTCCTGGTAGCTCCGACCGTCGAGATAGGCGCCCCGCACCGCCTGCGCCCTGTCGGCCTCCAGCCGGTCGAGACAAGTATCGATCCGGGCGCGTTCGGACCCGGCGACCGCGTTGGCTTCCGGAGACGGGGCCGCATCGGCGATCTCGGTTGCCTCATCGATCGGCCCGTGACCCCGGCGGCGCGCCCGCAGCCGATCGATCGCATGATTGCGCGCAATCGCAATCATCCAGGACATCGCACTGGCCTCGGACACCGAATAGCGGTCCGCCCGATGCCAGATCTTGACATAGATGTCCTGCAGGGCGTCTTCGGCATCGGTCCGCTCCCTAAGGAGACGAAAAACAACACCAAAAAGTTTCGCGGACGTCAGATCGTAAAGCGAATCAAAGGCCGCCCGGTCGCGCAGGGCAATCCGGGAAAGCAGACGGGCCAGGGTATGCGGCGTCGACACAAGTGATCTCTTCGGCCTTTACCCGGTTTTTCTAGCGCACCTGCGGTCTGTCCGAAAGCATTGGCAAGAAGTCGGGGTCTCAGCGCGCTCCGCGATGAAACTTTTTCCTCGGATCGACCGTTCCTGCCGACAGTACATCCATCGGAAAGGAATCCTCCCATGCCAAGGCCCCGGTATTCACCCGCGGAGCGTCCCGGCACGCGCCTCGTCCACCGCCATTCCCTCTGGACCCGCACCACCCACTGGACCTGGGCGGTCTGCCTGTTTTTCCTGCTCCTGTCCGGCCTGCAGATCTTCAACGCCCATCCGGTTCTGTATGTCGGCGAACAATCCGGCTTCGACTTCGACAATGCGGTGTTCCGCATCGGCGCCGAGGAGAGTGCGGGCACCTATCGCGGTGTAACCGATATCTTCGGATGGCGGATCGATACGACCGGATTGTTCGGCTTTTCCGGATCGTCGCTGTTTCCCGATTTCAGCGCGCTTCCGGATTGGGCGATTATGCCGTCCGGCCAGGATCTGGCGACCGGCCGCATCATTCACTTCTTCTTTGCCTGGATCTTCGTCGTCACGCTTCTGGTGTGGCTCATTGCGAGCCTGGCCAACGGGCATCTCATGCGCGATTTGATCCCATCCGCCCAGGACCTGAAGGCGCTGCCGCGCGATATCGCCGACCACATTCGGCTGCGATTTCACTCCGGCGCGCGCTACAACGTTCTGCAAAAGCTCTCATACGCGATCGTTTTACTTGTCCTGATGCCGGTTATGATCGCGACCGGGCTGGCCATGTCGCCGGGCGCCAATGCCGCGTTTCCGTTTATGACTGATCTGTTCGGCGGCCGGCAGACCGCGCGGACCGTTCATTTCCTCGCAATGCTCCTGCTTGTCGGTTTCTTCGTCGTGCACATGGCGATGGTGTTGGCTGCCGGACCGGTCAAACAAATCCGGTCGATGCTGACCGGCCGGATCCGGGTCGAGACCGGGAAAGGAGACGAGGCATGACGCGCGCGCTCCTTTCCCGACGCCGGTTCCTGACATCCGCCCTGATCGGGGGAACCGGCATGGCCGTGTCCGGATGCAATGGGCTCGACGGCCTGAAGGACACCGACAACCGCCTGCGCTCTGTCATGGCGTCGGCCAATTATCTGACCTATCGGGCGCAGCGCCTGTTGATCGGCGGCGATTCTCTTGCTCGGGAATTCTCCCGATCCGAGATCCGCCAACCGATGCGGCCGAACGGCGTGACGTCTCCGCCCGATGGCGATTACCAGGCGCTCGCGTCGACCGGCTTTGCCGGGTATCGTCTCTCGGTCGGCGGTCTGGTAGCAAAACCGACGTCTTTCGGTCTTGCCGCGCTAAAGGCCATGCCGGCCCGCACCCAGATCACAAGACACGATTGTGTCGAGGGATGGAGCTGCATTGCCGAATGGACCGGCGTGCCGCTATCCGTCGTCCTGAACGCCGTGCGGCCGCTGCCGTCCGCCCGCTTCGTGCTCCTGCGCTGTTTCGATACGATCGAACAGGGCCTGTCTGGCGCCTTCAAGTATTACGAGACGATCGATCTGGTCGATGCCTTCCATGCCCAGACCATCCTGGCCTACGGCATGAACGGGGCTGCGCTTCCGATCGCCAACGGCGCGCCGCTGCGGCTCCGGGTCGAACGCCAGCTCGGCTACAAGATGGCCAAATATGTGCGGTCCATCGACCTGATCGACGACTTCTCAAGGATCGAAGGCGGCAAGGGCGGCTATTGGGAGGACCGCGGCTACGACTGGTATGCCGGGATATGAGGCGCGCGGCACCTCGACCGGACGGGTTTTTTGATCGAAACCTCGTCGCCGTCCGTATTCCCTGCATCGTGCAACGGGAAAGCCGGAGTGGGCCCATGTTCGCCACGCCAAAACGCATCGAGCCGGGACCGGGTCAGGAATCGGTCTGGGATTATCCGCGACCGCCGCGCCTTGAGCCGGTCGCGGAACGGCTCAGGGTGGAGTTCGCGGGGACGGTCATCGCGGACACAATTGCCGGCCACCGGATCCTGGAAACCAGCCATCCGCCGGTCTACACGATCCCGCCCGCGGATATCGTGCCGGGCGTGCTTGAGCTCACCCGCACCCAGTCGTTCTGCGAATTCAAGGGCGTTGCCCGGTATTGGGCCATCGTGCTCGACGGCAGGCGGTCCGAAGACGCCGGCTGGAGCTATCCGGACCCGACACCGGCCTATGCGGCGATCCGCGATCACCTCGCGTTTTATGCGTCGCGCGTCGATGCCTGTTATGTCGGCGACGAAAAGGTCCAGGCACAGGAGGGCGATTTTTACGGCGGCTGGATCACCAGCCGGGTTGTCGGTCCCTTCAAGGGGGCGCCGGGCACGCGGGGCTGGTAGGGCCGCACAACGCGCCGTTACCGCTCATGAATAAAAGAGCAGTTCGGCCACGGCGAGATCGGCCTTAAATTCCCGTCCGATCGCAACGAGGCCGAGGCGCCTTACCCGGCTTGTGTCGAGCGGCGCCTCGACGCGATGCGGGCGGAAGCCGGAAAACGGCAGGTCGAGCGTGCGCCAGGTTCCATCGGCGGTGAAGCCGGCGCGGTAGGATTGCCAGGGCCGCGCCGTGTCGGCGGTCTTCAAGTGTACCGAATAGGCCTCGCCATTGCCCCGTGCAGTGAGGCGCAACCCGGCAAAGTCGCTGAGGTCGACGGGCGCACCCTGCGGATCGAGATCGACCGCCGCCTGAACAAAACCGCCATTGTTCTCAAGGCTCACTGTTCCGGTAAGCCGCAAGGCTGCGCGCCCCGCAATGGTCTCACGGGCAATGCGCACGTCGGACACGCCGCCCATCACCCGGTCGCTGACACCGCGCCACGCGGTGCCGCGCGCGGAGATCAGGTCGGTTCTTGAAAAGTCGTCGAGTAGCATCGTTCCCTTCGCGGCTTGGGCCCCGCCTGCAAAACCCGGCAGACAATGGACCAGCGCAAATGCGCTCAATCCGCTCGCAACTTGTCGCCTGGACGGGCAGTAACTTGTGAAACCGGCATCAAGCCGTCCCGGCGGTTTCCACATGGAGATTTTCAAGCTCTACCTGGCGCTTAACGGCGGCGGGGTCGAGATCGCTGGTCGCGGGAACGTCGACGCCGAAATGGTGGTAGCCGTCTTTAACGCGCACCAGCGTCGCCGTGTCGGGGTCGTGTTTGGTCTGGCGGACATGGTCAGCATCGTGTGGATCTTGGACTTGTAGTGCAGGGAAGCCCCGAGTTCACCTTCCCCCATTCCATCCTGGCGCGGTGCTCTCTCGCTTCGGCTTCGGAGATGATCGGCACGCCGCCGACATAGCCGTCCCGGTTATAGGTCTCCGCCCAGACGGATACTCTCGGGTCCACGCTCATGGCAGCCTCCCGACAAAGATTCTCGGCAAAGAATGAAACCAAGGAAGCCGTTTGCCAATGAAAAAATTCGATGCTGTTCGTGGCCAGAAAGTGCGTCGGATGCAGGCGCTCATGTCACTCGCTGAATTCACCGGCAGGGCATGGTCCAAGCTTTCTCGGTGCGATGCATTATACCAACGGTGAAGACTTTGCGGACACTCACCTATTGTCCGCAAAGCCGTCGACTGAAAAATCATATTCGGCCAAGTTCTTCACCTTCTAGCGAACCCAGCTCGAGCTCCTCTAAATAACCCTAGAACCCTCGTGGAATCTTCAGCGCGCTCACGTGTCGGGCGGCGAGTTGTTCCTTTCGTTGCTCTGGCGAAAAATCAGGTTCACCCTTCAGCTCTTCGCTAAGGCAATGAAACGGCAAGACTTGCGTTTCAGGGGCTCTTGGGGTGTTTGGTTTTCCCTCGGGGCACTGAGATATGCCTTGCCAACGCATGAAAACGAAAGCTGTAGAGGCGCCGGCTGGGTCTAACCAGTTTTCAAAGCCGGGGTCTTTTGCACTGATCACAAAGCGATACTTGCCATCCTCACTTTGATACGCCTGTTTGGTCGTTAGACTTGTTTGCCGACGACGAAAATCAAGGGCGTTGAACCAGAGATCACCCAATTGAATGCCCTGATACCTTGCGTCAGACTCCTCCACTGTGATGATGATCGCCGTGTCATTGTTCATTTGGAAATGACCGGCAGAGTTGTATTGCCCTGGCAAGCCTTGCCCGGTCTCTCGCGGCGCGCTCATATGATTAGCGGGCAAATTGACCCTGAGTTGTTCGACGAATTTATTCCAGCCTTTAGTGGAGCCAGTCAAATAATTCGCCGCCCGTTCGTATTGCAGGTTTACAAGCTCAGGGGTAGGCAGCGGATAGGGTTTGCCGACTGTGTCAATGTTTTCTATCCGCCACGTGCCGCCCGTTTCCGTGTCCCAGTCCATCAGGCTTTCTCTGATCAAGATGCTGTTTGCGCACAGCTTCCCTTTGGTGTTGCAAAGCCAGTTTTCACCGGTCTTTAGGTCGCAGGGCTCGGTTTCACTGATGAGGATGGTAAATTCGCCGTTCCGCTTGACTGATAAGTCGCCTAAGTCCATTTCACTGACGGGGATGGGGCTGGTCAGGTCTTCGCTAAAGCCAGGTTCGCCTGCGCCAACTTGGATCTGCAAATCAGCGCTGGTTCCGCGTTTGCCGTAGATCACATAGGTTCCGGGTGTTTCTATACTGGCCAAGAAATAGAGGTTGTCAGGATTAACCAAACCAAATTGATTGTGCTTATCAAGTCGGCAAAACTCGGGGAAACGTGGATCGTGCAGGACAAACCCCTGATCCAGTGCGGCGGCGACTTGGTGCTTGAGCTGCCGTTCGGCGGCTGCTTGTTCCAATTCTGGATTAGAACTGTACTGCAGCCATGGTGCCAGCGACATAGTGTGCTTGGCTTGCTCGATAGCAAGCGCAAACCGTTGCGAGCCAACTAGGGTGGAGCGATCTTGTGACCGATCTATTGGCGCATTTTTCATACGGGATTGGTCCGGAGTGAACGGCTCAAATGGGCCGCCAACCGCGCTGCCGCGATGGGTTGTATCGTTCGATGTCGTAAGCATGTCCGTTAGCCTCGTGCGTTAGTGTTTGCGGATCGACCAGCAGGCCGGATTGCTCATGAGTCGTGCGGGCGCAGGGAACGGTTCAAAGAAAAATCGAAGATTTGTGCCTGGCATGAGCGACGCACAGGCCCAGGCGCCTTTGACGCAAACTCTCAAGAAAAACTGCGGGAAGTGCGCGGTCCCGGATCCGTCTGCGGAACAGGCGCCGCAAGGTTACTTCGAGCAAGCGCTGCCAACGGCGGCTAATGCGGGCTGCGCTGTAGCGTGGCAGGTTCAGACAAATACGCTCTGCGTGACAAATGCTTCCCGGATGGAGGGCGCCGCTCCGAGTAGGACCTGACATCACCCTGCTGCAACTGCCCCGACTATTCGACTTGCGAAGGAGCCGTTAGCCGCGCCCTGAAGAATGAACAGGTTGGGCTCGAAGCAGCATTTCATGGAAATGCAAAACACTAGCCAAGAATCGATCCGAACGGATCCGTCGATCTCTCCCGACCGAACAGCGGCAACGCCGGCGGTATCGACCGCGCGTGAAGCTCAGTTCCGGGTAACAAGACCAATGCCAACTGTCGTTTCCGTGCGTGAGAGAGTGGCAGCCCGATGGGCAATTCTCACGCCGTCGATCGTTTCCAGGCTTCATGAAGACCGCTGCCGACATAGATGCCGGCGAGCACAAGAGCCATGCCGATCAGCAGTTCGACAGTGACGCTCTCGCCGAGTAGCATCACGCCAAGCACCATTGCCGTGATCGGATTGAGAGTGAGGTAGAGAACCGTGGTGGTCGGCGGCAGACGGCGCAGGGCCCACATGAAGAGGGAGAATTGCAGTGTCCCGGCTACGGAGCCCAGGAACAGGACGGCCAGCCAGCCCCTGGTCGTGAAGGTTGGGATCACGGGGCCGGTCTTCGCAATGACGACCGGCGCGAGTGCGACGACCGCGAAGGCCATGCCCAACGCGGTTACGAAGAGCGGCCCGTGGCGCATCAGGGTCGGACGGCTGAACACCGAATAGAGCGCGGCACACAGAACGCCCAAGAGCATCAGGGCATCGCCGTAGAAATGGTTGCCGTTGCCGGACGCAAACGCGGCCGGACCGAAGGCGATTGCGATGCCGAGGAAGGCCGTGACGGCGCCGCCCACCTTGGGGATCGTCATGCGCTCGCGGCCGAAGGCGGCTGCGACCAGCAAGGTCTGGATGGGAATGGTCGCAAGACCCACCGCGCCGCGCGCAGCCGGGTTGATTTCGAGTGCGGCGTTGAAGGCCCAGGGAAACAGGACGAAGAAAAGAATGCCGAAGCCGGCGATCTTCAGCCCTTCGCCACTCCCTATCCCCTCGCGCGGCCAGAGCGCCGGCAGGATCGGCAGAAAACACAGAACCGAGACCAGATAGCGGTAGAAGACCAGCGAGAGCGCATCCGTCTCGCCGACCACGTAGCGCGTGGCGACGACCGCCGTACCGGCGCTCAGGGCCGCGGCGGCGGCAGCGGCGTGGGCCAGTAGGGTCCTGTCCATGGGCTTTTGTCTTCGCGGTTCAGTGGAATAAAGTGGCTTTCATAATTAAAGTTACTCTACACAGTCACTTTAAAAATGCAATGCACTAAGGTAGACTTGGCAATGATGAGGACTCTCGGGCGGATTGAACCGGCAGGACAGGACCAATAAGGCAATGACTGAACACGAGTTCCGGTCGGCATGCTCGATCGCGCGCACGCTCGAAATCGTCGGCGACAAGTGGACCTTGCTGATCGTGCGCGACCTGATGTGGCACGGCCGGACCCGGTTCCAGGCGTTGCAGAACGCCGCCGAACACGTCCCGACAAACATCCTGTCTGACCGTCTGAAACGGCTGACCGCCTGGGGCCTCGTGCGGCGCGAGGCCTATCAGGACAATCCCGTCCGCCACGAATACACGCTGACCGAGGCGGGCCGGTCGCTTGAACCCGTGCTCCTTGCGATCATGGCCTGGGGCCACGAGCGCCTGGGCGGCGGGCGCTACGATCCGGCATCCGGCCAAAGCCACGGACCCGATGCCGCGCCATAGCTCGGACGGGACCGGTAAGGAGACGGGGCGGACGGTTTGCCGGTGCATCCAGGTTTTTGCCCTCCGATCCAATCGCGGGCACAGCGCGTATCCGTGCTACGATGGAAACCTTCTTGAAAATCACCGGCCTTCTTGCTGTCGGAACCACGTTCGGCGCCATGGCCTTCTTTTCGTTCGTCATGGCCCCCCTGATCTTCATTCGGCTGGACGAGGCCATCGCCGGACGGTTCATCCGCGGGGTCTTTCCGGTCTACTACCTGGTCATCGGCGGCCTCGGCCTGGTCGCGGCGCTTGGCCTTGTCTGGGGAGATCCGCTCGGCGCTGCGATTGCCCTGCTCATCGCGCTCGGGGCTGTCGTAGCCCGCCAGATGCTGATGCCGCGCATCAACCGTCACCGGGATCGGATGCTCGCCGGAGCCGCCGATGCGGAACGCTCTTTTGAGCGGCTGCACCGGGTTTCCGTGTGGATCAACGGTGCCCAGATCCTCGCAGCCCTTGGACTGTTTGTCCGGCTTGCCTGGACCTGACCGGGGCCATCGGGCACTCTGGTTCGCCGCACAAACCTTGTACCAGCGCCAACCGCCTTCCTCTGATCTGCAAGGACGTTTCCGTTGACTGCGCTTCCCCGTATTGCCGTGATCGGCGCCGGCATGGCCGGCCTTGCCTGCGCCGCCCGCCTGCATGCCGCCGGCCTTGAACCGGTCGTGTTCGACAAGAGCCGCGGGCTCGGCGGACGCCTGGCAACGCGGCGCGCCGACCAAGGCCGTGCCTTCGACCACGGCGCGCAATTCGCGACCGCACGTTCGCCGGCATTCAAGGCATTCATGGACGATGCAGTGGCGAACGGTGCCGCCGCGCCCTGGCAGCCGCGCGGCGCTGAGGACAAACCGGCGGACACGCCTTGGTTCGTCGGCACGCCTGGCATGAACGGCATGGTTAAACCGCTTGCCGCCGGACTCGATCTGCGGCTCGGCACGCCGGTGACCGGACTGGTCCGGGACGGAGCCGGTTGGCGGGCGCAGTCCGAAACGTCGGACATCGCTCCGTTCTTCGATCTTGTGGTCTGCACGGCGCCGGCGCCGCAGGCCAGCGCCCTTGCTTCTGCGCTTCCCGACATGGGCCGCGCCCTCGACGCTGTCGCGATCGCACCGTGCTGGGCCCTGATGCTGGCGTTTGCCGTGCCCTTCAAGCCCGGTTTCGACATGAAACGGCTGACGGATGGTCCGATCGCGCTTGCGGCACGCACGACATCGAAACCCGGCCGTACGGCCAATCAGGAGTGCTGGGTCGTGCACGGAGGGCCGGACTGGAGCCGCACCCATCTTGAAGAGGATTTCGATACGATCGCGTCCCGGCTTGTTGCCGAACTGCCAACGGTCTTCGGGACGACGGCTCCGGAACCCGTCCACGCCGTCGCGCATCGCTGGCGCTTTGCCCAGACGACGACCCCGCTCGGAGAACCGTTCCTGCGAAGTGCCGACGGTACCTTTTTTGCCGGCGGAGACTGGTGTCTCGGAGCCCGCGTCGAAGCCGCCTTCGAGAGCGGCACCGCTATCGCGGAAACGATCCTGGAAGAACAACGGGCCCAGGCATGAACGACGAGGACACCGCCCTGACGCTATCCTCATTCGGTCCTGACGGATGCGCGGTCGTTCTCGGCGCAACGGGCGGCATCGGCGGCGCACTGGCGGACAACGCCGGACAAAGCCCCGCATTCGCGCGCGTGTTTCGCCTCTCCCGTCGACCCGACACAAGACTGCCCGATTCACTCGCCTTCGACCTGGAGGACGAGGCCAGCATCGAAGCGGCCGCGGCGACGATCCGTGCGGCCGCCCTCCCCGTTCGACTGGTCGTCGTAGCGACAGGCATCCTGCATGGACCCGACGGCCTCGCGCCGGAAAAGACATGGCGCACACTCTCCGCCCCGACGATGGAAACAGTGTTTCGCCTGAACACGATCGGCCCGGCGCTCGTCGCCAAGCACTTCCTGCCGCTGCTCGACCGAAACCAAAAATCCGTCTTTGCGGCGATCTCCGCCCGGGTCGGCAGCATCGAGGACAACCGGCTCGGCGGCTGGTACGCTTATCGCGCCTCGAAGGCCGCCCTCAACATGCTGATCCGCACGCTGTCGATCGAGCTTCGACGGCGCAATCCACAGGCGCTGTGCGTCGGCCTGCATCCAGGCACCGTCGATACGGCCTTGTCCGAGCCGTTCCAGGGCAATGTGCCGGACGGCGGGCTGTTCACGCCGGCGCGGTCGGCGCGGGCGCTATTATCGGTTCTTGACGGTCTGGACGCAGGCGACACCGGACAGGTCTTTGCCTGGGATGGGCAGCGGATTCCATTCTGACCGCTTCAGCGAGCTCCGGCAGCAGTCTGCCTGCACCCGGTCTATCGCTTAGAACACTTCCGGCATTCTCTCGATCAACCACCGCCCTGCCGGACCCGGCGCGACGTCCTTCCTGTGGATGGCAAATAGCGGGACGCGCATCGCTTCTTCGGGCCGGGCCGAGATGTCGAGCGCGACAAGCCGCCCGTCCCTCAGATCCGCTTCCGCAATGTATTCGGGAACCGTGCCCCATCCGAGGCCCCGCAGGATCATGGCATGCCGAACGCTCAGGTCGGCAACCTCCCAGACATCGTTGACCATGCGGTTGGGATAGCGCGGCAAGGCACGGCTTGTGGGCACGAGCTGGCGGTGGTCGGCCAGGTCGGCTTCGGTGAGGCGCCGACCGATCCCGGCCAGCGGATGATCCGGAACGGCGACAGCAATGACGTCGGTAAAGCCGACGGCGACCGCTTCGAGCGGTTCGAAGACCTGCGCGCTCAGACTGGGTTTGCCGACCAGCCCGAGATCGGCGCGTCCGTCCAGAACCAATTGCGGCGCGCCACCGATTTCCTCGACAAAAAGCCTCAGGCCGACCGTCGGGAACTCGGCGCGAAACATCGCGAGCAGATCGAGCAGGGCGTCCCGCTGCGCGATGACGCTCGCTGCAAGCGCGATCTCCCCTTCCATGCCGGCGGCCATGCCGCGCGCCCGCGCTTTGAGGTGATCGACGCGGGACAGCACCATCCGCGCTTCTGCGAGCACCGCATCCCCGGCCGCCGTGCGCAGCGGCCGGCGGGTCGATCGGTCGAAGAGCTGCACGCCGATATCCGCTTCAAGCGACCGGATCGCGTGACTGACTGCGGATTGCGCACGCTGTACGCGTTTCGCTGCAGCCGTGAAACTGCCCGTCTCATCGATCGCGACGAGCATGCGCAATTGATCCAGCGTGACCGATTCAAGCACGTCTTATCCATCTGTTTTTTTGATGATTATGAGCAATTTTTTGGAAGTTCAAGCAGATTTTTTGATGGCTATATCTCCCTCATCGAACGGACACACTGCCCCTTAAGCCCCGATCAAACCGGATCCCCGGCCCTTCCGGTATCCGGAAACCGAAAGGAACGACGATGACGGACAAACCTGAAAACCCAACCCGCCGCACCGCGCTGCGTAATCTCGGGCTGGCCGGCCTCGGCGCCACCGCGGCCTTCGGCACGACCGCCGCGTCTGGACAGACGCCCGCTTCCCGCCCGCTCACGGGCAAGGTCGCCATCGTGACCGGCGCGCGCAACAATCAGGGCCGCGCCTTTTGCGCGGCATTGGCCGAAATGGGTGCAAATGTCGTGGTTCACTACCACCGCGCCGAAACTGCCGGCGAGGCGGAGGAGACGGCCCGGATGGTGCGCGAAGCCGGTGCCAAAGCAGCTCTCATTCAAGGCGATCTGGGCGAAAGCGCCAATGTCAAGGCGCTCTACGACCTGGCCGAGGCAGAGTTCGGCGGCGCGGACATTGTGATCAATACCGCCGGTACGATCATCAAGAAACCGATGGCGGACTTCACGGACGACGAATTCGAGCGGCTCGTCAACGACAACACCAAAACGACCTTCTATTCCATGCGCGAGGCGGCACGGCGGCTACGGGACGGCGGGCGGATCATCAATATCGGCACATCGCTCACCGCCGGCGCCGCACCGGGATATGCCGGTTATGCCGGCACCAAGGCCCCGGTCGAGGATTTCGGGCGCTGCCTCAGCAAGGAGCTCGGCGCGCGCGGCATCACAGTCAACAACATCGCGCCCGGTCCGCTCGACAACCCGTTCTTCCATGGTGAGGAAAATCCGCAATCCGTTGCCTATGCGACCAACCTTTCAGTCGAAAAGCGCCTCGGAACCGAGCAGGATATCGTGCCGCTGGTCCGCTACCTGGCCCTTCCCGACAGCCAGTGGACGAACGGGCAGACCCTGTTCGCGAACGGCGGCTACCTGACCCGCTGATCCGACGGCTGGCAAGGTGCGCTGTCGACACGGCGCATCCGCCCAAGCGAAGCGACAACATGAAGGAGGGCCGGCGCTATATGCCGGCCCTTTCGGCGTTGCCGCTGTCGCCGGCGCCCGATGGTCAGGACGTGCTCAACCCTGCCTTATCATCGCCGGGAGCGGATACCGGTTCCGGTGCTGACCAAATGACCGATGCCGGCTTGCGCCAATGTGGCCGCAGGACGGGCTCTCGCTTTCGCGATCCCGGTGCCCGTCGCTGCTCTTTCGGCTATCGGCGGCCGAATGCATGCCCCTGGGCGCCGAAACGCTGTCTGGGTTTTTGTGCCGGTGGCGATGGACGGACCGGCTCAAACGCGTGGCTTGTTCTGGACGGTCTCGGGTCCCGCGCGATAGGGTCGCCGCCCTGTCCGGCTTCGATCCCGCAAAAATAGATCATCAAGCCTGTTCCGGCATACGGCATGAAGAAGGCGAGATACCAGAAACCGCTGCGACCGGTATCGCGCAACCGGTTCAGACAGGTCGAGAAGTTCAAGTAGATCATCGCTACAAAGACGACTGCAAACATCGCGACTTCGGCGTCGTTACGCGCGCCCTTTGGCGCACCCGGATCGGCGAGGAAGGCTGCCGACACGAACAACCCCGCGACCGCCAGCGCGAAAATCACCAATTGCGACAGCCACCAGGTGCCGCGACTTATTTGTCCATGAAACGGATTGAAAAGGTATGGCATGTAAATCTCCAAAACGATCTGAAGACTGACTATTCCAAAAAATTGAATTTTTCTCTAAATTAAGCTGTCGAAATCGAACCATGTCCTGGTTCGGCCGGTTCCAGGGTGCCCTGTTGGTCGCGGACTCAGCCGAAATGCCTCAAACGAAGGCCCGGTAAAGAGACGATGGGGCGGTCAGCTCAACCCGAACATAGCCGCCCATTTGTCTGCCGTCATGCCGCTCCGATAATCCTCCTGCATGGCCGGATCGAGCACTTCCACAAGAAGACGGTTTTCAAGCCAGACTTCCACGCATTCGAACGGACCGCGATTGCACGTTCTTGCCAACCAACCTTCCGCATCCGCCAGCTCTGAAATCCTGAGGCGTGTCAGCGGAGAGGCGATTGCCGCATGCACAAAAGTGCGTCCAACGACCGGCGTGCCGACATCGCAGGCAATCTGTGCTTCGCCGGCGCGTAGCGTGTGGGTGAGCGGATAGACCTCGATGACCGTACCATCGTCCCGTTCGGTAAAGGCGATCCAGCAGTCCGGAAAGGGGGGAAACGGCAAGGCCCGGCCGCCCATGACCTCTGCAAGAAAGCCGGCGACATTCTCTGGATGGCCAGCATTGATGGAAACGTGAAGGAGGCCCATGTCCGTTCTGGTCCTGATACGTGTGTCAAAGAAAATCCGTGGTGGAACCCGGTCTGGCGGTAAAGGACCGTACACCGCAACACATCCCCCGTCAGGCCGTTAATCGGACCTGACAGGCCGCGAACGAGCGACCGCGGCGCTTCTGGTTCTCTCAGGCGCCATGATGAGCAGTGCAAATGAAAAAGGCCCGGCGCATGCCGGGCCAGACAACGCCGCCGCCGAAGCCGCGGCGCATCGCGTGTTTCCTCAATCAGAACAGGAAATCGTCGTCGTCGAGGAGGTTGATGTCCCGGTTCTCCAGACGGATCTCGTCAGAGCCGTTAAGGTCGATGACCGCATCTGCGCCGTCCTGGAAGAGGCCGGCAATGTCGAGGATCGCTTCGATGCCGTCGATGGCCGTCAGGTCGATCGTATCGCGGTTGAATTCGAAGTCGGTGATGATGTCGATGCCGTCACCGAGTTCAAAGACGAAGGTGTCCCGACCGTTACCGCCCGTGAGCAGATCGTTTGCGGCCCCGCCGAACAGCCGGTCGTTGTTGTTGCCGCCGTCGAGCATGTCTTCACCGTCGCCACCGCTCAGCGAATCCCGTCCGTTGCCGCCACCGAGGTCGTCGTCGCCGTCGCCGCCTTCGATGTCGTCGCGACCGTTGCCACCCTCGATCGTGTCGTTGCCGTCGCCGCCATCGATGTCGTCGTTGCCGTTGCCGCCTTCGATATCGTCGTCGCCGTCGCCGCCGTCGATGTTATCGCCGCCATTACCGCCGTCGATCGTGTCGATGCCGTCGCCGCCGTCGATGTCGTCGCCGCCATTGCCGCCGTTGACCTCGTCATCGCCGTCACCGGCATCGATGTCGTCGCCACCATTACCGCCCTCGATGTCATCGTCACCGGCTCCGGCTGCAATGTCGTCACCGCCACCGCGGCCGATGATCGTATCGTCGCCGTTGCCGCCGACCAGGTCGTCGCCCCGATTTGTGCCGACGATGAGCTGGTCGACCGCCTCGATGAGGAAGCTGGCAACCACCGGCTCGTGGTCGGAGGCCGGGTTGAGGAAGTCGTTGTTGGTATGCACGACGTCGATCTCGGCGCCGTCAAGCAGGCTGTCGGTGACAAAGATATGGTCCAACACCTGACTGTTGCCCTGGAAGACGAAGGTATAGGCCTCGTCGTCCGGCAATTGGTTGATCAGGTTGGTCAGGACCTTTTCGTCGCCGACACCCGGCAGATCTTCGGCCAGTTCGTCTGTGAATTCGAACGTGTTCAGGTCACCCAGCACCACGACCTTTGCATCGGCGTTCTGGGCCAGAATCGCATCGACCACTTCGTTGATCGCCTTAGCCTCGGCTTCCCGCTCGGCCTCGCCGGCCTGCAGGAAGGGCTGGTTGGCGCCGTAGATCGGCTCCGACCCGAAGCGGGACGTGAAGTGGTTGTTGATGATCGTCACGTCTTCACCGTTGAACGCGAACACGCCGAGCAGCGGGTCGCGGGTGCCGTCGAACGTGGTCGGATCGGTGACACCGAGATCCGTCAGTTCGTCGACTTCGAGCGTGACGATCTCCTTCGCCTCGACGCGCTCCGGATTGTAGAGGAAGGCGTTGCGGATATTGCCGCCTGGGACGCCGCCGGTTTCTCCATCCTCGTCGACCACGGCGCTGACGAACGCGTATTCGGGTCCGCCGGCCAATGCGATCGCCTCGACGATCGCCTGCAGGGTTTCGTCGGCATCCAGCGTGCCGTCGTTAGCGACACCGCTGTTGTCCTGGATTTCCTGCAGGCCGATAATGTCCGGCGAGCCCAGATTGTTGACGATCTGCTGGGCGAGTGCTGCGATCTGTGCAGCGTCGCCATCGGCTTCGGCTGAGGTCACGTTGAAGACGTTGTAGGTCGCGACACTGAGCCGGTCGTTGTTGCCCTCGACTTCCGTCACTTCCTGCGTGTTGGTGCTCGGCGCCTCGACATCGAAGGCCTCGCTGACGCGCACTTCGTAATTGCCGAAGGAATAGCCGACCACACCGGTGATGTCGCTGAGATCGTCGCCGGTCACGAGATCCGTATCGAAACCCGGCAGGATGCCGCTGTCGTACTGGATCTGGATGCGTTCCGGATTGAGATCGCCGAAACCGTCGGCATCGGCATTGATGTTGAGCCCGCCGCGGTCATTGAGTCCGCCCGTCGGCGAGGTTACCCCGGCGCCGTCGTCGGTCACCACCCAGGTCTCGTTGAACCGATTGGTCACCGAGATCGCCACCGGATTGTCGATGGTGACGAGCATGCCTTCCAGGCTTTCGTAGAAGTCGATGCCGTCGACATCCGGATTGAAGTCGCCGGGCTCGTCGACGAGGTTCACCGGCAATTCGTCGTCGGAGATAATCACCTCGGTCGGCGCGGCGCGGCCGTTGGCGCCGATGATCGTGGCTTCCGGCAGATCGTTGCCGGACGACAGGACCGTGACTTCCGGCGTCGAGAACTGCGTCGTCGACAATTCGCCGGCGCCGGCAACCCGCTCCTGGACCTCGCCGCGGATTTCGACCTCATCGCCGACCGCAACGGCCGGCGCGCTGCCGGTAAAGACAAAGATGCCGTCGGACGTCGCATCGTCACCGTCACCTTCCGCGTCCTGGACGAAGAAGCCGTTGCTGTCGACGACGGTCACGATGCCGGTTGTGCGAACCAACTGGCCTTCGAAGTCCGAGACATGGCCGGCGCCCTGGATCTCCGGGATGGAGAGCAACGGCGCCGCCGGCGTGACGTCATAAACGATCGTGGAACCGGAGATCTCGTAGGAGACCGCGATCTGTGCGTTTCCGGTCGTGCTCTCGTCGGCCGGGATGAAGGTGATGATCTCCGGTCCGTGGCGCGCGATCTCACCCTCCGGCGTGTCGTCGACGAATTGCGGCGGGATGTAGTTGACGTAGAACGCGTTTGCCGGATCCGTGACGTCGTAGATCATGATGCCGGAATCGCGCTCAAGGCCGATGAAGGCATAGATCTTGTCGTCGATCTGGCCGATCGTGATCGCCTCGGGTTCCGGACCCTTGTCGTCGGACCGGTCCTGACCGTCGTCCCCGTCATCGTCGTTGAAGCGCTCCGGCGCCAGTTCGGCGATGATCTTTTCGAAGTCCGGCCCGGAATCGAAGACCAGATTGCCGTCATGGTCGAAGATCGAGAACGAGCGGGACGAGAAGGCGTGCAGCACGTCGATGTCGCCGTCGCCGTCGGTGTCGCCGTCGATCGTCGAAATCGTCAGGCGTTCCAGGCCGATATCGGTGTCGCTGTCTTCGTCGATCAGGCCCTTGGCCAGGAGATCGTCGAACAGAGCCTGGTCCAGCAGGCCGTCCTCGGCGGCTTCGCCGACCCGGGCCTCGTCGAAGTCGCGGCTGTCGCCCTCGTTGGCCGTCACGACATAGGTCTGGCCGTTGACTTCATAGGTGGCGATCGAGTCGGCCATGCGCAGTCCGACGAGATTGTCGAAGTTGCGGATGTCGATGACGTCGTCGTTGTTGGCGTCGAGCTGGCTTTCGCTGCTGAAGTCGACCGTGCCAAGCGTGAAGATGTCGATCGTCTCGCCGGTCGCCAGGTCGATCTTGGCGATTGCGTTGTTTTCCTGAAGCGACACGAAGGCGGTGGTGCCGTCCGGGCTGATCGCGGCATATTCCGGTTCCACGTCCTCGGCGAAGCTGACGCCGTCCTGGATGCGGATGCCGGCGTCACGGGCCAGGTCTTCCAGGCCGTTGAACGCGGTGAAGTCGACCCGCTCCTCCTGCGGATTGGCCGGATCGGACACGTCGATGATGGAAACGGTGCCGAGCGGATTGTCATCGTTGTCGCTGTCGGCATTCTTCTCGCCTTCGCCGGCGACGACGAGCGTGTTGCCGTCTTCGGAGAAGGTGAGCTGGTCCGGCAGGTTGCCGACGTCGATCGTGGAAATGAGCTCTTTCGTCTCAGCGTCGAACAGCGCCACGAAGCCCGGTTGAGACTGCATGACCGTCTGGCCGAACACGGTGTTTTCGACCGGTGCCCGCGAGATCGCGACCGCGACCACGCCATTCTTGACGGCGACCGACTGGACACCATCGAAACCCTCAAGGCCGGTCAGGTCGATGAAATGCTCGGCAGCCTCGGCTTCCAGCGCGGCCGCCGGGGCCGGTTCGCCGCCGGGGATCGTGAAGACGTCGATCCGGCCCTGTTCACCGTTGGTGACATAAAGCTTGCCGTCCTCATGGGCGACGACCTCGGAGGCACCGCGGCCGCCCTCGCCCTGGAATTCGGCGACGGTCTCGAACAGGATGTCCTGGGTCGCGATCGGGGCATCGACCGTATCGCTGCGTTCCGCCAGGTTCTGGACGCGCGCGTCGCGGCCGGCATTGGTGTCTTCGATGTCGAAGGGCGTGTCGCCGTCCTCGGGGTGGTTGGCCGTCAGGAAGTCGGACAAGGCCTGCTGTTCGCCGACGCCGATATCCGTGACGTCGGAAAACTCAGAGAACGGATAACCGTCGCCGCCACCGGCGAGGAAGTCGAGGGTCACGACCTTGATGGAGGCCGGCGCGCCGTCGGCGACCTGGCCGTCTTCGATGATGGCCTGGGTCGGCACGCCGTTCTCGTCGACGAGCGTGACGTTCTGAACGCGCGTGCCCACGGTGATCACCGCACCGCCGTCGCCGAGTTCCTGCGGCGTGCCTTCCGGGTCGAAGGAGAAGTGCAGTCCGCCGACCTGGGCAAACTGGCCCGGCGAGGCGCCCTCCTCGGTCGCCGCGACAGCGTGCTCGAGGATGATCTTGAGCTGTTCGGGCGTCAGCTCGACGATCGACAGGCCATTGTCGAAACGCAGAGAGTTATCGATGTCGAGCTCACTGATCTGGCCCTCTTGCTTACCGGACAGCGGGTTGGCCGCCGGCGGATTGAGGTCGGCCGTGCCGTCGCCGTTGTCGACGATCTCGCCGATCGGCGCGCGGATGCCGCCGCCGTTCTTGATCGACACCAGCACGTCCGGATCGAAGGCCTGCGCGGCCACCAGATTGGCATCGGCCGTCAGGTTGCCGAAATTGGTTTCCTCGGTGCGGACCGACGGCCGGTTGCCGTTCAGGAAGACGTCGGTTTCACCGGCAATGTCGCCGTCGATCGTCGTTACGATGTTGGTGACTTCGTTCGCCAGGTTCTGAACGTCCGTGGCCTTCTTGGAGGCGGCGATCGCCTCTTCGACGGTCGCGGCGCCGGTCACGTCGAGCACGCCCTGATCGTCGGTCGCAAACGCACCGGAGACATTTTCATCGATGGAATTCTCGATGATGTGGCCGTTGTCGTCGAAGGTCACGACCAGGCGGCCGACATAGGAGTATTCGCCATCGGTCGACAGGATGGCGGTCGGGTTGTCGTCCGCGTCATTGACGATCAGCGGATAGGGCTGGTCGGCCGTGTCGCCGGTGCGCAGGCGATCCTGGTTGTCGGCGGAGATGGTGTCGGAGCCGCCGGCCAGGATGATGTCGACGCCGCTCAGGAGCGAGGCCAATTCCTCTTCCAGCGCGAATTGCTGCAGGTGGCTGACCAGGATGACCTTGTTGACGTCGTCGCCGCTGCCGGGAATGTCGTCGGAGCCGTTCAGCACGTCGTCGATGATCGGCTGGAGCACGGCGGCGAGCGCGGCCATGTCATTGGTGCCCGGGCTGGACACGTCGTCGATGTTGCCGGTGGAGGAGATCGACGCGATCAGCTGGGTCGTCGCACCGATGACGCCGATCTTCTCGCCGTCCTGTTCGATGATCGTGGCCGGCGCGATCTTGGCATCGTTGGAATCGGAGCCGCGTTCGGCCGGATCCAGCGGGTTGTCTCGGGCGCTCAGGAGGTCAGACTGGAAGGCATCCGAGGTCAGGATCTCATCGGTGAACAGCGGACCGACATCGGAATCCTGGCTGAAATCGAGATTGGCCGTCAGGTACGGGAACTGGACGCCCGGCGTGTCGACTTCCTGAAGGAAGTTCACATGGCCCGGCACTTCGGCCTGATAGCGGCTGGTGGACAGGCTGTTGCCTTCCTCGCTGTCATAATTGATAGCGTTTTCGAACGCGTCCGTGCCGGCGTCGAATTCGTGGTTGCCCACCGCAGACGCATCGAAGCCGAGCGCATTGGCAATCGCGATGTCGATGCGGCCTTCGAACGTGTCGATTTCTTCAAAGTAGTCCTTGAACCCGTCGCCGTTGACGTCGGTCGTGTAGACCGCGTCGAAGGTCACGGCGCCAAGGTTGATCTGAGCCTGGATTTCGTCGTTGTCGAAAAAGCCGTCACCGTCCGTGTCGGCGGACGGGTCGAGAACCGACGTGTCAATCAGGCCGAAGAACGCGTTGTAGAAACCTTCATAGGTGTCGGCGAGCCCGGAATCGCCGCCGGCATTAAAAAACGGACCGGGGATGTAATTGTCGCCCGAGGACAGGAGGACCGATCCGATGCCCTGGTTCTCCGCATCCGTTTCCAGCGCGTCGACGACCGCGGCGAAGTTCGGCGCGTTGTCAATCGCGTCGATGCCGCCTTCGAGATCGGAGGCGTGGAGAATCTGCAAAGTGTACATGTGTGGACCCTATGGCTTCCGGTCCGCACCAGCGCGGCCGGGTGAAAACTGTTGGAAGGCGCGCGAAAACAGCGCCCGTTAATATTGACGGCCGCCACGACGTATTCAGTCTTCTTGACAGTTTTATGATAACGGATCCGGATCGATACTTTGAAATACTCGAGATATGAAAGAATTATATGAAGTTTGTAAGATAAAATACTGACGCTAATACTATTTATGGCATCATAGCCGACGCCGCCACGAGCGCTGGTCTAGCGGGACTTTGTGAAGGTTTTTTGTCGGTGATTTTCCGGTTCCTCGCCGGGCATTACGGCAGGATACCGACATCCGAATGCGACCGGTGTCCCGTTCGGCCCGAACCCCTTTTGTCCGCCGCGCAATGAATCATCTTCTCGGCGTCCAAAATTTTCTGCCGCATCGTCCACGACGCCCGCCTCCGGCATCGTTGATTCGAGTCAATGCGCGACAGCGGCACGTCGATAGGGTCGCGCCATCTTCCAAAAACATCAGATGAGGAGTTGTTCACATGGCACATTCTCTTCTTCCAAAGCTCTGGGGCCATGAAAAAGGCGTCGCCGATCCGTTCACGAATCTGCAACGCGAGATCGACCGTGTCTTCGATCAGTTCCACCGCCAGGACGCGTGGCCGTTTCCGGCCTCCGGTCCCGGCAACGGCAAACTGATTCCGCGGATCAATGTCAGCGAGACGGAAACCGAAATCGAAGTCACGGCCGAATTGCCGGGCGTCGAGGACAAGGAAATCGATGTCAGTCTGACTGACGATCTGCTGACGATCCGCGGCGAGAAAAAAACGGAATCGGAAAAACAGGAAAAGGATTACCGTCTCGTCGAACGGTCTTACGGCGCCTTCGAGCGCACCATGCGGCTGCCCTTCGAAGTCGAACCCGACAAGATCGATGCGACGTTCAAGAACGGTGTTCTGACCGTCAAACTTCCGAAATCCCACGCCGCCAAAGGTAAGACCCAGAAAATCTCGGTTACCGCTCAATAGCCGACGTGCCTGTCTGAAAAGGGGACCGGGCGACGACAACCCGTCCGGCCCCGAACGCCGGCCAAATACCGGAGACGCGTGCGGCAGCGGTCTCCCGTTGCATGAGAAAGCCCCAATGTTCGGAAACCCGTCGATCATGACCCGGATCGCCGTCGGCAAGGCGGTCGGCCTCGCTCTCGGTGCGATCGGGTTCAGCGTCTTGCAGCTCACATTGCCCGATGTCGACGCGTTCCTGCCCTGGGCCGTGCTTTTCTGGTATGCGACGCTCGGGGCCATCATCGGTGTCTACGGGGTGATCGCCTGGCACCCGATCCTGCAATTGCCGCTGCCCTGGTGGGTACGGGCGCCGGTGATCGGCGGCTGGATGAATTGTCTGATCGTGCTGTTCGCCCACGACAACCTGCTGTCCGTGCTCTCCAGCCTCCTGTCAGGCGTGAACGGCATCGTCTCGCCGTTCTGGTTCGTCGCCGAAGGCGCCTTGGCCGGCCTTATCATCGGCTTCTTCGCAACGCGCTTTGGCGGCGAAGGCAAACACACGCTCGACGGCCTCGAGGCCTGATCCCGGTCGTGTCGCCCATTACCGGCTAGCCGCTCCGAAATCGCGCAGCATGACCGGTTGGCCGCTGCGCGCCGATTGCTCGGCGGCGGCACCCACTGCCACCGCAATCATTCCGTCGGTCAGGGTGACTTCGGGGTCGCCGCCCTCGGCCACCATGCGCTGAAACCGCTGGTGCTGGTAAAAGGTCGAGCCGTGATGGTCGCCGGCCGACAGGATTGTCTCGTCGACCGCCACAACATCGTGGACCGGCCGTTTTGTATCGCGCGGCGACACCACGATTTCGGAATGGCGTTCGGCTCCGTCGGCGGAAAATCGTGCCGGCCCCGGAACCCTGGCATCGATGCGGGCCCGGTCTCCGGTCACGGAAATCTCCTCCTGCCAATAGGAGCCCTCGGCGAACATGCACAGGTCGAGCATCGCCCGGGCACCGCCGTCGAAGTCGACCACGACATAGGCATTGTCCAGAATGTCCGGCCGCCGCCCCTCGTAGGTTTCATCGAGGAAGTTCACGTCCATGCCGCCGGAGGCAAACACGCGGACCGGCCGGGCGCCGAGAATGAGGCGCATCAGGTCGAAGAAATGACAGCATTTTTCGACCAGCGTGCCGCCGGTTCGGTCGGCAAACCGGTTCCAGTCCCCGACTTTGGCCAGAAAGGGAAAACGATGCTCGCGGATGGAGAGCATGCGCACCCGTCCGGCCGTTCCGGCCCGAACCGCATTAATGAGCCGGGCAACAGGCGGCATGTACCGGTATTCCATTGCCACCCAGACCGGGGCGCGACGCGACGCGCCAAGGGCCTCGATCGTCCGGCATTCGTCGAGCGTCGTGCAAAGCGGCTTTTCGATCAGAATGGGCAGGTCGGTCGACAGCGCGGACCGAAGCAGATCGAAATGTGTGTCGTTCGGCGTTGCGATTACCAGGGCGTCGCAAAGGTTCCCGTCGAGCAATGGCGCGGGATCCTCAAAGCCGGCACAATCCGGGCCGGCTAGTGCGCGGGCCGCATCGCGCATGCCGTCGTGCGGGTCGGCGACCGCGACGACACGGGCGTCCTCCAGCAGCGCGATATTGCGGATATGCTCCTGGCCCATCATCCCGGAGCCGATAATTCCGTAACGCATCGTCAGGCCGTTCTCACAATTCCTGGACTGGCAGATCGAGGGAGCGGGCAACGGATTTCAGTGCATCGCGATGGTCGCCGTAGGCCAGTGCCATGTGATGTTCCAGTCCGCTGTCCATCACGGCGCCAAGCAGGTCGCTCGCAGGCGTGTCGAACCGCACGACACCGGACGTGCCGGTGAAAGCCATCGGCCGGTCGAGCATGGTGCCGCCGGCAATCACCATTGCGGGGCGGTTATGGGCCTGGCTGATGCGCAGGAAGGTGACCCGGCCGGGCTTCAGACGAAACTGGTAGAGCAGCGGCATCTTTCGGTTGGTGTGGATCGTCGCTGTCGGCGCGGAGTCCGGCGCGGCCATGGAGAGCGGCGCCTGACCGCAATGCCAGACGACACCGGTATCGTCGCCGGCGTCGAGGTCGACCAGGTCGGCCAGAAACACCGGAGCGTCCGCTACCCGCTGCAGAACGATCTGGGTCAGCGCGCCATAGACGTCTGCCTCGCAGGCGCAGGGAACCTTGCGTTCGCCCATCATTGCGACGGGGCCGCAGACGGCGCCGCCATATTCGGTAAACGTCTCCGGCCAGCACCGGACCGCAAAGGCATCGACGTGTTTTTCCTCGACGAACCGGTCGAGCGCGACGCGCAGGCGCAACGAACGATCAAGTTGATCCTGATCGACCTCGGCAAGGCCGGCCATTTCGGCTTCGGCCTGCTGTCGGACCGGCGCCACGGCCGCATCCGGGACCGCGTGGGCGGTCTCAAACAGGGTATCGAGCGGCACCGTCTCGACACGGGTGCCGGCCAGTGACGCGAGCGCGGCGGGGTCGTAGCGGCAGGTGTCGAACCCGTCGGGATGCAACCCCACGCAGGCAATCGTTGCCTCTTTTAGGCTGGCCGCGATCGCCGCCGATGCGGCCGTCTCGACGGCTTTGGGGGCGATCGGGTCACGGCGATCGGTCAAGCGCCGGCCGGCCAGGAGGTCGGCAATCGCAGTATCGATGTCCGCCTCATCGGGATGCCCGTAGATCCAGGAAAATGAACGGTCCCGAAGACTGAGCGCGTGGCTTGCCAGGTTCAGCCCGCAAAACGAGTTCAGCCGCAGGCGTCCGCCTGCCCGCGGTTCCGGGACGGACCAGATGCCGAGCGGACCCTCGTAGGCAGAAGCAATCTCCGCGGTCATCGCTGCATCGGTAAAGGTAACCTGCAGGATCAGGAGAAAATCGGGGTCATGCGAGCCGACATCGTCAAGGGCCTCGCGGGCCGCTTCCGCATCCATCAGCAACGCGCGCGGACCGACGAGGTCCGCATCCGCGGCGTCCAGGCGAGCCAGCATGCGGGCGAGCATTTCCTCGGCAAACGGCACATCGAAGGTCGGACGGCCGAGCGCAAGAATACCGATTGTGGTTGCCATCGCGGTCAGATTCCTTCGTAGCCGGCGCGAAAACCGGCATCGGCCGGCTGGAACCGGGCACCGCTGCCGCCGTAGCAGGCATGCTCGGCAAACGGCTGGGCTTCGGCGTCGGTCAGACGATTGAGATCCTGCATGTAGGCGACCGAGTCGGTCTGCAGGCCGCCCCGCATGGCCTGCCAATCCGGGAAGTGTCCGAACGCATCGAGCCAGATTGCCCGGCCGGCCAGATAGCCGGACGCACCGGCACGGTAGGCATGGGTCAGGATGTTGCGGAAATCGCCCTTGCCGGCACCGGCCGACAGCATCACCCAGGGCCGGCCGGCCAGCCGTCCAAGCTCGTCAAAGGACTCTTGAACCGCTTCCCAGTCCGCATTGCCGACACCGGGGACCGCCTTGGCCTCGACCGGGCTTTCCAGCTTGAAGACGTCGATGCCGTATTCCGGCTTCGCAAACTCCGCAACGGAACCCAGCACGTGGTCCGCCTTCTTTCCGGACATTTCCACGTAGTCTTTTGTGGTGTCGCTGTCGCCCGGCAGCGGATAAACCAGCAGTTCGAACAGGAAAGGTATGTCATAGCGCGCGCAGGCCTCGCCGATGCGCTTGGTGAAATCCTGCTGGTGCCGGCAGGTCTCGGCGCCGGCATCAGGGCGGTACCAGGCCAGCACCTTGACCGCGTCGCCGCCCATGCGCTTGATCTTGCCGACGGACCAGGCGTCGATTTCGGACGACAGGCGTTCGCCGTCCCGTTCGCCGAAAACAGAATCCTCCAGCGTCACGATGAGGCCCTTCGACGGATCGAGGATGTCGATGGCTTTCGGGATCGCGTAGTGCGGGTCGAGCAGCATGGCGGAGGATTCGCCCTGCAGCGTCTCGACCAGGAGGGCTTTGACGCGCGCAACGTCGTCGTAAGGCGCTTCGTCGGTGCCATGATGGGCGGCGATCGGTTTCTTGATCGGTGGTCGCTGGTCGACCGCGGTCATCTTGAACCGGCCGTTCGCATCGGCCATGCGCCGCAGGCCCCATAGTTTTCCAGGCGTCAGGTGCATGACGCTTCCTCCTTCATGAAATCCTCGACCGCGCGGCGTGACGGGGTCCCGCGCCGGCCGCCGAACCGGGTGCATTTCAAGGCCGCCACGGCATTGGCGAACCGAACGGCGGTCTCGGCGTCCGCACCTTCTCCGAGGCGCAGCGCAAAGGCGCCGTGCCAGACATCGCCGGCGCCAAGCGTATCGACGGCCTCGACCGGAAAGGCCGGAACATGGCGCGGGCCGTCGGGCGTCCCGATCAGGACGCCATGTTCGCCATCGGTCACGCACAGCCAGGCGTCGAGCCGGGCCGCGGCAACGCGCAAGCCCTCGGCAAGGTCGTCACGGGCGGTCCAGGCCCGCAGGCCCTGTGCCGAAAAAGCGACGTGCGACGCCAGCTCGAGAGCGGCATCGGCGCCGTCGAGCGGCGCCTCGGCATCCATGATGCCGGGAATGCCGGCCGCCCTGGCAGCCGCCATCATGACACGGCCGCCCTCCGGCCATCGTGTGTCGGCAAGCACCGCGTCGATCGACGGCAAGGAGACCGCCTCCAGCCATTCCGCCGAGACCGGCAGATGCGGGTCCAGGTAGTTGACGATCTGGCGGTCGCCGGCCGCATCCACAAAAATCGACGAAAACGACGAGCGGATGCCGTCGAGCCGGCGGATCAGACTGCACTCCACGCCCTCGCGTTCGAGGTCGGAGACGATCATGTCGCCGATCGGATCTGCGCCGACCCGGGCTGCAAGATGGGCGGTGCCGCCCAGGCGGGCAATCGCGACCGCGGCGTTGGCCGCGCAACCGCCGCCCACGGTCGCCGCGTCCTTTGCACGGTACTTTTCAGGCCGCGCTGGAAAGGTATCGAGCTGGAAGACGAAGTCGATGACGGCAACGCCCGTCACCGCAATCCTTGCCGGTTTTGGATTCATCGTGCCTTCAGATGACAAAGTTGCGCCGGCGGAATGCCCGCCGGCGCCTCGATTCGAGAAACGGCAAACGGATCGCTCCGGCCGCCTCCAAATGCGTTAGCGGTTCGCCGCCGCGAATTCGGCGTCGACGCTTGCCTCGCATGCCGAGACCGCCGCGTCCAGCTTATCCAGCCATTCCGACCCGAATTTGTCGGTGTACCACTGGCGCATTCCGCCGGAGGCTTCCTGGAACATCTTCTTTTCTTCCGGCGACGGCACGTAGATCGTCCCGCCGGCCTCGCGGAAATTGTCATAGGCCTCAATCGAGCGGCGCATCGGGAAAGCGCGGGTCACGGTTTTCAGGTGGTTCATGCCGTCGAAGACGATGCGTTTCATGTCGTCGGGCAATTCCTTCCAGGCAATATCGGAATACCACCAGAGCGCCCCCATATAGGCGTGGCCGTCCAGCGTCAGGTTCTTCAGACCGGCTTCGGGGAACTTCATGTTCATGATGTCGGTGATGCCGTTCTTGGTGCCCTCGACGACGCCCGTGGCGAGCGAGGTATAGACTTCCGGCCAGGCGACCGGCGTCGGGTTGCCGCCAAGCTGGCGCACCAGTTCCTGCTGGATCTCGGCCGGGATCGTGCGGATCTTCAAGCCTTTCACATCCTCCGGTGTCTTGATCAGCGTCGACGATGTACCGAAGTTCCGCCATCCGCCGGTGTTCGAAATCACCATCAGACGCATTGGGATGCCGGCTTCGAGCACACCGCTGCGCAATTCGTCGGTGAAGGAACCGTCGAAGACACATTCCGCGACCCGGTCATTCGGGAACATGTACGGCAGGTCGAGCACCTGGCCGGGACCGAAGACGTTGCCGAACCCGCCGATCGTCGTGATGTAGACCTCCAGAATGCCGGCATGCAGGTTTTCCAGGCATTCCTTCTCGCTGCTGCAGAACTGTCCGGACGGATAGACTTCGACGGCGATCTTGCCGTTCGACCGGCTTTCCACGTAGTCCTTGAAGACCATG
Organism: Pseudomonadota bacterium; assembly: GCA_038745065.1. Taxonomy (GTDB): domain Bacteria; phylum Pseudomonadota; class Alphaproteobacteria; order Rhizobiales; family JANQQB01; genus JANQQB01. The sequence continues at coordinate 108,484 of JBCDLT010000001.1, read as the reverse complement.
GAGCCGTCGAAATCCTCATCTTCCGGCGAGCCGAGGAACGCGACCTTGACCGTGAAGTCGGCCGCCCTCACTTCGCCCGGTGCGCCGAAGACAGATGCCGCGGCGAAGGCGAGCACGCCGGCCGACAGCATGAGTTTCTTTCCCAACATACAGATTTCCTCCCTTGGGTAGCCGGCGGGGTTACCCGCCTATAAGGCCCGTCAGCGTGTGGCAGAGCGTTGCGCCTTCGGGACATCTTGCAAAACCTGCCAGCGCTGGCAGGGTCATCGATACACTCGGAAAATAGGTGATCAGGAATATGACCGCGAACTCGATCGCCAGAAATGGCCAGATCTCGCGCACGATGCTTTCCACCCGTTCGCCGGACACGGACGCGGCCACGAACAGGACCAGGCCCATCGGCGGCGTCGCCAGGCCCACCGTCACGTTCACGCACATCACGATCGCAAAGTGCAGGGGATCGATGCCGATCTGGTACATGATCGGACCGAGCACCGGACCGAGAATGAGAATGGCCGGTCCGGCATCGAGGAACATGCCGACGATGAACAACAGGATGTTGACCAGGAAAAACAGGAAATAGGGATTGTCGGTGACGGTCTGGATCCAAGACGCCGCCTCGCGCGCCAGCCCGGAAACGGTCACCATCCAGCCGAATGTCACCGCCGCGCCGACCAGAAGCAGAATAACGCCGGACTGAAGCGCCGTGTCCGTCAAGATCTTCGGCAAGGTCCTGGCCGTTGCGTTGACAGCCCCCGACCAGCTCTGACCGCGATCCGGATCGTCAGGCGCGGCTGCGCCGGTCGCGGCTGCGGCAGCCGCGCGCCGCTCCCGGAAAACCGTCCGCCACAGGATTTCGGCAATGACGATCCAAGCGAGCCCGACAGAGAAGAACAGAAAGACGCCGACATAGTCGGTAAAGCCGGCGAACAACAACAGGGTCAGCGGCCCGACGTGCAGATAGGCATGCACCGGATTGTCGATGAACCGGCGCCAGCGCTCGGTGCGGATCAGAACCGAGGCGAACAAGGCGTAGACTGCTGCAACGGCGGCGGCCTCGGTCGGGGTATAGATGCCGGACAGGATGCCGCCGAGAAGCAGAACCGGCGTGACGAGTGCCGGGAAGGTCTTCAAAAAGGCGAGCGAGCTTTCCTTCCAGGTCGAGCGCCGCGCGGCGACCGGATAGTTCCGGATCCTGGCGAACCAGCCCGTCAGCGCCATCAGACCGAGACCGACCAGAAGACCCGGCATGAAGCCGGCAAGGAACAGGCCGGCGACCGAGACGTTCATCACGAAGGCGTACAGCACCATGATGCCGGACGGCGGAATGATCGGGCCTATAACCGAGGAGGCGGCGGTGATGGCGGCCGCGAACCGGCGCGAATAGCCGTTTTCCTCCATGGCCGGGATCAGCATCTTGCCGAGCGCCGAGGTATCGGCGACCGCCGATCCGGACAGGCCGGCAAACAGGATCGACGACAGGATGTTGACCTGGGCCAGCCCGCCGCGGACATGGCCGATCATGGATTCGGAAAACCGCACGATGGAGCGTGTGATGCCACCGGTATTCATCAACTCGCCGGCCAGGATGAAAAACGGCACGGCCATCAGCGGAAAGGAATACATGCCCGAATAGGTCTGCGACAGCAGCTTGGCGAAAAACCGGCCGTCCTGGCCGTCGAGGACCAGGGACAGGCCCGGCGCCGCAAGCAGCGCGAAGACCACCGGCGTGCCGATCGCCAGGAGAACGAAGAAGATCCAGAAATAGGCGAGCGACATGGACGGTCTCCTATTCCGGTTCGCGCGGCGCCTGATGCGGCAGGTCAGCATCATCGCTCTGTGTGGCGATGCCGTAGATGTCGCGGGCGAGCAGTTCGATGCCGACGGCTGCCATCGCGATGAAGGCGACCGGCACCATCATGTACGGATAGGCCCATGGGATCGGCACGGTGTTGACGCGAATGGCCCAGCCGCGCTCGATGAGCACCAGGCTTTCCAGGAAGAACCGGTAGAGCAGCCACAGCACCAGCGCATTGATGATCAGACGCGTGACCCGCATCAACACTTTCGGCAGCATTTCCGCCAGGATTTCAATCGCCACGTTGGCGCCGGACCGGTAGGCAAAGGGCGCGACAAGGAAGGCCGTCGTTACCATCATGATGAGGGACACGTCTTCCGCCCAGCTCAGCGAATTGTTCAGGACATAGCGGAAGAACACACCGGCGATGACAACACTGGTCATGATCGCGATCAGGACCGATCCCAGCACGATCCCCGTGCGCCCGACCAGATGGTTGATGCGGCCGAGACCGTTGAGAACATGCATCGCGGCGCTCATGACTGGATTATCCCTCCGTCGACATTGATGCACTGACCGGTGATGTAGGAGGCCGCGTCGCCCATCAGGAATGCGATGACAGACGCAACTTCCGACGCCTCTCCCAGGCGTTTCAGCGGAATTTCGGCAGTGATGCGGTCGATGCCGCGATCGGCCACAAGTGCGGCCGGCATGGCGGTGTCGATGATGCCGGGCGCGAGGGCGTTGACGCGGATGCGGGGCGCATATTTGCGGGCCATCGCCCGGGTCATGCCGACCAATCCGCCCTTGGCCGCCGCATAGGGCACGTGTTCCCACGAACCGCGCCGGAAGGCGAGCGACGAGGCAAAGACCATGGCGCCGGCGCTCGCCTCCGGCACCGCTTCGGCCACCGCGCCGGCCATCAGATAACCGTTGGTCAGGTTGTGCTGGATCGCCCTGTCGTAGACCGCCATGTCGTCGATGCCGTCGGGATCGGCTTCGAACAGCCCGGCAAGATGAACGAGCCCGGTCAGAGTGCCCGGAGCCGCGCGCACCACGTCGCGGCAAGCGGCAACGTCTTCGAGGCGCGAGACCCGGGACATGCGGGAACCGGGACAATCGGACAAATCGGTGATGAGGGATTGAAGGCGGGCTTCGTCAACGTCGACGCACAGCACGGTCAGGTCGTCCGCAGCGAGCATTCGAACCGTCTCGCGGCCAATGCCGCCCGCCGCACCAGTGACGATCACACTGTGCAATCAGCTGTCCTCCCTGCCGCCCGGCGCCCCTGTTCTTTCACCCGGATCGAGAGCCACGGGCTTACCCCGTCCGTACCGATCAGCCACCGCAGGAGTCGCGAAAGCGCTTCAACTCGAATGCGATACGAAATGCGTCGTATTGTCAACCGAGCACACATCATCCGACACCCTTGCGCGGCCGGTCCCGGCGACACCGAAGCGTGATCGTGCGGCGCTTGTTTGTCATCCCGCGTGATCCCCGAAGCGGCTTAGTTTCGTATCCAACCGAAAACCGCGTTACCCCTGCTGGAGAATGCCTGATGGCCGCAGCCCGTCCCTTCTTCGTCGCCGATCCCCCATCGTTGCTCGCCCGCATCGCAACGGCGCTGTTCGTGGTGGCAGCCGGCGCCCTGTTTTCCGGCTTTTCGAGCCTGGAACGTTTTGCGGCGCCGTCCTCGAAACTCAGCGACCGGCACTGGCTGCAATCCGGGTCCGCGCGGTTCGACGACAATGCGGCCTATCAGGACTTTCTCGACACCTACCTCCGGACCGACCGGAACGGCGTCAATCGCGTTGCCTATGGCCGTGTCAGCGCCGCCGATCGCAAACGCCTGGACGCCTATATCGACTCCCTTGCGGCCCAGAAGGTCACCGCGCTCGCACGGGCCGACCAATTGGCGCTCTGGATCAATCTCTACAACGCCAAGACGATCGCGATCATCCTCGACAATTACCCGGTCTCCTCGATCCGTGACATTCGCTCCGGTACCTTTTCCGCCGGTCCGTGGAACCGCAAGGTCGTTACGGTCGAGGGCCGGTCGCTGAGTCTCAACGACATCGAACACGGTATCATTCGGCCGGTCTTCAAGGATCCGAAAATCCACTACGTGATCAATTGCGCGGCCGTCGGCTGTCCGAATCTCGGCAAGAAGGCCTATAGCGGCGCGACCCTTTCCAAGGCGATGGACCGGGCTGCCCGCACGTTCATCAACTCGCCGCACGGCGTTTCGGTCGCCGCGGACGGATCGGTGACGCTCTCGAAGATCTTCAACTGGTTCCGTGCCGATTTCGGGCGTTCGGAGGCCGACGTGCTCAAGCATGTCGCGTCCTATGCGGACCCGCAGGTGCGGGCGGCATTGGCGGCGCCGCAGTCGGTTACCTACAAATATGACTGGGCGCTGAATTCCCGCGCGGGTGGATCCGGGTCATAGGAGTCGTGGCGATCGGCCAGAGCGTTGGCTGGCGATACCGAATTCATGCCCATGTGCTTAGGCCCGGTGTGACCCGGGCGAAGATAAGACCTTTTATGCACTTCTTATGCACTTCTGACGAAGGGGCGCTCGATAGATCAGCCTGCCGAAGCGCCATTGCCCGATTGTGCAGTTTGATCTGCATTTCCCTTTGAGGCCGAAGCAACCGTTTGCTGATCGTCCATGGCTGCTTCGCGTTGCAGCCATTCAATCACCGTCTTTACGACCTGCCGACGTTTTGTCTCGACGTTCACTATGATCCAGTAATTGGTGCCCAGATCGATTTCCATGTCTCCGAGCGGACGGACAATCGTTCCATTCGCCAGGCTCTCTTCTGCGAGACGCCCGCGAGCCAAGGCGATCCCCTGACCTTGTTCGGCGGCTCGCAGAATAAGATCGGACGAGGTTAAACGCGGACCTCGACGCACATCCAAAAGATCCGGCCCGAATGTCCGGCGCCAGGTTCCCCAAGACGTCGACGGATCGCGATCATGCAACAATGGCAGGCCGGGCAGATCGTCGAGCATCGATGGCCTGCCGAGTTTTTCCCAGAGCTGCGGAGCCATGACCGGATAGACTCGTTCATCCATCAGCGGGATAGGTTCTAACTCGTCAGAAGGGCGAGCCCCCATGCGGATGTTGAGATCAGCGCCCGTCGCAACCGGGCTCTTGCGCGCCTGATCGACCAGAATAGACACTTCAATTCCTGGATGCGTCTCTGTCAGAAGCGGAAGCCGCGGCAAGAGCCAGCGCATCGCAAAGGAGGGCGTCGTCGCAAGCGTCACCGAATTGGCGCCGAAACCCTCGCGCGTCTTAAGGACGGCGGCTTCAATGTCCCTCATTGCCGCCAGCGCAGCTTTCCCAAGCGCCGCCCCCTCGGCGGAAAATCGGAGAGCTCTCCGACCGTCCTCTTTTTCGAAGATTGGCACCTGCAACCAGGCCTCGAGATCGCGCAAGGCCCGACTGACAGCCGAGTGCTGGATGCCGAGGAGTCGCCCGGCGGGACGAATTCCACCGGTCTCATAGACAGCCGCAAGGGCGCGCAGGAGGGTGAGCGGCAAATCTCGCATGGTGACTGTAATAGACCAAAAATAGTTTATTTATGAACAGATCTATCGCGCCGAACCGCTTAAATTTGTGCCCGAAAGGGCCAAATATGGGCATGTTGATAGACGGCATGTGGTGCGGGGATGCGGACCGATACATGCGGGACGGCACCTTCGAGCGCGAACGGTCGACGCTCCCGAACCGATCCGCCCCGGAGATCGCCGCCTGTGCCAAGGCCGGCACGCGCCTCGTTCTGATCACATCGCAAAGCTGTCCGTGGTCGCATCGCACAATGCTTGTGCGGGGACTCAAGGGATTATCCGACATCGGCCTCGTCGTAGCCGGCGGTCCGCGACTACAAGGGTACGCCTTGCCGGAGGATGAAGCCGTCATCCCCGCTCGCCATGTTCATCAGCTCTATACCGCCACCGACCCCAAACACACCGGCCGCGCAACAGTGCCGCTGCTCTGGAATGTCGACGCCGGCAGGATCCTGTCCAACAATTCGGCAATCCTTGCACGCGCACTCGATCTGCTGGGCGATCATTGGCGACTTGCACCGGATGTGCAGGTTGCAAAGATCGATGCCGTCAACGCGCGTATCTATGACGGACTTGCAAATGCCGTATATCGCGCCGGCTTTGCGACTGCCCAGGGGGCCTACACAGCAGCAGTCGCCGACGTTTTTTCGACGCTCGATTGGCTGGACTCCCATCTGGCAAATCGTCGGTGCCTGTTCGGCCATCAAATCACCGAGGCCGATCTGTTCCTGTTCGCGACGCTGGTTCGGTTCGATGCGGTCTACACCTCGCTCTTTCGATGCACGCGGCGGCGACTGGTCGACTACCCGGCGCTCTGGGCCTACGCGCGCGACATCTATTCATGGCCGGGCATCGCGGAAACGATCGATTTCGAAGCCAATCTAAAGGGCTATTTCCTGAACGACACCGACAACAATCCGCACGGGATCGTGCCGGAGCTACCGGAGTTTGACTGGAGCGAACGCCACGGGCGCGAAGGGCTGGGATCGTTGACCGTGTGGCAGGAGGGTGCACTGGTTCCCTTCGATGGCTGCGCCGAGGTCTGCGATGGAAGCTGATTCAGGCCCGAATGTCCGGGCGGGCATTCTTGCCTGGATCGCGACCGTTGCCATCGGCGTGAGTTGGCAACTTGCAACGCGGTTCGGCGTCACCACGACGCTGACACCCATGGACCTGGCGCTCCTGCGTTACGTGATCCCCGCGGCCGCCCTGCTTCCGATCCTGCTAAAGCAGGGCTTCTGGCCCAAGAACCGGCCGATCCGGAATCTGGCACTGATCGTCGTAGGGGGCGGCTTGCCGTTCGGCCTTCTCGGCATGGCAGGGGCGCAATTGGCTCCGGCAAGCCACATGGGTGCCCTGCTGCCGGGGTCGATGCCGGTCTTCGTCGCGCTCTTGAGCGCCATCTTCCTGGGAGAACGTTTCGGTCGCGGCCGGATCGCTGGCCTTGCCACGATCGTCATCGGGGTCGCCTGCATCGTCGGAACGACCCTTTCCGGAACCGCGGGCGGCCCTGCGGTGCTGATCGGTGACGTGCTGTTCCTCTCGGCAGGAGTCTTCTGGGCCGTCTATACGATCGCCTACAGACAAAGCGGCCTCGATCCCTGGCATGGAGCCGCGCTCATCTGTTTCTGGTCATCGGTTCTCGTGATCCCGAGCTGGCTCATGTCGCCGGGTGCATCGCTTCTGGACGCTCCATTCGCAGACATCGCATTGCAGGTCGTGGCGCAGGGCATCCTGGCCGGTCTCCTTGGGCTTGCATCCTACGGAGCCGCCATCCGGCATCTTGGGGCCAGTGTGGCTGCGGTGAGCGGCGCCGTGGTTCCGGCCTTGACCTCGCTCGGAGGCTTCTTCCTGCTGGGCGAACCGCTTACGGGGCTGACGGTTTTGGGTGTCGTTTTCGTTGCAGGTGGGATCTGGGCCTATGCCGGCGCGCCCGGCTTGCGGCAATCGTTTCACTCCCGCAGCCGGGACGCCGATTCATAATGGAGATCGAAAAGTTCATCCCATTCTTCGTGTTCTGCCTGGCAATGACCGGAACACCAGGCCCCAACAACATGATGGCGCTCGCGGCAGCCGCGCGCGGCGGGCTTAGAGCGGATCCGGGTTAGATAGAACCATTTGACGGTCCAAATCAGGTCGCTCGGCCAGGCAAATCGCGCAGCGCGATACGGTGTATCAGGCAAGGTCAGGACGCCATTTCTTGCGCCAGCTTGAAGAGTGTGCCCTCGCTGCCCCGCGACCCGACAATAGAAAGCCCGATCGGAGCCCCTTCGATCTCCGCCATCGGCATTGAGAGTTGCGGCAAACCGGCAAGTCCGGCCGGGCACAGGATCTTAAGCGCTGCCATCCGAAAACCGTCGAGTTCGGATTCTTCGGCCGTTCGCAACGGCGCCGGTCCGGGCGCGGAGGGGACGATCATGACGGCCCCGTCCGGCAGGCGCTCGTGCAATGCGGCTGCGAACACCTTGCGTTGCGCCCGCATTGTCGCGATCAGGTCCGGCGCCAACGCCTTGGCCATGGCAAAGCGGTCACGGACACCCGGACCAAAATCGGGAGACTCCGTCTCTACCCACGCGCCGTGTACTTCCCATACTTCGGCAGCCTGACAGACCTTGAACATTTCAAGCCAGTCGCCGGATGGCGTCTCGCTGAGACGGAAGGGTTCTGCGATCTTTGCCGATTGCAGTTTCTGCACAGCCGGCGCCAAAGCCTCCACCACAGAGCCCGGAACCGCTGCCCAGACATCGACCGGCATGAGCAGGCGATCCGGCAAGGGTCCGCTTCGCGAAAGACCCAGAACCTCCCCGACCCTTGCCAGCAAATCGGGATCGCGCGTGAACCATCCGGCCGTATCAAATGACGGCGCGAGCGGCATGACGCAATCGAGCGGGATCACCCCGTGCGTGGGACGAATACCCCACAGGCCACAAAAGGACGCGGGCATCCGCACCGACCCGCCGGTATCGCTTCCCAAACCGATATCAACCAGCCCGGCGGCAACTGCCGCGGCTGAACCTGATGAGGACCCACCGGGGACGCGTTCGGGTGCCGCCGTGTTGACCGGCGTGCCGTAATGGGCATTCGCGCCCATCAGGCTGTAGGCTATCTCGTCGGTATGTGTCTTCCCGACCAGGCTTGCGCCGGCGTCGAGCAGCATCCGGACCGCCGGGGCGGTCTGGTTTGCCGGACCGTGGCTTTTCACCCAGTCCGGGTTACCGCACCCTGTGATGTGACCCTCGATGTCGTAGAGGTCCTTCACGCCCAGCGTGAGACCGACGAGCGGGCCCTCAGGGGCGCCAGGCAGGGAGAGATCGTTGACGAAGGCGTTGACGGGATCATGCATGGGATGCTCGGCAGTAATAACGGTCAGGATGGTTCATTCAGTTCGGGCAAGGCGTGGGAGAAGCTCTGCCGGCCTGCCTTGAAACCGACGATCGGCTGGGCCAGTTCCGCGACGGCCATGGCCTCGTCCTTTGCGTCGATTACCACGATGTCAGCGGTATTGCCCACGGCAATACCATATTCCGCCTGGTTCATCAGTCTGGCCGATCGCGCCGAGACCATATTGAGGCATTCGACCGTGCTCTCGCGCGCGCCCACCTGTCCGATGTTCGCGTAGAGATTGGCCATCCTCACAAGCGAGCAATCGCCAAACGGCGTGAACGGGTTCAGAACATTGTTGGTCGACAGCGAACAGTTCACACCATGCGCCAGCAACCTGTGCACGGGCGTAACGCCACGCGGCACCGCCTGGGCATGGTCCCGATGCATGAGGAACAGGTCGGTGGCCGGGAGCACCGTGAGCGCCACGCCGGAATCTGCCATCATGCGCGCCGCGTGTTCAAGGCGCGCAGGATCGGCCTGGGCCAGTTTGGTGACATGGCCGATGGCAACGCGGCCGCCCCAGCCGAATTCATCGGCGCGCCGGCAGACATGCTCCAGATCGAGCTGGCCCGCATCGGGTCCGAAATCGAGGTGCATGTCGATATCGACATCGAACTCGCGGGCAAGCTCGAAAATGCGGTCGATCTGGCCATGGGGATCGCTGTCGGTATAGGGAGCGGCTCCGACAACCCTGGCGCCGTCTTTCAAGCCGGCAACCAGCAATTCGTCGGTGCCGGGATTATTGAGCAGCCCTTCCTGCGGAAAAACGCATATCTCCACGTCGATTGCCCAGGCGAAATCGGCGATCGCCGCCTTGACGCCCTCGTAGCCGCGCATGCCCACGACCGGATCAACCTCAACATGCGTGCGCATTTTGGTGGTGCCGTTGACGATGCATTTGCGCAGCGTCCGGCTGGCACGCTCGGCCACATCCTGTTCCGTGAAGCCGGACTTCAGCCGCGCCACTTCCGCAATGGCTTCCTCGAGATTGCCGCGTTTGGACGAACACCGGTCGAGAATGCAGGATTTGTCGAGATGGATGTGGGTCTCGACAAAACCGGGCAACGCGATGCGTCCCTCGGCATCGAATTCCGAAGCGGCTTCGGGCAATCCCTTTCCGATCGTGACGATGCTTTTGCCGGCGACACCGATATCGATCGGCGTATCGTCGATGGCGGGCACAAGCGCGTTGCGGACGCAGAGATCGAGCGCGCTCATTCGGCAGCCACCTTGTGGCCGAGATAGGCTTGTTCGATCGCGGGATCGTCCCGCAATTCCGCCGACGGGCCGGCATGGACGACACTTCCCGTCTCCAGCACATAACCGCGATCGGCAACGGTAAGCACAAGATTGGCCATCTGGTCGACGATCAGGATCGTGACGCCCTCATCCCGCAGTTCGGCAAGGATATCGAAGAGTTCGCTGATCATGCCGGGCGCAAGGCCGAGCGAAGGTTCGTCGAGCAACAGGATACGCGGTTGGGCAATCAGTCCGCGCGCGACGGCAAGCATCTGCTGTTCGCCGCCCGACAGTACGCCGGCCCGGCTGTCGATCCGGTCGCGCAGGCGGGGAAAGCGCTTGAGAAGGGTCTCGATTTCTTCGTCCGGTTCCACATCGCTGCGGCGATAGGCACCCAGCAGAATGTTTTCGCGTACGGTGAGCTCGGGGAAGACCTGACGGCCTTCCGGTACCAGTGCCAATCCGGCGCCTGCGACCTGATGCGCCTCGCGGTCTTTCATCTGCACATCATCCAGCAAGACCGAACCACCTACCGGGCGGTGCAGGCCGCTGATCGCGCGCAACATGGTCGACTTGCCGGCGCCATTGGCACCGAGAACGGCGACCATTTCCCCGGGATTGACTTCGGTTGTCACGTTATCCAGCACCGGCGCCGCACCATAGGCGGCGGTGAGATCAAGGGTTGCAAGGGTCGGAACGCGCTTGCCCTCCCAAGCCTTTTCGCGCGGTTTTCCTTCATAGCCGGTTGAGCCGAGATAGGCCTCCAGGACCTTGGGATCATCGCGCACCTCGGCAGGCGTGCCCTCGGCGATGGGCGCGCCGGCGTCGAGCACAACGACGTGGTCGGAAATGTCCATAACCAGCGCCATATCGTGTTCGACAAGAATGACGGCGATGCCGAGACCGGCGATCTCAACAAGCAAGTCCGACAATTGCGCCTTGTCGCTCCGCATCAGGCCCGCGGCCGGCTCGTCGAGCAGAAGCACGGACGGTTTGGTCGCAAGGGCCCGGGCAATCTCGACGATGCGCTTGTCGACATGGGGAAGCGATCCGGCTTCCTGTTCGAGCGGTCCGCGGTAGCCAACGAATGCGAGCAGGTCCTCGGCGAATTGCCGGGCCGGCTCACCGGCCGCTCGTCCGCCCGACAGCAGCCAGCCGAGACGACCCTGTCGGGCCGCGATCAGGACGTTGTCGAGCACGCTCATATCTTCGAACAGCTGAGTGGTCTGATAGGTCCGGGAAATGCCGGCGCGCGCGATCTTATGGGCGGGCTGCCCGCCGATCTCGCTGCCCAATGTGATGCGACCGGTGTCCGGTTTGTAAAAACCGCTGACCATGTTCAGGACAGTGGTCTTGCCGGCGCCGTTGGGCCCGATCACCGACGTGATGCGGCCGGGCGCCGCGGTGAAGGACACATCGTATGCAGCCCTAACACCGCCAAATGAGATTCCGAGACCGGTGATCTCCAATGGCGGTGTCGACACCGCACCGCCAAGTGTTTCCGCGATGCTGCGGCCGGACGGTGCGGCTCTTGTGTCCGGCTGGCGCCGGATCAGTTCTGCAATCGTTCCGACCGCGCCGCGTGGCGCCGCCCACAAGACGCCGAGCAGCAAACCGCCGAACAACAGCAACCGGTATTCCGCCATCCCGGAAAGCAATTCAGGCCCCAGCACGATGACGAGAGCGCCGACCAGCGGTCCCATCACGGTGCCTGCCCCGCCGACCACTACCGCAAGAATGAAGAGGATCGACTGGAAGAAGGGAAACGAGCCGGGGCTGATGAACATCTGCAACGGGGTGAACACCGCTCCGGCAAGGCCCGTCAGGATCGCCGACAGGGCGAACGACACCGTCTTGACGGTGACCGGGTCGATACCGATGGAGCGGGCGGCGGTTTCGCTGTCCCGTACGGCGCGCATGGCGCGGCCCCAATTGGAGTAAGACAGCCGCCAGAAGAACATCATGGCAAGCGCGGCAAGCGCGACCGACAGGACAGCCAATTCCCGTTCAAAAAAGACCAGCCCGAATGCTTCCGGACTCGGAAAGCCCATCAGGCCATTGGCGCCGCCCGTGAGGCCGCGCCACTCGATCGTGCCATGTTCGACGATGAAGGCGAAGGCGATCGTCATCATCGCCAGATAGGGCCCGGTGACCCGCAAGGCCGGCAGTGCGAGCAGCGTGCCGATAAGGGCGCTGCCTATTCCCGCGGCGACCAAAGCGAGCCAGAACCCGGTTCCCTGCAACATCAGGATGCCGGTGATGTAGGCGCCGATCGCGAAGAAACCGACATGACCGAAGGACACCTGGCCGGAGAGGCCGAGCAAGATGTTAAGCCCGACGCAGACCATCACGTTGAGCGCGGCCATGGCCAGGATGAAAGTCAGGTAATTGTCTGAACCGGTGAGCGCGAAGGCGATGCCGGCAATGGCTGCCAGAAGGATCGCTAACGGCGCAAGGCGCGGGTCGGCGAGATTTGACAGGAGCGCGGCCATCGCCTCAGACCTTCTGGATCGCTGCGCGGCCGAACATGCCGTTCGGCGCAAAGATCAGCACAAGGATCACAAAGCTGAAGGATGCGATCTGGGTATAGCTCGAGCCGAAAAACGCGGTGACCAAGGCTTCCGAGATACCGTAGAGAAGGCCCGCGATCATGACGCCCCACGCGCTGTGCAACCCGCCGATGATGGCCGCTGCGAAAGCCTTCACGCCGAACAGGGTGCCCATTCCGGCGGCGACATGGAACAGCGGTGCGATCAGCATGCCGGCAATACCTGCGAGAACCGTCGAGACAGCAAAAGAACCGGCGATGAACCATTGTGTGTCGACGCCCATCAGCCGGGCGGCTTCGGGCCGCTGCACCACCGCGCGCATAGCGGTGCCAATCTTGGTGTGGTGCATCACCAGCCAAAGGCCGGCCGCGATCGCCAACCCGGTGACGGGGATGACAAATTGCAGCGGATAGGCGCCTGCACCAAAAACCTGGATCGGTTCCTTGGCCAGATCGGACGGAAAGGCCCGCGGTTCCTTGCCGAAAGTGAACAAGACCACGTTTTCTAGAATGATGCCGCCGGCGATCGTCGCCATCAGCCATCCGTTGGAGCCTCGCGCCACAAACGGACGCACGAGGAAACGTTCCACCGCAAGTCCGAAGACGCCGCACCAGAACAAGGCCGCCAGAATGGCCAGCGGCATCGGCCAGCTCAGTGTGACACCAAACGTGTATCCGAGAACCGCGCCGAGCATCATCGACGCGCCCTGGCTGAAGTTCACGGTGTTCGACACGGCGTAGGTAATGTGGAATCCGAGCGCCAGCAGCCCGTACATCGCACCCAGTGCGATACCTGTGATCAAAGCCGATGTAATCAGCATGGCGCCCCCGCTTACCGCACCGCTTGCTTGGACTTGTCGGCCTGTCCGAACGGCAGCGCCGCGCGGACAGGCCGTTTCAAACCGCGTGCGTCAGTTGGTTGTGATCGGCACGATCTCGCCGTCAATGAAGCGGGTGAAAAGATAGTCTTCCGGGCCCAACGCATCGTGCACATCAGGAGAAAACGGGTTCTGATAGGTCTTGATCAGCCCCGCATGGGTTTCGATGTCGTAAAAGCCCTGGCGGATTGCCGGACCGTCCGTCGAGCCGGCGTTCTCGATCGCAAGCGCAGTCAGGTGCATGGCGTCGTAGGCATTGGCCACGCCGACGGCCGGCGTGACATCCTTGATCGTCTCGATCTCGGGATACTTCGCCTGCAGTTTGGCGAACACATCCTTTGCCTTGTCGGTCATGTTGCCGGAGAAGGTGAAGGTCTGGATCATCTCCACTTCTTCGCCGCGCGGTCCGGCCAGTTCCGAGAAGCGGCCACCGGCGGGGCCCCAATGCGACACCACGGGCACCTGCCACCCCATCCGCTCAAGCGATTTTATGACCTGAGCCGAGGGATCGACATTGGCGACCATGAACAGGGTATCCGCGCCGGCTTCCTTCAAGCGCGTCAGCTGGGGGACGACATCGACGTCGGACCCCTCGATCTTCTCGATCCCGGCATATTCCATGTTGCGCGCTGAAAGCGCCGCGCGAAGCCCCTTTTCGTTGGACTCGCCCCAGGGATTGTTGATCAGGATCATGCCCGGCAGCTTGGAGCCATGTACCGCGACGGCACGATCCACCAATGCGATGTCAACGAGTTCGTCGACCGCCGATACGCGGAAGATGTAGTTCTCCTCGGCGCCATTCTTGGTCACCGGGGTGCCGGCGGCCCATGGGCCCATGAACGGCGTCTTGACCTGATTGAAATACGGCACCATTGCGAGCGAGACCGGGGTCTGCAAACCACCGAAGACGACCGCGACTTTCTCGCGTTGCACCAGCTCACGTGCGGCCGTCAATCCCTTGGCGGGATTGCTCTCGTCATCGCGACTGAGCAGTTCGACCTGCTTGCCAAGAATGCCGCCAGCGGCATTGAGTTCGTCGATCGCCACCTCAAGGCCGCGTGTGATCGCTTCACCCGATTTGGCCGATGGACCGGACAGCGTCGCAATCAATCCGATCTTTATGGTGTCATCAGCTTTCGCGGTGTGCACCAGGGAAAAGGTCATCGCCGTGGCCACGGCACACCCCGCGGCGCAGAGCAGCGCCCGGCGCGATAGCTTTGAAAACAGTGGTTTGGTAGACATCGCCCGCTCCTGTTCATTTTTCGTTACGACATGCGTTAACGAATGGGTAACCAAGCAGGAGTCATGCCATTCCGGAATATTATTCAAAATCAGTATTTTATGGAAATACAGGCCAACAGCCGGCAGATCCGTGTTTAATTTCCATCCATTTTTCTACGCACAATTGCGTAATAAATGGGCATCGTGAATTGCTGCACAAATGTTAGGCTCTTGTGTCGTTTCAATTTCCGACCAGCCGAGGAAACCGATCCATGGCGCACGCAGAAACCGTTCCCGTTCCCGCCGCTGATCCTTCAATCAAAACCGCAAAGGACATTGTCGAGACCTACCTCAAATTGCTGATGATCCCCGACCCGGACGCCGCCTCGGCTTACATAGCACCGGATCTGCAAATCACCTTCACCGGCGGACGCACCTTCTCTCATCCTTCCGAATGTGCGGAATTCAACAAACACCGATACGCCTGGGTGAAGAAGAACTTCGGACAGACAGACGTGATCGCGGGCCGTAACGCCGGCGAAACCATCGTCTATCAGCTGGGCACGCTCTACGGCGAATGGCCCGACGGCACGCCCTTTGAAGGCAATCGTTATGTCGACCGCTATGTCGTGCGCGACGGGCTGATCGTCAGCATGGAGGTGTGGAACGACAGTGCCGAACGCATTCTTACCCAACGCGGAATCGACGCGTGATACAGTCGGCGGACGACGCCCCGCCAGGCGACCTTCCAGCCGATGTGCGCGCCCGGATCGAGGGCGAGATCCGCTCCGCTTTCGACCGCTATGAGACAGCCCTCATGGCCAATGATGTGGATGCCCTGATGGCGCTCTTCTGGGATGATCCGCGCACCGTGAGGCTCACCGCGCAGGGCGGCGCCTACGGGGTCGAGGAAATCGCCCGTTTCCGCCAGGCCCGCGACACGAGCGACATCGCCCGCTCCTTGACCCGCGTCGAGATAACGGCCCTCAGCCTGAACATCGGCTACGCCAATGCCGAGTATCGGCGCACCGGCTCCGGTCGGATCGGCGCACAATCCCATCTTTGGATCAGAACGCCGGACGGCTGGAAGATCGCTTCGGCGCATGTGAGCCTTTCATAAGCCTTGGAGCGGAAATCGAGCGTTGCTCTTCCCACGCATCCCCGGACGATGTTGCAAGCACGATCATGCACCCCTCTTCCCGGCCACGGCCAGAAGGATTTGACCGCCGCTTGAGACCCACCCACGATCTGGTTACCGTTGGCGCCGCCCGTTCGGTGCCAACAAATTCCCAATCGCGAGGAAACCAGACATGACGCTCAAGGATCAAACCATCGGATTCATCGGCCTTGGCGCCATGGGCAAGGGGATGGCGGCGAATTGTGTGAAGAAGGGATTTTCGCTGGTCGTCAGCGATCTGCGGCCGGAACCGGTGGCCGAGCTTGTCGCGCTTGGCGCGACGGCGGCTTCGAGCCTGACCGAGCTTGCGCAAAAATGCTCGGTGATCATCACCGTGTTGCCGACCGGCAAGGAAGTGCGCGAAGTCATCATGGGGCCGGACGGGCTGTTTGCGCATGCCGCCCCCAATACGCTCGTCATGGACCTGTCGACGATCGATCCGGAGACGACCGATGCGCTGCATGAAAGCGCGCAGGCCGGCGGGTTCCGGGCGATCGATGCGCCGATCGGACGGCTGGCGCTGCATGCCGAACGCGGCGAGAGCCTGTTCATGGTCGGCGGCGAGCGATCGGATTTCGAGGAGATCGAGCCGCTGCTCCAGGCGATGGGAACGACGATCCATTATTGCGGGCCCGGCGGGTCCGGCACCCGCACCAAGCTCGTCAACAATTACCTGGCAATCATTTCCTGCCAGTTGAACGCCGAAGCCCTGGCGCTGGCGAACCGGTTCGGCCTCGATCTGGCGACGACGCTTGAGGTCATTCACGGGACGACGGCGACGAACGGTCAGCTCAAGGTCAACTGGCCGAACAAGGTGCTGGCGGGCGACACGGATCCGGGCTTCACGATCGATCTGGCGCACAAGGATCTGACCCTGATCCTAGGCGCCGCCAATGCATCGCGCGTGCCGCTACCGGTTGCCGCAGCGGCCCGTGAGGCATTTTCAACGGCACGCGCCAGGGGGTATGGCGGGCAGGACTTTTCGGCGATGGCCGACGTGCTCTGCGATCTTGCCCAGATCGAACGCGCGCGGACCTGACCGCGTCCTTCACCCGCATGACCCAACAGGAGCCCCGCATGAGCCAAGCCCCCTCCCCGCCCGATAGCGGCGCCGTGCAGTTGACGATCACGTTTTTCTACTACCGCGATCTGGCGGCGGCGATGCGGTTCTACGAGGACGTGATGGGTTTCCGGCTCGCCATCGATCAGGGATGGGCGAAGATCTACAATATCGGCGGCGACAGCCATGTGGGCCTGGTCGACGAAGCCAAGGGCATGCACAAGTCGGAGCCGGTGAAGCCGGTCCAGCTCTGCATCCGCGTGCCGGATGTCGATGCCTGGTACGCCTATGCCCAGGAGCGGGAAGTTGCCAACCTGTCGGAACTGTTCATCAACGATGAGATCGGCATCCGGGCCTTCGTCTTCGACGATCCGGAGGGCTATCAGATCGAGGTGCAGACGGCGACACGACCCGGCGCCTGATCAAGCACTCTAGTTGTAGCGCACGACCAGAACCGATTGCGTGGCGTGGCGCACGACGCGCGCAGCGTTCGGCCCGAGCAGGTAATCCTTCAGCGCCGGCCGGTGGGACCCGACGACGATCATGTCGGCGTTGACCTCGTTGGCCGCCGCCAGGATTTCCTCGTAGATCGATCCGTGCGCGATGATGTGCTGGACGGGCGTGCCGTCAGGCACATGCTTTTCGGTGAACGCGTGCAGTTCGACACGGGTCTTTTCCAGCATGTCCTGTTCATAGTCCTTGGGAAAGAAGCCGCTTACGACGCTCATGCCGAAATCCGGCACCACGCATACGACGAACAGGATGTCGTCGCCGGACATCAGTTCCAGGGCGGCGTTGACCACCTTTTCCGACGACACCTCGTCATGAATGTCGATCGTTGCCAGGATTCGCTTAAAAACGTTCATGTCGGCCTCCAGCCGGGCGTTTGCCGATGATGCCGACCCGGGTCAGGCGGGGCGCGTTCATGCGGATCGAAGACCCGGACCGCGCGGGACGGTCCGAGCCAGGGAAGGGAAAGCGGCAGGCCATCGGTTCGATCCTTCCGGATCAGGCCTTTGCCGGCGCCGCGTCGGCGACGGGAGCCGCCGAGCGCCGGCGGCGCTGCAGGAACCAGATGAAGCCGAGCAGCGCGAGCGCCGGGATGTACATCAATTGGCGCGGCGGCTGGTCGGCCGGCACGAGCAGCGTGGTGATCACCTGATCGAAATCGAAGCCGGCTTTCTCGGCCTCGGAATCGAACGTCGCGCCATCGACGAGGACCTTGCCGTCCTCCATGAGCAATTCAAGACCGAAAGCTTCCAGACGCTCTTCGCCGGTCGGCTCGTCGCCGACCTTGATGATCATGGTCAGCGTGATCGGATCGCCGACCTCGTCGAGACCGTCAATGATCGTGCGCAGTTCGGAATTGGGTTCCGCGGCGCCGATCACCTCGACGATCCGCGCCGGCTCGGTTTCCACGAAGGGCGGCGAAATCATGTCCATCCAGAAGCCTGGGCGGAACAGCGTGAAGGCGATGAGGATCAGCGCCAGCGATTCCCAGATGCGGGATTTGGCGACGAAGTATCCCTGGCTTCCCGCTGTAAAGATCAGCATCGCCGCCGTCGCCATGACAAACACGAAGGCCCCCTGCAAAGGCGTCACATCGATCAGCAGGAGATCGGTGTTGAAGATGAACAGGAACGGCAGGAGCGCGGTCCGCAGCGAATAGAAAAACGCCACGAAACCGGTCCGGATCGGATCGCCGCCGGACACTGCGGCGGCCGCGAACGAGGCCAGCCCCACCGGTGGTGTCACATCGGCCATGATGCCGAAATAGAATACGAACAGGTGCACCGCGATCAGCGGGACAATCAGCCCGTTCTGTTGCCCGAGCGCCACGATCACCGGGGCGAGCAGGGACGACACGACGATGTAGTTTGCCGTGGTCGGCAGGCCCATGCCGAGGATCAGACTAAGGATCGCGGTGAAGATCAGGATCAGCAGAATCTGGCCCTGGGACAGGAACTCCACCAGGGCGGCGAGCACGGCCCCGACACCGGTCTGGGACACGGCGCCGACAATGATGCCGGCGGCCGCCGTGGCGATGCCGATGCCGATCATGTTGCGCGCGCCCGAAATCAGGCCGTCGACCAGCTCATTGAACCCGCGGGCAAAGGCGCCCGCCTGGTTTTCGCCCCGAAACATGGCGAACAGCATGCGCTGGGTCAGAAGAATGAAGATCATGAACGCCGTCGCCCAGAAGGCCGATAGGGACGGCGACAGCCGTTCGATCATCAGGCACCAGATGAGCACGCCCACCGGCAGCAGGAAATGCAGACCGGACTTGATGGTCGGTCCCGGTTCCGGCAACCGCACAACCGGCTCGTTCGGGTCGTCCAGTTCCAGTTCCGGAAAGGCGGCGCAGAACCGGACGATGAAGACGTAGGCAACAATCAGCAGCGCGCCGATGACCCAGATGGTGGAATCGCCGGCCATACCGCCGATCAGATCGATGGCGTAAAACAGACCGAAGGCGGAGATCACCGTGATGCCGAGCACCAGGGCACCGGTCGATACGACCTTCATTTTGGTGTCTTCGCTGGCGCCGGATTTCAACGCCTGCAGGGCAATCGCGACGACGCCGAGCGCGATCAGAACCGCCAGTAGGCGCATTTCCGTCGAGCCGAGCGCCTCAAACAGCGCAAACAGGTAATAGATCCCGCTGGCGATCGCCATCAGAACGGCGATGGTCACGCCAAAGGAAATCAGCGCCCATTTGAAGGGCTTGACCTTGCCGGCCCGTTCCAGACCGGCCATGCCCTGCTTCATCGCCTCCAGATGCACGATGTAGACAAGCGCAATGTAGGAGATGACGGCCGGGACGAAGGCGTGCTTGACGACCTCGAAATAGGAAATCCCAATATATTCGACCATCAGAAAGGCCGCGGCGCCCATGACAGGCGGCATGATCTGGCCGTTGACGGAAGACGCCACTTCCACGGCGCCGGCCTTTTCGGCGGAGAAACCCACGCGGCGCATCATAGGGATGGTGAAGGTTCCGGTGGTGACGACGTTGGCGATCGAGGAACCGGAGATCAGCCCGGTCATGCCGGACGCGACGACGGCGGCCTTGGCGGGGCCACCGTTAAAGTGGCCCATCAGCGAAAAGGCGACCTTGATGAAGTAGTTGCCGGCGCCGGCCTTGTCGAGCAGCGCGCCGAACAGGACAAACAGGAACACCAGGTCGGTAGACACGCCGAGCGCGATACCGAAGACGCCCTCCGTCGACAGCCATTGGTGATAGGCGACCGCGTTGAAGCTGGCGCCCTTCCAGGCGAGGAAACCCGGCGCATACGGACCGAGGAACGTATAGCCGAGGAATACCATGGCGACGATCATCAGCGGCGGCCCGAGCGCGCGCCTTGTGGCTTCCAGGAGAAACAGGATGCCGGCGACCGAAATGATCACATCGAGCGTGTTCGGATTGTTCGGCCGGTCCGCAAGCTGCGAGCCGGTCAGATCCTTGATGAATTGCGTATCAAAAATGAAGAGATACAGCGCACAGAAAGACCCGCCGATTGCCAGGATCCAGTCCGCGATCGGCACGTGGCGGCGCGGCGATGACTTGAAGGCAGG
Organism: Pseudomonadota bacterium; assembly: GCA_038745065.1. GTDB lineage: Bacteria > Pseudomonadota > Alphaproteobacteria > Rhizobiales > JANQQB01 > JANQQB01. Next base: position 88,027 of record JBCDLT010000001.1, on the reverse strand, counting down.
ATAGGCGAGGAAGGCCAGGAAAATCGCGAAAGCCAGATGGATCGGGCGCGCTTCGCGGCTTGAAAACACGCCAAAGCCCGTCGTGTAGGGCAGCGGCGAGGCAATCCAGACCTGGAAGATCGACCAGGCCAGGGCCGTGCCGGCAATCAGCAGCGCGATTTGTCGGTTGAGCGGAACACGGCCGCCGGTATCGGTCGACGCGACCAGATCTTCAAGCTCGGCGCTAGACAGCTTCCCGCCGGATTCAGTTTGCGACATCCCGGTTCCCCTCGCCCGTCACCGTCTTTGTCGTCATCACGGCGGCAGGGCCTTTATCCGTGCCGGAGGCACGATCTTCCCCCAAACAAAAAGGGGAGCCGGCTCGCCGGCTCCCCCATCGGCCGGTCTACATCCAGCCTTGTTCCTTGTAATACTTCATGGCGCCTTCATGCAGCGGCGCGGACAGGTTGTTCTTGATCATGTCCGCTTCGACAAGGTTGCCGAATGCCGGGTGCATTTTCTTGAAGCGTTTGAAGTTTTCGAAGACCGCCTTGGTCACTTCGTAAACCACTTCCGGAGACGTCTTGGTGGATGCAACGAAGGTTGCGCCGACGCCGAACGTGGTCGTGTCGTCCGGCGAACCGGTGTACATGCCGCCCGGAATCGTCGCCATGGAGTAGTAGTCCGCGCCCGACGCGAGTTCCTTGATCTTGTCGTTGTCGACGTTGATCAGCTTGGATTCGCAAGAGGTCGTGGCTTCCTTGATCGTGCCGGCCGGGTGACCGACGGTGAAGACGATGGCGTCGATCTTGTTGTCGCACAGCGCGGCTGCCTGTTCCGACGACTTCAGTTCGGCGGCCAGGGCAAAATCGGACGGCGACCAGCCCATCTTGTCCATGACGACCTCGAAGGTCGCGCGCGCACCGGAACCCGGATTGCCGAGATTGACGCGCTTGCCCTTCAGGTCTTCGAAGGTATTGATGCCGGAATCGGCACGTGCGACGACGGTGAACGGCTCGGGGTGCACCGAGAAGACCGCCCGCAGCTCTTCGAACTTGCCGTCCGGGAACTTATCCGGCGCAGAGCCGTTATAGGCATGGTATTGCCAGTCCGACTGGGCCACGCCGAGGTCGAGATCGCCGGCACGGATGCCGTTGATGTTGGCCACGGAACCACCCGTCGTGTGGGTGCATTTGATGTTGTGATCCTTCGTACCCCGGTTAACCAAACGGCAGATTGCGCCGCCAACCTGGTAGTAGACGCCGGTCTGACCGCCGGTGCCGATCGTGATGAATTGTTCAGCCAGAGCTGGTCCGGCGAATGTTACAGCTCCCAAAAGAGCTGCGCCGATTGCAGTTTTTCGCATTTTCATCAGCCTTTTTCCTTCCCCGATTTAAAATGCGGACACGTCGTCCTTAAACGTGCATGAGGGCAAAACGTTTGGATTTCAGTCAACCCCGGTATAGTACCGGTTCCGCTCGGTGGGCCGCATTCCGGCGCGTTGACTTCCTCCCACCGAATTGGTGTACGCTGGCCCAAAGACGCCCCGCGCTTGGGCGGATCGACAAGGGAACAGAATGCGCCGCCTCTTCTGTATAGCGATACTGGTGTTCGTGCTGGCAGCCAAAGGGCTGGTCGCCGTGTCGGCTCAGGAGAGCCTGCGCGTCGTCAGGGCCGGAGTCCTTGAGAACTTTCCTCCCTATTACCTGATCGAGCAGGAATTCGACCGGCCGGCCGGATTTGCCGTCGACCTGTTCAACGAGATCGCAACCCGCGCCGGCCTCGCGGTCGTCTACAAGCCCTACCGGACCTGGCGCGAACTGATCGAGGCGGCGGCGGCCGACGAGATCGACGTGGTGCCGATGCTGCCGGTCGACACGGAAGCGCTGGCCGCCTTTCAACCGACGGCAATCGTGCATACGGCGCCGGTCAGCATTTTCGTGCGCGCCGACAATGACGACATCAGGAGCAATTCGGATCTGCCCGGCCGGCGCGTGTCGGTGGTCGCCGGCGATATCGGCGCGCAGCTCATGCGCACCTATCGCGGCGAGCTGAGCATTTTTCACGCGACCGTGGAGGATGCGCTCTATGCAGTCATCTCCCGCACCAGCCACGCGATCGTCATGGAAGACGACGTGCTGCTCCAGCATGCCCGTCCGCTTGGCCTGGCCGCGCTGATTGAATCGCTCGAGCCGCCGGTTCACGAATTGCGCTATGCGGTCGCCGTCAACAAGAACGCCGCCAACCTTTTTGCCACGCTCAGACCGGCGGTCGCGTCCTACCTGACCACGGACGCTTATCGCCAGGTCCGCCAGACCTGGATCGGCGTTCCGGAACTGGTTTTCGACTGGACACGGGCGCTGATCGTAGCCGGCATCGTGCTGGCGGTGTCGATCACGTCGCTCGGCCTGTGGCGATACATTTCCGTCATGCGCCTGAATCGGGCGCTCGCCCGTTCGATCGCGGAACGCGAAGCGGCAGAGGCCAGGTTCAAGGACCACGCCGAGGCGGCGTCGGACTGGTTCTTCGAACTCGACCGGGATCTCCGGTTCACCTTCCTTTCGCCGGCCTTCGAGAAGGCTGTCGGCATTCCGCCGGATCAATTGATCGGGAAAAAGCGCTGGCGCCCCGTAGACCGCCCGTTGACCGAGGGCGAACAGGACTTGATCGACGCCTACAAATCCCTGGTCGGCGAGCGCAAGAGCTGGCGGGATGTCACGTTCACCGTGCGGATGCCGGACGGTGAAAGCCGCATCATTTCCACGAGCGGCAAGGCCCTTACCGACGGGCAAGGCGATTTCGACGGTTTCCGCGGCGTCGGGCGCGACGTGACGCGCCGGATCGAAACCGAGAAGGCCCTGCAGCAGGCGCAGAAGCTGGAGACGATCGGCAAACTGACCGGCGGCATCGCCCACGATTTCAACAACCTTCTCATGGTGCTGACCGGCAACCTGGAAATGCTGAAACGGCACGTCGCCGAAAGCGCGCCGGAGCGGTCCTTCCTCGATATATCCAGCGAAGCCGTCGATCTCGGCACGAAACTCACCCAGCGCCTGCTCGCCTTCTCGCGCCGGCAGTCGCTGGCACCCGAGCGCTTCGACCCGAACGTCCTGGTGCGCGACCTGAAGAGCCTGATCCAGACCTCCATCGGAGAGAACATCACGCTGGCGCTTGACCTCAAACCGGAAATGGGCCGGATCCTGGTGGACAAGGCGCAATTGCAGATCGCGCTTTTGAACCTGGCGCTCAATTCCCGCGATGCCATGCCGGCCGGCGGACGCCTGACGATCCAAAGCGACGAAGTGGAGGTCGATGCAGCCTTCGTGAAAGCGAATCCGGGGTCGCATGAGGGGTGTTTCGCGGTGCTGAGGGTGATCGATACGGGTACCGGCATCGATCCATCCATCCTGCGCAAGGTGGTGGAACCCTTCTTTACGACCAAAGAGCCTGTGGAAGGCACCGGATTGGGATTGAGCACGGTCTACGGATTCGCCAAACAATCCGGAGGGTTTTTCATCATCGACAGCGTCGTGGGACATGGAACCATGGCCGCGCTCTTCCTGCCCTGCCTGCACGGCGACGCCGGTGCCGCCGCCGCTGGTCCTGACGGCGACCTCGACAGCCTGCGTTCAGACGGCGAGCGCATCCTTGTCGTGGAAGATAATGCGCGGGTCCGTCAGATCACCGTCATTCGGCTGGAAGAGCTCGGTTACCGGGTTCTGCAGGCGGCCAACGGGCCGGACGCACTCGACCGATTGAAGGACAATCCCGATGTGGTGCTATTGTTCACCGACATGGTGATGCCGGGATCCTCCGGCATGGATCTGGCCGAAAAGGCCCGCGCGATGCGCCCCGATCTGCGGGTCCTGTTCACGACCGGCTATTCGGAAGAGATGGCACGCATGGCTGATAAGGAGCATTGTCTGGCTAAACCTTACAAACAGAAGGATCTGGCACGAAAGCTACGGGACGTCATGGAAGACCATGCGGTCGCGGAACCGGCATGAGACACTACGCATTCCCGTTCAAATACAGATATGCAGGCACCTTGTGCCTGCTGATGAATCCGTCGCGCGGCACTGACCGCAAACGCCGCGCGCGGAAAGCAACGGGGCACCGGAAATGAGCGAAGACCAGCAAAACGTCTACGTGGTGGACGACGACGATCTGGCCCGCAAGACGATTGTCGGGATCCTCGAGACCGAGGGATTCCAGGCCAAGGCCTTTGCATCCGGACCGGATCTGCTTGAGGCCATCGATGCGGCACCGTTCGGCACCATCCTGCTCGATGTGAAGATGCCGGGCATGGACGGACTGGAAACGCTTGCCAAGCTGACCGAAAAAAACGTCCGGATGCCGATCATGATGATTTCCGGTTTCGGCGACATCAGCATGGCGGTTCGGGCGGTGAAAGCCGGTGCCATCGATTTCATCGAAAAACCGTTCGAGCCCGACGAACTCGTTGCGGCGATCGCCTCGTCGCACGAAAACTACGCCCACGGTCCGGTCGATCCGAGCGCCGATCCGTTCGAGAATACGCCGGTCGGCGTTCTGTCCAAACGGGAACGCCAGGTGCTGTCGCTTTTGATCAACGGCGATTCCAACAAGGTGATCGCCTACAAGCTGAACATCAGCCCCCGCACCGTCGAGTTCCATCGCGCGAAAATCATGAAGCGGCTCGACGTCACCACCTTTGCCGAACTGGTGCGGGTCGCCGTTTCTTCCGGACTCTGATCGACGCCGGCCTGCTATCCCGTCGAATCGTTTCGCCATCGTATCGGCGGGCACACTTCTGCCCACTTTTTCCGTAACCGGTAACGTGATACGCATTTCTCCATAGAAACGTCGTCTCTCGGACACCGGTAGGGCGCCATGCAATCCATCCTCACAAAAACAATCGTTTCAGGACTTGGAGCGCTTCTTCTCACGGTTTTTGCGGTCCAATCCCCCGCGACAGCCCAGGAAGCTCCGGCCATCAAGATCGGCACCGGTGGTTCCACCGGCGTTTATTTTGTGGTCGGAAACGCGATTTGCAGGATGATGCGCCTGAGCGCCCGGCGCGGCCAGTCGCAAAAGGTCAATTGCGCGGCACCGCCGAGCGGCGGATCCATCGAAAACCTTTCCCTGCTTCAGTCCCGCGAGGTCGATGTCGGCGTGGTGCAGTCCGACTGGCAATACCACGCCTTCAACGGCTCGAGCATTTTCGACGGCAAACCGTTTCCCGAACTGCGCGCCCTGTTTTCGGTGCACGTCGAACCGTTCCACATCGTCGCCCGGAAAGGATCGGGCATCGAGCAATGGGACGATCTCTGGGGCAAGCGGGTCAATGTCGGCAATGTCGGATCCGGCCAACGCGCGACATTCGAAGAACTGATCCGCGAGCACGGCAGGACCATGGAAGGGTTCTCGGCCTTTTCCGAACTCAGTTCTTCCGAACAGGCCGGTGCGCTATGTGCGAACGAGATCGACGCCTTCGGCTTTACCGTCGGCGTGCCCAACGCCAGCATCGCCCAGGCGACCGACGGCTGCGAGGGCACGATCATCGACCTAGACACGCCGGTCATCCGGACCCTCGTCGACGGCGCGCCGTATTACCAGTGGACCACGATCCCCGACGGCACCTATTTCACGACGGACAAAGACGTGCGCACCCTTGGCGTGTTGGCAACGGTCGTCAGCCATGCCGACGTGGATGACGACATCATCTACGCGCTGGTGAAAAGCGTGCACAAGAACATGCGCATGTTCACCACGCTGCATCCGGCCTTCGCGACCCTGAATTCCAAGAACATGACTGAAGACGGGCTGTCCGTGCCGCTGCATCCCGGCGCGGAGCGAGCCTATAAAGAACTCGGACTCATGGAATAGGCGCGATCAGCGGGCGGCGGTCTGGGCGTCCTTGTTGCCGTCTCGCCAGGCGTTCCATTCCCGCCTGGATCCACCGAATACATTGCGGTCGACATTGCCGACGATCCCGTCGACGCGGCCGGTTCCCGTATATTGCCAGAAGGTCCAGTCATCGCGCCGGTTGTATTTGGTGCGCGGATGCCCCGCGACCGAACGCACCCAGAACGGATAGTCGTTGAACTCCCCTTCGAGGATCTCGCGGTGGAAGTCGACGGACGTATAGATGATCGGCTTCTTGCCGTAATGGGATTCAAGCCGGTTCAGGAAAACCCGCATTTCTGCGAGCACCTTGTCGCGCGGCGGTTTGATCGTGCAGGTCGGCGAATGGCCGTTCCACTCCATGTCGAGGACCGGCGGCAAGGCCTTCGGATCGCGCGGCACATGTTTGATATACCAGCGCACCTGGTCCCGTGCCGACCGGCAGAAGTAATAGAAGTGGTAGGCGCTGCGCGGAATGCCGGCCGCCGCGGCTTCCTTCCAGTTCTTGTCGAAACGCTCGTCGAACCGGTCTCCGCCCTCCGTCGCCTTGATGAAGGCAAACTTGACGCCGGCCTCTTTTGCACGCTGCCAGTCGATGTCGCCCTGGTATTTGGAAACGTCGATCCCGTGGACCGGGAAGGATTGCGGCTTTTCGTATTCAAGCGGAGAGATCGGTCCGAGAGAGGTGAAATCGCCGCTCGTGCAGGCGCCGAGGGCGATGAGACCGCCAAACGCGGCCATGCGCATGAAACCGTTCATCGGATCTGAAAGACCTGTTGTCCAAATAGAATTGCGATAATTCGCCGGCCCGATTCCACCCGTCGAGCCCGATCTTCCTACACCAGAACGGATCTCTCATGAAGCGCGAAGCGGTCGCAGCGCTCTGCAGCCCGCATTGATCGTTAACGCTCAGACGATTTCGGCGCCGAACTGGGCGGCGCTTTCCACGAGCCCTTCCCAAAGCGACAGGGCGAAGCTTCGAGGCAGGAAAAGGTCATATCCAAGATCGGAATGCCAGACCGTAACACCGACATGGTGGACCGCACTGGAGCCGACGCTGCCCGGCGGGAATCGTCCTGTACGCAGATCCAGAGGCAGATGGCGGTTGAGAAGCGTTGCCGCTTCGGGACCGGACAGGCGTATTCTTGTGCGCGAGTGAGAAAGATCGAGAACCGCACCCTCATCGGAAGCAAGCGCCGGCGCGGGTGTGTCGAGGATCCACCATTTCAGAGGTTCGATACGCAACAGCGTGCCGTTCTTTCCGGCCACGGCGCGGCCCGGACCCGGCGCCGCGTCGGCGCCGGACGCCTTTGCGATCTGTTCCGCGACGGCACCCATGGTGTCGGGCCAACAGGCCGCCTGGTGTAAAACGAGACCGGGGACTTCGGATAAAGTCACACCTACGGTGTCCGGCGCGCCGAAGCGGCGCGGTTCGGCGTGGCCGGCAAGGGCCGACAGACGCTCAGCCATGCATGCGCTCCCCGCTCGGGTCCACCATATGCGGCGACACGATCTCGACCTCGACATTGCCTTTGCGGACCGGATCCGCGGCGATTGCGGCGCGTCCTTCCCACGCCGTCGGTCCGCCGGAAATGAATCCGATGCCGATCCAATGGCCGAGTTCCGGCGAATGCGTCACACCCGTGATCCAGCCCTCGCCGAAACCGGAAACGTTTTCGGCCGTGCACAGGAGCGAACCGGCGTTGAAAGTCTGAGACCGGTTCTTCGGAAAGATCCCGACCAGGCGCGGCCGGTTTTCGTCGGTCAGCGCCGGACGTGAGCGCAGGGCGCTGCCGATATAGGCCTTTTTGGTCGACGCCATCTTGCCAAGGCCGGCATCCTCGATGGTGACGCGGCCATCGAGTTCGGCGCCGGTCACGTGACCTTTTTCGATCCGCATGGTGCCGAGTGCTTCCAGACCGTACAGGCAGCCGTCGTGTTTCAATGCCGCATGCCACAACAGATCCATCATGGCCGCTCCGTAATCGGACGGTACATAGGCTTCAAAGGCCCGCTCGCCGGAAAAGCTGATGCGGGCAATCCGGCAGGGGATGCCTCCTTTCAGTTCGGTTTCGACGACGCCCATGAACGGCAGGGCGTCGTTCGCAACGACGGCCGGATCGGTGAGGCAGGCTTCCAGGACGGTCCGGGACTGCGGTCCCGCCACCGCGCATCCGGCCCATTGATCGCTGACCGACGTTACATGCACCTTCAGGTCCGGCCAGCGCACCTGAAGCAATTCTTCAAGCCAGACCATGACCGTGGCGGCATGCGCCGTGGTGGTGGTCATGAAATAGTCGGTTTCCGAAAGGCGCCAGGTCGTTCCGTCATCGAGCACGATGCCGTCGTCGCGCAGCATGATGCCGTACCGCGCCTTGCCGACGGGCAGCTTGGCGAAGGGGTTGGTGTAGATGCGGTTGAGGAATTCCGTGGCATCGGGACCCTGGACGGCGATCTTGCCGAGCGAGGTCACGTCGCACAGACCGACGCCTTGCCGGGTTGTCGTCGCCTCACGGATGTAAGCCTTGTCGATCGTCTCGCCGGCGCGCGCGAAGTACCAGGGACGATGCCACAAGCCGGCCTCGGTCATGGTCGCGCCGTTGGCCAGGTTCCAGTCATGCATGGGCGTGCGGCGCAAAGGTTTGAAATGGGCACCGACGGAGCGGCCGCGCAACGCGCCGATGCTGACCGGCGTGTAAGGCGGGCGGAAGGTCGTGGTGCCGACCTCGGGCACGTCGCGGCCGAGCGCTTCGGCCATCAGCGCAATGCCTATCACGTTGCCGACCTTGCCCTGATCGGTTGCCATGCCCAGCGTCGTGTAGCGTTTCAAGTGTTCCACCGAGACGAAGCCCTCGCGATGCGCGAGCCGGACGTCGGCGGCGGTCACGTCATGCTGCGGGTCGACGAAACTCTTCAGCTTTTCGCCCGGTACCCTGACTTCATAAAGGGGACGGATCGGCGTCTGCCAGCCATCGCGCGCCGGCTGTGTCCCGTCCGCCGATCCCTTGCCGTTCTTCGCGCCAAGGGCTTTGGCCGCTGCGGTACCGGCCGCGCGCCCGGATGCAACGCACGTATCCCGGTCCCAATATCCGGCCGCCGATCCGGCCATGATCAGGTTTTCCGTGCATTTGCCGGGCAGGAAACACGCGGTCGCGTCATCCCAGACCGGTTTCACGCCCCGATGGGATTGCAGGTTGACGAGCGGTGACCAGCCGCCGGAGACCAAGAGCAGGTCGCAGCGTTCCGATGTCTTGGCGCGCCATCCGTCGCCGTCGGCGGCAGCCGTATCGAGATGGGCGATTGCCGGCGCGCCGCGGGCCCGGAGCGGTGCCGTGCCAGACTGGATTTCGATGCCGGCCGTGCGAGCCTCGGTGACGAACGGTCCGCTCGCCTCCGGACGGGCGTCCAGCAGGAGAACCTCGGCGCCGGCCGCTGCAAGTTCAAGGGCTGTCGGATAGGCGGAATCGTTGGTCGTGGCAACAACGATCGATTCGCCCGGCAGAACGCCGAACCGGTTGAGATAGGTGCGGCCGGCAGCGGCCGACATGATGCCGGGCCGATCGTTGTCGCCGAAGGCCAGACCGCGTTCCAGCGCGCCGGCCGCAACGATCGTGGTGCGGGCGCGCACGGTCCAGAAGCGCTGGCGCGGCAGATGTGCGGACGGAACCGCACTATGATCGGTTACGCGCTCAAGCAATCCGGCGGTTCCGTAGTCGTAGAGACCGAACGCCGTGGTGCGCAGGCGCACCCGGACACCGGCATCGGCCAAAGCCGCCATGTCAGCCGCGCGCTCGGCCTCCGCCGGCGGATTGGAAAGGTCATCGCCGCCGGCGACAAAGTCCTGCTCGACAAGAAGCACGTCGAGGCCGGCCGCCGCGGTTTCCAAAGCCGCCGCGCGGCCCGCCGGGCCGGATCCGACCACCAGCACGTCGCAATGGTCGTGGGCATGCTCGTAGCTGTCCGGATCGGGTTCACGCGATACCGTGCCCATGCCGGCCGCCTTGCGGATGATCGCTTCATACCGCATCCACAGACCGGTGCCCGATCCCCATTCGAAGGGCGGCAAACCCATGAAGGTCTTGTAATAGAAGCCGGCGGCAAAAAACGGCGACAGCAGGTTGTTCACTGAGCCAAGATCGAAACGCACGTTCGGCCAGGCGTTCTGGCCGTTCGCGACGAGACCGTCATAGATCTCCTGGGTGGTTGCCTTGACGTTCGGATCGCGCCGCGCACCGGTGCCGATCGTCACGATCGCACCGGATTCCTCGACGCCGGCGGACATGATCCCCCGCGGACGGTGGTATTTGAAGCTGCGGCCGATCACACCGACATCGGCGGCGAGAAGCGCGGAGGCGAGCGTATCGCCCGGATAACCCGTCAGGTGCCGGCCGTCCCAGGTAAAGGACAGGGTTTTGCCGCGGTCGATATGGCCGCCGGCAGAAAGGCGCGACGCGCTCACGTCTCGGACTCCAGCACGGCGGCTACTCCGGGATGCGCCGGACGCACGTTGCGAATCTCATGGGTCATCGTGTTGCGCTCGACCAGGAGCCACATGCGGCACCCGGCAACATGGTGCCAGGTCTCGGTCTGCCAGCCGCGCACGTTCTCGCGTTCAAAAACCGCCTTCGTCCAGTCTTCCGCCGAAGCGTCGAGCGCCGGATAAGCGATCGACCCGTCACCGCCATAGGTGAACTCGCTGTGGTCGCGCGGGCCGCAAAACGGACAATTGATCCGGATCATCTTTTCTATCCGTGCAGTTTGGGATCGGGTCCGGCGCCGCGTTCGTCGATGTTGACGCCGCGTTCGAACCGCTTGAGATCATGGTCGGCCAGGATCGGGTCGGGCCGATCGTTGGCGATCAGGTCGGCGAAGTACCATCCCGAGGCGGGGCTCGCCTTGAACCCGCCGTAATTCCAGCCGGCATTGAGGTAGAGATTGTCGAGCGGCGTCTTGCACAGGAAGAAGGTGCCGTCCATCGACATGTCCATGACGCCCGACCAATGGCGCAACAGGCGGACCCGGCCGAGACAGGGCAGGATCGAGGTGGCGCATTCGGCCACGTCCTGGACGATCGGCAGATTGCCGCGCTGGGCGTAGGACTTGTACCAATCGAGATCGCCGCCGAACACCATGCCGCCCTTGTCGGATTGCGAAATGTAGAAATGCGCGCCGCCGACGCCGAAGACGACCACCTGGTCGAGCAGCGGTTTCAGCGGTTCGGAAACGAAGGCCTGCAGTTTATGGGATTCGATCGGCAGATTGCCGAGACCGGCCATCTGCCAGAGGCGCGACGTGTTGCCGGCGACGGCGAAGCCGATCTTCTGGCCGCGGATCGTGCCGCGTGTGGTCTCCAGTTCGGTGACCCTGCCATCCTTGCTGCGTACGCCGGTGACCTCGCAATTCTGGATGATGTCCACACCGCGCGAATCCGCGCCGCGCGCATAGCCCCAGGCGACCGCGTCATGCCGGGCGGTGCCGGCGCGTTTCTGCACGGCCGCGCCGATGATGGGAAACCGGGCGTCCGGGCCGTAGTTCAGGTGCGGGATTTCGCGTTTCAGGGTTTCCAGATCCCACATTTCGGCGTCGGATCCGGTGAGGCGCAGCGTGTTGTAGCGGCGCGCGGCGGCGTCCCGCGCGCCCGGCGAATGCAGGAGCGTGACATGCGAGCGCTGACTGAACATCACATTGTAGTTCAGGTCATGGCTCAGGTTTTCCCATAGCTTCAGGGAGTGTTCGTAGAATTGCCGGTTGCCCGGCAGCATGTAATTGGAGCGAACGATTGTCGTGTTGCGGCCGCCATTGCCGCCGCCGAGCCAGCCTTTTTCGACGACGGCCACGTTGGTAATGCCGTGATTGCGGGCGAGATAATAGGCCGTGGCCAGACCGTGCAGGCCGCCGCCGACAATAACAACTTCGTAATCCTTGCGCGGTTCCGGGTCGCGCCAGGCGCGATCCCATCCCTTCTGACCGGTCAGGCCGTTCCAGAATACGGTCCACGCATTATAGCGGGTCATTCAAAGTGCGCCTCTTCGATCCGAGGGGATTTCCGGCATGGTGCCGGCAGCCGTTTCGGGCCCGCCGTCCAAGCCGGACCGACCCGCGGACGCGGGCCAGAGGAGATGTCTGATCCTAATCGAGCTACAGAAAATCCTCCAGGTTGTCGATGCGCCAAGTGGCGCGACGGCGCTGATCACGATTGCGGCGCGCAGAACGGAATTCCGGCGCCGCTCATCGGATGAGCTCTACCGTTTTCATTCGTCTTCCAGGCGGCATGGACGGGTTACTCGACACTGCAATCAGTGCACAATTCCATCCCCAATCCGTCATCACCCGAATTTTTCGGGTGATCCAGCGGCACCTCCCCGTCCGGAGCAGACATGTTTGGCCGGTTATCAACGCAAGTCCATGTCGAGCGCGTTGATGGAGCCCTCTCCGGACCGGTTCCTGGATTACCCGATTGAACCGAGTCATGACGGATTGGGGCCAGCAATTACGTAAAACCGTCCATGCACAAACCTTTCCATGAAGGGTAGCTGGCCGGCCTAAACCTTGCGAGATGTATGCGCCTCGCGGGCGCGAGGCGAGCGATCACAAACGTTCAAGACCGCGCCCGTACATCTGGCCCTCATAGCCTGACACAATCCGGCGAAAGCGTTCAATGGAAGGCAGTCTCATACTTTTGTGGCTCGCGGCCCTGCCGCTGATGGGCAGCCCGGGGCCGGCGACGCTCAGCATTGCCGGCGTTGGCGCCGCCTACGGCGTTCGGGCCGGCCTGCCGTTCCTGGCCGGTATCTGCAGCGGTACAACCGTCGTGTTGATCGCGGTCGCCACCGGCGTGACCGGGCTTGTTCTGTCCGTTCCAGCGCTTGCAAACGCCGTCACACTTGCGGCCGCGCTCTACATTCTTTACCTGGCCTGGCGCATCGCCACCGCGCCTGTGCTTGGCGATACAAACGCAGAGACGCGACCGCCGGCCTTTATCAATGCTTTCCTGCTCGCGATTGCCAACCCGAAGGCGTTTGCGGCGATCGGCGCCGTGTTTTCCGGGCACAGCCTCATGCCGCAGGATCCGTTTCTCGATGCCGGCCTGAAAGTCGCGGCGCTGATCGTCGTCATCGTGACGGTCAATGTGCTTTGGCTGGCCTTCGGCTCGTCGTTTTCGCTGCTGCTGAGCAATCCGCGCGCGGGTCGCATCGCCAATATCGGCTTTGCCGTCCTGCTTTTGATATCGGTCGTGTTGGCGGTCTGGCCATTATGATCATCGAGCCTGAGCGATCAGCTCTCCGGCCCTTCCGACACGATCACCAGACAGCGGCTGTCCTTCGTCAGGCCGAAGTCTGAACGCAGGTCCGAGCGATGCAGCAAGGCCGCCAGGCCGGACGCGCCGCTCGGCGTCGTCGGCATATCCGAGGTCGCAAGCCGGCCCGCCGCATCCGTCGCCTCTTCATCCGATATCGTTGTGAAACCATCCGCGTCGCTGCGCAATCCTTCAAAGGCGAGCAGGGAAGCCTCCTTGCAGTCGAGGCGTCCCATGTTCGAGACCGGACCGTCGGCCCGGGTCAGCGCCCCGGCGACAACGCTGGCGCGCAGACACGGCGCGGCCTCCGGTTCGACCACGACAATGGTCGGCTCGACCGGCCACGCAACACGGACATGGGCAGCGAAGGCAGCAGCGAGCCCGCCGACCCCCGCCTGAAGGAAGATATGGCTCGGCCAATGCCCGGTCTCGACAAAATGCGCCCGGCATTCCTCGGCGATCACCGTATAACCTTCCATGACAAGGCCCGGTGCCTCGGTATAACCCGCCCAGGATCCGTCCGCGAGATGGATCCAACCGTTGCGGGCGGCCTCGGCGGCGGCATGAGCGACACTGTCTTCGTAGTCGCCGGCAATGCGTTCCACCGCCGCGCCATGCGCCCGGATTCTTTCGGCGAAAGCCTCCGGAACGGTCGCCGACAGGACGATCACAGCCCGTGCGCCGAACACCTTGGCGCCAGCGGCGACCGACAGGCCGTGATTGCCGGCACTGGCCGTGATGAACGTCCGGGAACCGGCAAACGCCTTGGCATCCGGTTGCAGGAGAGCGGCCGGAGACACCGCCCCTTCCTCAGCGAGGATCTGCGCTACGGCAAACGCGCCGCCGAGCGCCTTGAAACTGCCGAGCCCCATCCGGCTGGCCTCGTGTTTGAACATCAGGGATACGGTACCGGCCTCCGCGGCAAGAGCCGGGCAGGAGCACAACGGCGTCGGCGCATAGGCCGGGCAATGGGTGAGCATGGCCAAAGGCCGGGTGGGCGCAGGACGGAAGCCGTAGGTGGCGGGGTGTCCGCGAAAGCGATTGCGATGTGTTTTCATATCGCGAGATTATCGTCCGCCGATGATCCGGTCAGAGCAGGTCTTGGATCTAGTCGAGAATTTTTTTCAAAATGAGCGGAAATGCCGATATGATTTGATCATGTTATCGATCGACCTTGATTCCAGCGATCTCGTCCTGCTTGGGCGGTTGCAGGCGGATGCGCGCGAAAAGCTTGAAAGCCTGGCCGCCGAAACCGGTCTGTCGGTACCGACCGTCCAGCGTCGGCTGAGGCGGATGCGGGAGGCCGGCATCATCGAGGCTGAAACCGTGCGGCTGTCGCCGGAGGCGCTCGGCTTTCCGATGACCTTCCTCGTGCTCGTGGAACTGGAACGCGAACGGCTCGACCACCTCGACGCCTTCCGCCGCAAGGCGCGCGCCGAACCGCGCATTCAGCAATGCTATTACATTACCGGGGAAGCCGATTTCGCCCTGATCGTGCTGGCGCGCGACGTACAGGATTTCGAGGCCCTGACGCGGCGGGTGTTTTTCGACGATCCGAACATCAAGCGGTTCCGGACATCCGTCGCCATGGACCGCACCAAGGTGGGTCTTGCCGTACCCATCGACGGTTGACCGGTCAGCCGCGCTGCCGCGTCAGCCATTCGAAGCGCCAGGTCAGCATCATGCTGGTGACAAACAGGCCGAGCGCGATGCCCCACCACAGTCCCGGCGCGCGCAGATCGAAACTGAAGGCCAGCACCGATCCGCCGCCGATCCCGAGCACCCAATAGCCGAAGGCGGCGATCCATAAGGGTGCAATCGTATCGCGAATACCGCGCAATGCCCGAGACGCAATGCCCTGAAGACCGTCGAAAACCTGAAAGAACGCGACGATCACCAGAAGATCCAAAGTCAGGGCGGCGACCTCGTCGTAACCCGGATCGTCTCGGTTCAAGAAGATACTGACAATGACGTCGCCAAAGTTCAACGGCACGACAATGAGGGCGCAAAGCAGCGCCACGCCGATGCCGATGCCAAGAAAACCGGAGCGACGCGCCGCAACCGGCCGCCCTTCGCCGACCCCATGCGCCACGCGGATCATGGTGGCCTCTGCCAGGCCGAGCGCGATCACGAACGGTAATCCGATCCATCCCATCAGGACCTGATAGGCGGCAAGCGTCTTGACCCCCATCAGGCCGGACAGCATGGCGACTGCCACGAACAGTCCGGCCTCCAGCACGATCAGTCCGGCGACCGGCGTGCCGAGGCGCATGATGTCCCTGCAGACAGACATCTCAAGGCGCAGCCGCCCGAGGAAGAGGCCGTAGCCGCGCAGGACCGGTGTGCGGAAGGCATGGAGCGTCAGCGCGATCACCATCGCCCAGGAGACAATCGTCATGGCCAGACCGGCACCGAACACGCCAAGCGCCGGCGTCACCGACGAGCCGTGCACAAGCAGGATTGTCAGGACATAGTTCAGGCCGACTGCCGCGGTCGTGATGACCATCACCGATCCGGTGCGCGACAAAGCGGCCACGAAGTTCCTCAGCACCGCAAACCACAACATCGGCACCACAAAACCCGACACGCCCATCAGATAGGGTTTGGCAAGCGCCGCGATCTCCGGATCCTGGCCGGTCGCCAGCAGCACATGGTCCAGGTTCCAGATGAACAATGTGGCGAAGATCCCGAGGCCGGTCGCAACGACAATGCCCTGCCGCGCCGCAATGCCCGCCTCCGCCTTACGGCCGGCGCCTTCGGCCTGGGCAACCAGGACACCGACGATCGACAGGATACCCATCAGGATCAAAAGGATTTCCAACGACAACTCGCCGGCCAGCCCGACAGCTGCGAGCTCGCGGTACCCCAGATCTCCGACGACGATCTTGGTCGTCTGGAACATGGCGAATTCGGCGAGGTTAGCCGCGATCAAAGGCAGCGCGATCACCATGAGCCGGCCGGTTTCGCCGTCCCGGGCAAAAAACGATGCGACGCTGGACCGTGTCATGACAGAGCTTCAAATTCTTGCAAATTTGCAATTTTTTTCAAAATTGCTAGATTGCCCATCATGGCAGATCCGACTGTGCGGGGAAACACGCAATCATGCCGATGCAAGCAGACTCTCGCGTTTCCGCCAATTCCAACACCAGCGGCCCGTCCGACTGTCCGGCGATCGGCCCGCTCCTGAAACATCTGCGCAAACACAAGGGCTATTCGCTTGCCGAACTGGCGACGGCCGCCGGCCTTTCCGAAGCCACCTTGTCGCGAATCGAAAACGGCCGCACGCTCGTCAGCGCGCCACATCTCTACCAATTGGCGCAGATCCTGGACGCCGATATTTCCAGCTTCTTTGCCCCGGATGCGCGGCCCATGGCCAGCGGCATCCGGTCTGTCGCGCGCGCCGGCGGTACCGAGCCCGTTCTGACGGACCGGTTCGCCACAACCGTCCTGTGCGCGGACCTGTCGCAAAAGGCAATGCATCCCTTCCTCAACGAGATCACGGCGCGATCGCTCGAGGAAGCCGGCGGATTGAAGGCGCATCGCGGCGAGGAATTCCTGCACGTGATCGCCGGCACGATCGTGCTGCATTCCGAATTCTACGCGCCACTGACACTTGCGGCCGGCGACAGCCTGTATTTCGACGCCGGCATGCCGCATGCCTATCTGAACACCGAAAGCGAACCGGCCCACATCCTGGTCGTTACGACGTTCGGTCCGCCGCACCGCGCGCCCGAACCACGATCCGCCTATCAAGGAAAAGAGCCATGAACGACGCGCCGGCATCCGGAACGACCCAAACACGCGCCGAGATCCGCCTGCCGACCGCGGATCTGACCGCCGATATGGGGTTTTTCATCGAGGATCTCGGCTTTCGCCTCGACATGATCTTTCCCGCCGACGATCCGGCCGTCGCGGTCCTGTCCGGACACGGACTGACAATCCGGTTGCAGCGGGACGCCGATGGGGCGCCGGCGACGATTCGCCTTTTGTGCCCGGATCCGGCGCGGTTCGCCGGCGGCCGGGAGGTGCTGACGGCACCGAACGGCACGCGGATCGAAATCGCCGAGGCCGATCCGCCGATGCAGGTGCCGGAGACCCAGCATGCGTTCGTTGTGCGCCGGCTGAAAGACCGGGATCCCTGGATCATCGGGCGGGCGGGCATGCAATACCGCGACCTCATTCCCGACCGGCTCGGCGGAAGCATCATCGCCTCGCATATCCGGATCCCGGACGGCGGCCCGGTACCGGACATGGTGCACTACCATACGATCGGCTTTCAGCTGATCTTCTGCTATCGCGGCTGGGTGCGACTGGTTTATGAAGACCAGGGTCCGCCGTTCATCCTGGAAGCCGGCGATTGCGTGATCCAGCCTCCGGAGATCCGGCACCGCGTATTGGAAGCCTCAGACAATGTCGAAGTGATCGAAATCGGGGTCCCGGCCGAACACATCACCACGATCGATCATGAAATGACCCTGCCGACCCCCACAATCCGGCACGATCGGGAGTTCCAGGGCCAGACATTCGTGCACCACAAACTGTCGGAGGCCGTCTGGGCCCCCTGGCGCCTTGACGGCTTTACGGCCCGCGATACCGGCATTGGAATCGGCACGAAGGATGTTGCCAACGTGCAGGTGGCGAAATGGCAAGGCGATGCGGAACCCGTCGTCACGAGCCACGGCACGGACATCCTGTTCACGTTCGTCATGGAAGGCGGCATGACGCTCGAAGGCGACGGCCAGCCGGCGCATCCGCTCACGGCCGGCGACGCCTTCGTCATTCCTCCGGGAATGAAAACCCGCTACGCCAAGTGCACGCCCGACCTGGAATTGCTTGAGGTCTGCCTGCCGGGGACCGTCGAGACGACGCACCACGAAACCCTTTGACGGGCACAGCGGACGCTTTCAGGATAGCCGCCCGCCGGCCTGCCGTCGGCGAATCTCGCCGTGGATGCCATGCCGGACAGATCCCTTCCCCGAACCCGTCTCGACGTGCTGTTCGCCTCATCGGCGAAAACGGCCGTTCTGTTGCGTCGTAATCCGCGCACCCATTTCCACTTGATCACCTGGGATCTTGCGACCGACATGTTTGTCCGGGGGCAGTGGATGGTCGGCCATGTCGGTTTGTGGGATCTCTCGCCGAACGGGCGGAAACTTCTCTATTGGGCCCATCAATACCGACCCGCCGCGCAGGCGCGGCGGCGCGCCGAGGCGGAGGGAGAGAGCGGACCGACAGGCTTCGAACCGCTGCAAACGGCAATGCGGGCCCGCTCGCCGAAAAAACGCGAAATGCGGCGCCGCGTGCCGCGTTACATGGAGGATCACGGCGCGTCGAATAAGCGGGGACGCGTCCGGCCGAATGAGGGGTGCTGGACCGCCATCAGTTCGCCGCCCTATTTCTCGGCGCTCGCGATCTGGCCCAGCCGCGGACACTGGACAGGCGGCGGACGGTTCGAATCCGACCACGAAATCCTGCTGAACGAATTCAATGACGGCATCGTCGGCAAGGAAAACGTCCGCATGCCGCCCCGGTTCAAGATCCGGTCACTGGACGACAAGCCGTTCGCGTTCCGCGATCCGTCTCCGCCTGTCGCACCGCGGCCATCCATGCTGGATCCGGCGCTCCGCAACGACCTTCGCGCAGCGCTCGAACAAAACGGTGCGATCTGGGTGGAATGGGCGATGCCGCAGGACAACGGCGATCTCCTGTTTGCCTGCGATGGCTGTATCTACCGTCTCAATTCATGGCAGGCGGCCGATCCGTCGACCTACCTGTCGCGGGCCCGCAAGCTGGCCGATTTCAACGGCCTGACCTTCGAACCCGTTCGCCCGCCGCCAGAAGCCATGCGCTGGTAGGTCCGGGACCGTCTTTACCGCCTCCGATGGCCGGTTTATGGTCGCGCGCTCGCCGGCTCCCATCCAAGTTTTCCAGGCCCGTCATGACCGTGCTCGACCTCGACTTCGTGCGTTCCCACTTTCCCGCGTTTTCCGAACCGAGCCTTGCCGGTCAGACCATGCTGGAAAATGCCGGCGGGTCCTATGCCTGCAGCGAGACGATCGACCTGCTCGACAGCTATTACCGCCGCACGAAGGTGCAGCCCTACCTGCCGCATGCGCCCGGCCTTGCCGCCGGCGCCGCCATGGACCGCTCCTATGCCCTGTGGGCCGAAGCGCTCGGGGTGACGCCGGAAGAGATCAATTTCGGGCCGTCGACGTCGGCCAATGCCTATGTGATCGCGCAGGCCTTTCGTGGAGCGCTCTCACCGGATGCCGAAATCGTCGTGACGAATGCCGACCACGAGGCGAATATGGGCGCGATGCGCCGCATGGCGCAGGAGAACGGCTTCCCCTTGCGGGAATGGACAGTCGACCCGCAAAGCGGACAATTGGAAAGCGCCGGGCTCGATGCCCTTCTCAACGACAAGACCGCGGTCGTCTGCCTGCCCCATTGCAGCAACATTGTCGGCCAGGAAAACCCGGTCGGGGAATGGACCCGACGTATCAAAACGCTGCCGCAAAAACCGGCAGTCATCATCGACGGCGTCAGTCGCGCCCCGCACGGATTGCCGGATGTCGGCGCGATCGGTTGCGACATCTACCTGTTCAGTCTCTACAAGGTCTATTCCGTGCACCAGGGCCTGATGGTGGCGCGCCGGTCGATCACCGATTTCCTGCCGAACCAGGGCCATTTTTTCAACGAAGCCTATCCGGGCAAGCGGCTGACTCCGGCCGGTCCGGACCATGCCCAGATCGCGGCGGCGTCCGGCGTGCTCGACTATGTGGCCGCACTCGATCGGCAGCATGGCGGAAACGGCGGGCTGAAATCGGCCGTCGATCGCGTGAACGGGCTCTGGAAAGCGCACGAAGACGCTCTGCTCGACCCGCTTCTTGCCTATCTGCGCGGCAAGAATTCTCTGCGCATCATCGGCCAGGACCGGACCGGCGACCGGCACCCGACGATCGCGCTCGACACCGACAAGGATCCGGAGGCCGTCGCAACGGCGCTCGGCGAACGCGGCATCATGTGCGGGTTCGGGGATTTCTACGCCTATCGGCTGGTTGAAGCGCTCGGAATCGATCCTGCCCGCGGCGTCGTGCGGTTGAGCCTCGTGCACTACAACACGCCGGCCGATGTCGATGCGGCGTGCGAAGCGCTCGACGCGGTTCTTTGAAGGGCCGCACCATCGGCTGCCCTTAAGGAAGTACCAACGCTTTCCGCCGGATCCCGCATGCCGGCCGTTGGGCCGGCGGACGGTTCATGGTATGCAGACGCACCTTTCGACGCCCTCCCCGGCGTATGCCTTTCCTTAGCTGAAGAAACCGCCAACGCTTAAAAAAGCCTGCCATACGAACCATATAATATTCGTTGAGCGGAGAGGAGAACACATGGCCGTTTCCCAACAGTCCTTTGATCAGGAAATCGAAAAAACCCGCGCCGCAATCAGCGAAATGCGTGAAAAAGTCGGAACAACCGAAGCAGTTCTTGAGAAATTCGCCGAGACCGAGACGATCGGTGAAGTGGATTTCGACATCGAAAACGCGCGCATCGAAGATGTTCTGCACCAGCAATCGGTCATGGAAGCGAATATTGCCGACCTGATCGTCAGCCTGGAAGACGTGACCGACAGTTTCGGATCGCAATTCGAAGCCATGAAGACGCTGACCTTTACCGAACAGCTTGTCGGCTTCTTTTCCAAGAAACGCGCCGAGGCGATGCATAACGACCGGGTGCGGTCGACGTCGCTTGCCCAGAACCTGCAGGACCTGCTCGCCAAATCGGATACGATCGTGACGATCCTGAAGGAGCAAAAGGGCATTCTGGAAGAACGCTACGCATCCTCGGAAGAAAGCCTGAAGACCGTCATCGACCGGCGCCAGAAGGTTGCCGACGATCTGAAGGCGGTGCAGGACCGGGTGCAGGAAATCAATCCGGAACTGCTCGACATCGAAAACAAGATCGCCGCCTCGACCGACCAGGGCGAACGCGTGCAACTGGAAGAAAGCCGCTCTTCGCTGGCCACCGAATACAATCAGAAACTTGCCGAGGAACAGGAATTGCTGGCCGCGTCGCAGACACTGGAACGCTATACCAACATGTTCCAGACCTTCGTCGATTCCCTGAACAACCAGATCGCCGCGCAGAACACCCTGATCAACAAGCTCAACATCGATACCGAACAGCGCATCGTGCTCTACAAGGCGCTGGAAGACTCCCTGAAGACGGCCGCCCAGCAAAAGGTCGCCCACAAGATCAACACGCTCGGGTCAAAGGTCGATGTGGCGGCCGAGGAAACCATGGCCGGCATCGGCGCCGCCGCGCAGTCGCATATCGGCGATCTTCTGGAAATGCATGAAAAGAACATGGTCTCCACGCAGGAAATCCAGCGCCGCAAGAAACTCGCCGACGAGGCGTTTTCCAGGCGCTTCGCCGAAGTGCTGAAGAAACACGAAACGGCGTCCTACGGCGGAAACTGACGTGGATTCACTGAACGGGAACGGAGCCGACCGCACCGGCGCGGACGGCTATTTCCGGATCATGGGACGGGCGCTTGCCGCGGTGGAGGACATCCTGCGCGAAGAGCGTCCCGGCCCCTGGGGAAGCCGGCCGAACCGCATCATCAATGCCGTCGCGATGAACCATCTGCAGCGCCTGAAGCGCAATTTTCAGGCCTGGGACATGCGGCACATGTTCTCCGATTCCTTTCAGATCGATGCGGTCGAAAGCGGCTTTCCCGTGTTTCGCAACGTGCTCGACCTGGAACGCGCCAAGACGCGCATCGAAGAACGCCTGACCGAGGTGCCGGATACGGCGACGATCCGGCGCGAAATGCTCGACCTGATCCTGAAGTTCAAGCAGCATCCCGGGTCGCTGCAAAAGGTGATGGCGGAGCGGCTTTATCTGGAGATTCTAAGGGCCGGCAACGTGTTTCCGGCCTTCCATGCGCCGGAGACCGTGCGGGCCACGGTCGACAAGGTGACAGGACGCTTGTCTTATGTCGTGCACTGGGCGGCCTATGACGGCTCGGAAAACCTGCCGCTGGTCTATCTGGCGCTTCTGGAAGATTCCTCGCGCGGCCAGGTGCGCACCGACACGCTGGCACGGGCGGAAGCCGAGTTTCCGGACCGCACGCTCGGTCGCATGATCGGCCTGCCGAACGCCGAACTATCCGACGCGTTCACGCATTTTACGGCCAATCATTCGCAATACGGCCTGACGTTGACCTCGATCGCCACGGCGATGGATTCCGATTTCCCGAACCTGCATCCCAAACAGGTGCGGCGCTTCGTGCTCGGACCGTTCTACGGCGCCGGGCAGACCAAACACCCCGATGCGGTCCAGTCGGTGCTGGACAGTGCCAAGGCACCGGACCGGAGCTGGATCCTGACCTGGACGATGCAGGAACTGAAGGCGCAAAAGGAAATCGCCGGATCGTCCGGTCTTTGGAAATCGGAACCGGCGAAACAGGTCTACTACGTCGACACCAACAACGTGGAATGCGTCCAGCAGGGCGTCAGTGCCTTCCGCCGCCACGCGCTGGTACCGCACGATGTCTATCAGGCGGTGTTCGCGTCTGGTGCGGCAGACAGCGTATTTGCCGGCCACGATTGCGCGATCCTGACCGAAGACCAGATCCTGCGAAATCTCTGACATCGAGGACCCTTCATGGACATCGGCCTGACCACCCTGCCCGACGAAGACATTGCCAAGCACCTGGACACGGCCTACCGGCTGATGGAACGGGTCACCGTCAGCGTCGACGATCCGGGCGGCGGTCGCCCCGACGTCGCCGGGACCGGCCGGCGCTTCGTCTCCACGGTGGCGACCGGCGGCCTGAAACGTTCGGCCAACGTCTCGCTGATCGAGCGGATTTCCGGCGTGACGCCGGACGACCCGATGCTGTCGCCGGGCCAGCACAGCCTGATTTACGGCCTGCGGCGCGGGCTGGCCATCGGCTTCGCGGTTGCCGACCTGTTCGCGCGCCAGACCGAACTGGAAAGCATGAAAGCGGAGAACCGTGGATCGCCGCTGCAGGGCGACCGCGCCACGCACTTCCACAAACTGCTGAATTCAGAGGCGTTCGTCGCCCTCTTCACCACGGCACGATTTCTCACGGCGAGCCTGCAGGCGGCGACCGAGCCGGCGGAAGACCCGCCGGAACCGGTGCTGGAATTCGATACCGTGCTCGATGCCTATAAGGGCTTTTTGTATTCGCTCGACCGCGCCCTCGGCGACCTGAAGGAGGACGCCGCGCTGATCGCGTCGGCGCGGGCCTTTGCGACCCACACGATCGAAGCGCTGCTTGCCCGCCAGCAGCGGTTTGCGGAAATCGGCACGTTCGACCGGATGCACATCCGGGTCGATGCCGACGATTTCACGCTGAACGGCCTGGATGCTTCCGGCGCCGGCCGCCGCAAGCCGCTGGTCATGACCTTCAAGAAGCCGAACGAGGTCGTCGGCAACCACATCGCCAAGTATCAGGCGCTGAAAATCGCCAAGATGCTGATGGCCTACGATTTCGACCGGCAGATGAATCCGTTCGTCGAACTCGGCGGCTTTTTGTTCACCTTCATCGGCGACGGTTTTCCGGGCACCGGCAAGACAACACTGATCCAGATGATCGCCGGCCTGATCAACGATTATTGCGATGTCGCCGGCACGACCTTCCATTACGAGAATTTCGGCGTCGACCAGATCTCGTCCTATCAGGGCAAATCCGGGCAGAATTGCCGGCAATTCATCGACAACGTCATGGACCCGCGCGTCATCGGCTTCGGCACGATCGACGACCTCGACCAGGTCGCGGCCAGCCGGAGCGACGACAACACCTCCGCCGGCCAGCAGGAAATCACCGCGGTCCTGATGGAAAGTTTCGGCGGCGCAGGCACGGTCGTGCGCGGCAATTGTTCCTTCGGCATGTTTTCCAATTATCCGGAAAAGGTCGACGATGCGCTGCGCCAGCGCGCCGGCGCGCGCTGGCTGGTTGACGGCCCGCAGACCGAAGAGGATTACATCGACATCTTCGCCCTGCTTGTCGGGCGCAATCATGCCATTCCGGTCGGCGATCACGAGCTGTTCGCGGCCCAGGAGATCCAGCGCGCGGTCAAGGAGGCGTATTCGGATCTCAACCGGCCGGCCGAGGAAGGCCTGGTGCGGATCTACGAGCGCGAGATCGGCGCCAACGGCATACCTGCCACGCTCGCGGATATCGGCCGCTACCTGCATGCCATCAAAGAAGTGGAGCCGCGTTTTACCGGCCGCGCCATCAAGAACATCACCGATGCGGTCAAGATGCGCGCCATGGACATCGAACTGCCGGACGAATGGTTCGAGAACCCCGAACCGTTCCTGAAAAAGGCCTATGACGAGAAGAAGGCGATGATCGCCGAGCTGCGCAGCACCATCACGATCGACATGGTGATCCAGGAGATCCACCGCTACGCCGATTCCGAGTTCCGGTATTCCGACAAGTCCGACGAGGCGAGCGTGACGGCGATGATCCGCAACGAGCGTCTGCGCGAACGCGCGGCGCGCGAGATCGTCGGACTGAAAGAGGCGGGCAAATGGAACGCCTGATCCAGAACAAGCTGATCTACGGCGACTTGTTCCTGGTCGACCAGCCGCACCTGGTTGAGCGCTACAACACGGCGCTCGAGGCCTTCGGCCTGAAGCCGACCGAACTCATGGGCTTCGGCATCGATGCTATGGGATTTTCGCCGGAAATCGCCGCCGAGTTCGAGGACGATCTCTATCTCAATCCGTTCGGCATCAACCGGCGCTTCATCCTCCTGTCGCCGGACCAGGCCCGCCTGCCCGTGGTACAGACCAGCTTTTCCTCGACCGCGGACCTGATGCAGCGCTTCATGGCGGAGAATTCGGAAGCGCTGAGGGTCTTGACCCTGAAGGACGTCGTCTACGGAGAGATCGAGGATTCCACGCTGCAGGTCACCGGCATCGACGACCTGAAATCCATCAAGCAGGTCGACTTCGTCGTCCAGACGCCGGACGGGCTGATCGACAAGGCGAAGGATCTGACCCAATTGTCGGCGCGCTTCGAGACGGAGGCCGACGCCTGGCGCGACGAGACCATGATCGCCGACATGCTGACGCTCGCCCAGGAATGCGGCGATATCAGACGCAACCGGATGATCCCGGAACGTCTGCATTTCAGGCATCCGTCCTACTGGACCGAACATTTCGGCGGGCTCTACATCTTCTTCGACGATGACGGCACGTCGGTGCTCGGTCTCGACGAACGTCCGGATTTTCTCGGCGATGGACCGGTACCGGACTGGTATTACACGCTGACCGACGAGCGCACGGTCTTCCAGTTCCTGGAAAGCACCGGGCGGCTGGAGCCTTTCAATCCGCACTGGCTGAAGGCGTCCGGCACGCTCGACCGGCGCCTCGACCATTATGTGCGGTTCGAGATCGCGCAGCGCGAGCCGGAGACCGACGTGGCGGCGATCGACGGAATCGGCATGAAGAACTGGACCAACCAGAATATCGGCACGCTCGGCGACGACAGGGCGTTCCACTTCCTGTCCGATATCCGCAAGGCGGTGGCAAACAACCGGCCGGTCGATTTCTACGGCGTGTCCTCGGGCATGCGCTTTCTTGTCCACCGCGCCCGGCCGGATCATCCGGACAAGGGTCTTGTAAACCGACTGATCTCGGAATACGTGCCGTTTGACTTCGTCACCCGGTTCGCCGTCAACAAGCAGGCGTTCTACCGGGATTATCAGACCTATCCGGACCGGTTCCGGGAGTTTGTGGTTTCCGTGATGCGCTCGGACTATCTGCCCGACCGGGACGCGTTCTGGAACAATGCGTTCGAAAGGTGGGGAAGGCCCGATGCTTGATCCGATCATCGACTGGTTCCGGCAGGCAATCGTCGGCCTGTGGGATGCTATTTACGGCCTGATCCGCTGGATATGGGCTCCGTTCCGCGGCTCCTACAGCTACTATTCCCATGCCCGCATGTGGCTGAAGATCACGATCGGCGTGATCCTCATCCCGGTCCTCTTGTTCTACGGCCTGTTCGTCTGGAATACGGCCTATATCCGGAACTACGACAGGGACTGGCCGGCCCAGTTCGGTTTCGCCAACCGGACGACGTCGGCCGGCGAACAGGTCGCAGCCGAAGGCGGGACCCAGTCGACCCGCACCTGCGGCCGGTCGGCCATCGTGGAAGCGGTGAACTACCTGATTGACTTCAACGTCAACCAGAACCGCTGGATCTCCAGCCATCCGCTCTACAAGGCCGGCTTCTTCGGCATGGATTGGGACGCGACGCCTTTCCACGACAACAAGGCGAGCTTTCAACGCGGTGCCCATCAGGCGGCAACCCGCATCGCCGTGGAACTCGCCGACCAGCTCGGCCGGGTACGGGGCACCTCGGAAATCGACGTCGACCTGCAGTCCGCGCGTGGCAACATGCAGTTCGACAGCTACACTTGGTACTTCAACCCGTTTTCGGAACGTTCGCCCTTCGGACCGACGACACGTTCCGAAACCTATTACCGCAACGCAGCGGATTCGTTCACCCGCTACAACGACCGGCTCGAGCAATGCCGGGCGACGTTCGATGCGCGCGCGGACAACCTGATGGCGCTGCTCGACCGCATTGCCAAGGACATCGGCTCCACATCGGCGGCGATCAAGGATCGTTCCGAACGCTTCAATTCCGGCTGGTTCGATACGCGGGCCGACAACAGCTTCCATTTCACGAAAGGCCAGCTCTATGCCCATTACGGCATATTGCAGGCGGCCCGTGCCGACTTTCAGGATGTCATCGAAATCCGCCAGCTCGGCGATTTGTGGTCCAACATGCAGGCGCAGTTGAAGAGCGCGATCGACCTGGAGCCGCTGATCGTGTCGAACGGCCAGGAGGACGGCTGGATCATGCCGACCCACCTGACGACAATCGGGTTCTATGTGCTGCGCGTGCGGTCCAACATGATCGAAATCCGGTCGGTGCTGGACCGGTAAATCCTTCCCGCCTGAGGTGCCGCCGGGCCTGCTCCCGGCGGAAATGCCCGGGAGCACGCGTTCATCCGGGCCTTACTCGATCGTAACGCCCATGACGCTGCCGACGGTCGCGTTCCAGGCTTCTGCGCAGGCCTGGCCACAGCGTTCCTTGAAGGCCGGCAGAACCGCGGCCGTCAAGGCTTCTCCGCGCAGCGTGTTGTCCGCCTCGGTTACCGGCACAAGCGTCATGCCCGCCGGTTCGCCATAGCTGCATGTACCACCCGTGTTGCAGGCCAGGCCGGCCTCGGTTTCGGTTGCCGCCAGGTCGAACATGCGGGTTTCCAATTCGGCGATTTGTGTTTCCATCACGTCCTGGACCTTGGGATCGAGACCGTTCCACCAGTCCATGTTTGCAATCACGGCAATGACGCCGTGATTGACCGGCATGGCAGAGATGTAATTCGCGGATTCATGCCATTTGGCCAGGTAGCCCGACAGGGCGCCGGTGATCGCGCAATCGACGACACCGTTTGCAAGACCGGTCTGAACTTCCCCGAATGCGAGGCTCACCGGCGATCCGCCCAAATGACTGACAAAGACCTGCTGGGAGGCACCGGCAGCGCGAACCTTGCGGCCCTTGAGGTCGGCGATCGACGTGAACGCGTCCCGACAATAGATGACCTGGCTGTGATAGGCACCGTAACCAAGGACCTTGAGCTTGTGGTTTTCGGCCAGGTAGGCCGTATGGTGGTCACGGAAGGCATCCACCACCTTGTGCAATTCCTCGACCGACTCAACCACACCCACAAGATCGGCGGATTCATTGATCGGCACGGCGCCCGCCGTATAGGGCAAGACGGCATGGGACATCTGCAGCGTGCCGTTGGCGGTCAGGTTGAAGACCTCGTCACCCTTGAAGCCGAGTTCGGTAAACGGCTTGATCCGGGCCTTGATCGCGCCGCCTGAGGCTTCTGCCATCGTCTCGGTCCAGAATGGAGCTTCCATGTCCTTGTACATCGACAGAATTCCGATCGATCCGACGACATTGAATTCGATGGCCGGCAGGTCTTCGGCCGATGCGCCGCCTGCGGCAACCGCCGAACCGAGTGCAGCGGCGGCAAGTGCTTTGAAAATCTTCATTTTCGACTCCTTGTCGTTTTGGTGGCCGGCTATCCGCCGGCCCGCGGATTGAGAACGGACGGCAGCCAAAGCGCAAGCTGCGGGAACGCGATAAGCAGGGCGATCAGAGCGATCATGGCGGCAAGAAAGGGAGCGGCCCCCTTGAACAGGTCCGAGATCGGGCCCGTCTTGCGAACACCCTGGACGACGTAAAGGTTCAGTCCGACAGGGGGCGTGATGAGGGCCGCCTCGATGAGAATGACAAACACGATCCCCCACCAGACGGGCGAGTAGCCGAGGCCGACGATCACCGGCACGATGATCGGCGTGGTGGCAATCATCATGGAGATGGTCTCCATGAAACACCCCAGGATCAGATAGAATGCGATGATGGCGACCAACATCGCGAAGGGCGGCCAGCCGAGCGACAAAACGGCATCGGTGATTGCGGAAACCAGTCCGATCGAAACCATCACGAAGTTCAGAAAAAAGGCGGCGATGACGATCAGCATGATCATGCAGGTCGTGCGTACCGTGCCCTCGAATGCCGACAAGAGTACGGCGATGCTCAAACGCCCGTTAGCGGCGACCAGCCCCAACGTGGCCAGCAGGCCGAGAGCTGCCGCCTCGGTCGGGGTGGCAAGGCCGAGATAGATCGAGCCGACAACGATCGAAAACAGACCGAGCGGCGGTACCAGATGCCTGAGCCCGGCGAGACGCGCCGGCCAGAGCTGGCTCGCGGCGTCGATGCGTCGTGCAAGCGAGGGACGGATCATGATCGCCAACAGGACAATGCCGGAAAAAAACAGGGCCAGCATGATGCCCGGGATCAGTCCGGCCGCATAGAGGTCGGATACCGAGGTTTCGGACAGCACTGCATAGATGATCATGTTGATCGAAGGCGGAATGAGGATGCCGAGCGTCCCGCCGGCCGCGATCGAGCCGAGAAAGAGCGGGCGGTTGTAGCCGCCCTTGTCCATGTTGGGAATCGCCACCGTGCTGATTGTGGCGGCCGTCGCCAGGGAAGATCCCGACGTCGCTGCGAATACGGCGCTCGAGGCGATGTTTGTGTGAATGAGTTGTCCGGGCACGCGAGCGAACCAGGGCGTAAGCGCTGCAAACAGGCGCTCCGATACACCGGAGCGGTGCATCAGTTCTCCCATCATGATGAACATCGGCGCGGCAATGAGGATGAAGTCGTTGGAATGGCTCCAGGCAAGCGCGCCGGCTGCACCGGTCATCGGAACAAACGCGTATTGCTCGGACAGAATGAAGCCTGTCAGGGCCAGAACGGCCGCAACCGGCAACCCGGTGACCAGAGCGATGATCAGGATCGCGAAGGCGGTCTTGATCATCGCCGGCTCCTGTCGTCGACACCGGTCTGTTCGATCTCCTCGGATAGACTTGAGGGAGAAAGCAGCGCGTCGAATCCCTCCGGATCGCCGCGCATGTACCGAACCACGGCAAGGGCCGGCACCAGAACGGCGACTGTCGCAAACCAGAACAGCCCGACCCACCAGATCGCCTGAGGCACGGATAGCGGCACCTGAAGCGTCGAGATCGATTTGGCCTGCATCGACCACGATTGCTGCAATACACCGAAACTGAACCAGGCCAGAGCCGCAGCAACCAGCGCCAGCGAGATCGCTGCGATGAGATCGAAAAGGCGGCGCAGCGGCGTCGGCAGTCTCGCGGTCAGAAAATCGATCCGGATGTTCGCCTTGGTCGTGACGGTATAGCCCATGCCAAGGCCGATACAGGCGGCAAGCGCATACCCGGAGATCTCGAAGCTGGCGACGAGCGTCCGGTTGAGCACAAGCCGTGAGACAACATCGATGGAAATCGGAACGCTGGAGCCGAACAGAATGACGCCGCCGGCGATCCATGCAAGCACCTGCGAGACGCGCCGCACCGAACCAAGGAAACCCCGGCCGGACCTGCCGGATTTCATGATTCCACGAAGCCCGGTTCGCGATCCTCTCCGGAGCGTCGGTTGTCGGACGGCCCAACCGGCCGCTTCCGGATCGTCAATGCCACGTGCACCATCGGCCTACTATGCGAGCGATGATCGGGTCGTTCAATACATCGTATGAAATCACTTCCTGGTGCTTTTGGACCAACGGCGAAAGTCCTTGGCGTCACTCAGCGAGGTCGCCGGCGATCTGTATGTAAGCGCGGCGACCGTCCTCGTGATAGGCCTGCGCGCGTCCCTCACCAAGATCGACGAGATAAAAGCGGTTTCTTGCGCCGCCGCGAAACGAGCCGTATTGCGTCCAGTAAAAATGGTCCTCGAACCCGTAACGTCCGACGTCTTCGCTCCCGTCGGTGAACCGCACGTGGCAGGATCTGTCCGCGCGATAGGTGACCCAGGCGACGGTTTCTCCGGTATCCGGATCGAGTGCCGGGATCGTCCTCGCCTCAATGAACTGGCGCACTGCCGTCGCGTCCATCATGTCTGCCTCTGGGACACTTCCCTCCGGCTGGCCTTGCCTACCCTGTCGCGTGACCGGCCAGCCCATCTCACCTTGACATGCCGTGCCAAAAAAAACGGGGTGATCGGGCCGCGGCTTGTGCCGCGACCCGAAACGTTGAGTTACTTCCGGGGCTCGCTCGCCAGGCCCTTCACAATCGACCAGCAGGCCAGCAACAAAAGGACCGCGAACGGAAATCCGGTGGAAACGGCCATGGCCTGCAGCGCGACAAGACCACCGCCAAGCAACAGGGCAATTGCCACCAGTCCTTCGAAGATGCACCAGAACACACGCTGCGAGACCGGCGCGTTGACCTTGCCGCCGGCGGTGATCGTGTCGATCACAAGCGAACCGGAATCCGACGACGTCACGAAGAACACGATCACCAGCACGATCCCGATAAAGGACGTGACCTGAGCCAGCGGCAGGGCTGCGAGCATGGAGAACAGCTTCAGTTCGAGCGCCGATTCCTGAACCGCCGTGTAGCCGTCATTGACGATCTGGTAGATCGCCGTGCCGCCGAAACTGGTCATCCACAGCACCGAGACGAGCGACGGGATCAACAGCACGCAGATAATGAATTCCCGCACCGTACGGCCGCGACTGACCCGGGCGATGAACATGCCCACAAACGGCGACCAGCTGATCCACCAGGCCCAGTAGAACGACGTCCAGCCCTGGCTGAAATTCGCGTCCTCCCGTCCGACCGGATTGGACAGGGCCGGCAGATATTCGGCATAGGCCCAAAGGTTGGAGAAGAAGCCGCTCAGGATCGCGCCCGTCGGGCCGACGAAGATCACAAAGAGCAGCAGCAGCAGCGCCAACACCATGTTGGCTTCGGAAAGCCGCTTCACCCCGCCGTCAAGCCCCATCAGCACGGACCCGAGCGCGACCGCCGTGATCGCCAGGATCAGGACGACTTTGGACGTGTCGGTGACCGGAATGCCGAACAGGAATTCAAGCCCGGCATTGGCCTGTTCCGCCCCGAACCCGAGCGACGTGGCGAGGCCGAACAGGGTCGCAAAGACGGCCAAGACGTCGATGATGTGTCCGGTCCAGCCCCAGACCCGTTCGCCGAAGATCGGATAGAAGATCGAGCGGATCGTCAGCGGCAGGCCCTTGTTGTAGGTGAAAATCGCCAATGAAAGGGCGACAATCGCGTAGATCGCCCAGGGGTGGAGACCCCAATGGAAGATCGTGGCCGCCATGCCGAGACGGATGGCTTCTTCGGTATTGTCCGCAGCCGCTCCGAGCGGTGCCCAGTCCGTCCGCGCGCCGTCTTCGAGCGTCGTGCCGGCGATCGACGACGAATAGTGCGAGATCGGTTCCGACACGCCGAAGAACATCAACCCGATGCCCATCCCGGCGGCGAACAGCATGGCCAGCCAGCCGGTATAGCTGTAGTCCGGCGTGGCGTCATGTCCGCCGATGCGTACGCTGCCATAGGGCGTGACGATCAGCACCAGACACAACAAGACGAAGATGTTGGCGGCACCGATAAAGAACCAGTCGAGCGACGATGTCAGCCAGACCCGCAGGCCGCTGAACACCGGCTCGACATCGTTCTGGAACGCCAGCGTCAGAAACACGAAAGCAACGATCGCAAGCCCGGAAATCAGAAAGACCGGGTTGTGAATGTCGAGGCCGAACGGTCCGAGCCGCGCGGTGATGTTGTCCTGACCGACTTCGTAGTCGGTCTCGATGATATCCGACGGACCTTCCGGGACGGGAATGGCGGTCGGGTCGGTTTGATCTGTCATGGAAATGTCTTTCGATGTCAGCGCACGATGAAGACGGACGCGTTGGCGCGCGACGCCATGTGCCCACCGTGCGAGGGCCAGAAGTGATCGGCGATGCCAGGGATATGCGATGCCATCACGATGAGGTCGGCACCGGTTTCCTCGGCGGCCCTGAGCAGCGTCTGATCGATATCGGTCGCCGGGTCGTGGCTCGCATAGCCAAGGCCCTCGGCGGCAATGCCGTGCCGGGTCGCCTGTTCCTCCGCAAACGCTCTGATCTTTTGGGCATATTCGCCCGGATTGTGGGCGACTGCCGTCGGCGTTTCCGCCGTGACGCCGACATAGGCGACCGGAATGCCATAATGCCGGGCCAGATCGGCCGCCGTGTCGAGTGCCCGTCCCAGCGCATCGGCATGCGCGAGGTCTATCGGGACCATGATCCTGTTAAACACGTCTCCCCCTGACACATCCCGTGATGAATTGTCAGCCGCCGCGGTGTCCGGGATGCCTTCACACCGAACGATTGCAAGACGAAACAGGGGCGCCGTCAGCGGAACGCATGTACGATAGTGTCGCAATCCAACGATTGCGGATCCGGCAGGCGTGCCTGCTTGGCCGTGTTCTGACCCCTGGATCGTCTCTTCGGCAACCGCCCGGTTGACGCCAGACTTCCTCAGGATCACAGATCGTCAATCCTGACACACTCCTGTTCGCCGGATTGTTGTTGAACGTCTTTAATGTGTCAGGCTGCGACGCGTGACGGCGTTCGCGAAACGACTATCAGCACAAACACCCGGCCACCGACCGCCGACCTGTCGATCGCGACTGGGTGTGTACGAACAGCGAATTGCCCCGCTTTGACCGGCCCTGTACCCTCCAAGCATCGACACGACGCTGGAAACGGGAGCGATGCCGGGACTTGCCCGATCGAACTGGCTGCGTGGCGGACTGGCCGTGCTCGTGCTTGTCCCGCTGTTCGGTATCGGTGTGCTCAGCGCCTGGTTCGTCGAGGCGGAGAGGTCGGCACTCGTCGCGGCTCGCGAAGACGCCGCTCGCATCGAAGCCGACCGGATTGCGACTGCGCTGACGAAAGACATCGACGGGCAGGTTCGGACGCTCGCCAATGCTGTCGAACTGACCTTTCGTAGCGATGGTCCGCCCGCCCTCAGAAGCCTCCTGCAGGGCGACCCGCTCTTGCTGCTTGCCGTGCTGCACGAGGCGGACGGCGAACGTCTTTTTCCGCCCGAGCAGGAAATGCTGATCTATGTCGAACAGACCTATCTGGCACAGGCCCGTCCGGCGCTGGCCGAGGCCCGTCAGGCGCTTGCCGACAGCGACGACACGGTCTGGTCCGGGTCGATCGCCGGCGCAGCAAACGCAATCGTCGCCTGCCGACGATCCGCCGACGCAGGCAGTGTTTGCCTTTCGGTAGACAGGGTGACGTTGCAGCGGGAGGCGGATGCCATCCTCGCCGGGGCGGCCCCGAGCGGTATCGGACCGGTCCGGCTGGCGCAGCCGGGAGACCGCGCCACCGATGGCGGATCGCCGGACAGAACGCTCTCGACGCCCTTGCCCGCTCCGTTTGCCGGCATGGTGCTGCTTGCCGCCTATCCCGGTCCCACGGGCATGGCGTGGTTCGGTCTGCTAGCGGTCATTGCACCGATCCTGGGGATCTGCTTCGGCGTCGGCGCCCTTCTCTACTGGTCGCAGGTGAATCGCGAAACGGCCGACCGGCAGCGCATCGAGATGCTGGCTCAGGTCTCCCACGACCTCAGGACGCCGCTCACGAACTTTCGTCTGTATGCCACGCTTATGCAAAAATTCCGGGCCAGGGACCCGGAACTCGACCGATATTGCGGTGTCATCGAGGCGGAAACCGACCGACTGTCGGGACTGATCGACAATGCGCTCGCCTGCGCCCGGGACGGACTTCCGCCGGCCTCGCACACCGAAATGGCGCGCCCGGATGCGCTCGTCAGAGACATCATGAACCGCTACGCGCCGCTTGTCGGGGACAGCAATCCGGTCGCCTTGTCGCTCGCTGCCGAAGACGAAATCCGGTTCGACACGCAGGCGTTTCAGCAGATCCTGATCAACCTTGTCGACAACGCGCGTAAACATGCCGAAGGAGCCGCCCTCAATGTGGCGACCTCCTTGCGAAACGACCGCCTGGAACTGCGTGTGTCGGATTCCGGTCCGGGCCTGCCGGCGAAAGTGCAATCGGCTTTGTTCTCGGCCTTTGCCCGCGGATCGGCATCCGTTGCCGGGTTCGGGCTCGGCCTTGCAGCCTGCCGGGCGCTCGCGCGCCGCGCCGGTGGCGACATCCGGTACGAACACAGCCAGACCGGCGGCGTTTTCACCGTCACGCTGCCGGCCGAAAGACCGAATTCGGCAGCACCCAGCGCTGCGGAGGCGGCTGCGTCATGCGCATCCTGATCGCCGAAGACGATGCGAACCTGTCCGCGGGCCTGTCGGCGCTGCTGACCGAAGAAGGGTTTACCTGCGAGACTGTCGCCAACGGGTCGGACGCGCTGGCAGCGTTCGAGCGCGAGCCCCATCCGATCGTCGTGCTCGACGTCGTCATGCCGGAACGGGACGGCCTGTCGGTCTGCCGCGCCATCCGGGAGGCCCGGCCAGACACGCAGATCCTTCTGTTGAGCGCGCGCGGCGACGAGCACGATCGGGTGCTCGGCCTCGAACTCGGCGCCGACGATTACATGGCCAAACCGTTCGGCCCGCGCGAACTGGTCGCCCGCGTCAAGACCATGGCAAGGCGCAGTCGTGTCGAAACCGAAGCCGACGGCATCTTCACGCTGCACGACCTGACCGTCGACCCGGGCGCCCTGACGGCCCGGCGCGGCGAGGAATCCATCCCGCTCACCCCGCGCGAAGTGCAATTGCTGCAGATGATGCACGCCCATGCCGGCCGGGCGCTATCGCGCGACGCGCTCTTCGACGCGGGCTGGGGTCGCGACTATTACGCCAACAGTCGGGCGCTCGATCAGTACATTTCCGCCTTGCGGCACAAGATCGAGCGCGACCCGGCGCAGCCGCGCATTATCGAGACGGTGCGCGGGGTCGGATACCGGTACGATCCGTAACGGCCACGACCGTCCCGGGTGCGAATGAAATGCGCTTCGCGGCCGACAGGAGCAAGCTTGGCGAAGTCGG
This sequence comes from Pseudomonadota bacterium, assembly GCA_038745065.1. Lineage (GTDB taxonomy): Bacteria > Pseudomonadota > Alphaproteobacteria > Rhizobiales > JANQQB01 > JANQQB01. Next base: position 52,397 of record JBCDLT010000001.1, on the reverse strand, counting down.
GTCCGCCCGCACAACCGGTTCAAAAGGTCAGCGACAGCGCCAACTCGGTCGTGCGGATAGAGGTGCGGGGCGGAGCCCGAAACATTTTGCCCGGCGATCCGCCAGCTTCGTTCTTCTTAAGGGCGGTACCGGGTTAGCCGTGACAAGCACAGCCCTGGTGGTCGCAACCGGCGCCATTGGGGTGGCCGTCGGCGCAGGCGTCGCTGCAATAATTGCGGTCGCCCTTCTTCACGGCCTCGTTCACGTCAACAATGCAGACACAATCGGCACAGGCGCATTTTTGCTGGGTCACGTTCACCATTAGTCTTCTCCTTCGTGCGGCTCGTCGGAGCCGTCATGTCCGTGGACAAAAAGGTGGTTGATCATGATCTTGAGAACGTCGCGCACACAGGCATCCGCCATCGAGTAGAACACCTGCTTGCCCCGCCGCTCCGCCCGCAGCATGCGCGCGGCCCGCAGCAGCCGGAGGTGGTGACTGACCAGCGAGGCGGAGAGGCCCAGTTCCTCGGCGATGTCGCCGGCGGAAATTTCGCGCTCCATGCAGACCACTACGATCGACAGACGGGTCGGATCTCCCAGCAGGCCAAAGGTCTCGGCAAGCTGGGCGGCCTGGTCCGGCAACAATTCAACATCATGCATAACTAAACAATTAAATGATTGTTCAATTGTTGTCAATCAAACCGCTATCGACCATCGCCTCCTGCCGCACCGAGTGGCCGCCGCGGCAAGTGCTTTGTGGTCACGCCAATCTTCGCGTCGCGACGGCCAAGCGTCAGGCCCAAGAGAGAGGAAAAAACCGAAATCGACCGCGGCACGGTCCAGGCCACCGGTCGGCCCCGGAATCTCGGCCGAACCGACCGTCAGATCGAGCGCGCCCGCCACGCGACCGTAGAGCGATGCGGTTCAATCCCGAATTCTCGGAAGGCTAGACGATCTCCGAAACCTTTTCGGCGTAGCGAATGCGTGGTTCGGCGTTTCGTGCGGCCAACAAGTCGGACACTTCCTGCAACCACGCCAATCGCAACCGTTCCGCCAACAGGGAAATCGGGCGATGTTTCGGAGCGTATAGGGCGTATTGGTACCACACCGCCTCTGCCAGAGGGATGATGGCCGTTTCCTCGGACAACGCTTGCGTTTTGTCGATATGCACCACGGTCAGGGGGTCGATAATCGCGCAGCATTGCCCCATCGCCACAAACTGCAGAACCGGCTGGAACGTCTGGCTTTCGACGATGGGTTCGAAATCCAGACCTGCCCTGGAAAACCGTTCTTCAAGGTCGCGACGATGCGCATGGTTTGACTGCAGCGTGCCGATCGCCTCGCCTGAAAGGTCGCCCAGCGAAACCATTGCCCTTTGTGCGAGCCGATGGTCTCGCGGAACAGCCACGAAGCAGCGCCCGGAGATCAGGTCGACTGAATACAGGCTCGCCGCATCGCTGCCATCCGGCGCGTCGGCAAAACCGAAATCGATGTTCTGGGCGCGGGCGAGTTCGGCAATCTGGGCGGAGCTTCTGGCCATGATCGAGATTTTTATCTCCGCGTTTCCGGAGATCTGCATGGCAATGAAGCGCGGGAAGAGTACAGCGACCGGGCCCGGCATGGCGGCAATCGTCAGGTTGCCGGCGCTGCCGTCGACCAGCAATCGCATCGTCTGGCGCACCTGGGACAATTGCGACAGGATTGCCTGCACCTCGATCGACAGATAGCGCGCCTCCGGAACCGGGACCAGCTTGCGGCCGTCGCGGTGAAACAGCTTGAGCCCAAGCTGGTCCTCAAGGCCGCGGATCGCCGCGCTCACGGCGGGCTGGGTGCGACCGAGCTTCTTGGCGGCGTCCGACAGGCTCGACGACGTCATGACGGCCTGAAAGGCGGTAATCTGGGTCAGGTTCATTCAGCAATCTATAAAGAAAATTTTGTAAATCAAAAGATATTGGAATTTGCGTTTATTTCCTTAAGCGGTAGCGTGGTGGACACAGTTGGGATCAATGTCTGGCAAATGGGAGACGAATGTGAAGCTTCTGACAAAACTGACCGCTGCCACCCTTGCCACCGTTCTGGTGGCCGGTACGGCGTACGCGCAAAATCCGACATTCTTCCGGATCGGTACCGGTTCGGCCGGAGGAACCTATTTCCCGATCGGCGGGACAATCGCCAATGGCATTTCGGCGCCCCCCGGCGCGAGACCCTGCGACAAAGGCGGACAATGCGGTGTGCCGGGCCTGATCGCGATTGCCCAGTCGACCACCGCCTCGGTGTTCAACAACACGGCCGTGCAAAACGGTGAACTCGAAGCCGGTCTGGCTGCGGCCGATGTCACGCGGTCCATGTATCTCGGCGAGGGCAAATTCGACGGGAAGCCGCATCCGAAACTGCGGATCGTGGCAAACCTGTTCCCGGAAGACCTGCATCTGGTATTGCCGAAAGGATCTTCCATCGAGAGCCTGGCGGATCTTGAAGGAAAGCGTGTCGGCATCGCCCAGGCAGGTTCGGGTACGCAGGTTGCCGTTCTGCAGATGCTGGAAGCCTGGGGCGTCACCCGGGACAACATGCAAGAGGCAGAGCTCAACAATAGCCAGTCGGCCGAGCGTCTCGCCGACGGTCAGCTCGACGCCTATTTCTACGCAGCCGGCTGGCCGGTTTCTGCGATGGTGCAGCTTTCGACCACCAAGGGCATGGAGCTTCACAGCTTCACCGAAGAGGACATGGCCAAGATCAACGAGATCATTCCGGCCTACATCCCGTCCGTCATTCCGGCAGGCGTCTATGAAGGCATCGACTACGACGCCAAGACACCGGCGGTCTCGGCCTTGCTGGTCGTCTCCTCCGACCTTTCGGAAGAGCTGGTTCACGGCATCACCGCGGCGCTGTGGAACGACAACACGCGCAAGCTGCTCGATAACGGTCACGCCAAAGGCAAGCTGATCACGCCGGATACGGCACTTGCCGGAATCGAGGCGCTCGGCGTTCCCCTGCATCCGGGTGCGGAAAAGTTCTACAAGGAAGCAGGCCTGCTCAAGTAACCCTGGGCAACCATGAAAACGGCGGCGCGCACCAAAACGCGCCGCCCACTCCTCACCGAACCGCCTCACCCCATCCGGAGGAAGCGCAATGAGCGATCCGTCGAACGAGCCCGTGCGCGAACTTTCCGAAGAAGAACTGGCCGAAATCGAGAAGAAGTACGACGAAGGCGCGGCAACCCGCTCCGTCGCGCCGCGCTTCGGCATCTTCCTCCGCTATGTCGCGCTGACTTTCGCGGTCTATCACTATCTGACCGCAGGCTTTGCGCTGCCTCCCGACTATTGGCACATGGGCTGGCATCTGTCGGGATTGTTCATCCTGATCTATGCGTTCTACCCGATCGTCAAGACGAAGACCGCCTTCGACCTGAAGTCCGGTGCCTTGCGGTTTGGCGGCGTCCCGTTGTTCGACATCCTCCTGATGGTGCTCGGCTCTGCCGCGTCGCTCTATGTCGGCGTCGCGTGGCACGGGATCGCCTGGCTCGGCATCGATGAGATGACGTTCCGGATGGGCAATCCCAACGGCTATGACCTCTTGTTCGGCGGGATTCTGATCGTGCTTGTGCTGGACATCGCGCGCCGCACGCTCGGATGGATCCTGCCCCTGATCATCTGCGTCTTTATCTCGTATGCACTTTTCGGCCCCTATTTCCCGGGCATCCTCCAGCATCCCGGCGTGAAATTTAACACCTTCGTGTCCTCGATGTACTTTCCGCAGGAAGGCATATTCGGCGTTACGCTCTGGGTGGTTTCGACCATCGTCTTTCACTTCGTCCTGTTCGGCGTGATCGCGCAGCGGACGGGACTGGGACAGCTGTTTATCGACAATGCGACGATTCTGGCGGGACGCTATACCGGCGGTCCCGCCAAGGTCTCGGTTGTCTCTTCGGCCTTTTTCGGCACGATCTCCGGCTCTTCGGTCGCCAACACCGTCTCGACCGGGGCGCTGACCATCCCGAACATGAAACGTCTCGGCTATCCTGGGCATTTTGCCGGCGGCGTGGAAGCCGCGGCGTCGGCAGGCGGTCAGATCACCCCGCCGATCATGGGAGCCGCAGCCTTCATCATGGCCGAGTTCCTGGAACTTCCCTACACGACCATCGTCATCGCGGCGATCTTCCCGGCCTTGATGCATTATGTCGGCGTTTTCGCCGTCGTGCATCTGATGGCGCGCAAGCTCGGCCTGCAAGGCCTGGCGCAGGACGCGCTGCCGAAGCTTGGCGCGGTCTGGCGCGACGGCTGGGCCAATATCGTGCCGCTCGTTGGGCTCCTGATCGTGCTGTTTTCCGGCTACACGCCGTATATGTCTGCCTTCTGCGGCATCTCGCTGGCGCTCGTCGCAGGCATGAGCCGACTGAAAGAGCCGATCACGCTGGTCTATGCGGCGGCCTTTATCGGCTTCGTCGTCTGGAAATATCTCGGCGGCGGGTTCGACCTGACCATGTCGCTTATCCTGATCGGCGGCGCGCTGCTCGCAACGCTCAATCCACAAGAGCGGATCAGGATCCCGCAAATGGCGGACACGTTCGAGACCGGCGTGAAGTACGCGCTGGCTGTCGGCGCGGCATCCGCAGCCGTCGGCATCGTAATCGGCGTCATCAACACAACGGGCGTCGGTTTCCGCATCGGCTTTATGGTGACCCAAGCCGCCTCGAACCTCGGCAGCGACCTCGCCTGGCTGTTCACCTTCGGCGACTGGGTCCTGTTCTCGGTCGAAGACCTGACGCTGTTCATCAGCCTGGTCTTCATCGCGCTCGCCTGCATCCTCATGGGTGCCGGCGTGCCGACGACGGCGCTTTACATCATGCTGGTCTCGGTTGCGCAGCCGGCACTGGCGCAACTTGGCATTCCGCCGATCGCAAGCCATATGTTCGTGCTCTATTATGGCGTCGTGGCCGAGATCACGCCGCCCGTCTGCACGTCCGCCTATGCGGCGGCGGCCATTGCCAATGCAAACCCGTTTCGAACCGGCATCTCGGCTTTCACGCTGGGCCTCGGCAAGGTGCTTGCGCCGATGGCGTTTGTCTATGCACCCGTCTTGCTGCTGGTTTCCTCCACAGGCTTCGACCTTCTGGAGTTCAGCTACACGGCCCTGAGCTGCCTTCTCGGCGTTATTGCGCTGTCCGCCGCGGTGGTCGGGTACTGGCTGGCGCCGATGGGGGCGATCTACCGTATCCTATGCGCGATCGCCGGGCTGATCTTCATCGGACCTTCGCTCCAGGCGGACCTGGTGGCACTGCTGATTGCGGCGCCGGCCATCATCTCGCAGGTGATCGCGCGCTCGCGGCAAACGGCCCCGGCTTGATGCGATGGAGCATCCTGTCACCGTGCTTGGGGCGGGCATTGTCGGCATCTGCACGGCCCTGGCCCTTGCCGAACGCGGACATGCCGTTCGTGTAATCGACCGGAACGCGCCGGGGCAGGAAACCTCTTACGGCAATGCCGGGATCATCTCGCCCTGGTCCGTGGTCCCGCAAGCCTTGCCGGGCACGTGGCGGCAGGTTCCAAAGCTGATGTTCGGACGCCACAGACCGCTTTCCGTGCACTACAGTGTCTGGCCGCGCATGCTGGCCTGGGGTCTTCGGTTCTTTCGCTGCGGGACAGAAGATCGGGTTCGACGCACATCGGACGCAATGAGCCTGCTGTGCGCCCCCTCGGCGGACATGTATCGACGCTATCTTGTCGATGCGGGGGCCGACGATCTCTTGAAACCGGCGATGTATGTGCATGCGTTTCGCGACGGATCCAGGGCGACGCTCGATTCCATCGGCTATGCGATGCGTCGGGAAAAGGGCGCCGAAATGGAGCTTGTCGGTGCCGATGCCTTGCGGCGCATCGAGCCGACGCTCAGCAACGAGTTTCAAGCGGCAATTCTCATCAAGGGGCAGGCCCGGGCGATGTCACCGGGAAGGATCTGCCAGGTGCTTGCCGGTCACGCCGCGACTTTGGGCGTGACGTTTGAAACCGCCGCGATTCAGTCCCTGGAACGCAGGAATTCGAGGTGGGCCGTGATCTGCGATGAAGGTGAGTATCTCGCCGACACGGTCGTGATTGCCCTTGGGGTCTGGAGCCGCGATCTCCTTGCAAAGCTTGGTGTTGCCGTCCCGCTGATGGCGGAGCGCGGCTACCACGTCGAGTATCCCGCCCCGCGGGTGACCGCACAAAACTCGGTGATGGACACCGATGCCAAGGTTGTCGCCAGTTCCATGGAGGGCGGATTGCGCGTTTCCGGCCACGCGGAATTTGCGCCCATCGATGCCCCGCCGGACCGCAGGAAGACGGATATGCTGCGTCGTGTCGCCGGGGCGATGTTCCCAGGCCTGGACATCACCGGCGAAAAGGCCTGGATGGGACGACGGCCCTCTTTTCCCGACAGCCTGCCCGCGATCGGTCCGGTCGAGGGGCATGACGGGCTCATCGCCAATTTCGGCCACTCGCATTACGGACTGATGATGGCTCCGAAGTCCGGCCAGATTGTCGCTGCGCACGTTTCGGGAAGCCCACAGAATGCGGATCTGTCGCCCTTCAGCCTGAAGAGATTCCGATGAACGGAAAGTGCCGACGGAGTGCGGCAATCCGACGTGCAATGAGTCGACAGGCCTCGAGCCTAGTCCTTCGTCTCCCGCGGAACTGGGAGGGGCAGGTATTATCCGAACAAGCTCAGCCTCAGAGCCTCGCGACGAAGGCATCCAGACCGACAGATCCCTTCCTGGCATCAGGGTCCAGAAACGCGATGCGGCCGTTGTTTATATTCTCATGCATTTCCGCGATGCTTTCGGCCGACTGCCGGGACAGACCGCTCGCCTGGAGCTGGGGCACCCAAGCTTCCTGCGGCACCGCGACAGGCGTGATCGGGCGATCGAGATGTCTGGAGAGTTCGGCCGCGATGTCTTCGGCGGAGTATTGAGCCGCGCCTTTCAATTCGATCACGCGATGGGATTCCGGCGTCAAATCGACAAGCGCTCCGGCAATCGTTGACCCGATATCCTGTGTCGCGACCATGTCGATTTTGAAGTCGAGCGGCAGGATCATGCTCGGATAGATGCCCTCATGCATGACCGCAGGCATGACGTCGTGAATGTTTTCCAGAAAATAGCCGGGGCGAATTGCCGTCAAGGGAATCGACGCCTCGACGAACAGCCTTTCCAGATGAGCGATCGTTGCAATCGGGCCGACCCGGTCTTCGTGTTGGGCGCCGACCGACGATAGAATGACCGCATGGGGCAGCCAGGCCGCCTTGGCGGCCGCGACGATGGCTTCGGCACGCTTCAAGCTGTCATCGATAAAGGTCTCGCTCGCCAGATCGGGCGGCAGTAAAAAGTAGGCGCCGGTCGCGCCCTGCAACGCCCTCGTCATGGCGTCGATGTCCATGATATCGGCGACGGCGACTTCTGCGCCCTTTGCCTGCCAGCTCTCGCCCTTTGCTTTTGAACGCACGATGACGCGCACGGGGTGACCGTGGTCGATGAGGGTCTGCGCGACGACGGAACCGGTGTGGCCAGTGGCGCCTGATATGACGAACATTCCTGTCTCCATGGTTCGAACAATTCCGATGAACCGGATCTAAGGAGCGCAATTGAATGCTTCCAATGCATGTTTTATATGTAATACATGCGTACAAATAATATTTTGAATGTCGACCTGAACCTGCTGAAATCCCTTGGCGCCCTGTTGGAGACCGCGAGCGTCAGCAGGGCCGCGGATCAGGTGAACCTGTCGCAACCGGCCATGAGCCGTGCCCTCAATCGCCTGCAATATGTCATGAATGACCCGCTGCTCGTCCGCTCCGGCAGGGGGATGGTTCTGACACCGCGAGGCGAGGCGCTTCGCGAACCCGTCCAGGACGCCCTGGCACGGCTTTCGGGACTGCTGAAACCGCAGGCGTTCGATCCGGCAAACGCCCAGGATCGATTTCGCATCGTGGCGCCGGATTATGTGGCGCGGAGCATCCTGTCCCCGGCCCTGGGGCGGGTCTTCAGACTGGCCCCGTACATCCGGATTGACGTGGAAAACCTGTCGGAGACGGCGATTTCGGAATTGTGCGACGGAAAGGTCTCGCTCGGCTTCGGTGTGGTCGAGGACGGACCGGTGCTGGACAATGTCCGCTCGCAGGCCCTCTTGGAGGACCGTCAGGTCTGCCTGATGCGCAAAGACCATCCCCTGGCGCGCGACGGCATGACACTTTCGGGTTATGCCGCAGCACCCCACGCGTTGCTGAGCATTACAGGCAAGGGCGGCAGCCGCATCGACGATCTTTTGAAACAGCACGGGCTTTCCAGGTCGATCGCGCTGCGCGTGACCCATTTCCTGGCGATCGGCGCCGTGGTCGCCGGAACCGACCTGATCACCACCGTTCCTGAGCTTCTGGCCCGCGAGGTCATGACCGAAGACCTGAGGGTAACGGAACTCCCGGCAGAGTTACGGGCCCCCACCTTCGCCGTATCGCAGATCTGGCATGAGCGCTTTACGGAGGATCCTGCGCACCTTTGGTTACGTCGCTTGATCAAGGCGGAATGTCAAAGGAGCGGTAAAGTCTAGAAAGCGGCTACACAAAACGAAGCCGATTCAGGCACGTCCGCGAACAGGGTTCCTAGTACCCGAAATAGCGGGGAATAAAGAGCACCGTCTCCGGGACGTAGGTGATGACCATCAGGGCTGCGAACATGACCGCGATCACGGGAAGCGCCGCGACACTGCAGCGGATGATCGATTCCTGGCTGATGGCGGAAACAATGTAGAGGCAGTTTCCGACCGGCGGCGTCACGGTCCCGATCGCCAGATTGACGACCATCACGACGCCGAAATGTATCGGATCCACTCCGATTGTCTGCATGACCGGGATCAGCACGGGGCCGAGGATAATCAGCGCCGCGGCAACCTCCAGAACGCAGCCGATCAGCAACAAAAGCACATTGACCAGCAGCAGCACGACCCACGGTTCATTCGAGATGGTCAACAGAAACTGCGTTGCCATCTGCGGCACTCTTTGATGTGCAAACAAGAAGCCAATGAACGTTGCAACTGCGATGAGAAACATCACTTTAGCGCTCAGCAAACCGGTCGCGTAGAACAGTCCGGGCAGCCGAGACCACGTCAGTTCCTTGTAAACAAAAATCCCGAGAAAAATGGCATAGGCGACCGCGACTGCGGCCGATTCAGTGGCCGTAAACACGCCACCGAAAACGCCGCCCAGAATGATCAGCGGCATGATCAGGGCGAGAATGGCCTGAACGAAGCGTTTGAAAACGACCTTCGGACCGACGGCTTCCTCGCGCGGATAATCATGCTTTCGAGCCATGTAGAAGACGAGGCCCATCAGCCCCAAACCGATGATCAGTCCGGGAATGAAGCCGCCGAGAAACAAGGCGGCCACCGACATGTTTCCCATCGCCCCGTAGATCACCAACAGGACACTGGGTGGAATGATCGGGCCGAGGGCACCCGATCCCGCCGTCAGGACGGCCGAAAACGGACCGTGATACCCCTTTCGTTTCATCGCAGGGATCATGACCGAGCCAACCGCCGCCGTATCGGCCGAAGCCGAACCGGAGATGCCGGAAAAGAACATTGTGCTCAAAACGGTCACATGCCCCAGTCCACCGCGAAACCGGCCGACCAATGCGGAGGCAAAGTTGACCAGCCGGGAAGCGGCACCCCCCTCTTCCATCAACGCGCCAGCCAGAATGAACAGGGGGATGGCAAGCAGCAGGAACACGTCGATCCCGACGAAGACACGCTGTGCGAACAGCGTCAACGCCGTCACCATGTCCAGTTCCGGTATTGCCGCCGCCATCGCCAGTCCTCCTATGCCCAGGGCAAAGGAGATCGGGACCCGTACCGCGATCAAACCGATAAACACAAACAGAAAGACCAGCGCACTCATCATCAATCCTCGACGGACCCAAACCTTGCGCGCCAAAGAACCCAGAAAACGCCGATCAGGGGCGGCGCGGCCAGGCCCAGATAGATCCACCACATCGGAATCTCGAGGGATGGAGAGAGTTGATCGATGTGCAGATTGATCATCCGAAATCCACCGATGGATATCGCAAGACTACAGACGATGATCATCAACCGGCTGAAGACGTCGACCGTTAGACGCAAAGACGGACCGAGCCGGTTACGGAGTGAATCAAGCTCCGGGTGGCTGTCATTCAGGCGCAGCAGAGCCGCTGCCCCGATGAGCGTGACATAGACAAAGCAGTAGCGCGCGACTTCCTCGCTCCAGGTTATCGGTTGATTGAGGCCGTAGCGCCAGATCACCTGGATCAGGGTGAGAAAGGTGATGGCAGCCATCAGGCCGCCAATCACCCATCTTTCCATCGCTGCGAGCAACCGGATGACGAGGGGCGCTCGCGGTGCGTTCGTCATTATTTGGCGCCTTCGGCAAGCATGCGCTTGGCAAAGTCTTCTGCGCCAGGCTCGCCCACCAGTTCGACGAATTGCTCGGTGAAGCCTGCGGTATATTTTTTGAAGGCTTCCCGATCCACGTCAGTGTTGACGTTGGCGACCTTTTTCAGCTCTTCCAGATACTTCTTGTCGCCTTCGCGATACAGGCCCCGTTGATAACGCGCCGCTTCGACGCCCGCCTCGTCGATCATCTTCCGTTCTGCATCTGAAAAGCCCTGGTAGGATTTTTCAGACATCATCAAAGACAGAATACCAACGCCGTGGCGGCTTACAGAAATATACGGCGCCACTTCGTAGTATTTTTTCAGGTAGAAAGTGGTCAAAGAGTTCGCGAACCCGTCGACGACGCCCTGCTGGATGCCGGTGTAGACTTCAGGGAATGCCATCGGCACGGCATTCGGGCCCAGCGTGTTGATCTGCAGGGTCATGGCCTTCGACTGGATGGCGCGCATCTTCATGCCCTTGAAATCCGCCGGCGTTCTGATCGGCTTTTTCGAGTTGGCCAAGTTATGGAAACCCGCGATGAAGTATCCGACATTGCGGAATCCGGCGCTCGGCCAGTTTTGCGACATTTCGTTGCCAATGTCGCCTTCCAGAACCCGATCGACGGCATCATAGTCCTTAAATATGAACGGCATAGCGACCAGGTACACTTTCCGGTCGTTGGCGATACTGCCTCCCAGCGTAGCCGCGGCGATGACCAAATCGACGGTGCCGATTTTCAGGCCTTCAACCATGTCGCGCTCGCCGCCCAGTTGCGAATTCGGGAAGATCTCGACTTTGATCTTTCCGTCGGATTTGGCTTCCAGGATCTCTTTGAACTTCAGGGCACCCAGGTGATAGGGGTGGTCGCCACCTGCCAAGGAATGGCCTAGTTTCAACGTCTTCGCCTGCAAACCGGATACGCTTGCTCCAGTGAACAGGGCCGCACCCAGAATGGCGGCGGCCGCGGCGCGCAAGATACCTGCTTTCCTCATTTGTTCCTCCCTACGATTTTCGATCGTTGTTCCAGCGCCTTGTTTGCGCGGGTTTTCCCAGAGCGACGTGCTAGGCCGGCAAAGCGGGCCCTTCCTGTCGCTTCAGAAACTCTGAAAGCACGCGGTTGAACGCTTCCGGCTGCTCGACGTTCGAGAGGTGAGACGCATTTTCAATCTCGAAGAGTTCTGAACCGGGGCAGTTTTCATGAATCTCGTACGACAGGGCCGGAACCGTTCCGGCGTCCTGCGCGCCGACGAGCACCAGGACCGGGCAAGAGATTTCCTTCAAGCGATGGGTGTAGTTGATGCGCGGGATTGCGTGGCTGCATCCCGCATAACCGGTGACCGGCGTGCTGCGGATCATGTCGCCGATCTTTGCGACGTCTTCGGGATTGGTCCGATGGTATGCGGGCGTAAACCACCGCTCGAGCGTGGCTTTCACCAGGGAATCCATGCCCGCTTCGACGCCCTGGCGCGCACGCCCCGCAAAAAGCTCGATCGCACCAGGTGGCCACCTGCTGGTCGAATCGGCGATCGTCAGGCTGACAACCATTTCAGGGTGGTTGAGCGCCAGTTCCTGACCGATCATGCCGCCCATCGACAATCCGACGAAATGGGCGTTGTCAATGTTGAGCGCTTTCAACAGATCGGCTGCATCCTGACCCAATTCCTCCATCGTGTACGGACCTTCAGGGCAGTCGCTTCGCCCATGGCCACGCGTGTCGAACAGGAGGACACGATGGGTCCGTGCAAACGAGTCAATTTGGGGACGCCACATTTCACTCGTGCAGGCGAGGGAATGGCTGAACACAATCCAGGGGCGCCCGTTACCGGCTTCATGCCCGTGCGTTTCGTAGAAGAGCTGAACGGTGCCGGTGTCCTGTTTCATTCTGTCGAACCTATCTTGCGACCTTCCTGACCGCTGCGTATAAGAAAACCTGAAAAACAGGGTATTTTCGAATTTGCGGCACTCTATACCTTGCTCTTTTGTCCTGCAAGATCGAATAGAAAATTAAAGTTGTTTCATATGGTCGAACAAAAATCCAAAACCGAAAAGCCGACAAAGCGCGCAACGCACACATCGCTCACCCGCGGTCTGAAGATTTTGGAAGTCATTGCAAGCAGTGACGGACCTGCTGCATTGAGTGTGACGGCGCGCAAGGTGGGGCTGCCGCGCAGCACGACCTATCACATCATGCAGACCCTCACGCAGCTCGGGTATCTGCGTCAGGACGAAGACAGTCGAACGTACAGACTCGGTGAAAAAGCCTTTCAGCTGTCCGGTCAGGGCATGAGCATCAACCGGATTGCGGAAACCGCGATACCGCTCCTGAAAGATCTTTGCGTTGAAACCGGAGAAAGCGCCGCTCTGGCCGCACTGGTCGATGGTCACGTAACACTGATCGCCACGCATGATGCTGACGGTCCGGTCCGCGTGGTTCAAGACGTCGGTGCTCACAGGCCGGTTCATGCCACGGCCCTGGGAAAGGTGCTTGCCGCCTGGCTACCCGAGGCCGAACTCTCGGCACTTCTGCCCAGCCTGCGCTTCGAGAGTTTCACGGACAAGACAGTCGTTCAGCGCAACCGTTTCGTGAAAGAATTGCAACGCGTCCTCAGCGCCGGCGTCGCCTACGACAATGAAGAATTCATAACCGGCGTACGCTGCGTTGCGGCTCCCGTATTCAATCAGGGTGAAGACGTTGTCGCCGCGCTCGGACTGACAGGTCCGCGCCATCGCATGCCGCAACAGAAAATGCGCGAGTTTTCGCCACTTGTGCAACGGTATGCGACAAAGCTCTCGGACCAGCTGATCAACGGCGCGTAGCGCACACAGCCGGATGGGCGCGCCGTTGGCGTGCCCGGATAGGAATTGCCAAAGCCCGAACGCTTTGAGCGGACTTTTAGAACAGACGGCCAGAACTTGTGTTCGGCGCGCTTGGAACGCGTAATGGTCTGAAGTCCGGACGCTGTGCGTCGACCCAAACGGCTCGGGCGATGCAGACTGCCAGAAGAATGTCACGCGCCGCCAATACTGCCCAGCACGTTGCTGAAACCCGCAACCGTAGCGAGCGCGTTTCAAGACGTCCCGGCGGTTTCCACGTGGAGGTTTTCAAGCTGCGCCTGGCGCCGGACGGCGCGGGGATCGAGATCGCTGGTCGCGGGAATGTCGACGCCGAAATACTGATATCGATCTTCGCCGCGCACCAGCATTGCCGTATCCAGGTCATGCTTGGTCTGGCGGACATGGGCGGCAATGTATTGAATGTTCAGTCCGATGCGCCGATCCTGGCTCTCGTTCGGCATCGAGGCATGCAACGTCCAACCGTGATGGAAACTGGCTTCCCCCGGGCGCAGCGGGCACAGTTTCGCGCGGCTTTCATCGATGTCGCGCACCGTCTGGCCCTGGAGGAGGACATTACTGTCGTCCTCGGTTGTCTCGTGGTTCACGATGCCCTCGGCGTGGCTACCCGGCACCATGCGCATGCAGCCGCTCTTTTCATCGGCGGGGGAGAGCGCCAGCCAGGCCGAGACCTGGTCGTCGTGGCTGAGCCCCCAATAGGTCAGGTCCTGATGCCAGCTCACATGCGACGTCGACCCGGGCTCCTTGATGATATAGGTGACGTTGTAAAGCAGGATATCCGGACCGATCAGCGCTTCGACCAGGTCCAGCATCGCGGGATGCGTCGCCAGCCGATAGGGCGACGTCAGCATCGTATGTATTTTTGATTTGTAGTGCACGGAGGCCCCAAGCTGGCCTTCCGCCCATTCCATCGAGGCGCGATGCTCTCCTGCTTCGGCTTCGGAAATAATCGGCACCCCGCCGACATAGCCGTCTCGGTTGTAGGTTTCCGCCCAGACCGTCACCCTCGGATCCGTCGTCATGGCAGCCTCCCGAAATGCTGTTCTGGGAAACGTATTGACCAAAAAATCCGCTTGCAAACAAAAAAGGAAGATGCGGTCCGTGGCCGGAAAGAACCCTCGAAGCAGGCACTTATGATCAGGGCCCACTTGCCTACAGGGACTGACAGCAGCGTTTGTTCACACACTCTATAGTCCGGCGTCCCGTTTCCGCACTGGACCGCACACACTCTGCCGGGCGTTCGACGCCACGCCGGGCTCGGGAGCGCACCGGTCACCGGTGCCCCGCGTCAATCCATTGCTCCCGTCAATGACGCCTTTGCCGGTAATGCCGCCTCGGCCCGGTGCCGGACCCGAGTTCTTCCAAAAACTGCGGGACGCCCGTGCTGCCGTATCGTCCATGGCGTTTGTCTGGCTTTGTCACCGTGCCCGGCACCTGTCTGCGATGCGAGCCCATTCAGAGGGTGTTGAATACCCGCGATCGCAGGTGCGGCAGTGAAGCGATGCCCGCTTGGTTTTATGTAACGAGGGACTTTTGCGGCGCTTCTGACAGAATTCTTACATACATCTGACCTGGACCTGACCCGCCTCCCCGTTCCCGCGCTTAGGCTGCTTTCACCAGACAGAGAGATGGGAGGACGCCGTGCCCTGTTCGATCGGACCGCTTTCGCGCCGTTCCGCCGCGTACGGTGTCGGTTGTAACGCAACGCATATCGTCCGCACCTGGCTTCCAAGCGTTTCCATTGTCCAGCGCCGCGCCGGTTCCTGTCGCTTTGCCGACATCATCGTCGATCCATCGGGCGATGCAGTGCGCCTCCTCTAAGCGAACCCTCGACTTTTACTTCCTGGAAAAGGAGACATGACATGAAAGCTCTGTTCTGCGCCGGCCTGATCACACTTGCCGCCCTGACCGGCGCCGCCGCCGACGACGGCACGGATGCCGAAGGCTACGTCAATCCGGATGAGAACAATTTCCTGCGGCTGCGCGAAGAATTGCGCCAGCGGCCGGAACGTGCCGGCTTTCTTTGTTGGGCCGTCTATGAAGTGCAAAAGGGCGGATCGCCCTATCACGGCATGGCGCTGGAGGCGCTCAAGGAGTGTGTCGCCGTCGGCAACGCGCCGTCGATGATCCTTCTGGCGCATGCCTATGAAAACGGCCTTGGCACCGAAAAAAGCCCGAAAATGTCGACGCACTGGGTCCGCAAGGCAGCGGAAAAAGGCTACGCGATCGGGCAATACCATTACGGCGTCGCGCTCGTACGCGGTTTCGGAACCGAAACCGACATCGATGCCGGCCGGGACTGGCTGACCAAGGCCGCTGAAAACGGCAACGAAGACGCGGCACGGTTCCTGGAGGAACTCGGGTCCGGCATGTAGCCGGCACGGCATAGACGAAATATGCTGCCCGGTCAGTCTGAGGAAAGGGCGACGAGTGCGCTGACGATTGCCACGACCACCAGCGCCAGAACGACCAATTTGGACAGCAAGGATACATAGCGCAGCCCGCCTTGCTGGGCGGAATGCGCCAGAGACTTGACACTGTCGTCAAACAATTCCTGGCGGGCGCGCTGATAGTGGCGCTCCCGCTCGATCGCCGCCATGCTTTCGGCAGAAACGGCTGCCTGGCGCTCCGCTTCTGCATTGTCCTTTTGCTCTTTGTCTGTCGGCATTCCCTCCTCCAATGGGTCTATCGGCCCGGTACTGATGTTATCTTAGGTTGTTCCCGCGTCCTGATGTGACAAAGCGCCTATCCCGCCACACTGCGGCGTGTGCTTTTCCGACATTTAACCCTGAGCCATTACGGCCGACATCCGGCGCCTGCACAAGACCTGCACAAAACCTCCCCGACATTTCCATACCGGCCCCGCGGCCCTTGCACATGGGTCTGTCATAACCGGCGTCATGGCACACGTTCTTCCCCACCCGGACCGGCATTCTCCTTCAGCGCATGCGAAGGCGGCGCGGTCTACCCCGCATCCTTGTTTCCCCCTCCTGACCGACAGCTGCAATCGTAACACAAGGTGGCTGCCGCGCCGTCGGCCGCATCGCGGCACGGACAATGCGCGCCCTGCCCGGTCGTGGCAGCGCACGCGTCTGCCGCATTTTCTCGGCATGCTCGTTCTGCTGGCAGGATTGCACGCCAATGCCGCCATCGGTTCGGCTCCGGGCGAGCGGACCGGCGAAACCGACCTGTCCGCGATGTCCGCAACGCAGCGGCTCGAAGACCCGTCCGGTGCGGGACCGGACGTTCAGGCTTTCCTGCGAAGCCTCATCGCACCTGCCCGGCCCGATGCCACAGTCCTGCCGATTGCGCTTGCGCTCGTCCTTGCCCGTTTGCTGCCGTTCGCAAAAAAGCGCCGCCGCTTCTGAACTCACTTTACCTATTTTAGCACGATCGAGGATTTGATGACCCCTACCGCGCTTTCGGCCCGGACCCTGCCGCTTGCCCGCAGGGCCGCCCTGCTCGGCGTCGCTATCCTGCTTGCCGACTTTCTGTTTTTCGACCAGCCCGTCGGCTTGTCCGCCGCACTCTTTCTCGCTGCCCTGACCGGGATGCTGATCCTCGAAACGCCGGGCGCGCTGCAAAGTCGCGAATTTCGCGCTGCCATGATCCTCCCGGCCGCGACGCTGCCTGCGCTTCTTGAAGCCGTGACGCCGCTTTCGGTTTCGTTCGCGCTGTTATCGTGCATCAGCCTCGCGCTGGCAAAACGCGTCACCTGGTATCGCGATCCGCAACGCTGGCTTGAAGCAGCGGTGGCCTTTGCAGGACATGGCGTCATGGACACGATTGCCGATGCGCGACGCGCGCCGGACACGCTGCGGCAGGGTGGACGACCGCTCGACACGTTGGCGGCCGCACGCAGCTGGCTTATGCCGGTGCTTTTGTCGCTCGTTTTCGTCGGCCTGTTCACGCTCGCCAATCCCGTCCTGTCGGGCTTCCTTTCGGATCTCCTGAAGCTCGACGGCGATCTTTTCGACACGCTTGCGAGATTGCTGTTCTGGATAGCGGCCGCCTTTGTCCTGTGGCCCGTGCTTCGAGCGGGCCTGGCCGATGCCGACCCCGGGCTCCCAAACCTGCAAGGCCTCCTGCCGCCGCTTTTGCCGGAGGCGCCGCGATCCGGCGTTCCCAGCCTCGCCGATCTTGCCGGTCCCCGTCCCGTTCTGCGGTCGCTCGTGCTGTTCAACGGTCTGTTTGCCGTACAGACCCTGCTCGATCTCACCTACCTTACCGGCGGGCTTGGCCTGCCGGACGGCATGAGATATGCGGATTACGCGCACCGCGGCGCCTATCCCCTCGTGGCCGCGGCGCTTCTGGCCGGCGGCTTTGTCGTGTTTGCGATCCGGCCGGGCACGCCGATGGAACGCGACCCGCTGGTCCGCCGACTGGTGCTCGTCTGGGTCGGGCAAACGCTCGTGCTGCTCGCCACCAGCGTCTGGCGGCTCGATCTTTATGTATCGGTCTATTCGCTGACCTATCTGCGCGCCGCTGCCTTCATCTGGATGGCACTGGTCGGGCTCGGCTTGCTCTGGATCCTGGCGCGGCTCTTTCTCAATCGCTCGAACCGGTGGCTGATCAAGGCCAATCTTCTGACGCTTGCCGCCGTACTGCATGCCTGCTGCTTCATCGATTTCGGGGCGACAATCGCGACGTTCAACGTTCAAGACGCACCGCGAACCGCCAGCAGGAAGCTTGATGTCGACTACCTTACCCGGATCGGTGCGGCGGCCATCCCGGCGCTCGACAAGGTGGTGCGCGACGAAACCCTGCCGAGCCATGTTCGCACCAGAGCCTACCTCAGCACCAAATGGCACCGCGCCCGCGTGGTGGAGCGTGCCGGGAACTGGCGCGCATTCAGCTTTCGGCAATATCGGCTTTCCCGCTATATTGCGGCGAATCCGCTGCAGCCCCTCCGGATCAAGAAACCGACCGGTGATTGGGTGCGTGATCAATACAAACGATGATGAGTTGTGACACATCACCGTTGTTACAAGGCAAAGCCACTTGCAGGGGGCATTCCAGACATGGCCAGGACGATCCTCGTCGTCGACGACGATCCGCATATCCGGGAGATCATCGTCTATGCGCTGGAAAAGGCGCAGATGAAGACCGTCACCGCACGGGACGGTGCCGAAGCGCTCGAAATGGTCGCCCGGTCGGCGCCCGATCTCATCGTGCTCGACATCAACATGCCGGAACTGGACGGCCTGGAAGTATGCCGGGAATTGCGCAAGACCAGCGATGTGCCGATCCTTTTCCTGTCGTCGCGGGACGACGAGATCGACCGCATTGTCGGGCTTGAGATCGGCGGCGACGATTATGTGACCAAGCCGTTCAGTCCGCGCGAACTGGTCGCCCGGGTGAACGTCATCCTGAAACGCCTCACCGCGCGTCCGACAGAAGCCGACGAAACGGATTCCTATCGGCGCGGCAACCTCTCGCTCTATCCCGACCGGCACGAGGTCTTCTGGGGCGACGAATCCGTCGCGCTGACGCCGACCGAATTCGCCATCCTGAAGGGCTTTCTGCGCCAGCCCGACCGGGTGTTCGACCGCGGGCATGTCATGGAACAATCCTATGCCGTCAACATCCATGTCAGCGACCGGACGATCGATTCCCATATCCGGCATATCCGCGGCAAGTTCGCCGCACTCGGCTGCGCCATGCTGATCGAAACCGTGCATGGCGTCGGCTACAAGCTGGGACCCTGCACATGACCCTGTCTTCCGCCGCCACACCGGCCGATGCAGCCGAGCGCGAGGCCGACTCCGCAGCCGCTCGGGCGAGCCGGTTTCGGTTCCGGCACTACCTGCGGCCGAGTCTGAGGACCGTGCTCCTGATCGTCAATCTGGGCATCGTCGTCTTGCCGCTCGGCAGCATCTTCTTTTTCCGCATCTACGAAAACCAGCTCATCAACCAGACCGAGGCGGAACTGATCTCCCAGGCCGCTTTTGCTGCGGCGCTGTTCCGCCAGGACATGCTGGCGCGCGGTCCCGATCCGAAAACCTACGGGCGGGCCGTCGAGCCGATGGATTTCGGCGATCCCAACACGCCCTATTACACGCCGCTTGAACCGCAACTGGATTTTGCCCGCCAGGATACCCTGCCCCCGCGGCCGGCGGGTCAACCTGCGCCGGACGGGCCGGACCCGCTCGCCATCGAGATCGGTGCGCGAGCCAGCGTTGTGCTGGCGGATGCCCAGAAAATCACACTCGCCGGCATGAAGCTGCTCGATTTCAACGGCGTTGCCGTTGCCGGCCGACAGGAACTCGGCCAGTCCTTCGACCATGTGGAAGAAGTCGCGCGCGCCCTGGATGGCAAATATGCCAGCGTCGTGCGCAAACGCATTTCCAACTCGCCAGCGCCGGCGCTCTCCTCGATCAGCCGCGGTACCGGCATAAGGCTCTTCGTGGCGCTGCCGATCCTGCAGGAGGACCGCCTGTGGGGCGTCGTCTACCTGTCGCGGACCCCGAAGAACGTGCTCAAGCACATGTATGCGGAACGCGAAAAGGTGATCCTTGCGGGCGTCACCATCTTCGTCCTTTCGATCCTGATCGTCGTCCTGACAAGCTACCGGATATCGCGACCGATCCATCAGCTGATCGAGCGCACGAAACGCGCCTCGCATGGCGATACCGACGCCATGCGGCCGCTCGACAGGCCGGGCACAAAGGAGGTCGGCCTGCTGTCGCAAAGCTTTGCGGAAATGGCCCAGGGCCTCAATGCCCGGTCGAAGTATATCCGCGACTTCGCCGCCCGGGTGTCGCATGAGTTCAAGACGCCGCTGACGTCGATCCAGGGCGCGTGCGAATTGCTGCTCGATTCCGGCGACGACATGCCGGCCGACCAGCGCCGCAAGTTCCTGGAGAACATCGTTCTGGACGGGCGGCGCCTGGACCGGCTGGTGAAGCGCTTGCTCGACCTGGCCCGCGCTGACAATCTCCGACCGTCGGAGGAAGTCATCGCCATCGGCCCGGCGCTGTCGGACGTGGCGGCACGCTATGCCGACCGGCCGATCGAGTTTGCCGTTTCCATGACCGCGCCAGCGCGCACGAAGATGGCGTCGGAAACCTTCGAGACCATCGCCTCGAACCTGATCGAAAATGCGCTCCAGCACGGCGCGACGCGGATGGCGATCGACGTGGAACCGTCGCCGGACGGGATCGACCTGACCTTTGCCGACAATGGCAGCGGCGTGTCCGAAGCCAATCGGGCGCGGATCTTCACGCCGTTTTTCACAACACGGCGCGAGGAAGGCGGGACAGGGCTCGGCCTCGACGTGGTGAAATCGCTGCTCGAAACCCATGAGGGCGGGATCCGGCTGTCACAAAAGGCGGAAAAAGGCGGCGCCAGCTTCGTGGTTACGGTCAAACCCGCACCGTAGCCGACTGATGCCAACGGCGATGATCTGCCTTTGCGGTCAGGCAACGTCCCGGGTGATGGCCGACACTTCGGTTTCGTAGCATTCCAGGAAGGCCGGCACATCGGCGGCCGCAAGCGGCTTGGCATAGAGAAAACCCTGGCCGACCGTGCAGCCGAATTCCTGCAGGATTTCATCGTTCACGCCGATTTCGACGCCCTCGGCGGTGGTCTTCAGACCAAGACTCTGCGCCATGGCGATGATTGCCTGGACGATCACCCGGCTTTCCTTGTTGGTCGCCATGTCCTTGATGAAGGATTGGTCGATCTTCAGCTTGTCGAAGGGCAGAATGCGCAGGTGGTGAAGGCTGGAATAGCCGGTCCCGAAATCGTCGATCGATATGGACACGCCCTTGCCCTTCAACGCCTGGATGGCCGCGGAGATGGAACCGGCCTCCTCGACAAGGGCGTTTTCGGTGATTTCCACCTCGATCCGGCTTGCGGTCATGCCGGTTTCTTCGAGGATCTCGGTGAACCGGTCGACGATGGAACTGTCGCGCAGGTCGGTCGGGGAAATGTTGAGGGCAAGACGAATGTCTTTGGGCCAGTCGCGGGCCGCGGCACAAGCCTGGCGCAGCACGGTAAGGGTCAGTGCGCGCAAAACCCCGATATCCTCGGCGATCGGGATGAACGAGGACGGCGGGATCGTACCCTGCGACGGATGCTGCCAGCGGGCGAGGATCTCCATGCCGGTGACCCGGCGGGAGCGCAGGTCGATCAGCGGCTGGAAGTAGGGCACGATCTGGCCGGTGCGGATCGCGTTGCCAAGCGAGCCTTCGACGATGGCCCGCTGGTGCATGTCGGATTCCATGCCCCAATCGAAAATCTCAATCGCCTCATGACCGCGCTGCCGCGCCCGAAGCGCCGCAAAATCGACGCGGCGCACGACGTTCTTGGCATCCCATTCCGGACCGCGACAGGTCTCGCCGTCGATGTTGATGACGCCGAAGGTCACAAAAGTCTGCAGCCGCATGCCGTTGGCCTCGATGCCGGAGGACGACAGGTGCAGCACGGCCTCGATGAGGGAATCGACACGGAACCGGGATTCATCGAGCGCGGAAGCCGGGCAATAGAAGTAGAATGAAGCGTGATTGCCGCGGGCCAGAAAGTCGCCCTTGTGGACCAGTTCGATCAGGCGGTCGGAAATCGCGATTTCGAGGTTCGTCGCGATCTCGGTGCCGTGCACACTGGCCACCGTGTCGAGATTGCAGATCTCGACGGACAGAACGGAGTAACATCCGCAAGGCCGTTCCTTGATGCGCTGGTCGAGGACCATTTCGAACCCGCGGCGGTTGGGCAGGCCGGTGACCGGATCGCAGATCTTCTGGTAGGCGTAATTCTGCTCGGCGGATTCGCGGGCCTGACGTTCAGCCCTGACGTCCGCGCGCCGGCGCAGACAATAAACGCACAAGCCGATCCAGCCCGCCATGGCAAGCGCGAAGCCGTATTTGGCCGAACCGTCCCAAAGCGACGCCAGCTGACCCGAGAGGTCTCCAAACAATCCGAATGTGAGTTCGACGAAAACGACCAGCGCCATGATACCGGCAATGCTGGTGAGTTCGACCATGTCTTTCCGCTTCGCCAATAGAAGCACGACGGTCACTCCAAAAAACGCAAATACACGCAGTCCGTCCGGCGGGCACGACGCAATATCGTGCGTGACAGCGCCGGAAGCGTTTACCCTAGCAAGGATTACCTAGGGACACGTTAACGGGCGAAGCTCAATTTCCAACTGCAACCCGGAAAGGCGGAACGGACCAAATGCCTTGGAGGTGCGCAGACGGAAGCACGAACAAATTATCTAAAAACGATCAAAAAGCCGGTCTTTTTTCATGGTGACCCAAAAGAAAGGCACGGCAATAAATAAGACCAGCATGTGGGCAATATAAAACGGACCGAACCACTCCATCGAGAAATTTGGGGCAACCATGAAGAAGATAAAGTTGTATGCTACCACACCCCAAAAAATCGCGGTGGCCCGAACCGGCCTTTCGTCCAGCCAGTCCGCATAGCGTCTGAGAAATTCGAAATAATAATAGGTCATTTGCGTCTCATTACGCGAAATCGGCGTCGACCTTCAACTGGATTTTCACGTGTTGCCGCTGACTTGGCCAGCGTTCGGGTCACGCATGCGGGCACTATCGGCCTTGAGGCCTACCCATGATATTCAAGGCTGTCCGCCGGCACTTCATCGCGTTCCTGCATGCCGTAATCCCGCACCACACTGGCAATGCGCAGCCGGTAGGTCTCAAAGAAGGATCCTCGGCCCATTGCCTGGGCATGGCGGTGTTCGGCAGTCTGGCGCCAGCGGCGTACCGCTTCTTCGTCGCGCCAGAACGACAGGGACAGGATCTTGCCGTCGTCCACGAGGCTCTGGAAGCGTTCGATCGACAAAAAACCGTCCACGCCGTCGAGCAGCGGGCGCAGATCCGCGGCGTGGTCGAAATAGTTCTGGCGATGCTCCGGTTTGGGGTTCACTTCGAAAATGACGGCAATCATGAACTTTCCTTTTCGGCATGCGGGGCGGACGCCAATTTCAGAAAGGTGCGGTCTTCCCGCAAGATGAATTTTCGTGATTGCGCAAAGGCGTAGTTTTCCTTTCCCAGCGGATCAGCAGCAAGCTTTGCGCGATAGGCCTCATAGGCGGCCAGCGACGGGATATTGTAGACGCCGTAGGCCAGCGTCGCGGACCCTTCGTGCGGGGCGTAATACCCGATGAGATCGGCGCCGCAGCGCGGGATCGCCTGCCCCCAAGTGCGGGCATAGGCTTCGAAATCGGCGCGTTTCGTCGGGTCGATTTGATAGCGGATGAAACATGTCAGCATGGTGCTCTCCGTGGTTGGTAAGAGGCAGTATGGCGCCTTGTCGGTCGGAAACGCTTCGACTAGGATCGAATTATGAAAGAAGGTCCCGACATCGCGCTGATCGGTTCCCTCGTGGGCGACCCGGCCCGTGCGAACATTCTGACGGCCCTGATGAGCGGCCACGCCCTGACGGCTACGGAACTTGCGGCCGAATGTGGCGTCACACCGCAAACGGCCAGTTCGCATCTCGCCAAGCTGGAAGCCGGCGGCCTGTTGCGCCAGCGCAAACAGGGACGGCACCGCTATTTTGCGCTGTCCGGCGACGATGTCGGCCAGATGCTGGAAAACATGATGGGATTGGCGGCGAGCCGCGGCCATTTGCGCTTGCGCACCGGGCCGCGCGACCCGGCGCTGCGCAAGGCCCGTATCTGCTACGATCATCTGGCCGGCGAAATGGGCGTGCAAATGCTGGACAGCCTGATCCAGCGCGACCTGGTCGCGGCGCACAGCGATGATCTCGACCTGACGGCGTCCGGACGATCGGCGCTCAGCGATTTCGGCATCGACATGGACGGCCTGGAACGCCTGCGTCGGCCGATGTGCAAATACTGTCTCGACTGGAGCGCACGGCGCAGCCACCTGGCCGGATCTCTTGGTGCGGCGTTGCTCGACCGGATGATCGCGCTGAAATGGGCGCGACGGGTCTCCAACACAAGGATCATCGCTTTCACGCCGCCGGGTGAAACGGCGTTTCAAAAAGCATTTCCGGTGGAGTAACATCGCCCTGGGGAGGATCGACCATGGCTGACCATACCGCGCCCTACCGCGCCGACCATGTCGGCAGCCTGTTACGTCCCGACAGCGTCAAGGCGGCCCGAAAGGCCCATTTCGAGGACGGCACAATGGAGCCGGACGCGTTGCGCGAGATCGAGGACCAGGCCATCGAAGTTGCGATCCGCATGCAGCAGGATGCCGGATTGCAGGCCGTAACGGACGGCGAATACCGACGCTCGTTCTGGCACTACGATTTCCTCGGCGGCCTGCATGGCCTGGACCTGGTGGAGCGCGACGAGGGCGTGCAATTTGCCGGCGTGAAGCTGCGACCGATCTTTCCCACCATCACCGACCGGATCGAGTTTCCGGACGATCACCCGATGCTCGATCATTTCCGGTTCGTTGCTGAACATACCAATGTGCAGCCGAAAATCTCGATCCCCGGACCGAGCTGTGCGCATTTCCGCACGGCAAAGGCCGACATCGCACCGCCCCAATATGCCGATATCGAAGTGCTCCTGGCCGACCTGGCGAAAGCCTATGCAAAGGCGGTGACGGCCTTTTACGACATCGGCTGCCGCTACCTGCAGATGGACGACATCTTCTTTGCCTATCTGTGCGACCCGAAACACCGCGCCGACAAAAAGGCGGACGGACTCGACCCGGACTGGCTGATCGGCGCCTATGCCGACACGATGGAAGAAGCGATCAAGGACCGACCGGACGACATGGTGATCGCCATGCATCTGTGCCGTGGCAATTTCCGCTCCACCCATGCCGCCGAGGGCGGCTACGATCCCGCCGCCGACGCGATCTTCAACCGGACCAGCATCGACATCTATTTCATGGAATACGATACCGACCGGGCCGGCGGCCTGGAACCGCTCCGGCTCCTGCCGAAGGGCAAGAAACGGGTGTTGCCGGGTTTCATCACGACCAAGACCGGCGACCTGGAACCGGTCGACGATCTGAAACGCAAGTTCGAGGAGGCCGGCCAATTCGCCGATATCGATCAGCTCGGCATCGCCCCGCAATGCGGTTTCGCCTCGACGGAAGAAGGCAACGCCCTTAGCGAGGACGATCAGAAACGCAAGCTCGACCTTGTCGTAGCGACGGCGGAAGCGATCTGGGGAGCCGTCGACGCCTGATCTGGCGATCCGGCCGCGCGATCAGACGGCCAGTTCGTGCAGCTCGGCCGATAATGTGCCGCCCTCGACACTTATTGTCGCGATCGATACCGGTAACCGGAAGCGCCGGCGCCCCGCACTGCCCGGATTGAGGAACAGAACCCCGTCCTTGCACTCCACTTTCGGCGCATGGGAATGGCCGGAGATCACGACGTCGATGCCTTCTGCCGCCGGGTCGAGCGCCAGCGTGTTCAGATCGTGGAGGACGTGCAGGGTGATACCGAAGCGTTCTGCCGTCAGGACCTCGTCGTAGACCGTTGCCCAGTCCGCCAGATCGATGTTGCCGCGGATGGCGAGCACGGGTGCGATTTCCTCCAAGGCCGGCACGATGTCCGGCGCCCCGATGTCGCCGCCATGCACGATGAGGTCGGAACCCGTCAGGCCGGCAACGGCTTCGGGTCGCAACAGACCGTGCGTATCCGATATGACACCGATTAGCGGCATGACGGAAGGCGGTGCCCGCCGACCGGCCGGACGTGTGGACCGGCCGACCGGTCCTCCTCAGGTCGGCGCATCGAGCCGGAAGATCTCAACATTGTCGAGGCCCTTGAGCAGATTGGTGCCGAGTGAAACGGTCGCGAACCGGTCCGTCAAGGCGTTGCGCGCGGCTTCGTCGAGATGCAGGACATCCCGCCCGGGCATGGTCGACAGCCGGGCGGCCGCATTAACCGTTGCACCCCAGACATCGAAGGCGAACCGGCGCCGACCGATCACGCCGGAGACGAGCGGACCGTAGGCAATGCCGCCGTGCATCTGCCAGCCATTGTCGATCGTGCGGGCGTCGGCGAAAAGCCGAAAGGCCAGGTCAACGCAGGCGGCAACCGGATCCTCGTGCGCGGTCAGGAGATTGCCGGTGATCATGATCGCGTCGCCGACCAGCTTGATTTTTTCCAGGCCGCCGTCCTCGGCCAGCGCCTCGGCCCGTTCATTGAGCACCGTCAGGTTGGAGACCATGACCTCCGGCGGCACGCGGTTCGAGCGGTCGCTGAAGCCGGCCACATCCAGAAACATGACCGCCACCCGATCGTGGGCCCGGGACGCGACACGGCCCTTGCCCTTCAATTCCTCGATGGCCTCGCGCGGCAGCACAGCCGCAAGCAGGTCGTCGGCAATCGCTCTCTGGCGTTCGATTTCCGCAAGATAGGCGCGCTCCTGCACGCGCCAGCGATGCCGCTCGAGGCACGCATCGATGCGCGCCTTCAATAGAGTGGCCTCATACGGTTTGGACAGATAGTCGACCGCGCCGAGTTCAATACCCCGGGCGACGCTCGCCAGATCGTCCTGGGCCGAAATCACGATGACGGGCAGATCGCGCAGTTCCGGCCTGTCGTGAACCGCTGCGAGAAATCCGAACCCGTCGATGCGTGGCATCATGATGTCGAGCAATACGAGATCCACCGGTTGCGCGTCGACGATGTCGAGCGCCGCGGCGCCGTCCTCGGCCAGAATGCAGGCATGGCCGAGATCTTCCAGTTCCTGCTGCATCAGATCCCGGTAGAAGGCGTCGTCGTCGACGACCAGGATGCGCGCCGCGTCGACCGATCCGGTCATGACGGGCTCCCGACCCGGCGCGCGGCGCGCTCCAGAACCTGGAACAGGATCCGCTCGTCGATCGGCTTGGTCAGATATTCATCGCAGCCGGCCGCGATCGCCCGCTCGCGGTCGCCTTCCATGGCATGCGCCGTCAATGCGACCACGAAAACGTCGCCGAGCGCGGGATCGCCTCGCACGGCGCGCGCCACTTCCCAACCGTCCATGCCGGGCAGGCCGAGATCCAGAAGGATCACGTCCGGGGCCCCGGAACGGGCCAGACGCAACCCGTTCTCGCCGTCGGGCGCGCTCAAAACCTCGCACCGGTCTTCCAGCATCTGCTCCAGAAGATCCCGGTTGAGTTCCACGTCTTCGATGATCAGGACGCGCATCGGTGACCCCGTCACGACCCGACCGCCTGCGACGGGCCCGGCTCGGCGACGCCGACATTGCCGGACCTTGAGGCAAAGGGCAGATCGAGAGTAAATGTCGACCCGACGCCCGGCTCGCTGCGCACCGTGATGTCGCCGCCCATCAGGCGCGCGAGGCGCCGGCTGATCGGCAGGCCGAGCCCGGTGCCCTCGGCACCCCGTCTTCCCGCTCCATCCAGGCGGGCGAATTCTTCGAAGATGGTGGTTTGCGCGTCCGGCGGGATTCCGATCCCGGTATCCGTGACGGCAAAGCGCAGGCGCTGGCCCTCCCGTTCCACGCCGATGCTGATCTCGCCGGCCGTGGTATGACGCGCGGCATTCGCCAGAAGGTTCATCAGGATCTGGCGGACCTTGGCGGCATCCCCCGTGGCATGCGGCATGTCGCAGATGCCGTCGCACCGCAAGGCGACGCCCGGCTGCACCATAGGCTCGATCAGAC
The DNA here is from genome assembly GCA_038745065.1 of Pseudomonadota bacterium. Lineage (GTDB taxonomy): Bacteria > Pseudomonadota > Alphaproteobacteria > Rhizobiales > JANQQB01 > JANQQB01. Next base: position 24,551 of record JBCDLT010000001.1, on the reverse strand, counting down.
GCAGGCATTCGTCGGCCACACCGGACGGCGCATAGGGAATGAAAGCCACGTCCATGCGGCCGGCCTCGATCTTGGAGATGTCGAGGATCTCGTTTATCAGTTTCAGCAAGTGTTCGGCGCTGGTCTGGATCTTTGCCAGATTGTCCGACTGGCGTTCTGGAATGACGCCTTCGGTCTTGCGCGAAACAATCCTGCTGAAGCCGATGATCGCGTTGAGCGGCGTGCGCAATTCATGGCTCATGGCAGCCAGGAAGCGTGTCTTTGCGGCGTTCGATTCCTCGGCCCGCTGCAGCGCCTGATCGAGCGCGCGTTCGCGTGCCTTGCGCTCCGAGATGTCGCGCACGACACAGACAAGGCCGCCGTTTTCGGTTGCTGCAAGCGACAGGTCCTGGGGAAATGTCTGACCGCCGTGCCGGCGTCCGGTCGCCTCGCCCCGCCACCGCCCGCGGCTATGGATTACCGGCACGATTTCCTCGTCGAAACGGGCCAGTTCTTCGGCATCGTAGAGCGCGCGCCAGGACAGGCCGATCATGGCTTCGCGCTCGTATCCGTACACCCGGGCATGGGCGTGATTGACGTAGATGTACCGGCCCTGATGGTCGAGCAGAGCCATGCCGTCCATGGAGCTTTCCATGCCCTCCAGGTGAATGCGCAGATTGGCCTGAGCCCGCTTCAGGTCGGTGATGTCGTAATAGGTCAGCATGCGGCCGCCGTCATGCAGTGCCGTGCACTCGTATTCCATGATGCGGCCGTTCGAGAGGTGCAGTTCCTCGGGACCGAAGGGTCCTGCACGGATCCGGTCGATGCGTTCGTCGAGATAGTGCGGCCAGTCCGCGTCGGAAACGCGGTAGAGCCCCCGCCGGCGGCTTTCTTCCATGTCTTCGCGCAGCGTCCGGCGCTGATCGTAATAGTCCGGCGCGGTCTGCCACATGCGCCGGTAAGCGTCGTTGGCCAGCCGCGACTTGAGGTCGGCATCGAGAAACAGAACACCGTAATCGATGCTGTCCAACAGCGCGTTCAGTTCGCGGTGACGCTGCAATTCGCTTTCCGCGCGTTTGCGCTCGCCGAGTTCGTGCCGCAGTTTCAGGTTCAGCCGGCTGAGCTCGGCATTGCCGCTGGCCAACGCGGTCTCCCGCCGCTCGAGCTCTTCCAGCATGTCCTTGAAGGCGCGGGCGAGTGTCCCGATTTCATCGGGCCTGCGTGTATCGAGATCGCCAAGGATCGCTTCATGGGCAACGTCGCCCGCCCTTGTGCGGTCGGCCGTGCGAACAAGCGCCCTCAGCGGTTCGCCGATCTGGTGCCGCAGGACCCCGGACAAAATGGTAAGTTCGACCAGCAGCGCCGCGAACCCGAGGCCGAAGACGATATAGGCCATGTTGACCGCTTCCGACGCGATCAGGTTCTTGGGAAACACGGTCAGGAGATACCAGCCCGGCCCGTCCAGGCGACTGACCGCCAGGTACTCGTCCTCGCCCGGCACCTCGACAAGACCGCCGGGACGGCCGGCCTCGGCGGCAAGCGAGAACAGCGCTTTCAGATGGTCGTCGTCTGTGTCCGCGACAGCGAGCGCGCCGCCGCGCGCCTGAATGGCTTCCATGAAACGCGGATGAGCAATCAGGTTGCCGGCGGAATCGAACAAGAGGTTATAGGCCCCTTCGATATCGCTGGTGACCGTCCGGTCGATCAGATCCTGCAGCATAAGGTCGTGTCCGACCGAGGCGATGTGCCGGCCCTCGACAACGACCGGCCGGGTGACCGAAACCACCCATCGCCGGACGCCGTAATCGTAGTAGAGCCCCGACCAGCGTATTCCCGTGGACGGTCCGGATTCGCGGCGACCGGAAACGACAACGGCGCCGCCCCCCGTCTCCTCCCGCATCAATGCCAGTTTCCCGAAGATTTCCCAATCGCTGCCGCCAAGGGCCCAGTCATGGCCGGGCCAGTACATGACGACCGCCTGATCGGGCGTCAGCACGTAGCCGTTCGCAAACCGGCCGGGCCAGGACGGACCGAATCGGCGAACGACATCCACCGCGCCGATCAGCGCCTTGCGGGTTTCGGCATCCACCGTCGCGTGTTTGCCGACAAAGCCGCTTACCGAATCCCGGTCAAAGAGATCCCGGTTGGTCCGCCACGTGCCGTCCTCCTGTTCGACGAACAGATCGGTGAACGACGCATCCGGCCCCGTGTCCTGGAGCGCCTTTTCGTATTGGCGCACGAGCATGGCCAGGCTCTCTTCGGCGTCGAGAAGCGGGGCGCTTTCGCGCACCCGGCGCTCGGCCACATAGCGCTCGAGCCCGGCCAGGGCCTGTTCCTCGATTCCGGATCGCACGTGCCAGTAGCTGAAGGCGGTCGCGACCAGGACGACCAGGGCGATGCGGGTCGCAACACGCCACAAGGTCGAACGGGCAAGCGACAGCCGGGATTTGCGCCGGTCATCGCCTGGGTCGGATTGTGCCTTGACGGGCAGTGCCATATCTCCCGCTTCCTGCGGATGCCGCTCGGCGCTATTCGATGACCCGCGCGAGCGGCGGCCTGCGTTTGATGCCGATCGTTGCCGCGATGCGCGGATTGAACAACAATTCGCCGCGCACGTTGTGCGTGACCGGAATGTCCCGCGGCGAGACGCCATCGAGGATCTTCAACGCCGCTTCGGCCACCCATTCGCCCTGTTCTTCCGGCAATTTGCCGATCCCGAAGAGCGAATACGGCATAAGCCAGGCAAAGTCGGTCCCCGTCGGGATCCGGGTCTCGTCCTCGGCCACTCGCCGCGCGACATCGGCATCCCATTCCGTGAGCCTGCCGACGCCAAGCAGCATCAGCATGTCGACCTCGGTCTGGGCCGCCCGAAACGCATCGAGCCAGCCGGGAAAGTCGGAGACGAAATAGGTCGTGTGGTAGCCGATACCGAACAGCCGTTCGTGGTAGTTCATTTCCTTGTGCTTGGTCGGCGTGTCCTCGGCGAGGAAACCAAGCCGCGGGCCGTTGGCGTTGCGCTTGAGCCATTCGACGATCTGCGGGATCGGCGACACTTCGACCATGCCGGTCGCATTGGCGTAGGGCAGACCGTAGCCGGACGCGTCCCAATTGACGCCGCAGAAGACGAACGGGAGATCGGCGTTGCGGTAATAGGGCATCAACACGTACTTGACGGCATTGTCGTCGCTCGTGGTCACGACATGCGGCTGATAGCTGTCGATGACTTCGACGATGTCGCGGGCCGCCGCCTGCTTATCCGCTTCGCTGTCCCGGCGCTTGGTGTCCATGTGTTCGATGCGAAAGGTGACGCCCGAGCCCTGCAAGGCCTTCTCGACGGCCGCTGCGATCCGGTCGTTCCACTCGTTGCCACGATGGTAGGAATCGACATGCAGAAGCCGGCGCGGCTCGCCGGCGCGAAGCGGTGCGACGGCCGTGCCGGCGAGCAATGCGCCGGCGCCGACAAGCAGTCGACGCCTGTCTGGCCAAAGGTATTTCGGAACGTCGAACCCGGATTTCATGGTCTTATGCTGCCTGCTTCACGACGTTTGCCGTCGAGCGAAGCCGGTCCCCTTGCCCAAACCGATCCCGCTGGCAAATGATCTTACAATAAGTCTTCGACGACGCCATGTATCTGTCGCATGGCCGCTACCCGTTTTTGTGGGCCCCGGACAAAACCTCTAAAATACAGAGGGGCGGGAACCGCTCGGGTCTTGCTTGTTATCAATCAGAAACCGGTGGTTCCGGCCCCGGAGCCGCCCGAAGACAGCACCCCTATCTGGTCGTGCGCGGGCCATATTTGAAGGGTTTCCAGTAATAAAATTTTCCGGAGCACGTCGGCCGAAACACCGACGCTGCGCGTATCCCGCTGGAATGGCTGAGATTTCAGCAGCGGTGGCTCTTCCGTTCTACTGAAAAGCCGTCTCGGCAAAACTGCGCAGCTTGCGCGAATGCAGCCGCTCGCGCGGCATCGAGCGCAAAATTTCCATGGTGCGCAACCCGATCTGCAGGTGCTTGTCGACCTGGGTGCGATAGAACTCGGTGGCCATGCCGGGCAGTTTCAGTTCGCCGTGCAGCGGCTTGTCGGAAACACACAACAACGTGCCGTAGGGGACCCGGAACCGAAAACCATTGGCGGCGATCGTGCCGGATTCCATGTCGAGGGCGATCGCCCGCGACTGGGAGAACCGGCGCACCATTTCGGCATGTTCGCGCAATTCCCAATTCCGATTGTCGATCGTGGCCACCGTGCCGGTGCGCATCACCTTTTTCAATTCATAACCCGGCAATCCGGTGACCTCGGCGACGGCGTTTTCCAGAGCCACCTGGACTTCGGCAAGCGGCGGGATCGGCACCCATGGCGGCAGATCGGCATCCAGAACATGGTCTTCCCGGACATAGCCATGCGCCAGAACATAATCGCCCAATTGCTGGGTGTTGCGCAGACCCGCGCAATGGCCGAGCATGATCCAGGCGTGCGGACGCAGCACCGCAATATGGTCGGTGATCGTCTTGGCATTGGACGGTCCGACGCCGATATTGACGAGCGTGATGCCTGAAAAATCCTCCCGCACAAGGTGATAGGCCGGCATTTGCGGCGAACGGGCTGGCGGCGAACCGCAAAGGGCATTCTTGTCGCCGCGCCGGGTTACCCGGTCGCCGGGCTCGACAAAGGCCGTGTATTCCGTGTCGCCGGACGCCATCAGGTCATGGGCGACCGCGCAGAACGATTCCACGTAGAACTGATAATTGGTGAACAGGACGAAGTTCTGGAAATGGCTAGGCGCGGTGCCCGTATAATGTTTCAGGCGGTGCAGCGAGTAATCGATGCGCGGCGCCGTGAACAGCGCCAGCGGCCGCGTGCCGGCAATCGTCGCCTCGCTTGTGCCGTTGACGATGGAATCGTCGGTGAAGGCCAGATCCGGCACGTCGAAATAATCGCGCAGTTGGCGGCCGGCATTGCGGTCGCTCGGGCTCGGCAGAGTGGCGTTTTCGTTGAAGGCAAAATGCAGCGGGATCGGCGTTGTCGACGGACCGACCGAGATCGCCACGTCATGGTTCTTGATCAGGTGTCCGACCTGCTCGATCAGATAGGTCCTGAACAGGTCCGGGCGCGTGACGGTGGCGGAATAGGTGCCGGGTTGATCGACAAATCCGTAGGCGAGGCGCGTATCCATTCGTCCGAACGTGTTGGATTCGATGCGCACTTCCGGATACCAGCCGCGGACGCGCCGCTCCGGCGTCTCGCCCTGCATGAACGCGGCAAATCGATCCCTGAGGAGGGCCGTATTGGTTTCATAGAGTTCGGTGACCGCGTCTACGGCCTCAATGGCGTCGGTTGTCGTCGTGACCGCATCCGAAATCGACTGGTCCATGAACGCCTTCCTGAATCTGTCTGATGGCTGCAAGTGTCAGCACATATTGAGGGGCCCTAGATCCGGTGCCCGGTTCACGTCACTATACCAGAGTTCGGCCCTGCGTAAGGCGGCCATTGCCGATCCGCCGCCCTTGCGCCCCCGGTGCCAATAACCGTTCCGCCCGGAAGAAATTCGATGCGCCCGTTTCAGGAAATCTTCGACCAAGCCGCCGCCTTTCGAGGCGGAGCCGCCGAACTGGAGGCCGCGCTGGCCGGCTCGACACCCAAATCGGCAAAACAATTGATGGCGATCCCCGACGACCGCTGGCTGTCCACCATGACACGCTGCGTGTTTCAGGCCGGGTTCAACTGGAAAGTGATCGAAGCCAAATGGCCGGGCTTCGAAGAGGCCTTTGAGGGGTTCGACGTCCCCCGCTGGGCCATGGCGCCCGATGAGGATATCGATCGACTGTTGAGCGACACCCGCATCGTGCGCAACGGCCAGAAAATCAGGACGGTGCGGGACAACGCAATTTTTCTGCTTGATCTCGCCCGGGAGCACGGCAGCGCCGGCAAGGTGTTCGCCGAATGGCCGGCGGAGGATTTCCTTGGCCTATTGGATCTGCTGAAAAAACACGGCAGCCGCCTCGGCGGCGCGACAGCGCAATATTTCCTGCGTTTCATGGGCCGGGATTCGTTCCTGCTGTCGCGCGATGTCGTGGCCGCGCTGATCCGCGACGGCGTGATCGACAAGGAACCGACCTCGAAGGCAGCGCAAAAGGCCGTCCAGGCCGCCTTCGTGCACTGGATGGCGGAAAGCGGCCGGCCGATGACCCATGTCAGCCGGGTCCTGGCCATGAGTGTCGGACCGACACCCGGACCGGCGCCGCATTGACGGCACCAGACCGGCTGTTCGGGGACAGCCCGGAGCCCCTTTCCGCTCCAATCACCGTCGCGCGGAATCGTGAACCGGGACGCAGTCGATCCATGGAGCGGCGGCGCGGCGCCCAGACGCCACCCGGCAAATCTTTACCATTCTAAACAAAGTATTACCGAAAAAGAGCGGAAATATTTTCCCGTCTTAACTCCGCTTTTACCCTGACCGGGCAATAAGTGCAGTGTCGATTGCGTTAGGTATTGCGTCGCAATGAACAACTTGCGTAGAGGGGCGCCGGCAACGGCGCCCCGCCCTTCTCAGAGCCCGGAATGGCTCGACCGGATCCTCGTCGGCGATTGCATCGCGCAATTGGAGGCCTTGCCCGCCAATTCAGTCGACCTGGTGTTCGCCGACCCTCCCTACAATCTCCAGCTCGACGGCGCCCTCACCCGTCCCGACCAGTCCAAGGTCGATGCGGTTGACGATTCCTGGGATCAGTTCGAGAGCTTTGCGGCCTACGATGCGTTTACGCGCGCCTGGCTGCTTGCCTGCCGGCGGGTACTCAAACCCACCGGCGCGCTTTGGGTGATCGGCTCGTATCACAACATTTTCCGCGTCGGCACGACGCTTCAGGACCTCGGTTTCTGGATCCTCAACGACATTGTCTGGCGCAAGACGAATCCGATGCCGAACTTCAAGGGCAAACGGTTCACGAACGCCCATGAAACCCTGATCTGGGCTTCACAGGACAAGGACGCCAAGGGTTATACGTTCAATTACGAAGCGCTGAAGGCCTTTAACGACGACCTTCAGATGCGCTCGGACTGGACGCTTCCGCTGTGTACCGGCGGCGAACGGCTGAAAGATGCCGATGGCGCCAAGATCCACCCGACGCAAAAACCGGAAGCGCTGCTCTATCGGGTGATCCTGTCGTCGACCAAACCCGGTGACATCGTGCTCGATCCGTTTTTCGGCACAGGCACAACCGGCGCGGTCGCCAGGAAACTGGGGCGGCATTTCGTTGGGTGCGAACGCGAACCGGCCTATATCGAGGCGGCAACCCGGCGGCTTGACGGGATCGAGGCCGCGCCGGCCGACGCCCTGTCTGTTACCAAGGGCAAACGGTCGGCTCCGCGCGTGCCGTTCGGCACGCTCCTGGAGACCGGGCTTCTCGATATCGGTGCCCGTCTGACCGATTCAAAGGGCCGCAATCCGGCCGTGGTCCGGGCCGACGGCTCGCTCGAAGCACAGGGCCAGACCGGTTCGATCCACAAGATCGGTGCCCACGTTCAGGGGCTCGACGCCTGCAACGGGTGGACTTACTGGCACTACGAAACCGCCGGCGGCCGCGAGCAGATCGATGTCCTGCGCAGCATCGTGCGGGCCGACATGGCCAAGGCCGGCTAATCCGGCGAATCCCGGTTCGGAACAGGCCCGCCAATCACAAACGACGATATCGCCGCATGCAGTGCGCCGGTATTGTCCTCTTTCAACCTTCTGTTAATGCAAAACAAGTTCGCCGCTGACATTGCGCCATTCACCGGGCGCAATGAGCCTTTTGTGCGCGAAGCGCACGGAATGCAGCGGCCCATCCAGGCGTGTTCGCCAGAAATGAAGAAATCCGTGCATTTTCGGAAAATCCGGCTCCAGATCGTAATCCTGCCAAACATAAGTCTGCAACATGGCGGGAAAATCCGGCATGCGGTACAGTATTTCAGCCGTGGTCAAGCCATAGCCCTGTAATTGCAGCTCCAAATGCGTCCGATCCATCGCGTTCTCCTTGTTTTGCCAAGTGAACGCGGCAGGCCGCGCGGAGGATTACGCGGCGAACCGCGAAGCATCATTATCCAGATCTATGTATTAACTGAGGCTTAACAAATAAAAATTCTCCGACATCACACTATTGTGCGGCCTTCCGTGCCGGGTTTGTGGGCTTGCAAGACAACAGCCTCCCCTCTGCACGTGCTACCGTATTCACCCATCTTCTTTTGAGGCGGTAAAGGGCGGCTGGTGATGGTGTCCTTTCGGGGACCTGTCCATGTCGGATCGGCTTTACGTTCAACCCCATACTCCGTCTGCGCCCGGCTTGACCGGGCGACCCAGGGGCTGCAACCGGCGCGCTCTGCAGGCTGCCTCCGCCGGTCATACCGTCGGATGACGGATTGGCGGGCGGGGGAGCCTCTCTCTTTAAGGACCGACGCGTGCCAGATTGGCTTCCCCGCTCTCCCCTCCTCCGTCTTCGCCCGGCTTGACCGGGCGACCCAGGACCGGCGATCGGCGCGCCCTGCAGGCTGGATCCGCCGTTCGCACCGTCGGATGTCGGATGTCGGATTGGAAGGATGGTGTTTGTAACCTTTCAAGGACCTTTCCGCTCCGGAACGGCTTCCTTACACAACCCCATACGCCGTCTTCGCCCGGCTTGACCGGGCGATCCAGAGGCGGCGACCGACGCGCCCTGCAAACTATGTCTCCGGACAAAACATCACGCCGTCGGATGTCGGATTGGGGCAAACTAGGGAGCGAGGCCATCTGTGAGCGATGGCCTTAGCCAAGTATTGCGGCCTTGCCCGGAAATCGGCGAGATCTGCAAACCTCGCCAACCCGCTCCCGGGAGAGGCCCGCCGAGACTGCCGAAGCAGGTCTTTATTCTGCCGCCTCGCGGGGCGGATCGATGTCGGCGGGTTCCGGTGCCGTCCATTTCAGCACGGGCTTGCGTGCCGCCTGGGTCTCGTCGAGGCGGCGCCGCGGCGCAAAGCGCGGTGCCTCGGCGAAGCGTTCGGTTTCTCCGCGCTGGGCGCTCATGACCAGATCGCGCATCGTTGCGATGAACAGGTCGAGACTGGCACGGGATTCCGATTCCGTCGGCTCGATCAGCATGGCGCCATGTACCACCAGCGGGAAATACATGGTCATGGGGTGATAGCCCTCGTCGATCATCGCCTTGGCAAAATCGAGAGTCGTAACCTCCGTGCCCTTGAGGAAGGAATCGTCGAACAGCACTTCGTGCATGCACATGCGCTCTCCAAACGGCAGGCTCATCAGGTCCTGCAGCCCGGCGCGCACGTAATTGGCGTTGAGAACAGCATCCTCCGAGGCCCGGCGGCAACCATCGGCACCGTGGCACAGCATGTAGGACAGGGCACGCACGAACATGCCCATCTGACCATGGAATGCGGTCATCCGGCCGAAAGGATGCTCGCCGTCCTGTGCTTCGGATGCATCTTCGACCCATTCGAACCCGTCCGGCATGCGCCGGCCAAACGGCACGGGCGCGAAGGGCGCCAGCCGATCCGACAGGACGACCGGGCCGGATCCAGGACCGCCGCCGCCATGCGGTGTCGAAAAGGTTTTGTGCAGGTTGATGTGCATGGCGTCGATGCCAAGATCGCCCGGGCGGGCCTTGCCGACAATGGCATTGAAATTCGCCCCGTCGCAGTAAAAGTACGCGCCGACCGCGTGTACCGCATCGGCGATTTCCGCAATGTCGCGCTCGAAGATGCCGCAGGTATTGGGATTGGTCAGCATGATGCCCGCGACATCCTCGGACAACAGAGCCCGGACGGAATCCGGATCGACCGTGCCGTCGTCGCGCGCGGGGATGGCAACGACCTTGTAGCCCAACAGCGCGGCCGTGGCCGGATTGGTCCCGTGGGCGGATTCCGGCACCAGAACGACGGACCGGGTCTCGCCGCGTGCTGCAAGTGCGGCCTTGATCGCCATCATGCCGCACAATTCGCCATGGGCGCCGGCCTTCGGCGACATCGCCACGGCGTCCATGCCGGTAAGCGTGCACAGCCAATGGGCGAGTTCACCGATGAGATCGATCGCACCGGGCACTGTCGAGCGGGGCTGCAGCGGATGAATGTCCGCAAAGCCCGGCAGGCGGGCCATCTTTTCGTTGATGCGCGGATTGTGCTTCATGGTGCACGAGCCGAGCGGATAGAGGCCGGAATCGATCGCGTAGTTCTTTTGCGACAGGCGCACGTAATGGCGCATGGCTTCCGGTTCGGACAATGCCGGCAGGTCGAGCGGCGCGCTTCGGGCAAACCGGCCGAGACGGTCTTGGCCGCCGTTCGCCGCATCGACATCGACGCCGGAAATCTCGGTGCGCCCAATTTCGAACAGCAGCGGTTCTTCCAGCTGCAAGGCGCGGTTGCCGGTAAAGGTTTCGCGGGCGGTGTCCGACGCGTTTTCGGGCCGTGTCGGGCGCCCTTGCGTGTTCATGCTCATTGCATCACTTCCTTCAGGCCGGTCGCCAGGGCATCGATATCGTCCTCCGTCACGGTTTCCGTCGCCGCGACCACGATCAGGTTGTCGAGGTCGGGCTGCCCGGCTTCGAGCCGGGAAACGGGCACGCCGCCGAGTACGCCCCGTTCGGCGAGCGCCTCCACGACGTCCGCCGCCCGGCCGCGGACACGGATAGTGAATTCATTGAAAAAACTGTCGTTGATCAGGTCGACACCGTCGAGCGCCGCCAAACGATCGGCAAGACGGCAGGCCTTTTGGTGATTGGTATGCGCCAACGACCGGAGGCCGGTCTCTCCCAACAATGTCATGTGGATCGTGAAGGCGAGGCAGCACAAACCGGAATTGGTGCAGATGTTGGATGTCGCCTTGTCCCGCCGGATATGCTGTTCCCGCGTTGACAGGGTCAACACGAAGCCGCGGCGTCCTTCCGCATCGACCGTCTGACCGCATAGGCGTCCCGGCATCTGTCGGACATATTTCTGTCGCGTGGCGAACAGACCGACATAGGGGCCGCCAAAATTCAGGCCGACACCGAGCGACTGGCCTTCGCCGACGACGATATCGGCGCCCTGGGTGCCGGGCGGCTCGATCGCTCCGAGCGCGACCACCTCGGTGAAAACGGCGATCAGGAGGGCCTTGTGGGCGTGGGCCTTTTCGGCGATCGGCGCGAGGTCGATCAGGTTGCCGTAAAAACTCGGGCTCTGGACCACGACGCAGGAGGTCTCGTCGTCGATCGCGGCCAGGATGTCTTCGGTACCGCCCGGATCCGGGGCCAGGGCCTCCACCCGGTCATCCGCCATTTCCGACAGGTTCCGGATCACGTCGACATAATGCGGATGCAGTCCGCCGGACAGGACGGCCTTGTTGCGCCGGGTAATGCGATGCGCCATCAGAACGGCTTCGGCGGCTCCGGTGGAGCCGTCATACATCGACGCATTGGCGACATCCATCGCCGTCAGGTTGGCGACCTGGGTCTGGAATTCGAACAGATATTGCAGCGTGCCCTGTGTGATTTCAGGCTGGTAGGGCGTGTAGGAGGTCAGGAATTCGGAGCGCTGGATCAAATGATCGACGCTTGCCGGCACGTGATGCCTGTAGGCGCCAGCACCCACAAAAAAGGGCTGCGACGCGGCCGGAACGTTCCGCCCGGCCAAACGGCCGAGATGCCGTTCGACTTCCAGTTCGGACATGTGCATCGGCAGGTCCAACGGGGCGGTCAATCGCTTGTCGGTCGGAATGTCGGCAAACAGGTCGTCGATCGACGCAGCGCCGATCCGGGCCAGCATGTCGGCCCGGTCCTGATCGGTATGGGGTAAAAAACGCATGATGTCGGTATTCCTAGAGCGAGTCGCAGAAGGCCTTGTAGGCCGCAGCATCCATCAGGCCCTCAAGCTCGCCCGTGTCGGAAAGCTTGATTTTCATGAACCAGGCGCCGGATTCGGCTTCGGCGTTGACGAGTTCCGGCGTTTCCGCAAGCGCCTCGTTGACGCCTACGACCTCGCCGGACACCGGCGCATAGACGTCGCTCGCCGCCTTTACCGATTCCACGACAGCGGCATCGCCTCCCTTCTCCACGGCCTGTCCGACCGCAGGCAGGTCGACAAAAACCACATCGCCGAGCTGGCTCTGGGCATAGTCGGTGATGCCGACCGTGCCGACATCGCCTTCGAGTGAAATCCATTCATGTTCCTCGGAATACAGGATGGCCATCTGTTCAACTCCGGTTTTTCGTGTGGTGTGGGAATCAGGTACTGAAGGCGGCGGGCCCCGGGCTAACGGACATAGCCATGCGGCACAAACGGCATGGCACTGACATGGGCCGGCAAGGCCTTGCCGCGCACGATGCAAAAAAGCGGCGTACCGGTTTCGGCATGGCTGGCGGATACATACCCCATGGCGATCGGCGCGCCGACCGTCGGCGCGAACCCGCCGGATGTGACATGGCCGACCGGGTTGCCGTCGGCATCGTGGATCTCCGCGCCGGCGCGGGCCGGCGCCCGCCCGTCGAGACGCAGGCCGACGCGCTTGCGCGAGGAGCCGGCTTCCAGTGCGGCGAGGATGTTTCGCGCACCGGGGAAATCGGCCTCGGCGCGCCGCCGCTTGGATATCGCAAAGCCAAGATCGGCCTCGACCGGTCCGGTGGATTCGTCGATGTCGTTGCCATACAGGCACAAACCGGCCTCAAGGCGCAGCGTGTCCCTCGCGCCAAGCCCCACGGGGCGCACCCGTTCGTCCTCTAGGAGCCTGGAGACAAAAGGGTCGGCGGCGTCTTCGGGCACTGAGATTTCAAAGCCGTCCTCGCCGGTATAGCCGGAACGCGTGACATGGCATTGGGCGCCGCCGAGATCGACCATTGCGGCCGTCATGAAGGTCAAGGTGCCCGGAACCGGCGAATGCGCCGCCAACACGTCGCCCGCCTGCGGCCCCTGCAGCGCGACAAGGGCCCGGTCGTCGACGGTTTCAAACTGCACGCCGTTCGGCAGGCCCGCCCGGATGACCTCGTAGTCGGCCGCCTTGCGCGAGGCGTTGACCACGAGAAACAGGCGGCCGTCCTCGTCGGCCGCGGCGGGTCGCGTTACGATCAGATCGTCGAGAATGCCGCCGTCTTCCTTCAGGAGCAGCGTGTAGCGCATGCGGCCCGGCTTCAGACCGACAATGTCGGACGGCACCAGGCGCTCTAGCGCCCGGGCTGCCGTTTCGTGGTCGGGACCGACGACAAAGGCCTGTCCCATGTGGGACACGTCGAAAAGGCCCGCCGCCTCGCGGGTATGGGTGTGTTCGGCGAGGATGCCGTCGTATTGCACAGGCATGTCGTAGCCGGCGAACGGCACCATGCGCGCATCGAGGCGGTGATGCAAGGCGTGCAGCGGCGTGCGGAGCAGCGGTGCGGAATCGGTCGGATCGGTCATGGTCGGCTCCCGGTGCGCGTTGACGCGACAAGACCCCGGATCGGAATCTTCCCGCGCCCCCTCTGTCCAAGAACCTGAGAGATTTCCCGACGAACCGGATCACGGCCTGCCGGCTACTCCTTCGGTGCGCCCGTTTTCGGGGCGCTTTCCAGAGCGTTGCGACGTGCGCGGTCCTTTCGCCTGAGAGTTTCCGGGGCGGTTGCTCCTTCGGCGCCGTCGGGGCGGGCCCGACGATCTCTCCCGCGCAGTCCTGTCACCCAATTCCACGGGCGACCTGAGAGGCAACGACACTCTCGAGCGCTAAAGTGACCTAATCCCCGGGGAAGTCAACTCCATGACCCGAAGTTGATCCGGGAAAACCGTCACGAAGCGGATTCGTCGAACCCGACCAGGATCCGCAACGTGCCCTGGTCCGGAACCTGGATGTTTTCCACGACCTTGGCCCAGGCCCGGGATGTTTCGGTTTCCGTCAGATCGGTCGCGATCGTATGGAGTTCGGAATAGACCACCGTTGCGCCGTCCTGCGTAACCGCAACCCGCAGCGGCAGAGGCACCTCGCCGACCGTGCTTTTCGGGCCTGACAGCACCCGACCGCGTATTCCGACCTTGATGGTCATAACACCGCCCTCGCTGCCACACTCCGCGGCCGTATCGGCGATCGTTGCCTGGTGTTTGAGGTTGAACGCGCTCACTTCGTCTTCTTCATAAACGGAGAACGATTCCGTACCTGGCTGGATCAGCACCGGCGGGCATCGCACGGTCGGGCCGAACTTCGTGAGATCGATCGGTTCAGGGGGTTCGGAGGTGCCCATCAGGGCCTTGCCGAGAAACGAATCGGGGTTCGAGGGCCCTCCGCCGCATGCCGCAAGGATCAAAACGACGGCACTCAAAACGGCAACGCGAAAAGAAGCGGGGCGAAGCGAAGATATCGAATTGTGGCGTGTCATGGGAACCGGCTACTGACTTTGATCTGTTTCCGCCGCGTTTCTTCCGATTCCATCGTGCGGCGCTTCGGGCTGCTATACCAGCCCATGGACATGGACGCAAAATGCGGCCATATGACAAGGATGGAATGTGCGGTGGGGACGCCTATACTTTGTATGGTGAACCAGGGAAACTGTCATTGCAGCCCATCCGACGGATTTTCCGTCGACTGCCTGACAAACACCCTGCTCTAGGAGAGTCCGGTGGACCAGGGAACAAAAACCGATCTGACGATCAAACTCTGTGCACCGCGCGGCTTCTGCGCCGGTGTCGACCGCGCGATTCAGATCGTGGAACTGGCCCTCAAGCAGTACGGTGCTCCCGTCTATGTCCGTCACGAAATCGTGCACAATCGCTATGTTGTGGACGAGTTGCGCGACAAAGGCGCAGTGTTTGTCGAGGAACTCGACGAAATTCCGGACACCGACGCCCCGGTCATCTTCTCCGCGCATGGCGTTCCCAAATCCGTGCCGGCAGAGGCGCGCAACCGCAACCTGATCTATCTCGACGCGACCTGCCCGCTGGTCTCGAAAGTCCACCGGGAAGCAGAACTCCATTTCAAACGCGAAAAGCACATTATTCTTGTCGGCCATGCCGGGCATCCCGAAGTCGAAGGCACAATGGGGCAATTGCCCGACGGTGCGATCACACTCGTCGAGACCACCGATGATGTCGCCGCGCTTGAACCGGCCGACCCTGACAACCTCGCCTGGATTACCCAGACGACGCTTTCCGTCGATGACACCCAGCAGATTGTCGACGCGCTGAAGGAGCGGTTTCCGTCCATTTCGGGGCCGCATAAGGACGACATCTGCTACGCGACCACCAATCGCCAGGAAGCCGTGAAGGCGGTCGCCGGAACGGTAGATGCACTGATTGTCGTCGGCTCGCCGAACTCGTCGAATTCGCAGCGGTTGCGCGAGGTCGCGCTGCGCTCCGGATGCGAATACGCCGTGCTGGTGCAGCGGGCATCCGAGATCGACTGGGCGAAATTCGAACATGTCCGTACGCTTGGCCTGACGGCCGGCGCCTCGGCGCCGGAAATCGTCGTCGAGGAGATCATCGAGGCGTTCCGCGACCATCGCAATGTGTCGATCGATATCGTCAAGACCGCCGACGAAACGGTGGTGTTCAACCTGCCGCGCGAACTGCGTTCGGTGGCCGCTGCCTGAGGCGGACCGGTGACCGTTACGGGACGCGGGTTCATCCGTTCCGATCCGCTCATGCACATGTCCGCGGCTTCCCGCCGGGCATTCCGTCGCCAAAAGGCGTGAAGGCCGACCATCATGGCAGTTTATACTGAGGTCGATCAGGCGGCGGCCGACCGGTTCGCCCGTGGCTTCGGAATCGGGCCGGTGACGGCGTGCGATGCGATCCTGGAAGGGGTCGAAAACTCGAATTACCGGCTGACCACGGAAACCGCACCGCACATCCTGACCCTGTTCGAAAAACGGGTCGATCCCGACGATCTGCCGTTTTTTCTCGGTCTTCTGGAGCATCTCGCGGCTCGCGGCGTGCCCTGCCCCGTCCCCTTGAAAAACAGCGCCGGCAAGGCCGTCGCGCGGCTTGCCGGGCGACCGGCGGCTTTGCTGTCATTCCTGCCGGGAACAGCGGTGACACAACCGGGTCCGCAGCATTGCGCGGCCGTCGGCACGATGCTCGCCGTCCTTCACCGCGAAGCGTCGGATTATCCTGCATCGCGACCCAATGCGCTTTCCCCGAGCGGCTGGCGCACCTGGCTGGACCGCAGCAATGGGGCCGCCGATACTCTGAAACCGGGCCTTACGGCCTTCATGCGTGCCGAACTGGAAACCCTGACACGGCTTTGGCCGACGGATCTGCCACGCGGCATCATTCACGGTGACCTGTTTCCGGACAATGTGTTCTTCGATGAAGATCGCCTGTCCGGCGTCATCGACTTCTACTTTGCGGCCAATGACTTTCTCGCCTTCGACCTCGCCGTGTGCATCAACGCCTGGTGCTTCGACGATCACGACCGATTGCAGACCGACCGGTCGGCCGCCTTGATTTCCGGCTATTCCAGTGTTCGGCAGATGGAAAAGGACGAAGTCCGCGCCCTGCCGCTGCTTTGCCGCGGCGCGGCGATGCGGTTTTTTGTGACACGAGTCTACGACTGGAGCCATACGCCGCCCTCAGCGCATGTCACGCCCAAGGACCCGATGGAATATTATCGCAAACTGCTGCAGCACAAGGCCGTCGAAGCTGACATGCATACAATGGATCCATACACATGACGAACGATCCGGCTACCGTGACGATCTATACCGACGGCGCCTGTTCCGGCAATCCGGGACCGGGCGGCTGGGGCGCCATCCTGAGAGCGCGCGGCCATGAAAAGGAATTGCATGGCGGTGAGGCCGAAACCACGAACAACCGCATGGAATTGCGCGCCGCAATCGAAGCCCTGTCGGCCCTGAAACGGTCCTGCACGGTCGACCTGCATACGGATTCGGAATATCTGCGCAAGGGCATCACCGAGTGGATCGGCGCCTGGAAGGCGAGAGGCTGGAAGACCGCCGCCCGCAAGCCGGTCAAAAACGCGGACCTGTGGCAGGCGCTCGACGAAATCGCGGCAAGGCACACGATCCGCTGGCACTGGGTAAAGGGCCATGCGGGCCACCCGGAAAACGAACGGGCCGACGAACTGGCTCGCCTCGGTATCGACGAGATTCGTGCTGCGTCCTGAGTGCGCGATGTCTGTCTGCTATTGTGCCGCCGCCGGATAGCCGGATTCAGCCAAAAGGGCACGGGCGGCTTCCGGTGCCATCGGCTTGCCGTAGAGATAGCCCTGCGCAAATTCGCAGCCCAATTGGGATAAGGCCAGCGCATCGGATTCGGTTTCAGCGCCTTCTGCAACGACGGCCATGCCCAGTTCATGGGCCATCGCCACGATCGAGCGCAGGATCACCGGACGTTGCGGCCGTCCATCGAACCGGACGAACGAGCGGTCGATCTTGATCGTGTCGAACGGAAACCGCTGGAGATAGGACAGAGAGGAATAGCCGGTACCAAAATCGTCCAGCGACAGGCCGGCGCCCAGCGATTTCAGGCGCTCCATCACCTTGGCCGCGTATTCCGGGTTCTTCATGACCAGGGATTCCGTCAATTCCAGCTTCAACGTGCCGGGCGCCACGGGAAACCGGGTCATCACACCCTTGACGTCATTGATCAGATCCTGACGGAACAATTGCCGGCTGGAGACATTGACGCTGACAAAGGCGGGTTCGCGGCTGGCCGTGCGCTGCCAGTTCGACAATTCGCGCGTCGCCTGTTCCAGCACGAACAGGCCGAGTTCCGTGATCACCCCGGTTCGCTCGGCCACCGGCACGAATTCGGCCGGCAAAAGCGTGCCGCGCTGGCGGTGGTTCCAGCGCAACAAAGCCTCGAACCCGGCAACGGTCTTGGTGTGCAGGTTAATGATCGGCTGGTAGAGGATCGCAAATTCGTTGGCTTCCAACGCACGGCGCAATTCCGCCTCGCTGGCGTATAATTCATCCTGGGTGCGCTGCAATTCCGCCCGGAACACTTCGATCCGGTCGCCGCCCTGGCGTTTCGCCTCGTAGAGCGCCAGTTCGGCAAGGCGCACGTTCTGCCCGGCCTCCAGCTTGGCGGAATCGGGAATGACGATCCCGACGGACGCGGTCAGGAAGATCTCGGTTTCGCCGAAGGAAATCGGCGCGCGTAGCGCACGGCCGGCGGCCTCGGCAAACTGCGCGATGCGGTCGGAACTGACTTCTGAACACAAGACGATGCCGAACTGGTCGCCGGACAGCCGCGCCAGCGTGTCCTGCGGTTTCAAAAGGCGGCCAAGGCGCCGCGCCACGGACAACAGGATGGAATCCCCGACCGACATGCCGTAGCTGTCGTTCAGTTTCTTGAACTGATCGAGATCGATCAGGATGACAGAGGGTTTCGGCCCGGTTTCCGCGTCGGCCCTGGTCAGTTCGACCGTCAGGCGATCGAGAAACAGCTCGCGGTTGGCGAGGCCCGTCAGATTGTCGTGCACGGCATCGTGCAACAGGCGTTCTTCGGCTGCCTTGGAATCCGATACATCGAGCAACGAGCCGACGCAGCGGATCACCTCTCCGTCGGAACCGAGCACCGGTCGGGCGCGCAATTGCAGCCAGCGATAATGGCCGTCATGGCCGCGAAACCGGAAGACCTGGGAGAGCCGGCCGCGCCGGTTGTCGATCACCGCATCGAGCGTCGCGCGGAAGCGGGACTTGTCCTGGGGATGGATGACGGGAAGCCAGCTTTGCGCGGACCCGTTCAGCGTCCCCCGGTCGAGGCCAAGAAGATCTTCGGTATCGGAGCTGGTGTAAATCTTGTCGCGGGCGACATCCCAATCCCAGACCAGATCTCCCGCACCGGTAAAGGCCAGGGCGCGCCGTTCCGCATCGTCGACACCGGCATCGCCGATCGTACCGCCGGCAAAGGCATGCTGCATCACCGTGAAGCCGAACAGAAGAACGATCAGCACAAGACCGCCGACGAGGGCCGGTTGTGCGACATCGTTCGCCAGCGCGCCGGTCGCCGTCATCCCGGCGGCAAATATCCAGCACAGGAGCAGGAACCAGGTCGGAATGAGCATGATCGCCCGGTCATAGCCCCGCGCTGCGAGCAGCAGGATGATGAGAAGGCCGGTCACGCCGACGACAAGCAGCATGACCCGGGCAATGCCGGCCGCAAGCGTCGGATCGGCCAGCGACAGCACGACGACACCCAAAAGCACGATCAGCGCCCCGACAGCGCCGTGGCTGTAGCGGATATGCCAGCGATTGAGGTTGAGATAAGCGTAGCAGAAGACCACGAGCGTCGCCGTAAACAGCGCTTCCACCGCGGCCCGATATTGCGGCCCCGAACCCAGTTCCTCCGGCACGACACGGCTCCAGAAGCCGAAATCGATGCTCACATAGGCAAGCACCGTCCAGGCGAGGACCGCGGTGGCGGGAAACAGGATCGTGCCTTTCACGACAAACAGGATCGTCATGAAGATCGCCAGAAGGCCGGAAATCCCGATGACGATGCCCTTGTAAAGGGTGAAGGAATTCACCGCGTCCTTGTAGGCGTTCGGCGTCCACAGATAGATCTGCGGCAGGGTATCGGTGCGCATCTCGCCGACAAAGGTGATGATCGCACCGGGATCGAGCGTCACGAAGAACACATCGTCTTCGCGGCTGTTCTCGCGTTCCGGCACAAATCCTTCGCTCGGCGTCAGAAACGCGATGCGCGACGATCCGAGGTCGGGATTGAGGATCCGGGAATCGACCATCCGGTAATGCGGCGTCACGATCAGCCGGTCGATCTGCTCGTCACCCGGGTTTGAAAGGGCAAATACGACCCAGGAGCTGTTGTCCGCCTCCCGCGCCCGCACCTCGATGCGCCGCACGATGCCGTCGGAACCCGGTGCGGTCGAGATTTGCAGCCGGTTGCCGACATTGGCGAAAACCTCGACGCTTTCACTGATGTCGACCGCAGGCACGTCAAGCGGCACCACGATCGCATCCGTCGCGCCTGCCGAGGAGATCAGTCCGACGGCGATCAACAGGCCCAGGAAGAAACCGGCCAACCGGTTCGGGTCCAGGATCATACGGGTACTCATTCCTTCACGAACCGCTCACGGCACAGGTGACCTGAACGCGCCGCCAAGCGTTCGGCAGACTTACGTCCTTTCGCCAATCCGTGTTCCGGCCAGCACTCCAGTTTTGGAATCCCGTTGTCTTAAATCACTTTCAACCAATGCAAACAACAGATGATCCTGCCATAACCCGTTGATGCACAAATACGACCGCGCGCGCCCCTCGAACTGAAACCCGACTTTTTCCAGCAACCGGATGGACGCATTGTTGTGCGGCAGGCATGCAGCCTCGATCCGGTGCAGGTTCAAAACGTCGAATATAAAGGACACGACGGCCGTGACGCCGGCGGTCATGTGTCCCTTGTTCGCGTGATCCTGGCCCATCCAATACCCGAGCGAACAGGTTTGCGCAACGCCGCGCCGGACGTTGGACAGGCGGATCCCGCCCAACAGCGCGTCGTCCAACGTGTTGAACATAAAGAATGCATAGCCGGAATCATCCCGGATTTCGCGCTGGTACCGCTTGATGCGGCGCTTGAACGAGGGCCGCGACAGGTCATCAAGCGGCCAGGTCGGTTCCCAGGGCGTGAGGAAGGCGCGGCTGCGCTCGCGCACGGCGGCCCATTGCGGATAGTCGCCGACCTGAGGCGTGCGCAAGTAGATGCCGTCGCCACCGATAACCGGCGCCGATTCCGCCGCTAGCGAGGATTTGAGAAACACCGCACCCGTTCCGTTACTGTCGCAATCTCACTGTCGCCAGGCCGTACTGACTGTCCCGGCAAGGTCGGCCGACACCTCGCACTCTCATCCCCACCGGCGCACAGTCCGGATCCGGGCGGCACTCCAATGGCCTCACGATACCGTGGACAGGAACCGATCGGCAATGGCCTCATGCGGTCGCAATCCTTCAACGGGGCCGATGGCGGCCAGGGTCGGCTGAGATCCGGTCACCAGTCCCGCCGCGCAGGTCCGAACATCGTCCAGCGAAAGCGAGTCGATGCGCTCGATGATTTCCTCGCGCGGGATTGCCCGCCCATACAGCAGGATCTGGCGGGCCAGCGTCCCGGCCCGGGCCGAGGGGCTTTCCAACGCCATCATCAGGCCGGCGCGCAATTGCGCCTTGGCGCGGTCGAGTTCGTGCTGCTCGAACCCATCAATCGCCCGCTCGATCTCGTCCAGGATCACGGCCATCAGTTCGTCGACCTCATCACCGCCGGTGGCTGCGTGAATGCCGAATATACCGGTATCGGAAAACGCCCAGTGAAAGGCGTAGATCGCGTAACACAGGCCGCGCTTTTCGCGCACTTCCTGAAAGAGTCGCGACGACATGCCCCCGCCCAGCATGGAGGCGACGAGTTGCGGGCAGAAATGCGCCTGGTTCTCGTAGGAATGCCCCTCGAAACCGAGCACGACCTGGGCTTCCATCAGATCCTTGACCGCGCGTGCATCGCCGCCGCGATAGGCCGCGCGCGGATAGCCCGGCACCGATCCGTTGCCCTTCGTCTGGAAGCGATCGGTCACCAGGTCCGCGATCGCCTCGTGATCGACCCGACCTGAAGCGGCCACGATCATCGACGAACCGCCGTAATACCGGTCCAGATAGGATTCCAGATTGTCGCGCTCGAAACTCCTGACCGTGTCCGGGGTCCCCAGGATCGGGCGCCCGACCGGCTGGCCGGGCCAGGCCGCCTCCAGGAAACGGTCAAAGACAAGGTCGTCCGGCGTGTCGAAGGCCGCGCCGATTTCCTGGAGAATGACGCTCTTCTCACGGCGCATCTCATCGCCGTCGAAGGAGGAATTCTGGAGAATGTCGGCCAGGATGTCGATCGCCAGCGGGACATCGTCGGCGAGCACCCGCGCATAATAGGACGTATTCTCTACGCTGGTCGATGCATTGACCTCGCCGCCGACCGCCTCGATCTCCTCGGCGATCGCCCGCGCGCTGCGGGTTTTGGTGCCCTTGAAGGCCATGTGTTCGAGAAAGTGGGAAATGCCGTGTTCGCGTTCAGCTTCGTAACGCGAGCCGACGCGAACCCAGACACCGAGCGCGGCGCTTTCCAGATCCGGCATGGAATCCGTGGCAACCGTGATGCCGTTCTTCAGGCGATCGATGCGCACCGCCATGGTCAGGCTTCCGCCGTCGTCGCGCGCGACCGGTCGGCAATGAAGGTCTCGATCGCCGAAAGATCGTTGGGCAGCTCGGTCATCCGCTCGGCACGCTGCATCAGGTCTCCTGTCCAGGCCGGCAGCTCGGGATGCACACCGCTTGCCTCGCGGACGGCATCGGGGAATTTCGATGCATGCGCTGTAACCAGCGTGACCATCGGCGTGTCGCCGGCTCGCGCGCGTTCGGCTGCAATGGATCCGACAGCCGTGTGCGGATCGAGCAGGTAGCCTGTCCGGGCCAGGGTATCGGCGATCATCGAGCGAACCTCTTCCTCACTCGCACGGCTGGACAGGAAATCGCGCCGCATCACTTCCAGGGCGGCCCGGGGAATGGTGAAGGCGCCGCTTTGTTTCAGGCCGGCCATCTGTTCGCGGACCGAACCGGCATCGCGGCCCGCGGCCTCGAACAACAGGCGTTCGAAATTCGACGAAACCTGAATGTCCATAGACGGGGACGTGGTCGGTTTCACGTCGGTCACTTCATAACGCCCGGTGCGCAAGGCCCGGTCGAGAATGTCGTTCACGTTCGTTGCGATCACCAGCTTGTCGACCGGCAGCCCCATGCATTTCGCGGCATATCCGGCAAAAATATCGCCGAAATTGCCGGTCGGCACCGTAAAGGAAACCGGCCTGTGCGGGCTCCCCAAGGCCACGGCGCTGGTAAAGTAATAGACGATCTGGGCCATGATCCGGCCCCAATTGATGGAATTCACGCCCGACAACGAGACACGATCGCGGAAGGCGAAATGGTTGAACATGTCCTTCACGCGGGCCTGGCAGTCGTCGAAGGACCCTTCGATCGCCAGCGCATGCACGTTCGGTGCGTCGATCGTCGTCATCTGGCGCTGCTGCACGGGAGAAACGCGGCCCTTCGGAAACAGGATGAAGATGTCGATGTTGTCGCAAGAACGAAAGGCGTCGATAGCAGCCCCGCCCGTATCGCCCGACGTCGCGCCGACGATCGTCGCCCGACGGCCGCGTTCCCGAAGGACATGATCCATCAGGCGGCCAAGCAATTGCATGGCGACATCCTTGAAGGCCAGTGTCGGCCCATGGAACAGCTCCAGCAGGAAATGGCCGGCGTCGGTCTGGACGAGCGGGGCAACGGCGGGGTGCCGGAACGTCGCGTAGGCTTCGTTGACGATTGCTCGAAAGCGCGCATCGGGAATGTCATCGCCGACAAACGGCCGAAGCAGCGTGTACGCGACCTCGGCGTAGGGCCGATTGGCGAGTTGGGCAATGTCGCTTCCGGAGTGCCGCGGCCAAGTCTGCGGCAGATACAGACCGCCATCGCGCGCAAGTCCGGCAAGAATGGCATCGCTGAAGCCGAGTTCGGGTGCCTCCCCCCGCGTACTCACATATTTCACGGATCGCTCCTCTGACGATTCTTATTGCGGGACCAACCCGGACCGGACCATCGCTTACGCTGCCGATCAAAGATGGCCGACCGGGAGGACCGAAACCGCATCGCATCGGCGACGCCGCCGCGGCGTTCCCGCCCCCGTATCAGGCGTGGCCGGCCTCCGAAGACAGCATGCCCAGGTCGATGCCAAGCAGCGACAGGGCCCGCTCGTACTTGCCGCCGACGTCACGGTCAAACACAAGATCAGGCTTGGATTCGCAGGTCAACCAACCATTGTTCTGAATTTCACTCTCTAGCTGACCGGGTGCCCATCCGGCATAGCCAAGCGCCAAAAGGGCGTTGTCCGGTCCGCGGTCATCGGCAATGGCTTTGAGAATTTCGAGCGTTGCGGTCAGACAGATGCCGTCATCTATGGGCAAGGTCGCGTTCTGCAGAAAATAGTCGTCGGAATGCAGGACGAAGCCGCGGCCGGTTTCGACCGGACCGCCCTTGAAGACATGCATGCCGTCGATCTGCGCAGGGAGAGAGGCCGCTTGCTCTTCATCTATGACATGCAATTGGCCCAGCAAATCGGGAAACGTCACCTGGTCGGCAACCTGATTGAGCACGATCCCCATGGCGCCGTCGTCTGAATGGACGCACATGTAAATGACGGTTCGGCCAAAGCGGGTTGCATCAAGCCCCGGCATCGCAATGAGCAGTTTACCGTTCAGGTAACCGATGTCGGCGGACAAGGCGTAGCGGCTCCTTCTAACGCTTTGCGGCTTCTTATAGTACACCATAGTTTTACTGGAACAGTCACCTGTTTTTCACCATTTTGGCCGCAACTCAGTCCTGCCACGGCTCGTCTCGCCCCCGGTTTGCCGGGACCGGTCGGACCACAAGCCGCATTCGCCGAAACGCCTCTCAAGCCCGTTTCGGCCCGACCTGCGGTCACCCCGAGACCGGTGTCCCGGTTCAAGAACGAGGAATTCAGGCCGATGCCAGCATTGCATGCCAAAAGCGGGCTCATTGCGATTTTTGCGGGTGTCCTGTCGGTTACGCCGGCCGCCGCGCTTACGACGGATTGGCAG